>UPZS01000005.1 GCA_900538905.1 uncultured Sutterella sp.
ATGATCTTTTTTATGGCTGAGGAAGATCGAAAAGGCGTAAAAGATCGGCTCTGACGACCGCTATTTTTTAATGTAATAGCGAAATGGGGAAAATTACGCTCTTTTTGGCAAATGAGAGAGCGGTGAAGTGAGATCAGGCAGGAAGTTCGAAGATGTTTGGACGATAAGCCGCATCCCGTTTTTGGTTGGGAACCAAAAGCTTAAGTGTTGGAAGGTGTTTTTCGGCACCGGCAACAAAGTAGGTGCAACGGAAAATGTCGCTGGAAGACGGGTTTAACAGACCGGCTTTTTGAAGTCGCATGCGTACGACACGTGCAACGGGTTTGCCCGGTTCCAACAGTTCCACTTCGGGCCCCATGATTTCCGAGATTGCTTCGGAAAGAAACGGGTAGTGCGTACAGCCAAGCACGAGTTTGTCCGCACCTGCATCTTTGATGGGGGTCAGATAGTTGAGAAGAAGTTTTCGCGTGGTTTCGCTGTTGAAGTCTCCGCGCTCCACGCACTCCATCAATCCGGGAGCGGCCACGGTCACCACTTTGACGTTGCCCGCAAAGCGCCTTAAGAGTGACAGATAGCGCGCGCTTTCCGTGGTTCTGCGGGTGGCGATGACGCCTATGACGCCGCTTCGGGTTTGAGCGGCGGCAGGCTTGACCGCCGGTTCGATTCCGATGATCGGAATCGATAACTCCTCGCGCAAAATGTCGGCGGCTGCGGCCGTTGCCGTGTTGCACGCCAGCACCACTGCCTTGGCCTGCTTTCGTAAAAGAAAATGCACGATGGCACGCGTTCGCTCCACGATGAAACTTTCAGGCTTGTCACCCCAGGGCGTGTGAGCGCAATCGGCGCAGTAGAGAAACTGCTCGTTGGGCAGTTCCTCGCGAAGCGCTTTCAGAACGGAAAGCCCGCCCAAGCCGGAGTCGAGAACGCCGATCGGATCGCGTGCCGCAGGCATGACGGGTTACGGTTTGGTCTTGTCGGCAGCGGCGCGGCCGAGGCGGTCGTTGACGGCTGCCCAGGCGGGGGCTGAGGGCGGCGCCTGCACCAGGATTCTCTTGGCGCCACAGGCGTCTAGATCGTGCATGGCTGCGTAAAGGATGTGAGCGTAACCTGCGACGTCAGCAGGAGCTACGATGCAACGGCGAGCTTTGGCTTGCACTTTTTGCGCCAACTCGCTTTGGCCGCACATCAAAAAGGCGGTCTCTTCGAGAGCAATCTCTGCGAGATTCGCTTCCAGCTCGTGCGTGGGCACAATCTGAAGTTTCGTTTGCGGTGCATAGTGGCTCTTGAGTCGCCCGGAGACGCGCGGCGCGTTTTCTCCGGCATCGAGTACCTCAAAACCGAGCTTTTCGGAGAGCATGGCGGCGGTCACGGCGCCGTGACGCAAAATGGTGGGCCTTTCCGAGGTGAGGTTCACAATGGTCGACTCCACGCCGACTTCGCATTCGCCGCCATCGAGGATCATGTCGAGCTTGCCTGCGGGCTTAACGCCCAGATCATCGGCCACGTGCTTGGCGTTGGTCGGAGAAATGCGGCCGAACGTGTTGGCCGAAGGCGCCGTCACGGCCTTGTGTGTGGTGCCGGCAAAGCGCTTCAAAAGCGCACGCATCACCGGGTGAGAAGGGCAGCGGATGGCCACGGTGTCCTGACCGCCGGTGACGGCGTCGTTGACACGATCGCTCTTTTTGAAGACCAGCGTAAGAGGTCCCGGCCAGAATGCATCTGTGAGCGTCTTGGTGCACTCGGGAATTTCTGAGACCCAGGCCGACAGTGCTTCAAAGCCCGTCACGTGCACAATCAAAGGATGATCGGCAGGGCGGCCTTTGGCCGTAAAGGTGCTGCGCACGGCCGTCGGGTTGTCGGCGTCTGCCGCCAGTCCGTAGACGGTTTCTGTCGGGACGGCAACGAGACCTCCCGCAGCAAGCACCTGCGCCGCTTTTTCGATGTCTTGCAGCGTTTTGTCCGAAAGCGTTGTTTCCGTGGCCATTTCGCGTCTTCTCCGTTACAGAGGTTCGGGAAGACCCAGAACCGAAGCGGCACGCTTGGCGCGCGAAAGTGCTTCATCCTGTGTGGCACCGAGCACCGTGACGTGGCCCATCTTGCGGGCGCGGCGAGCTTCGGCCTTGCCGTAGAGATGCAGCTTGACGCCTTCGATTTTGAGAAGTTCTGCCCAGTTGGGTTCGCGGCGATTGTCGTTTTCGTCAAACCACAGGTCGCCCAGCAGGTTGAGCATCACACCGTGGCACAGCGCCGACGTGTCACCCAAGGGCAGACCGGCCATGGCGCGCACCTGCTGCTCGAACTGGCTGGTGACGGCCGCTTCGATCGTGACGTGACCGGAATTGTGCGGACGCGGAGCCATTTCGTTTGCCGAAACCGAACCGTCGGTGAGGACGAAGAATTCAATGCACAAAACGCCCTTGTACTGAAGCGTTTCGGCAATACGGGCGGCGTAGTCGCGCACCTTTTGGCTCACCTCGTCGGTTACTCGGGCCGGGAAAACGGTTGTGGCGAGAATGCCGTTGCGGTGCACGTTTTCAAACAAGGGGAATGTGACGGTCTCACCGGTGAGCGAACGCACGACGATCACCGAGACTTCTTTTGCAAGCGAAAGCTTCTTTTCGAGGATGCACACGCGGTTGCCGAGTTCGGCAAAGGCGGCCTTGGTTTCGGCGATGTTGTTGACGCTTCTCTGGCCTTTGCCGTCGTAGCCCATGCGGGCGGTCTTCAGAATTGCCGGGAAAAGCGATGCGTCCAGGGAGTCCGCATCGTCGGCCGACAACAGTGCGGCGTGGGGTGCCACGGGGACGCCCGCAACGCTTTGCAAGAAGGTCTTTTCATCGATGCGATCCTGGGCGATTGCCACGGCGTGGGAGGCCGGAGCCGTGACGCAGGCGCCGTCGGCAGCCAAGGCGCTCAGCACTTCGGCGGGCACGTTTTCAAACTCGGTGGTGACGGCCGCCGTCGTTTGACGCAGCTCTTCGATGGCCTTCTTGTCGGTGTAGGCGGCGTCAATGTGATAGGCACTCACCTCCGAAGCGGGGCATTCGCCCTTTTCGAGCACTTTGACTTTGTAGCCCATGCTTGCGGCGGCTTGCGCAAACATGCGGCCGAGCTGGCCGCCGCCGAGAAGACCGAGAACGGAGCCGGGGGGAAGAGGGAAATTGGCTTGCATACAAACGATGGCAGTGGAAAGTGTTTGATTAGAGAGCGGGCAAAGTCATGTTGCGGGCTTTTTCGTTCTGTGCCTTACGGAAGGCCTGCAGCTTGGCGTAAAGCGCCTCATCGGTGACCGCAAGGATGCTCACGGCGTAGAGTGCGGCATTGGCGGCGCCGGCTTCACCGATTGCAAATGTTGCCACGGGAACGCCCTTGGGCATCTGAACGATCGAAAGAAGGCTGTCTTCGCCGCGCAGGTACTTGGAAGGAACGGGAACGCCCAGAACAGGAACGACGCACTTGGCGGCAATCATGCCCGGAAGGTGAGCAGCTCCGCCCGCACCGGCGATGATGCACTTGATGCCGCGTTCCTTGGCGGTTTCAGCGTATTCGAACATCTCGTCGGGCATGCGGTGGGCGCTCACGACGCGGGCTTCATAGGCAACGCCCATGTCCTTGAGAACGAGAGCAGCATTCTGCATCACGGCCCAGTCGGAGTCCGAGCCCATCACGATGCCCACAACGGGCTTTTGCGCAGTGTTTTCAGTCATGACAAAAATTCTTTCGAGATCAAGAAAGCAAAGGTGCGCTCAGGCTTTGGCAAGCCCGGGCGCACGATCAAAGACGGTTAAAAAATCCGGATATCGAAATTATTCAACATCTTTACCGGAGAGCTTCACCAGCGCTTCGCGGTACTTGGCAGCCGTCTTTTCGATGATTTCAGCGGGCGGCACCGGAGCAGGCGGCGTCTTGTCCCACGTCTGAGTTTCAAGCCAGTCGCGGATGAACTGCTTGTCGTAAGAGGGGGGCGACATGCCGACTTCGTAACTTTCGGCCGGCCAGAAGCGCGAGCTGTCGGGCGTGAGGACTTCGTCCATGAGGCACACCTGACCGTTTTCGTCCAGACCGAATTCAAACTTCGTGTCGGCAATGATGATGCCCTTCGTGGCGGCGAAGTCGGCGGCCTTCTTGTAGAGCGAGATCGTGAGGTCGCGCAACTGCGTGGCAATCGATTCGCCGTAGAGCTCGACGACCTTTTCAAAGCTGATGTTTTCGTCGTGAGTGCCCACTTCGGCTTTGGCTGCCGGCGTGAAGATCGGTTCGGGCAGCTTTTCGGCCTGCTTGAGACCTTCGGGCAGTTTGATGCCGCACACGCAGCCGGTGGCCTGGTAATCCTTCCAGCCGCCGCCGATGATGTAACCGCGGGCAACGCATTCGATGAGGATGGGCTTTAAGCGCTTGACGACCATGGCACGGCCGCGGACCTGTTCGCGCTCATCTTCGGCGACGACCGTTTCGGGATCGATGCCGGTGAGCTGCGTGGGCATGTCTTCGGCAAGTTTTTCAAACCAGAAGTTGGTCAAAGCCGTGAGCACCTTGCCCTTCTTGGGAATCGGTACGGAAAGGATGACGTCAAAGGCGCTGATGCGGTCGGTGGCGATCATCAAGAGCTTGTCTTCGCCGACGGCATAGCACTCACGTACTTTGCCGCGGTAGACCAGAGGAAGGCTCTTGATGGAGGTCTGCATGATATCGGGCATGTCCGATTGTCTCCGTCAAGGAAAATGAAAATCGACGCACGGTGATCGCGAGCTTGAAGTCGCATCCAAGCCCGTGGAATGAACCGCACTGTAGCCGCTTAATTTTAAGCGCAAAGCGCTCTTCTCGCTTACACAAAAGTGCGCATTCGCTCAGTTTTTCTTTTTTTCAGGAAAAAGCTTCGAAATTCCTTTGACAAGACTGCCGACCAGAACGGCCGAAATCAGTGTGCCTTCGCGGATGCCGACGATTTCGTTCAATATGAGAAAGCCCAAAACGGCGGCCGACAAAACGAGAAAGCAGTCGAAAAACACCTTGATGGTTCCGAAGGCTTTCCGAGTTACCACAGAAATAGCGAGCACTGCGCCTTCGCCTGGCTGAACCAAAGTTTTGGATCGGACTTGCAGCACGATGCCGACGGCCAGCCACAGGTTGCCGGCCAGGCTCATGACCAGACCTGCTGGCCACGATGTTGGTTCGATCAGTTTGGCAACAGCCATGCCGAGGTCAATGAAGATGCCGAAAACAAGTACAGCCGGAATTTGCAGGATGTTCCACTTGGGCATGGCTTTTCCAAGCAGCACCGCTTCAATCAAATAGAACAGAAGATTGATGAGAAACGTGGTGGTGCCGAAGGAAAGACCGGTAATGGCGGTCAGCGTCCACGGAACCGAACTGATCGGTGTGGTGCCCAAACCCGACGTCGTCGTCAGCGCGATACCGAAAGAGGCACAAGCCGTGCCGAACAGCAACATAAAAATGCGAAACGGCAGATGCTTTCGATTGGACTGTGAGGTGGCGTTTGTGTCGGTTGAATTCTGGTTGTTGATGGTCAAAGTTAGTTGCTCCGTTTGCGCCGCATTGTACGGCGAGGCTCACTCTGTTCTGTTGACACATTTAGTCGGATCAATCCGACTCGGTTTGTTCCGACTAAGTTAAGCACTCATTCAAAGAAATCCCGCATTCCTCCCCTGTATTCATACAGGGGAGGAATGCGGCTCTAAAACCCCGACGCTATTTTTTTGAGAGGCAGGCAACAAATAGATGAATGTTGTCTGTACACTGAGTTCCTCGTGAAAGGACCCCTATGCTCACCGGACGCAAATTTGCCGCCAGGTTTAAGAATTCATCTGCACGCGAGGCCTACCTCACCTGGTCGGCCGGGCAGATGTTTATCTACAACGAATGCGTTCTGGAACAGAGGTTCTTTGACAGCCTCAGCCGACTGATAGCGGAAACTGAACGGCATAAGCAGCCGATTCGGAATGAGTGCCGCGTAGCGCGTCCCAAACCCGATCAGAAATACGCGCATTTCGTTGATAAGGCACAAAGACCGTGGTTGTCTCAGGTTCCCTCGGCAATTCTGGGCATCGGTGCTTTTCGTTTTTGTCAGGCCTCAAAAAGAGCGGCAACCGGACTGGCTGCTCGTCCCAAGTTGCGCGCCATCAAAGACGCCGATCGTCATCTGCTGCTGACGCGAGCCTACTTTACGATTAAACCTACAAGTCGTGCAGGTTGGTATGAACTGCGATTCGGATCCGCACGCATTCCGGGCGGAACGATTCTGTTTCGGGCACACCGTGAGTTTGTCGTGCCGGCAATGGTCAGCGTGACGCTGACAAGCAAAGCTCTCTTTGTTTCCATGAGCTACGAGGAGACAGAACAAGAGCGGTTCCCCGAAACAGAAAAGGAAATGCTTGAGCGTCTGCGGCAATACTCTGAAGAGGAACTCATCGCCTGCGGAAACGGGATTGACCGAGGTGTCGTACGCCCGGTCCAGACAAGTCACAATCCCGAGCCTTATGCGCTAACAAAGGATCAGCTGGAAAGAATCCGTCGCAAAGAACGTCAGCGCAAGCATTATCAGAAGCGCATGGCTCGTTGCGAAAAAGGCAGCCGTAACAGGGCAAAAATGCGTCGGAAAGTGGCACGGACGTTTGACTATCGCAAGAATGTCATCAACGACTTTGCGCATCAGACCTCGCATGCTTTGGTTAGTGACGACAAAGTACAGTTTTTCGTGCTTGAGGACTTGAGAGTCAAAAACATGACCAAAAAGCCTGAGCCGAAATACGATGACAATGCAAAAGCATTGCCCAACGGAGCACGAGCCAAAGCAGGGCTGAATCGAGCCATCCTCTCAAGCGGTTGGGGGAAGACGGAAGAATATTTGAAGTACAAAGCAAAAAAGGCTGGCAAACTTGTCATAAAGGTTGAGCCGGCCTACACCTCCCAGCGATGCCCGAAGTGCGGTCGGGTGGAGCGGAAGAACCGGCCGTCGCAGTCGGAGTTCCGTTGTGTGAGCTGCGGATTTGAGTCGGCGAACGCGGATTATGTGGCAGCAGGAAATATCCTGATGGCAGGAGTGAAACTGATCCGCGAAGGCAGACTCGAACCGAAAAAGGTGAAAGCCACGCTGCGCGGGAAACCAGCGAAGGCAACAAATGTAAAGCTAGGTCTGGGCTGGGCCGATGTTATGCCTGTGGAGCCGGAGAGGTGTCTGGGGAAACTCGGATGCCAAACCCGCTATGAAGCAGGAAGCCCCTCATTTCAATGAGGGGAGAAGTCACATGCGAGATCTTGTGACATTGCGATTGTGTTGTGATCGGATGTTTCGTTAATCGTGCGGATACGTGCGTATGAAACCAACTGCATAAAACCTTGTAGGAGGAATTCAATAATAAATTTGGGCTAAATCAGGCCTTTGGCAATTAACTTGTCAAGCGACCAATTCCTTTATTGCGGCATTCTTTATCTCCGATACAGTAAGAAAACTTGGCTCGGAAAGCCAGATAAAACAACGATTCGGAGCCCTCCTCGGGGCCGAAAAAAGCTTTCCAGTGCCGGAACAAAAAAACTCGAACAAAAGGGAGAACTTCATGGCTAGTTCGCAAGCCGTGCGGCAGGAGGCTGCCGCAAAAGGCCTGTATCGTCCGGATGCCGAGCACGACGCCTGCGGTGTCGGCTTTGTGGCCAATATCAAGGGACATGTATCGCACAAGATCATTGAAGATGCTTTGCTCATCCTTCACAATCTTGATCATCGCGGCGCCGTCGGTGCTGATCCCCTGTGCGGTGACGGTGCGGGCATTCTGATTCAGATTCCGGATGCGTTTTATCGTGAAGAAATGGCAGCGCTCGGAGTCAAACTTCCGGCGCCCGGCGACTATGGCGTCGGCATGATCTTTCTGCCGAGGGAACCCGCCTCCCGCCAAGCCTGCGAGCAGGAGCTCGAACGCATGGTCAAAAAGGAAGGCCAGGTGGTGCTCGGCTGGCGCGACGTGCCCGTGGATCAAACGATGGAAATGAGCCCGACGGTGCGGGCCTCCGAACCCGTCATTCGTCAGATCTTTATCGGTCGCGGTCCCGACGTGATGGTTCAGGATGCCCTCGAGCGCAAGCTTTATGTGATTCGCAAGAGTGCTTCGCATCGAATCCAGTCACTGAAACTCAAACACGGCGGCGAGTATTTCGTACCCTCGATGAGTACGCGCACCGTGGTCTACAAAGGTTTGCTTTTGGCCGATCAGGTCGGACGCTACTACAGGGATTTGCAAAACCCTGCTTGCAAGAGCGCCGTTGCCGTCGTGCATCAGCGCTTTTCCACCAATACGTTTCCGGCCTGGGCCTTGGCTCATCCGTATCGCTATATCGCACACAACGGCGAAATCAATACCGTCAAGGGAAATTACAACTGGATTCGCGCTCGGGAAAACGTCTGGAAGTCGGCCGTTTTGGGAGACGACGTCAAAAAGCTCGTGCCGCTCATCTATGAAGGGCAATCCGATACGGCCAGCTTGGACAACGCCGTTGAGCTGCTCGTGATGGCGGGCTATTCGCTGCCGCAGGCCATGATGATGCTGGTGCCGGAGGCGTGGGAACGGTCTGAGACGATGGACGCTGATCGGCAGGCGTTCTACGCCTACCATGCTCCGATGATGGAAGCCTGGGACGGGCCGGCGGCGTTGGTCTTTACGAACGGCGTACAGATCGGTGCCATGCTCGATCGCAACGGTCTGCGGCCGGCGCGCTACATCGAAACGGAAGACGACACGGTGGTGTTGGCCTCTGAAGTGGGCGTATTGCCTATTCCGGAAGGTCGCGTCCGCCGCAAATGGCGCATTGAGCCGGGCAAAATGCTCTTTATCGATACGGTGCAGGGCCGCATCATTTCCGACGAAGAAATCAAGAATCAGGTGGCGCTCGACAAGCCTTATCGAGAGTGGGTGGAGCGACTCAATCTGCGTTTGGCTGATCTCAGCGCCGATGAAGAGTCAACCGCTCAAGCGCCGATGGCCGACGACCGATTGGCAGAGCTGCAGCGCGTATTCGGGATGACGCAGGAAGACGTAGACGTCGTTCTGATGCCGATGGCAACCAAGGGAATGGAGCCCACCGGGTCTATGGGAAACGACGCGGCTCTTCCGGTTCTTTCTCAAAAAACGCAGTCGTTTTTTGCCTACTTCAAACAGCTCTTTGCGCAGGTCACTAATCCGCCGATCGACCCGATCCGCGAAGAGTTGGTGACAAGCCTCTTGAGTTTCATCGGCCCCAAGCCCAATCTCCTGGATGTCAACAACGTCAACCCGCCGCGGCGAATTGAAATTTTTCAGCCAGTGCTTGTTGAAAACGATATGGCCAAACTGCGCACGATTGACGAGCACACGGCAGGAAAATTCCGCAGTTTCGAGATTGACATCACTTACCCGGCCGCCTGGGGCGACAGCGGCGTGGAAGCGCATCTGGCAAGTCTTTGCGCGCAGGCTGTCGACGCGATCGGAGAGGGCTACAACATCCTTATTCTGAGCGACGAAAACGTGAGCCGCGAGCGCGTGGCCGTTCCGGTTCTTTTGGCTTTAAGCGCGCTGCATCAGCATCTCATCCGGGAAGGATTACGCACCAATACAGGTCTGATTGTGCACTCGGGGGCGGTTTTCGAGACGCATGACCTTGCGCTGCTTTTGGGATACGGCGCCGAAGCTGTGCATCCGTACCTGAGTTTGGCACTGATCCGCAAGGCGGCTCCCTTGGCAGGGCTTTCGCCTGAAGATGCGGTGTCGCATTACGTCAAGGCCGTCGGCAAGGGACTAACCAAAGTAATGGCCAAGATGGGCATCTGCACGGTCATGAGCTACCGCGGAGCCCGCATCTTTGAAGCCGTCGGCCTTAACAGCGAGTTTGTGGATCGTTATTTTCACGGTACGCCGTCCAAAATCGAAGGTTTGGGGCTGTTTGACGTCATGCGGGAGGCGGTTAAGCGGCACGACGCAGCCTACGCCAAACGCATGCCGATCAAGGCGCAATTGGATTCAGGCGGCCAATACGCTTGGCGTGCCGACGGCGAAGAGCATATGTGGACGCCCGAGGCGATCGTCAAACTGCAGAGAGCGGCTCGTCAGAAGAACTATCAGACTTACAAAGAGTATGCGGCGATCATCAACGACCAGAGCAAACGACAGATGACGCTGCGCGGCCTGCTGCGGTTTAAGACGGAAGCCTGCACGGCGATTCCGATTGACGAGGTGGAACCGGCCAAGGACATTGTCAGGCGCTTTGCAACGGGCGCGATGAGCATGGGCTCCATTTCTGCGGAGGCTCATGCAACGCTTGCCGTTGCCATGAACCGCATCGGCGGCAAGAGCAACACAGGCGAAGGAGGTGAAGACCCGAAACGCTATGAGGCCGAACTCAAGGCAGGTCACTCCGTGGTTAAAAAAGGCATGACGGTTGCCGATGTTCTCGGACACGACCGCATTGTGGCCGACATCAAGCTCGAAGACGGCGACAGTTTGCGCTCACGCATCAAGCAAGTGGCAAGCGGTCGCTTCGGTGTGACTGAGCAATATCTGGCTAGTGCCGATCAGATTCAAATCAAGATGGCGCAAGGCGCCAAACCCGGAGAAGGCGGACAGCTACCGGGGCACAAAGTGACCGAGTACATCGCTGAACTGCGCTATTCGGTGCCCGGCGTGGGGTTGATTTCTCCGCCGCCTCATCACGACATCTATTCGATTGAGGATTTGGCTCAGCTTATCTATGACCTCAAGTGTGCCAACGGGAAAGCGGATATTTCGGTGAAACTCGTCAGCGAAACGGGCGTGGGCACGGTCGCCGCGGGTGTGGCCAAAGCCAAGGCTGACCATATTGTCATTGCCGGACACGACGGCGGTACGGGAGCCAGCCCCGCTTCCTCCGTCAAGCACGCAGGCAGTTGCTGGGAAGTTGGGTTGGCGGAAACGCAGCAGACGCTTGTCGTCAACAAGCTGCGCGAGCGAGTGGTGCTGCAGGTTGACGGTCAGATCAAGACCGGGCGCGATGTGGTGATCGGAGCCATGCTCGGTGCGGATGAATTCGGGTTTGCCACGGCGCCTTTGGTGGTCGAAGGCTGCCTGATGATGCGCCAGTGCCATCTCAACACATGCCCGGTGGGAATCGCGACGCAGGATCCTCAACTGAGAAAGCGCTTTAAAGGACAGCCTTCTCATGTTGTCAACTATTTCTTCTTCGTGGCCGAAGAGGTGCGCGAAATCATGGCGCAGCTAGGTGTTCGACGGTTTGAAGAGCTGATTGGACGCAGCGACCTTTTGGTACAGCGAGATGACATTGACAACTGGAAGGCCGAAGGCGTCGATCTTGCCCGCGTGCTATATCGGCCGCAAAGCCAGCCCGAGGAATGGCGCCATCGTTTGTCTCAAAGGCACGATCTCGAAAAAAGCCTCGACGCACGGATTCTTGCTGACATCGGACCGCATATCAAGGCAGGGAAGGCGGTTCGGAAGACCTATGCCATCGGCAACATCAACCGTACGGTGGGTACGCAGATTGCGCACGCGATCGTCGAGCAGTATGGCGCACGGGGGCTAGCCGACGATACGGTGCACCTGACGTTCAAAGGAACGGCCGGTCAATCCTTCGGAGCGTTTGCGGTGCCCGGCATGACGATGGTACTCGAGGGCGACGCCAATGACTATGTCGGCAAGGGACTTTCGGGCGGCCGCATCATCGTGAGGTCCGGCGTTGATTTTCACGGCAAGAGTCAGGAAAACATCATCGCCGGCAACACGACGCTTTATGGTGCGACTTCGGGCGAAGCCTATTTCAACGGTGTTGCGGGCGAGCGCTTTGCGGTGCGTTTGTCGGGAGCGAGTGCCGTTGTGGAAGGTACGGGTGATCACGGCTGTGAATACATGACGGGCGGCACCGTGGTGGTGCTTGGCAAAACAGGGCGAAATTTTGCCTCCGGTATGTCGGGCGGCGTCGCTTATGTGTTTGATGCCGACGGCGACTTTGAGTCGCACTGCAACACGTCCATGGTCTCACTTGAACGAGTCGTCGCAAAATTCGAGCAGCGTCGCTCGAGCGACTCCCGTACCTGGCATCTCGGTGTGACGGATGAAGAGCTATTAAAGGATCTCATTGAGCGCCATGCGAGGTTTACGGGTTCCAAGCTAGCGGCTGAACTGCTCGCACATTGGAGCAACGCCCGGGCGCGGTTTGTGAAAGTGATGCCGCTTCAGTACAAAGAAGCGCTTTTGGCCGGTGCCGGTCGATAACCGTGGGAGAGAAAAATGACCGAACAAAAGAACACCTCGACCGAAAGCCTGCAACGCATTGAACTCGGACACCAAAGCGTTCAAGAGCGCATCAAGCACTTCGGCGACTTCACGATCGCACTCACGGATGACGAAATCCATCGGCAGTCTCTGCGCTGTTTGCATTGCGGCACGCCGTTTTGCTCGGCAAGTTGCCCGTTGCACAACCGTCCTGTGGACTTCAATCGACTGGTTCGTGACGGCAAGTGGCGCGCGGCCTGGGAGTGTCTGAATTCGACGAGCAGTTTCCCGGAATTCACGAGTCGCGTTTGTCCGGCAATCTGCGAAGCGGGCTGCACGCAGTATTACCTCGAAGATGCCGCCGTCGGAATCAAAACCATCGAACGGGCCATCATTGACCGCGCGTGGCTCTCGGGCTGGGTCAAACCTCTCAAACCCTTGCTTAAAACGGGAAAGCGCGTGGCGGTGGTAGGTTCGGGGCCTGCGGGATTGGCTTGCGCTCAGCAATTGGCACGTGCCGGACACAAAGTGACGGTGTACGAGAAAAATGATAAGGCGGGCGGCCTGTTGCGCTATGGTATTCCGGACTTCAAACTGCCGAAGGATCTTATCGATCGGCGCATCGAGCAGATGCAGGCCGAAGGCGTCACCTTCAAACTTAGTACCGCAATTGGTGCCAGAGAGTTTGCGCAAGGAGTGTTTTCCCAAGCGCAAAAGACAGTATCGGCAGACAAACTCAAGCGCGATTGCGACGCTGTTGTTCTGGCGTGCGGCTCCGAGATTCCGCGAGATCTCAAGGTGCCGGGAAGAGAAGCCAAGGGGGTGCATTTCGCGCTGGAACTTTTGATCGGACAAAACCGTGTCGTCTCGGGCGAACTTGATGAAGCGCCGATTTCATGCAAAGACCGTAAGGTTGTCATCATCGGAGGCGGCGATACCGGCAGCGACTGCGTGGGCATTGCGCGACGCCAAGGAGCGGCGAGCATCGTTCAAATCGATATCGGACCGTGTCCGCCGCAGCAGGAGGATAAGGTTGCCACCTGGCCGGATTGGCCCGTGAAGCTTCGCACCTCATCGTCTCACGAAGAAGGTTGTGAACGATTGTGGGGAATTTCCACCAAGGCGATTTTGGTGAACGATGCCGGAGAAGTGCGAGGACTGCACTGCGTGAAAGTGACGAGGGATCCGGTCACAAAAAAATTCACGGAAACCGTCGGCTCGGACTTTGAGATCGCGGCCGATCGCGTGTTTTTGGCGATGGGTTTTGTGCAACCGGCTCAGGAACTTCTTGAGGCCTTAGGGATCGAACGCGATGCCCGAGGAAACGCACTGGCCGGTATTGAGTCAGCTGCTTATCCTTTTGCGACTTCAGTGTCCGGCGTGTTTGCCTGCGGGGATGTCAGAAGCGGACAGTCGCTTGTGGTGCGGGCAATGAGCGAGGGGAGACGCTGTGCACGTGCCGTGGATCTCTATCTAATGGGATCCACTGAAATGCCAGCTTTTCGCGCGTAGGAGTCGGAGACTGCCGAGATGGACAAAACTCGGCAGTTTCTCCACACTTTTCTTAGTGCGCCATCAGCGGCGAGACGAAAGCGTCCCACAGCAGTACGCACCACACGAAGATGCAGAACGTGAGTGCAAAGAGCACGGCACAGCTGCCGGCATCCTTGGCGTACTTGCTCATCGGATGAATTTCCGGCCCGATGCGGTCGATGGCGGCTTCCACGGCGGAATTCAGAAGTTCTGTCACGAGCAGAAACACGAGCGCGAAGACGGCAAAGAGCTTGAGCGTGAAGGCTGCCGGGATGAAAAAGAGGGCGACGAGTCCGACAACGGACAGAATGGATTCCTGCCGGAAAGCTTCTTCGGTTCGGAAGGCTTTGGCAAAGCCGTCGCGCGAGTAACGTGTGGCATTGATGAGGCGCCTAATGCCGGTTTTGCCTTTTAAGTCGCGTGCATCCTGAGGCATAGCAAAATTTCCTGCGTCAAAAGAGCGTCAAAAAATTGCGGCCGGGGAACTCAATTCCACGGCCGCAAAACTGTGGCGTAAAAACCGAATTACTGAACCTTCTGAGCCAGTTCGCCGGCATCGTACTTGGCGGCCATCACAGAGAGCGAAAGAGGCTTGATGCGAGCGCCCTGACCTTCGCAGCCGAATTCAAGATAGCGGGTCTTGCACAGCTCGTAAGCGGCCTGACGGGCCTTCTTGAGGTATTCGCGCGGATCAAACTTTTCAGGGTGTTCGACGAGGAAGCGGCGAATCGCAGCCGTCATTGCCAGACGAATGTCGGTGTCGATGTTGACCTTGCGCACGCCGTGCTTGATGGCTTCCTGAATTTCGGAAACGGGCACGCCGTAGGTTTCACGCATATTGCCGCCGAATTCGCGGATTTCTGCGAGGTATTCCTGCGGCACCGAGCTTGAGCCGTGCATCACAAGGTGCGTGTTCGGAAGACGTTCGTGAATTTCTTTGACGCGCTGAATCGAGAGAATTTCACCGGTGGGCTTACGCGTGAACTTATAGGCGCCGTGGCTCGTGCCGATGGCAATTGCCAGAGCGTCAAGCTGCGTTTCGCGCACGAACTCCGCGGCCTGATCGGGGTCGGTGAGAAGCTGTTCGCGCGACATGGTAGCGTCCGTGCCGTGACCGTCTTCCTTGTCGCCCTTCATGGTTTCCAAAGAACCCAGGCAGCCCAATTCTCCTTCAACGGACACGCCGATGCAGTGGGCGTTTTCAACCACTCGGCGGGTGACGTCAACATTGTATTCGTAGGAAGAAATCGTCTTGCCGTCGCTCATGAGCGAGCCGTCCATCATCACGGACGTAAAGCCCATGCGCATGGCGATCTGGCAGACAGCCGGGCTCTGACCATGGTCCTGGTGCATGCACACCGGCACATCGGGCCAGCTTTCCACAGCGGCTTCAATGATGTGGCGAAGGAAAGCCTCACCGGCATACTTGCGGGCGCCGGCGCTAGCCTGCATGATGACCGGAGCGCCGACTTCGGCGGCAGCTGTCATGATGGCCTGAACTTGTTCAATGTTGTTGACGTTGAAGGCGGGAACGCCGTAACCGTTTTCCGCTGCATGATCAAGCAGCTGGCGCATGCTCACTAATGCCATGTCGTATTTGTCCTAAATTGTGGCGTGCCCTTAAAAGGAAAGGGCATCGCAAAACAAGCGTTTCCTAATAAACGCTCCATGGAGTTTGGGAAGCATTCTAGCAAGAGAGGATTTCGAACTTACGGAAAATTTGCAATCCGTCACGAGCCGACTGCTCAAATGCTTTCTGGTTTTTCCGTCAAACTTTTCGTGCGTGCGCGGCGTGTCCATGGGCAAGCGAATCGGCAACACGAACTTTGGAGACCCAAAGTGCAATGATCGAAAGCGTGACGCCGGCCAAGCACAGACCCACGGCCGTACACATCCAGAAGCCTTCGGCACGTAACGGTTGACCGAAGATGAGCGTGCCGTCAAAGGCAAAATAGTATCCGCCTCCTAAGCCCACGCCCCAGAGCATCACACCGTAGATGATCATCGGCAACATCGTGACACGATAGCCTCGCAGCGCAAAATTGGAAACTGTCTGTGCGGCATCGGTGATGTGGTAAATCATGCCGAAAACAAGCAGAGAAGCGGCAAGCGATGTCACAGCCGTTTCTTTGGAATAGAGCCCCAGCAGGAAGTTTTGACCGAAATACATAAAGGCGACCGAACAGGCGGCAATGCCCAAAGCAACCTTAAGGCCGCGAACGGTGATTTCACGAGCGGCTTTCGGACTGCCGGCTCCAAGTGACTGACTCACCATCACGCACACGGCAATCGCGATTGAAAGCGGGATTTGGTAAAGCGTTGCCGTAATGTTGCCGACGATCTGATGGGCCGAGACATCTGTCGTGCCCAGGCGTGAGATGAAGATCGCCATGAGCGTAAAGGAGCTCACTTCAAAAAAGATCGATAGGCCGATGGGAATGCCTAACTTGAGCTGCGTGAGTACGGCTTTGATCTGCGGCCAGAAAAAGCGTTCGGCGCGCATCTTGTCGTAGAAGGCGTCCTTTTTGTAGATGACGATGTAGCAGATGAGCGCCAGCCATGCGTCGACAGCAAGCGACAACCCGGCACCCGCTCCGCCCAGAGCGGGAAAACCGAGCCATCCGTACATGAAGATGCAGTTGAGCGGAATCTTGCAGGCGAGCATCAAAAGGCTCACGTACATCGTCACGCGAGGGCGGCTCACCGCCGCATTCAGAGCAATAAAGCTTCGGGAGACGATGGACGCGAAAATACCCGGCGCGGAAAAGACGAGAAAGAGCGAGGTCATGCGAGCGACTTCGCCTGAGACCCCGCCGAATTTCGTCCAAAAATCCGTTTGCAGCAACAATATACAGCCGATGATGCCCAGCAGAATTGCCAGCCACAGGTTTTGAGAAAGTTCAAAGCCGATTGCTTTGTAATTGCGTGCGCCGTAGTGGTGACCGACGATGGGGGAGAGCCCCTGCAAAATGCCCACCAGTCCGAAAAGAACCATGACGGACGTCGCACCGCCCAAAGCGACGACGGCAAGGTGCTCTTTGCCGAGGTTGCCGGTCATCAAGGTGTCGATTGTGGCTGCGCCCATCAACGCCAGATTGGCGATGAAGATCGGGGCGGAGAGTTTGGCAAGCGCCCCGAGGCCGACATCGGGCTCGGCGGCGTGGTGCGGAACGATTTCAGGGGTTTTGTCGTTGGTTTTGACGGCTTCGCTCATACGAAAAAAGACTCGAGGAATGGCAATCCGGGCGAAAGGAGGCGCCTTCGGGAGACAACTCAAACCTTCGGCGTCGATATCCCACAGGTTGAATCGACGTTCGGATTGCTGTGCAGAGGATTCTACGCAGAATTGCTTAGAAAACGCGGATTTATGCGAAGAAAAAACGAAGGGGTGCCGCGCGGACTAAAATGCTATCAAAAGAATTACTTTTCTTAAAAATAGTAGTTTCTGTAATAGTAAATTTTTCGGAATCCAAGTATGTATACATTCATTGGTCGAGACAAAGAACTTTGCACGCTGCAGACGGCCTACGAATCGGATCGCTCCGAGCTGGTCGTAGTCTACGGACGCCGCCGCATCGGAAAGACCGCGTTGCTGACGCAATTTTGCAAGGACAAAGCTGGCGTCTACTTTGCCGCCAAACGACAGGACGATGCGGGGCAACGGCAGGATTTCAACGAAACGATGAAACGGGCCGGTGCGCCGGTTTCCAGAATGCTCGAGACGTTGCCCAATTGGGAGGCCGGTTTCCGTCAGTTGGCGGCGTTACCAGGAAGCGGCAAGAAGGTGATGGTGCTCGATGAGTTTCCGTATATGGCTGAAGGTAATCCGACGTTGCCATCGCTTTTGCAGCATCTGTGGGATCACGAGCTGCAGTCGGCAAATGTGATGATCGTTCTGTGTGGCAGTGCGCTCTCTTTCATGGAAAAAGAAGTGCTTTCCGAAAAAAGCCCGCTTTTTGGGCGCGCTACGCGCACCGTCAAGGTTGATCAGATGCTCTTTGACGATGTGCGTCAATTTTTTCCTCAGTACGACGCGGCTGATGCCGTGCTTGCTTATTCCGTACTGGGCGGAACGCCGTACGCGCTGAACTGTTTTGATCCGAACCGTTCGGTCGAAGAAAACATACGCGAGCAATTGCTCTCGCCAAGCGGCCGACTGTGGGATTATCCGACGCAGCTTATCGCGCAGGAGTGTCGGGAGCCCGGGCGCTTCAACGACATCCTGAGGACAGTAGCCACAGGAAGCCATCGATTTTCCGAGATTGCATCAAAGACGGTTATTCAGTCGCCCAATCTGCCGCGCTACTTGCGCTCGCTTGCCGAGATGGGTTTTGTTGAGCGATCGTTTCCTGCCGATCAAAGTTTTAAGGAGAAAGCCAACAGTCAGCGAGGGTTATACGACATCGCGGACAATTTGGTAGCGTTCTGGTACCGCTATGTCTGGCCCAATTTCAGCGTTTTGAACATGGGAGGCGCTGAACTCGTCTGGAAGCATCAGGTTGCTCCCAGGCTCAACGAAATCGCATCCTTTCCTTTTGAGGAAGTCTGCCGGCAGTATTTGGAAAAGCTCAATCTCAAGGAGAAGTTACCTTTTGCCGCGAGCCGCATCGGTCGCTGGTGGGATAAAAACGAGGAGGTTGATATTCTCGCGGTTCCGTTTGAAGGCCGCGCGCGGCTATTTGGCGAGTGCAAGTTCCGGCAGTCGGAATTTGCGCTCGGTGACTATGTGAGGCTCAAAAAGAAGGCGCAAGCAGTGCCGCACGAACAAGCGCACTACGTTCTGTTTTCCAAGTCAGGATTTGCGCCCGGCCTGAAACTTTTGGCTCAGGATCCAAACGAACATCTGACGCTCGTGACCTTGGACGAGGTTGCCGACAGCGTGGAGAAGAGCTTTAGCTGAGCCGGCAAGATCATTGCGGCATCAATCTTCGAGCCCGACCAGGTCGTCGACGCCGCGGTGGGCAACCGGCTCGATGCGGTGCAGACCCGGGTTTTCGTGGCTGTATGCTTGGCCGCTTACAATGGCGCGCAAACCTTCGAAGTCCATGATCTGAACGTGCTTTTGATTGACGATGATCAGGTTGTCGTGCGAGAAGCGGCTCAGAACGCGGCTCACCGTTTCGAGTTTGAGGCCTAAGTAGGAGCCGATTTCGGCTCGCGTCATGCGCAACACAAATTCGCTGCGGGAGTAGCCGCGCTGCTCGAAACGCTGCGAGAGATTGAGGATGAAGGCAGCCAGACGTTCTTCGGCGTGCATCGAACCCAACAGCAGCATCACGCCGTTTTGGCGCACGATTTCCATGGCAAGCAACTTTTGGAAGTGCTGGCTCATGGAGAACATGTTCTGCGTGACTTCAAGAAGCTTGTCGTAGGGAAGGATGCATACTTCCGTGTCTTCAAGTGCGATCAGATCGCTCGAGTAGACCATGCCGGCCAGGCCGTCGAGACCGACGATGTCGCCCGACATATGAAAGCTCGTGACTTGTTCGCGACCGTCGGAACTGGTGACGGCGCTCTTGAGAAATCCCAGACGGATGGCATAGAGCGCATCAAAACGGTCGCCCGCGCGATAAAGCGCTTCACCTCGGCGCACACGCTTTCGGGTGCTCACCAACTCTTCAAGCCGTTCGATTTCTTTGAGGGTGAGGCCGAGAGGCAGGCACAATTCGCGCAGGTTGCAGTTGGAACACGCCACTCGAAGCGTTGCCATGTTGATCGTGGGGTTGTTGAGCATAAGAGTCGATCGCAAACAAAACGGCCCGGGTCGTCAGCCCACGGCAAAGACGCCTTGCTGCTTATGCGGAAATCGGATCGGGCGAGGCGGAAAGCAAATTTCGGACTTGAAAGGGCGTGCAATGCTAATGAAAGAATAATCTCCAGCGTTTACACTGCCGCCAGCATCCGAAGCCCGTCCGCAAGGAAGGCCGACAACCGAAGACCGCCGGCAGCCAGGTGAACTTTGCCCCTAAGAGCAGAGCCGATTCAGGCCGGCAGTAAACTGTCGTCGAAACATTTGATTGTTATCAAAAGTTTCGTGAATTGCTGAATCATAACAGGTAAGTTTGCGTTTTGTCATAGAAATTTCCGAGGTTTCTCAATATGGATTTCGACCCCACACGTGCCGGCGTAGAGCTGCCCGATGAAGCTCTTTTGAAGAAATTCGATGTTCCCGCACCGCGCTACACGTCCTATCCGACGGCCGACCGATTCCATGGCCGCATCACGCCTGAGGATTACCAGGCGGCGCTAGCTCGCCGTGAAAAGGCAGCCAAGCCCGCCAAGCTTTCGCTTTACTGCCACATTCCGTTTTGCAACGATGTTTGCTTTTACTGCGGCTGCAACAAGATCGTCACGCGCGATCATTCGCGCTCTGCCGCCTACATCAAGACGCTTTTGAAGGAAGCCGATCTTGCCAAGGAACATCTGACGGGAATTAAAACGCTCGAGCAGCTGCACTGGGGCGGCGGCACGCCGACCTTTTTGAACGACGACGAAATTCTCGAACTGATGGCCGGTCTCAATGCACGCTTTCCGTTTGAGGAAGGCGGCGAATTTTCGATCGAGGTCGATCCGCGAAGCTGCCCTCCGTCCAAGATCAAGACGCTTCGCAAGGCGGGCTTCAATCGCATGAGCCTGGGCGTGCAGGACTTCAATCCAGACGTGCAGAAAGCCGTCAACCGCATTCAGCCTTTCGAGATGACCAAGGAAGTGCTCGAAAGCGCTCGAGCCGAAGAGTTCGGCTCGATTAATATGGACCTTATCTACGGTTTGCCGCGTCAGACGCGTGAAACGTTTGCCCGCACGATCGAGCAGGTGATTGAGCTTTCACCCGATCGCATCGCGCTTTATCACTACGCGCACCTGCCCAACATCTTCAAGCCTCAGCGCCGCATCATTCCCGCGGAGCTGCCCGGAGCGGCCGAACGCGTCAACATCATGTTCGACGCGATCAAGACGCTCACGAGCCACGGCTACCGCTACATCGGCATGGATCACTTCGCTAAGGAAACCGATGAGCTCTCGATTGCCCAGGTCAACGGCACCATCCAGCGCAACTTCCAGGGCTACTCCACGCGAGCCGAGTGCGACATGGTGGCCTTGGGGCCGAGCTCGATTTCGTTCGTCGACGGTCTCTACGCCTGCAATCCCCGCGAAATCGAGCCCTGGAGCGAAGCGATCGAGTCGGGCAAGCTTGCGACCTGCCGCGGCTTTGATCTCAACGACGACGACAAGCTGCGCCGCGCCGTCATCATGACGATCATGTGTCGCTTTGAGCTCGATAAGCGGGAAATCGAAGAGGAATTCGGCATCAAGTTCGACGAATACTTCGCCTACGAAATGAAGAAGCTTCAGGCCTATGTCAAGCACGAGCTTGCCGAACTCACGGCCGACAAGATCATCGTTTCGCCCAAGGGCAAGATCTTTGTTCGTGCCGTGGCCATGCAGTTTGACCGCTACTTGCGCGAATCCGATCGAGCCGGCGGCTACTCCAAAATCGCTTGATGGCAGAAACGTTGCAACCGACAGCCGTAGGAGTTCCGTTGCCGACGGCTGTCGGCAGGCAAAGCAAAGCCGCCGAGCCTGCACTTTTGTCAGCGTTTTGATTCGCTAAACTCTGACAAGTTTGCAGTGAGAGAAAAGAACAGTCGCGAAGAGGAGGCCTCATGCAAAAGTCGTCGAAAACATTGGTGTTGCTGTCGGTCGCGTCCCTGTTGCTTTCCGGTTGCGCGGCTTTGCAGCAGGATCAACAAGGCTCTGAACAGCGGCAAGAACAGTCGCAAAGCGGCGCCATCGATACGATCTGCGTGGTGCGTCATCAAAATCCTCAATTGAGCTCCGATCGTCTCGTACAGGCTATTGAGGCAGGACTCAAACAGCGTGGAGTGAAGACGCGTGTTGTGAACCACGATCAGGTTCCGTCCGAATGCCGCTTATGTCTCTTTTACGGCGTGACAGCGGAAAACAATGTCGCCAAAACATTTGATTTCCAAGCCGTGATTGACGGCAAGGCGCTGCAGCGGGGTTCCGGTCCCGTGCCGGTCGACGGCAACATCAAGCTCGAGACGATTGCCTTGTACGCGGCCAATTATTTGCAAAGCCTTGTCAATGCTGCCAAGCAGAAAGAAGTCCAGCAGGAGACTGCTCCTTAGCAAACGCAGGATAAGGACGCTTGCGTTTTGCCTGGATTTGCTTAAATTGAAGTCGCCGCAGGAAAAAGGCCGCGGCGATTTTTTTATTTCGGGAAGAGAAAATGAAGATCAAGCTTCCCACTGACAAAAAAATGACGCAGAGCACAACTTTTTATTGGTACGACTACGAGACTTTCGGGCTGGATACGCTGCGCGATCGGCCGGCACAGTTTGCCGGCATGCGCACGACGCTTCAATTTGAACCGGTGGCCGAGGCCGATGTTTTCTATTGCCGTCCTTCGATGGAGTACCTGCCCGGAGTGATGGCCTGCGTGCTCACGGGCATCACGCCGCAGACGGCCGACGAAAAAGGCATGGCTGAGGTCGATTTTGCCAAGCGTGTCTTTAAGGAACTCAACACGCCCGCAACCATTTCGGTGGGCTACAACAGCATCGGCTTTGACGACAAGGTCAACCGCGCGCTTTTCTGGCGCAGTCTTTTGGACGTCTACAGTCACGTTTGGCGAAACGGCTGCTCGCGCTGGGACTTGTACCCGTTCGTGCTTGCCGTCTGGGCGCTTCGCCCCGAGGGCGTGGAATGGCCCAAGGTGCGCGGCACCGATCCAGACAAGCCCGAACGTCAAACCTTCAAACTTGAAAAACTTACGGCAGCCAACGGCATTGAGCACAGCCACGCACACGATGCTTCGAGCGACGTGTCGGCTACGGTGGCGCTTGCGCGATTCCTTGCTGAGAAAAAGCAACGGCTGTGGCAATGGGCTTTGAACAATCGCACCAAAACCAAGGTGGCTGAAGCGCTCGATACGCGTCGTCCCTGTCTGTGGGTCGATCCGAGAGCGGGACAGGAGCGCGGTTTCCTGCGCTTTGTGATGCCGGTTGCTCGAAATCCCGACAATCAAAACGAATACTTCGTCTGGGACTGTCGAGAGGATCCCGATCAGCTCACGAGCCTATCGCCCGAAGTGATTGCTCGACGTGCTTTTGCACCGGCCTACATGCGAGAAGAAGGTGAAGAGCCTCTGGCGTTGCGTCGACTGCGCATCAACGAGTGCCCTTTTGTCTGCGCGGATCTGCGTGTGGCGTCAAGTTCGGTCTGCGAGCGCTTTGGTATTGATCTGCGGCAAGTGGTTGATTTCGGTGAAAAGCTCACGCGTCTTCACGGCATGATTGAAGGTCCCGTGCTGCAGGCATGGCAGATCTTTGAAGAACAGAACAAAGCGCGCTTTGAAAGCGAAGGCCCCAAGGATCCCGAAACGGCGCTCTACGACGGTTTTGTGAGCGAAGCCGATCGGGCTCGTGCACAGGGACTTTTGAATCTCGACTTTGAGACGATCGCCGAGCAGGTGCACGACGGAAGGCTCTACTTTGACGATGAACGCCTCAATGAATTGCTGTTTCGCCTGCGTGCCCGCTGTGCGCCGCAGACGCTCAATGATGCCGAGCGGGAAAAGTGGCTTGCCGAATGCCGCAAGCGGCTCACGCAGCAAGGGGCTGCAACGACGACGCTTGAGAAGTATTTCGAAGAGATTGATTCCGTACGCGACCGCTACGAGACTCTGTTAAACGAAGGCAGCATCACCGAAGAGCGGTACGAGGCCATCGAAAAGACGCTGTCCGACTTATGGGACTGGGGCGATCAGGCGGCCGAATACGCTCAGGTTGAAGGCTGAAAAGGAGAGAAGCAAATGACGATCAAATGCGCGTTTTTGGGGCTCGGCGTGATGGGCTATCCCATGGCCGGACATCTGGTCAAAAAGGGCTTTGAAGTGACGGTTTATAACCGTACGATCGCCAAGGCTCAGAAGTGGTCGCAGGAGTACGGCGCCGCTTTCAAGGAAACGGCTTTTGAGGCTGTCAAAGACGCCGACTTCGTGTTCGCGTGCCTCGGAAACGACGATGACGTGCGCAGCGTTGTGTTGGGAGAGTCGGGCGCCTTTGCCGGCATGAAGCCGGGTGCGGTCTTCGTGGATCACACGACCGATTCTGCCGATCTTGCGCGCGAACTCTTTGCGGTCTGCAAGAAGCGTGGGCTGGGTTTCCTGGATGCGCCCGTTTCAGGTGGCCAGGCCGGTGCCGTCAACGGCGTTCTTACCGTGATGGTGGGCGGCGAATCCGACGTGTTCGAAAAGGCAAAGCCCGTCATCGATGCTTATGCCTGCAACGTGACGCATCTGGGGCCCGCAGGCAACGGTCAGCTTGCGAAGATGGTCAACCAGATTGCGTTGGCAGGCGCTGTTCAGGGCCTTTCTGAGGCGATTGCTTTCGGCATGAACGCGGGCCTTGATATGAAAAAGGTTCTGAAAGTGCTCGAAAAAGGGGCGGCAGGTTCCTGGCAGATGGCCAATCGCGGCGAAACGATGGTCGACGACAAATTCGATTTCGGTTTTGCCATCGACTGGATGCGCAAGGACTTGGGGATCGCCATGGCCGAAGCCAGACGTAACGGTTCATCGCTTCCGGTGACTGCATTGGTTGATCAGTTCTACGGTGAACTCCAGGCTAGGGGTGCGGCGCGAATGGATACCTCTTCGCTGATTAAGCGTCTGCCGCGTAAAAAAGCGTAGCTGTCCGCATTTCCATCATTTTTCGGCCCGCTTCGAAGCTTGGTTTCGTTGCGGGCTTTTTGCTGCTCTGCGCTAGGTAAAACTGTCTAACCGATTTGCCTTTTTGTCAAAGATGCAACGATTTTCCACTGATTTCTGCCTATTGTTGCGAAATGAGAATAATTCCTATTACAATTCGCAACGATTCAAGACGGTTCGATAGATCTGGAAAAAAAACGCTTCTTGCCGTCGCTTCTTCCTACTTTTAAAGAGACAACAAATGACCAAATTCAAGACAACGCTTCTGGCGATGGCGGTGAGCGCCGCCGCCTTCTCGGTTCAGGCAGCTCAGGTTTCGCTTTATGGTTCCGTTTCGACGGGTGTTCTTTACCAGAACCAAGCTTCCTTGTCGGGTGGCCCGGACGCGGCTAACCAGGAAAGCAAAGATTCGTTCACGATGGAAAGCGGTTTCTGGGGGGATTCCATCTGGGGCATTACCGGTGAAGAAGATCTCGGCAACGGCTGGACCGTCGGCTTTACGCTTGAAAACGAGTTCGGCTCGGACACGGGTGAAATGGCTTCGGAAGGCACGATTTTTGACAGTCAGGCCTACCTGCGCATCGGCAATGACAAAGTCAATTTTGCCTTCGGCAACATCGGCGGTCTGGCAAGTGCCGGCGGCGACTTTGACCTGATCTGCGGATTTGACCCGATGGAAGCCTTTGTCGGTGTGGCAGGCCTCGGCGCTTTTGCGTCTAAGGATTTTGCAAGCGGCAACATGGCTGTTGTCGAAGTGACGCCGATGGAGGGCTTCAAAGTTTCTCTGATGGGCAACACCGGTGATAAGGACTCCAATGCCAAGTGGTCGGATCGCGATCACTACTACGGTTTGGGCGTGTCCTACGAAAACGGCCCGCTGGCTTTGGCTGCGATTGCTGAAATGCGCAAGTATGATCGCTTGGCTGATTGGGGTGCCAACGCTGACAACGATGACTCCTGGACCTTCACGGTGGCCGCCGCATACGACTTTGAAGTTGTTCGTCCGAGCTTTGTGTACCAGCACGCCAGCAAGACGCGCGAATTTGCGGCAGGAGATATCTCAGAGGACGCTTATAACTTCGACAGTTTCATGCTCGGCGCCACGGCTCCGCTTGGACAGGGCACGCTGCGCGCTTCCGTTCAGTACGTCAAGGGTGAAAACGATGCGGTGTCCGACGAAGAGGGCAGTGCCACGATTCTCGGCCTGGCCTATACCTATGACATGAGCAAGCGTACGACGCTCTACGGCGCTGCGTTCTACTCGGTCGGCGGCGACGGTCTTGACAAGGACCTCGGTGCCAACGAGAAAGAATTTGGTGGGCTGATGGGCCGTGCTGATTACAACAGCGTCGGTTTCGGCGTGGGTCTTGTGCACACGTTCTAAGCACACAACGACGCAATGAAGGTGTAAACCGATTCGCAAATCAAAAAGAGCCGGGGCCCTCGATGTCACGGCTCTTTTTCAAATCTGAGCGGCGACGAACATTCTTTTGATGCGAACGAGAATTGCTAATTTTCAAGTTCTCTCGTCGTCTTCTTTGCTGCTAAGCGACATCAGGAAACAAGTGTCAACGCTTGAATGGCTGATTCATTGTTGAAAATACTGATTGATAACCGTTCTCATCGAGATTGAGAAAGGGTAACATTCGCATTGACTTTATCCATCGTTGATGACTTCGGGTCGCTCGGTGAGCGATTTCGGTGCCACTACAGACGCAAAAGCAATGAACAAAGAACGAACAATTCGCAAGCTCACGCAACTGAAGATCGAAGAACCCGGCATCGTCGCCAAGGTCAAGCTGCCGGCTCCAGAAGCAGCTCGTCTCGATGAACTCGGATTGCATGTGGGCAGTTCGGTTCGAGTGTTAAGCGGCGCGGTCAACGAGAGCATTTTGATTGCCGTCGGAGACAGTCGCATCGGCGTGAACTTCGACGTTGCTCAGAAAATTTACGTGTACTGAGAGCCGCTCAATTGCGACTGAAAAGCAAGCGGCTCGGAACAAGGGACAGGCAAACCATGTTGTTAAAGGAACTTTCTCCCGGAACCAAGGGAACGATTGTCGGCTATGACAAAAAGGCGCCGGAATACCGCCGGCGTTTGCTGATGCTCGGTGCAACACCGGGAACAGCATTTGAGGTGGTGCGCGTGGCTCCGCTGGGCGATCCGGTTGAGATTCGCGTGCGCGGTAGCTTTATCAGCGTTCGAAAGGACGAAGCCGCCATTATGGAAGTGCGCTTGGATTGAGTTGGGGATTGCAATATGAAAAATATCATCTGTATTGTCGGCAATCCGAATTGCGGCAAAACGACGCTTTTTAATGCTCTGACGGGCTCCAAACAGGAAGTCGGCAACTGGCCGGGCGTCACCGTCGATAAGAAAACTGGCCGTTACAGCTTTGAAGGCAGCGACGTAGAGATCGTTGACCTTCCCGGCATTTATTCCATTACGCCGGCTTCGACTTCCGGCGAAGACGAACGCATCGCCCGCGACTACATCCTCACGGATGAAGCGCAGGCAGTGATCAACATCGTTGATGCCTCCAATCTGGAACGTAACCTTTACCTGACGGCGCAACTCATTGAGATGCGCGTGCCGATGGTCGTGGCCGTCAATATGCTCGACATTGCCAAGAACCACAAGATTGAGGTGGATCTCAAGGCACTGCAGCAGGCGCTCGGTTGCCCTGTTGTGGGGCTGGTGGCAGCGCGCGAGCAGGGGGTGCGTGAACTTCAAAAGACGGTTGCGGAATTTCTGAAGAATCCGCAATTGCCTCCGATGAATGTTTCGTTCGAAGATCGTATCGAGAAGGCTCGTGAGGCGATTACTCAAGGATTGCGCAAAGAGGGCGTGGAACGTCCCGAATGGTTTGCGCTGCAGCTCGTTGAAGGTGCTCCGGGCATTGAAGACAAGCTTCCCGCCGAAGCCTACGCCAAGGTTAAGAAGATCGTTGACGATGTGAATGCCGCCTATGACGGCGACGCCGATATCGTGGTTGCCGACGCTCGCTACAACTTTGTCAATCGCATCACGCAAAAGGCACTGATTCGTCACGGCGAAATGAGCAACACCATGACCGACAAGATCGATCGCGTGGTCCTGAACCGCTGGTTGGGACTGCCTATCTTCCTGGCGATCATGTACGTGATGTTCCTCTTTACGCAGAACCTCGGCGGCGCTTTCATCGACTTTTTCGACATCACGTTTGCCGGCATCTTTGTCGACGGTTTCGGTCGCCTGCTTGAGGCAGTCGGCACGCCCGAATGGCTTAAGGTTTTGCTTGCCGACGGTATCGGCGGCGGTATTACGACGGTTTCGACCTTTATTCCGCCGATCTTCTTCCTGTTCCTGTTCCTCGCCATGCTTGAGGACTCGGGTTACATGGCTCGTGCCGCGTTCGTGATGGACCGCGTAATGCGCGCGTTGGGACTTCCTGGCAAAGCTTTCGTACCGCTGATCGTGGGCTTTGGCTGCAACGTGCCTGCCATTATGGCTACCCGCACGATGGATAAGGCAACCGACCGCATCATCACCATCATGATGGCTCCCTTCATGAGCTGTGGCGCCCGCATGCCTGTGTACGTGCTGTTTGCGACGGCGTTCTTCCCGACCAATGGCCAGAATCTGGTGTTCGGCATCTATGTGATCGGCATCATTGCCGCCATCATCACGGGCTTTTTGATTAAGCGCGTAGTGCTGCCCGGTGAAGTTTCCGCCTTCGTGATGGAAATCCCGCCGTACCACATCCCGACGGTCAAGGGCGTCATGATGCGCACGTGGGATCGCCTGAAGGCCTTCCTGAACCGTGCCGGCAAAGTGATCGTTGTGATCTGCGCCGTACTGGGTTTCTTGAACAGCTGGGGTACCGACGGTTCGTTCGGCAATGAGGACTCCGAAAAGTCGGTCCTCTCTGAAATCGGCTACACGATCGCTCCGGTGCTCTCGCCGATGGGCGTGACGCAGGAAAACTGGCCGGCGGCTGTGGGTGTCTTTACCGGCATCTTCGCCAAGGAAGCTGTCGTCGGTACGCTCAACTCGCTCTACGACCAGATGGCTCGCGACAAGAATGCGGAAGCTGCCGGCGAAGGCGCTGCCGCACCTGCTGAAGAAGAAGCCGACGAAGGTTGGTCGCTCGGAGCCATTCTCTCGGAAGCCGGCGGCACGATCGTTGACAATCTGGCTGACCTGGGCGGAGCCTTTACTGATCCTCTCGGCATCGCCGTTGACGATTTGTCGGATACGGCATCCGCTGCCGAATCGCAGGAAGTGACGGTGACGACCATCGACATGATGCAAAAGCTCTTCGGTTCTCAACTGGCTGCTTTTGCCTACCTGATGCTGGTGCTTCTCTACATGCCTTGCGTAGCGGCAATCGCAGCGGTTTATCGTGAGGCAGGCGCAGCCTGGACGTTGTTCCTGGCGGCCTGGACGACGGTTCTCGGCTACTCGACGGCTACCATTGTCTACCGTGTTGGCACGTTTGCACAGGATCCGCTCTACGCGACCGTGGCCATTGTGATTTCGCTCGGCCTGCTTGCTGCTCTGTTGGTCTTCATGCGCAACTACGTGAAGAACAATCGCGGTAAGGGACCGAAGGTGATCCCGATCGCTGTGGCGCAGCCCTCGTAATCAAATAACCGTAAAGCTTCGGAGAACAAAACTCTGAAGCACCTGACTGGCCGCATCCGATACTCAGACCAGAGACTCGCTGTCGGATGCGGCTTTTTCTTGCATGTAACACAAGGACAAAGTATGAGCCTTTTGATGGACATTCAGGATTATTTGCGCCGTTATGGAACGGCTACACAACCGGAACTCGCGCAACAGTTCCGTACCACCTTCGAGATGGTGGAAATGGTGGCGGAGACTTTGAGAACCAAAGGTAAGGTGCGGTTCACGAAAGTACTGCCGGCGTGTGCAAGCGGTGCTTGCTCAGGATCATGCGCCCAGGCACCGAAGCATGAAGAAGGAAAGCGAGTGCCGGTGCGTGTCTATGAGTGGATCGGCACCAAACCCTGACGGAGATTCGGCGCCAACTTGCTACAGCAGATCGTTGAGTAGAGTGGAAGGAGGCGTCTGATGAATCGGATCGAGCCAGTTTTCGTATTTCAACCCCATGTCGGCATAAAGCTCGAAGCCGGCTCGGCGATCGCCGGAGACAAGCACAAAGTTTCGGGAAAGTGCCTGACCGGCAATCAATGCGTCTTGAAACGACAACATACGGCCAAGACGGCGAGAGTGATCGTAAAGCTTGGCGGCAACTTCGGCGTCTTCTTTGGTAAAAGGTTCGATTTGTAAGATCTCAGTTAGTTTCTCGAAACGTTTGTGGTAACGAACGGCTTTTTTTGTCATGGCACCGTCGGGTGTCAATCGATATACGCCGTTCATAATTTCCATCCAACTGATCGAAGATGTGAAGAAAGTAGCGCCAAAGGCAGTCTTTGACCTCAAGAGAAGGTCATTGTCTACAGCTCGGACTGCTTCGATGAGAATGTTGGTGTCCAACAGATACGAGGTCATTTGAAAAGTTCCTTCGGCGTCCACGGTTCGCGGGGTTCAATTTCGAGAGGCTCGAGCTCTTCGCCTTCTTCTCGATTGAGCTGAGCCATTTCGTGCATAAAGAGCTGAAGACTGTTACAGAAGCCTTCGGGTAGGTCGGGCTTTGGCTTGAGGATAATTTCTCCGGTATCCGGATTGCGGCGAATCCAGACTTCTTTGGTGTCGAATCGAAATTCCTTCGGCAGCCGCACGGCCTGGCTACGGCCGGACATGAAAACTTTTGCGGTTTTGCTCATTTTTTTGTCTAAAAAAGATATATCAATGGGATATATCCAAGTGTAGCAAAGAAGCGCAATGATGTCTCTGCTCAAAGCGGTTTCGCCGTAGAATCCTTCGGTTTCAATGATTTCTAAAGGACTTCAAAATGGCCGGTGGCTTTGCGGACAAGAAAGCGTTGGTGCTTTTTTCAGGCGGACAAGACTCTACGACGTGTTTGGCGTGGGCGCTGAAAAATTTCAAGGAAGTGGAGACCGTCGGTTTTGACTACGGCCAGCGCCACACGGCTGAAATCACATGCCGCAAGCACATCCTAGAGACCATCGAAGACGTTCTGCCTTACGCCAAGGGGCGTCTCGGTCTGGATCACATGATCGACATGAAGGTCTTGGGCCAGATTTCGGAGTGCTCTCTGACGCGCGAGATCGAAATCGAGTTTGAAAAGGACGGAGTGCCCAACTCTTTCGTTCCGGCACGTAATCTTCTTTTTTTCACGTTTGCTTCTGCCATTGCATATCGCCGCGGCGGCTCTGTTCTCGTGGGCGGCATGTGTGAAACCGACTACTCGGGCTACGCCGACTGCCGAGACAACACATTAAAGAGCCTGCAGGTGTCACTCTCTTTGGGACTTGACCGTCAGGTGGTGATTGAGACACCGTTGATGTGGCTCACGAAGGCAGAAACCTGGCAGTTGGCGCACGACCTCGGTGGTGACGTCTTCGTGGAGTTTGTACGCACTCAGACGCACACTTGCTATATGGGTAACCACGATGTCCTGCACGACTGGGGATACGGCTGCGGCGAGTGTCCGGCCTGCAAGTTGCGTCAGGAAGGTTGGGAGAAGTGGGTCAAGAATCGACAGCACGCTCAATGACGAGTTCTGAGTTGATGTCCGTGATGCAGATTTAGGCAGTTGTCACGGAAATCGGATATACAAATGACACGGGCCGGAATTTCCGGCCCGAAATGTATCAGTGATTGCGGAATCGCTGTCTCGGATTGACGGCGTCCGGATTGGCGGCTTGAGAAAGCGTCCAGCGCGGTTTGGCTGAGAAGCTCCAGCGCTTGCGGGCGTTTTGAAGTTCCTCTTCAGTCATGCGTTGCAGACGCATCATGCCGGCCACGGCAATCATGGCGCCGTTGTCGGTGCACAAACGCTGAGGCGGGAAGAAGACTCGCGCACCGCGTTTGCGGCAGGCATCGATCAGGCTGGCTCGCAGCGTCTTATTGGCGGATACGCCGCCCGCCACTACCAACTGTTTGATGCCGGTTGTTTTGATGGCTTTGACGGCCTTGGTGGTGAGCACATCGGCAACCGCTTCAGTAAACGCCAAAGCCAAGTCCGAACGGAACTGAGGATCCGTGGGATTCTTGGCATCGTTGACGGCGGTCAGAACAGCCGTTTTGAGCCCCGAGAAGCTCATGTCAAGCGACGGAGAGTGCAGCATCGGACGCGGCAATTCAATGGCGCCGGGCGTACCTGTTTCGGCCAGACGAGAAACCGCAGGGCCGCCGGGATAACCTTCACCTAACAACTGCGCGGTTTTGTCAAATGCTTCGCCTGCGGCGTCGTCCAGTGTTTCTCCCAACAGTTCATAGCTGCCGAACGCGTTGACGCGCATAAATTGCGTGTGTCCGCCGCTTACCAGCAGCGCAATGAAGGGAAACTTGGGAGCAGGGTCGGCAAGGCATGCCGATAGCAGATGGCCTTCCAGGTGGTGCACGCCGACCACGGGAATGCCTAACGCATAGCCGATGGCGTGCGCGACGGACGAGCCGACCAGAAGCGCTCCGGCCAGGCCCGGTCCTTCGGTGACGGCAACGGCATCAATTTCTTCTTTCTTGACGCCTGCGCGCGACAGAACGTCGTCAATCAACACTAACGCACGGCGGATATGGTCGCGGCTGGCGAGTTCCGGCACAACGCCGCCGTATGCTCGATGCATGTCGATTTGCGTGTGAACGGCGTCGGCCAACAGTCCTTTTTCGCTGTCAATCAGCGCAACGCCGGTTTCGTCGCACGAGCTTTCAATGCCGAGAACTTTCATGAGATCTAAAACTAAAAATTCGAAGTGGAGCCATTCTAGCCAGAGTGACTCATTTCCGCTCTGTTAAGTGAGGGACAAATTATCAACGATGAGGACGAGGCGGAGGCGGGGGAGGAGGCATCATCATCGGTCCCCACATGAACGGCCCCCACATGAAGCGATCGTTGTAGAGCCGCTCGGTCTCCAACTCAGCTTGCAACTGTGCTTCGCGTCTCTTCGAGAGCTGAAGAGCGTTTTGCAAATCTTTTTCAATGCCAGGAGCATCAGTAGGACGCTTCATGACATAACGGAATTGATAGCCGTCACCGCAGAGCACGATCGGGTTGGGAGAGGCGACCTTGGCGCCTGAAGGCCACGTATAGGTCACGCCAAGAATACGAGCACAACCGTCTGGGCCGCGAGAGGCATCCAGATCATCGTTGGAAAAGGACACGGAAACGGGCGTCACGCCGTACTTCTGTCCGGCAACCGTCGTGACCTCGGCACCTTCCAGGTCGCTTTCAAAGATTACGGTTGTTGAACAACCGCTTAAGAACAGAGTCGCTAGTGCGGCAGCAAGAATCGGTATGCGCATGGCTTGCCTTTGCAGGAAGGAACGTTACCCTCAATTGTAGAGGCCGCTAGGAGGAGTTGACGCCAGGCTTTGCAAAACGTTGTTGCTTAACAATTCCTATTGTTGTGGATAAGAAGGATGTTCTTCACAGGTTTTGTGAATAAGTGAGGGTGTTCGACTTCTCGGTCACTGATTTGTAATAAATTTTGCAGTGTGCCTAAAAAGTAAGCACTGAAAACTAGGCATCGAAATGGTTGAAAAATCGCTGGATATGAAAAGCCCTCTGAGGCTTCGGAAGGTTCCGATCTTTCAGAGGGCTGATTGTTCAGCTAGAAGCCGAACGCTCTGTAATCAAGCTGGAGAGCTGATTAGAACTTGTGACGCAGGCCAACCATCACACCGAACACATACGGATCGGCATCGTCTTTGTTGGCCGTACCGTATTCAAGACTGTCCTGGTTGTAGGTAACGACACCGTAAACGTTGGTGCGCTTGGAGAGCGGATAGTCGTAGCCAGCAGAAACGATCCAACGGGTCATTTCATCGCCGTTGTCACCGCTATCAGCAGCTTCAGCATCCAAATATGCAGCACCGACCAGCACATTACCGCCAGCAGCCGGAATGCTACCCGACAGACCCACGCTCCAACCCTTGACCTTGCCGGCAAAGCCGTTGCTGAACGAGGAGTCGTAATTAACAGCGCCGTTGAGCTTGCTCAACTTGACTTCGTCGAAATACTGTGCACCGGCGAAGAGCTTAACAACTTCGAAATCATAATTACCGCCGAGGGTAACAGTAAGGCTGTCATCTTTATCACCGTAGCTCAAATTGCCTGCATCAACGCCCGTCGTGATGAGGGATGCGGAACTGTAGTTGATGCTGTCAACAGCAAAATACAGGTTCAGAGGACCGTTGGCATAGCTTGCGCCGATGGCGTAGTAGCGATCGCTCGAGGATTCGTTTTCCGTACCCCAGGTCTTCTCAGTGGTCAAACCATCCTTAACGTACTCTTCGCTGAGAGTGTTGCCCATACCGTACTGAGCAAACACCTTGAAGCCGGCAAAGCTAGGCGTTTCATAGGCAATCATGTTGTCCCACATGCCGCCACCAACAGCCCAGTTACCAGCCTGAGCAGAATAGTTACCCCAAGAGGTACCGAAGGCGGAGATCACACCATACTTACCCCAAGAGCTGACGCCACCGTTGATGGAACCCATACGGCCGAAAGCAACCTTACCGAAGCCACCTTCCAAGAAGAGCGAAGCTTCACGATGGAAGAAGGAGTCTTCATTCTTCAAAGCGCCAGTATCAGAGGAGAACTGGTTTTCGAGAATGAAGCCGACCGTCACGCCATTACCAAGATCTTCCGTGCCCTTGAGGCCGAAGCGGGAACCGGACTGCATACCGGATTCCATGGAGAACTTGTTAACGGAATCCTTGGTAGCGACATCGCTGTCAGCATTCAAATACTGGAAGCCCGTATCAACGACACCGTAGAGCTGAACATCAGCAGCGAGAGCAGAACCGGCAAAAGCGCCGAGAACGGCAACTGCAGCAAGAGTCTTTTTCATTTTGATTTGTTCCTATAAAAAAATAGGGGATCTTTTTGATCAAAAAGGCCCGGGATTTAAGCGTTGCAAGCCTGCAAGGAACCGCAACATGACCGAAGGCCCAATCACCCTTTGTTCCGAAAGGGTGAAGGCATTCTCACTCCGAATTGCGTAACTCTCAAATTCAAAAGCAAGCCTCAAAGGGATGTGATGCTTTTTTACAACACCTATAGGGAAAAATTGCGGTTAACGGCCCTGATCTCGCGTTGGCCTCGCATTCTTAATCGAATCAATCAAGACTTCAGTGAGAAGATAGCTCTGTCCACACAGAGGAGAGAACCATGCCCTACGTCAATATCAAACTCACCGGCGACTCCGAAGCTCCAACGCCAGAACAAAAGGAACAGCTTATCGCGGGGGTTACCAAACTCATCGCCGATGTGCTTGGCAAGGACACGACGCATCTGGTGGTCGTCATCGATGAGGTGCCGATGACCAACTACGGCATCAACGGTAAAACCGTCAAGCAGCTGCGCTCGGAAAAGAAGGCCTAACACCTGAAAACAAGACGGGCGATCCGAAAAGACCGCCCGTTGGAGAAGAATTAGCTGGTTTCCTGTTTACAGGAACTGAGCCCCGACAATGCCGGCAATCATCAGCGGGATGTTGTAGGCAATGAAGGTCGGTACGCAGGTGTCCCAAATGTGGTCATGCTGGCCGTCTGCATTCAGACCGCTCGTAGGGCCGAGTGTGGTGTCGGAGGCAGGAGAACCGGCATCACCCAGAGCACCGGCAGCTGACATCAGAAGAATGGTGGCAGGAAGCGAGAAACCCACAGCGGAGCACAGCGGCACATAGATCACAGCCAAGATCGGCACGGTACCGAAAGAGGTGCCGATGCCCATCGTCACAATAAGACCGATGCCGGTAATGATGGTGGCAGCCAGAATCTTGTTGGAGTGCAGATAGGGAACGACGCTCTGAATCAGTTCATTAACAGCGCCTGTTTCCTTGAGGATGGCTGCATAACCGCCTGCAATGAGCATCACAAAGGCGATAAAGCCCATCATGGATATGCCTCCGGCGATGTGATCGTCCAATTCACGGAAAAGGAAGGCGCGGCCGAGAATCATGACCAAAAGACCGATCAAAGCGGCCAGCGGCAGAGACTGCCAAATGAGCTGAACCACAACGGCCAGAACAATGGCCAGAAGCGTTGCCCAGTGCTTGAGTTCAAACTTTTTGATTTCCTCGGCCTTGGTTTCCATGCCGATGACCGGTCGGTCTTCGTAGTGACGTGGTTTACGATAAAGCACAAAGACTGCAATCAACAGACCGATCAACATGGAGGCTCCGAGAATCCAGTTGACGGAAGCGACGTCCGACACCGTGGTCTTCATGCCGCTTTGGGTCATGCTGTCAGCCACGATGCCCTGGAAGATCAGACCAAAACCGACGGGCAGGGTGATGTACGGAGCCTTCAGGCCGAAGCTGAGAGAACAAGCCACCGCACGGCGGTCAAGCTGCATCTTGTTCATCAGATAAAGCAGCGGCGGAATCAAGAGCGGAATGAAGGCGATATGCACCGGCACCACGTTTTGAGACAAGCAGGCAATGGCGGCTAAAACGAGACAGAAGACCGCCGGACGAGACCCCAGATGTTTGGAAATCCAGGAAACAAGTACCTGCATTAAGCCTGTGTGCGCAATGGCAACGGCAAAAGTACCCAACAGAATGTAGGAAAGCGCGGTGGTGGCGTTGGCCGAAAAGCCGTCGGCCAGAAGCGTCATCGTTTTGCCGATGTCAATGCCGCCCGACAGGCCGGCGGTGATGGCCGCAAGGATAAGCGCGACAAGAACGTTGACTTTGACCAGGCAGAGTACGCAAAGTACCAACACCGACAAGATGATGGGGTTAAAGAGCAAGTCCATCAGGGAGCCTCGTTTGGATTTTTGGAAGAGGGGAACTGTGGCGAAGAAAAGCTTGCCAGAGCTTCATTGTTTTAAATTGTTTCAACGGATACTACCGCATTTGATAGTGCCAAGGAAAGAGATTTGGCGCGCTCTACAGCCTTTTGCCTAGAGGTCTTTGTGTTGTAGGAAAGGGGTGAAAGCTCTGGCCCTGAAGTGGTATTAAAGTGTCGAACAGACTTCCATTCGACGAGCTTGGTAGCTTTATCCGGTAGTTGAATGAAGCCCCTTTTCTGCAAAATCCATATCACTTCACAAAAAAGGCAACAAAAAACCGCGAACCCTTGATTTTCGGGCCTTCGCGGCAATTTCGACATTCAACGGTGTCGCCCGTTTGGTGTAGATGGCGTCCCCATGGGGATTCGAACCCCAGTTCTAACCGTGAGAGGGTCATGTCCTAGGCCTCTAGACGATGGGGACGAGAGGCTTTCATTTGAGAGGCACCATTGTACGACCTGACAAGAAAATTTCAAGTCGCTTTGCAATCAAAAGCCGACCAAACATCGTGTGCTTGATCGGCCTGATTGTTCCGGGAAACCTCGTCAGTGTTTGTCTCGGAAGCTACCAGACACCAAATTGAATTCAAAGAAACGGCATTCCAACGGACCGTTGAATAGCGGCGTCTTCTTGCTTTCTTTCAGACGCATCTGACGAGGTAGATTGCGGTCGCTTGTAAGAAAGCGTGCCGTCCAGCCCGAGAAGTTGTGCTTCAGGTTGTCGGCCACATCCTTCATCATGGACGCTACCGTCGCACTCTTCGGATTGGACTGTTCACCGTAGGGAGGGTTGGCCACAATGAGACCGGCCGGTGCGGGCGGCGTTACCTGACGAGCGTCGCACTGGGTAAACGTAAGGCGTCCGTCGTCAATCAATGCGCCAAGTCCTGCGCGGCGGGCATTCTGTTCTGCCTTGCCGACCACAATAGTGCTGATGTCGCTTGCGGTAATTCTCACTTTTGTGTGCATGTTGACGCGAGCTTTGGCTTCCTCAAGTTCTTCTTGCCAAATGTCGCGTTCAAAGCCAGTGAAGTTTTCAAACAGGAACTTGCGCTTGAGACCGGGGGCCACTCCGCAGGCGGCCAGTGCAGCCTCGATGGCAATCGTGCCGGAACCGCAGAACGGATCCACGAGCGGCGTATCGGCACTCCAGTCTGCAAGCATCAGAAGACCGGAAGCCAAGTTTTCCTTGAGCGGCGCTTCGCCCTTGTCCGTACGCCAGCCGCGCTTGAAGAGCGCTTCACCGCACAAGTCAAGATAGAACGTGCAGTGCGTGTCGTCGGCAAAAGCAAACACGCGGATTTCAGGATGCGCCGTGTCCACGCTCGGACGTCGGTCCATGAAGTGCATGAAACGATCGCAAATGCCGTCCTTGATGCGCAACAGGGTGAAGTCGAGGCTGCGTAAGGGAGAGCGACGGGCATTGATATCCACGCGAATCGTTGCGTCGGGACCAAACCAGTTTTCCCACTTCGTGCGGCAGGCAAAGTTGTAGATGTCTTCTTCGTCTTGATAGTCCGATACGCCCACGCGCATCAGAATGCGGCTCGCCGTGCGGCAATAAAGGCAAGCACGCTGTGCCATGAGCATCGAGCCGGTGAACGTGACGGCTCCTCGTTGAACGCGAAGGCCGGTGATGCCGATGGCTTCGAGTTCCTGGGCGCACAGCTCTTCAAGCCCCAAGGGCACGACAACATAGAAATGAGTGGGATTTTTCATTGAGATTCGTGGTTTTGCCGCTTGCGCGGGAATCGACTGCCGTCGGATCATGTCCGACGACAACAAAGGTATGAAGTGTTGTTGGTGCGAATTGTAAGGAAGAACGATCGCTTCTGGACAGAAACAATTTTTGTGCACCGATTCTGATCTTCTATGCTCTTCGGTTGGCGGCTCTATTCGTGTCTTGCGTATGATTTCTGTCCGTGTCCGTCTTTTTTCCGGATTGTGCCATGCGTTACTTTTGGTCGAAGCTTTTTGCGGTTGCGTGCGTAGCCTGCGGTTGCGCCGTTGCTGTTGCCGCCCCGCTTCACGACGATCGGCCGGTGGTGCGTATCGGCTTGGTAGACACTTTTTCGCCGGAGTTTTACATCAATACCTATGCCGCAACGGTTCAATACCTTAAGAGGCAATTGCCACAGTATCGGTTTGAGTCAGTTGAATTTGCCAATGACTCACCGGTGACGCCTCAAGAAGTTAGCAAGCTTGATTTTCTTGTCAGCAGTGCCGGCACCTTCGGCATCCGTGGGCCGGAGCTCGGCGCCGAGCACATCGTGATTCGCAAACGTTCGGACGTAAACAACGCTTCGAGAAGCGTAGCGGCCGTTTTTGTGACCAGGGCTGACAACGCCCGCATCAATTCGCTGCAAGACATGCGGCACAAGCGTGTGACGGCGACAAATCCTGCTAGCTTCGACGGCTGGCTGATTGCGCAGGACGAATTGGCGCAAGCTGGATTTTCTCCCGAAAACTTCTTTTCTACCGTTCAATTTACTGAATACAACTATCCCGACGTCATCAGCCGTGTTCTCATCGGTCAGGCTGACGTCGGTGTTTTGACGCGCTGCCAGCTTGAGCGCTACGAACAACAGGGGCTGGTGGCTCCCGGAGCCGTCAAAGTTATCAACGGTAAGGACGAAGCGGACGAACCGTGCCGTCGGTCTTCCGATTTGTACCCGGCAGAAGTCATCGCTGTCTTCCCGCACACGGACCCGGAACTTGCAAAAGCCGTGACGATTGCTCTTTTGCAAATGCCCGAGAACGATTCGGGGGAAGTCAGTTGGGAATGGGTGACCGTTAACGACATGGTCAACATTTCCGGGCTTATGGAGCGTTTGTCGTTGGGAAGCTTCGCCTATCAGCGGGAATTCACGCTCGAGGCGCTCGCGCATCGTTATTCCCGAGAACTCATTCTGATTGCAGCGCTGATTGCGGCTACGCTGTTTCATATCTTTCGCGTCGATCGGCTTGTGATGCAGAGAACGCGCGAACTCGTTCAAACGGTGAAAGAGAAAGAAGCATTGCTTGAACGCATGAAACGCACGCAGCAGTATCTTCAGCTTTTGGAGCGAAACACAATCGTAAGCCAGCTTTCCAGCCTTTTTGCGCACGAAATGAAGCAGCCGGTCACCAACATCATCAACTACGCTACCGGCTTGGAAATGCTTCGAAAGTCAGGACGCGACAACACGACAGCCGTTGATCAGGCTTTGACGGCAATCAATGATCAGGCGCATCGAATGGCTCAAATTGTGGATCGTGTGCGAGCTTATGCTAAGCACGAGCCGCAGACGAAGTCCGAATGCCTACTCTCGGACATCGTTAGCACGATGCTGGAAAACTTCCGCATGGCTCAGAAGTCGGTGAGCTCCATCGTCGTGGACGTGCCCAACACGATTCGTGTCTCGGCCGAACCCGTGGCGCTGGAATTGTTGCTTCTGAATCTGGTGCGCAATGCGGAGCGAGCTGCTGCTGCCGGTCCGTCTCCTCAGGTATTCATTGTGGCCAGAACCGAGGAGCACACGGTTCGAGTGACCGTGTCGGATAACGGACCTCGAGTTCCGGAAAGCCTGTTTGGGCAGCTTGGCCGAATCGGAGGAGTGCAGAGTTCGCAGGGGCTTGGCATGGGCCTGGCAATTGCCAAAGGCATAGCGGAAAACCACAACGGACATCTGGAATTTTCGCGTTCCAAGGACGGAGGCTTGGCCGTGACGCTGGTGATGACAACCATAACTGAAGAGGAGAACGCCTGTGGCGAGAAACCTTCTGCCTGATCTCATTCGCATCGTGGACGATGATCCTTCGGTGTGCGCATCGCTTACGTTCATTCTGCAAATTGCCGGATTTGACGTGGTATCCTACAACAGTGCCGATCAGTTTCTGGAGCAGGCGACGGATCTGCGTCCCGGGTGCGTCCTGCTGGACGTCAAAATGCCGGGCAAAAGCGGCCTGGAGTTGTTTTGTGAGATCCGCCGCCGGGGAATGCTTCTTCCCGTTATCTTTCTGAGCGGACACGGTGATATTGAGATGGCTGTGCAGGCGCTGCATGACGGAGCGTTTGATTTTTTGGTCAAACCAGCCGAACCCGAGCGTCTGATTGAAAAGGTGCAAAAAGCGGTTGGGCATGGGAAAGAGCTCAGAAGTCAGGCTCGTGAACAGAAGGAGCTCGACGCTTTAATGGCGCGTCTGACGCCGACGGAACTGGAAGTGGCGCAACTGATGGCAAAAGGACTTGACGTCAAGACCATTGCGCAGGTGCAGGAAGTGAGCGAACAGGCAGTCAAAGCACATCGCTCGTCGATCTACCAGAAACTTGATGCCATCAATCCGGTGGAAGTTGCCGGCGTGGTCAATGATTGGTTGAGGAACCGAAAATGACTTCGCGTCGTAGGCTTTTGCAAGGGCTGGCGTTGACTTCTTTGGCGCCGAGAATGGTTGCGGCCGCCGTACCGGAAAACTGGACGCAGACCTTTGAGGTCATCGTGGTGGGAGGCGGCGGAGCCGGCCTTGCAGCATCCGTTGCCGCCGCTCAGAACGGTGCTTCGGTTTGTCTGATTGAAAAGTTACCGCTTTTGGGAGGAGACACGCTACGAAGTACCGGCTACTTTTCGTGCGTGGAGCCCAGACGCCAGAAGCTCAACGGGATAGAGGATTCGCTGGACTTGCACTATCGGCAAACGATGGAAGCGGGAGGCAATCTGGGTAATCCGAAAGTGGTGCGAAAAATGATCGAGGAAGCGCCGCGTACCGTTGCCTGGCTTGAAGAATGCGGCGTTCTCTTTCACGACATGGTCTACGAAATCTACGGTTCGGACTACAGACGTTGTCTGAAGCCACTGTTGCCCCGTGGTTCGGCCTACGTGCGCGCTTTAAGTCAGCGCGCAATGGCTCTCGGCGTCAAGATCATGCTTGAGACAAAGCTTGTTGACGTTCACCTGAACGAAACCGGGCGAGCTGTCGGCATCTCAGTGCAGTCAAACGCAGGTCCCTTCATTTCACTTCGTGCAAGCAAGGGCATCGTTCTTGCCTGCGGCGGGTTTGGTGCCAATGCCGAATTGGTGGCTCGCTATGCGCCTCAATTGGCAGGTCTTCCGACGGATAATTCGCCGGGCTCGACAGGCGATGTCATTTACCTGGCCGACAAGCTCGGCATTGCTTTGGAAGGGCTTCCGTTCGTTGAATGCGTTGCCGGCAATCCGCCGGGGCGCAAAACCCACGCAAGACTGTTTTTGCCAGCAGATTTCATTTTGATCAACGAAAACGGTAAACGGTTTGTCGAGGAGGATGCTCTGCGTGCTGTTTTAACACAGGCAATTCTGCAACAGCCCAACCGCCGTTGCTTTACGGTGTTTGACAAGCAGGGTGTCGAACATCTCGACCCTATCTCTCAGAAGGGGCTTTATCAAGCGTTGGTTGCTGATGAGGCCTTCTGTGCCGACACTCCCGATGAACTGGCTCAATTGATGCGAGTGCCAGCGGATCGTTTCAAGGCGGAGTTGGAGAACTACAACAAGGAAGCGCTTGCGGAGAAAAAGACGGGAGACAAAATTTCCCGATGCATTGACAAATGTTCCCGTGTTGGCTGTACGCCGTTGACGGAACCTCCCTATTGGGCTTACGAAGTCGGTTTAACGGTGCACTACACGCCCGGCGGCTTGTCGGTCAACGAGAACGGGCAGGTATTGAGAACGGACGGAAAGCCGATTGAAGGTCTTTGGGCTGCCGGTGAGGTGACAGGCAGCGTGCATGGGGCCAACCGTTTGGGCGGCAACGGTTTGGCCGATGCGCTCACGTTCGGCCGTTTGGTCGGAAGCGAGATTGCCAAAGCGAAATGAAGAATTTTTAATTTTCTTCCGATCGGACGTAAAAAGCAATAGACGTACGTTTATGTTCTTCGCTTCTTTTGTTTCCTAAGATGACGACAGCAATAAGCGGCAAGAGGCCCCGAAAACCCCTTGCTCGGTCGCAACAACAAGAGGAGAGAAGGAATCATGACCGAAGTTCTCAATTCCCGCCGTACTTTCTTGAAAACGGCTGCGCTCGGCGGCGCAGCAATGATCGGTGCAGGCGCTGCCGCATCGGCTCAGGCTGCTCCCAAGAAGATTGCTGAATCGACCTACGACTTCGTGATCGTCGGTGCCGGCTGCGGCGGTTTGGTTTGCGCTATCCGCGCCGCACAGAATGGCTTAAAGCCCATTCTGATTGAAAAGATGGGTTCTCCTGCCGGCAACACCGTTTATGCCGCAGGCTTCATGCTCGGTGTTCATACCAAGGCGCAGCAGGCAAAGAACGCCAATGCCGGTGACTCGAGCGAAAAGTTCTATGAAGACATGATGAAGGTCTCGCAGGGTAAGGGCGATAAGGCGCTGACCCGGTATGTGGCCGAACATGCCGACGACATGATGAACTGGATGATGGATTATGTTGGCGTGAAGTTTGCTGCCGGCATGAAGCTTGTGTTCCCGATGCTGGAACGCGCTCATCTGCCTCTGGGTGAGGCCAAGCCGGGTGGCAAGCAGCTCGCCAATGTGCTGATGACCAAGGCTCGTAAGTTGGGCGTCAAGATGCAGTTCAACACCAAGGTTGTTGAATTGTTGACCGATGAAAATACAGGCGCTGTGACGGGTGTTCGTGCTCGCTCCAAGAAGGGAACGGAAATCATCAATGGCAAGCTCGGTGTGGTACTTGCCACCGGCGGTTATTCCGCCAACCAGGGTTTGGTGACGCAATATTGCGGCAGTGCTGCTGCCGGGATGCCGATTCGTGGTTCCCGCATCATTGCGGGTGAAAACATTGTTCTCACCCAGAAGGTGTTTGCGAAGTTCGTCAACGTTGATCAGTACCACTGCGGTCCGATTCACGGCCCGACCGGCGCCAACCCGCTTAACATCGTCAACAACGGTGTTTGCGTGAGCGCCGACAAGACCGAACGCTTCACGGATGAAGGCAAGACCTATGTTCAGATGAGCCGCGACACGGCTGCCATGACGAAGGGCAACTGGGCCTTCATGATCGTCGACCAGGATACGCACGACATGAAGAAGCTTGCCAACGACTGGGAAAGCTACGCCCGCAACAAGGCTCCGGTTTTCCAGGCCGATACGATCGAAGAACTTGCCAAGAAGGCCGGTCTTGATCCTAAGAAGCTCGTTGCCGTCATCGACGAATACAACAAGGCTTGCAAGAACAACACGCGTGACAAGCTCACGCCGCCCAACAGCCTGCCCGAAGCACGTCCGGTTATCAAGGCTCCGTTCTACGCCGTTCCCTTCCAGGGCGGCATGACGGCAACCTTCGGCGGTCCGCTCATCAACACGCGCGGTCAGGTACTCGATACGGAAAACAATGTCATTCGCGGTTTGTTTGCCATCGGCAACGCCGCAGGCGGCTTGTTCTATGACGACTACGTGGGCGGCGCACAGCTCACCAGCGCAGCCGTGTTCGGTATCGCTGTTGCTGACTTTATGAAGGCCAGAATGGCTTAATTGAGTTCAGCTTCGGAGTCGGAGGAACTTCGACTCCGTTCACCTGAAGATGCCCCCGCTGTTTGCTGATCTCGGCATCAGCGGGGAATTTTTTGCCAAATCAATCCGAAACGACCATGAAGCACCACACCTTTCTCTCTGCTTGTGCAGCAGCACTTTGCGCCGCGCTTCTTGTTGCCGGCAACGCATCGGCCGCTGATGCTATGCCGCTCAAAGGCGCACACAAGGCAATGAAGCTTCCCTGCGAAGCTTGCCATGGGAATATCAAGCCGCGTGAAGTGCCGGAAGAATCGGCTTGCATGACTTGCCATCAGAGTCGAGAAGCCGTGAAGGCAAAAACGGCAAAATTAAAACCCAATCCGCACTTTGGACACGACGAAACGGTCGAATGCACGGCTTGCCACAAAGAACATCAGCAAAGCGTTTTGATTTGCGATGAATGTCATCAGTGGGGATATAAAACACCGTAACTGATGAATTTACGTTCGGGACTTCGGCTTTTCTAGTTTCTCCTTCGCCAGAAGTCCTGAACGTTCAACGCTGGTCCGGTCTGGTGTAGGGAGTGCTTTATCGCCGTCCCTCACCATTTCCCATCACCACATACTTCAAGCTCGTCAGTCCCTCAAGCCCGACCGGTCCGCGGGCATGCAATTTTCCCGTGCTGATGCCGATTTCTGCGCCTAAGCCGTATTCGAATCCGTCGGCAAACCGCGTTGAACAGTTCACCATGACGCTTCCGGAGTCCACTTCACGCAGGAAGCGCTGAGAAGCCTGAAGGTTGTTGGTAATGATGGCATCCGTATGCTTGGACGAATGTTCTTCAATGAAAGCAATGGCTTCGTCGAGACTTTCAACAACCGCAATCGAAATGATCGGCGCGTTATGTTCGGTATCCCAATCCGACGGATCGGCATCAATGCAAGGAAGCCCTGCCGCTTCTAAAACGGCCTTTGATTGTGAGTCGCACCGCATCTCTACGTTTTTTTCTGCAAAGATTTTCCCGATACGAGGCAGAAATGCGTCAGCAACGGCTTCATGCACCAGAAGCGTTTCTGTGGCGTTGCAGGGCGAATAGCGTTGTGTCTTAGCGTTGTCGGTGACGGAAACAGCCATGTCGATGTCGGCATCCTTGTCGACGTAGGTATGGCATATGCCGTCGAGGTGGTGAATCATGGGTACGGTTGCTTCAGCCGCCAGACGCGAAATCAGTCCTTTGCCGCCGCGCGGAATGATTACGTCAATGTATTTGTTGGCCCGAATCATTTCGCCCACAAAATCGCGATCAGTAGTGGGAGCGATCTGCACGGCTTCAGTCGGTAAACCGGTTTCAGTCAGAGCTTGTTGCACCAGTTCACCCAGAATACGATTTGTTTCAAACGCTTCCGAGCCGCCGCGCAAAATGCAAGCATTGCCGGACTTGATGGCAAGACAAGCTGCATCCACCGTCACGTTGGGTCGAGATTCGTAAATGATGCCGAGAACGCCCAGCGGCACACGCATTCGTCCGACTTGAATGCCCGAGGGACGGCGGCGCATTTCGGAAATTTCGCCCACAGGATCGGGAAGAGCGGCCGTTTGTCGGGCACCTTCGGCCATTAGCTGAAGGACTTTTTCCGTTACGCGCAGACGATCGACGAAAGATTCCTTCAAGCCGTTTTCAAGGGCTTTGGCGAGATCCTGCTTGTTGGCTTCAAAAATCTCCCGTCCTTTCGCCTCAAGAAGATCAGCCAGGCACAGCAAAGCCTTGTTTTTTTCGGCTGTTGAGGCTGCAGCCATTCGGCGCGAAGCGGCACGGGCCTTTTGCCCGGCTTCAAGCATCAATTGTGAAACGGAAATCGTCATGTCTAAACCCAAGAAAGAACGCGAAATGTGTTCTTGGATTGTAGCGAGTCAGGACTTGAGGAAGGCGGGAGTAATCAACGAATGTGCGGTGGGCAGAAAGCGGTCAGGAAGCAACAAAGGCGGCAAGAGCTGCAATCTCAATCCAAGGATCGGTGTCTCGGTTCGGAACCGTCAGTCCCTTGCTGATTTTGTCGATGTCGGCGCACAGCAACAAGGCGCTTGAGAGCTTGCGGGTGTTGAGACGTCCCGCTGCACGCGTGACGCGAGCGGAGCGATCGCCCCAGACGCCTGCCTGACGAAGTGCGGAATTGCGATCCGAGCCGTTGTCAATTGCGGCACGGAACTTAAGGGTCATGCGAAGCTCTTCGGTGATCATCCACATGAAAGAAGGGATGGACTCACCGGCGGCGTTGAGATTTTCAACGATGCGAAGCGATTTGGGGGCATCTCCCGCAAACATCGCTTCCAGCAGATTTTCCACATCAAATCGCGCCACATCTCGTACGGAATCCGTGACGGCTTCTTCGGAAATAACCGAACCTTCAGGAAAGAGATAGGCAAGCTTCAGAACTTCCTGTGCGGCAGCCAGAAGATTGCCTTCGCAGCGATCCGACAAGATTTTTAAAGCACCGGGCTCCGCCTTGAGGTTATTCTTGGCCAGGCGCGCCGCAAACCAGGAGGGGAGTTCCCGGGCCGAGACGCTGTTGCATTCAACAACTTCGGCGTTGGCGGTAAGCGACTTGTACCAGGCCGCTTTTTTTAGGCTCCAGTCGTAAGGAATGGTGACGATGAGAGTGACGCCGTCCAACGGCATCGCGGCGATGTCGGTGAGCGCCTGCGTTCCCTTGACGCCGGGACGAGGACTCGCCAAGCGCAGTTCGACGATCTTTTTGTCGCCGAAAAGGCTCATCGCCGTACAACTTTCGGGAAGTTTGGACCAATCCCAGAGGGCGGAGGCATTGAGCACTTCGCGTTCTGTGGCGCCTTCTTCACGAGCCTTGGAGCGCAGAAGATCGGCCGCTTCCAGCATCAGAAGCGGCTCTTCGCCCGTGATCACCCACAGAGGTGCCAGAGGGGTTCGCGCGAGATAAGACTCCAAGTCGGAAAAGCGCATCGGAATCGGTAGTTCGTTAGAAAAAAAGTTAGCGAGTGGTGAGGTCTTCGGGCTGCTTGGGCGGCTGTGCCTTTTCGATGCGGCGCACCATCTGCACAACGATGTCCGAGAGCATCTCGTTGATCACCAGCGCTTCCTCGGTATCGCGCGTAAGGTAGTCCTCCTCGTTGTAGGAGATTTCACGCACGGCCGGGATCACGGTGTCGGGCAGGTACAGTGCGCCGTCGGGAGCGGCCAGACGGAAACTCACTTCGAGTTTCAATTCGTACTCGCGCGCGTCACCGTACGCGTTGTAGGCCACTACGTTGCGGGAACGGCGTTCACCGAGAATGTAGAGAATGGCCTGTGCTTCCGAAGGCGAATTCACCAGTCGGACGTCGGAACCCGCCTTGAGCTGGCGTGAAAGCTGAGAGCCCAGCGGGGTGTTGAGGTTATAGCTGATGTAAAGCGTCTCAAACGGAAGCGTGAAGCGGCCGCGCAGACGAAAGCCGCAGCCCGTCATGGCGAGCGCTGCGGCAGCGATCAGCGTACGGCGACTGGTGGTTCGAAACATAGAAGTACCGGAAATGTTGGAAAAACCGAAGGCGGGCTTTGATGGCGATGCCCGCCTGCAAGCAGAGCCCAATTATAAGGAGCCTCCCGTTGCTCCGAGTCAAAAATCAGGCCGAGCCTTTGCTCGTGGTCGAGATGTCGGCTGCCGTTTGTTTAACCGGATGACCGCTGAAGATCGCGTCAATGTCTTTGGCGTCGAACAGATAGAGCGACCCGCAGAATTCACAGCGCACCTTGAGCGTCCCCTGTTCGGCGATGATTTCGCGCGCTTCCTTTTCGCCGAACGAGCGGATCATTTGCGTGATGTTTTCTCGCGAGCAACGGCAGGAGAAGGTGGGCGTGAGCTCATCGAGCACGTTGGGATTGAGTTCCCAGAAAAGACGTCGGCACAATTCCATCGGTTCGATTTCGAGAAGTTCCGAGGGCGTGACGGTCTGCGCGAAAGTCTGCACTTCACGGAAGCCTTCTTCCACGGTATCTTCGGTCGTGCCTTCGGCCGCTTTGCCTCCGTGTGCGGGCAGGCGCTGCATGATGAGACCGCCCGCAGCATTTTCGTCGGCCGACAGCCACATACGCGTGGGCAGTTGCTCGGACATCGTCATGAAGCCTTCGAGTATTTCTGCGACGGTGTTGCCGGTCAGAGGCACCACACCCTGGTACGGATCTTCGTTGGGGCGGCGATCGGCAAGGTCGAGAATCGCCGCACAGCGGCCTTGGCCATTGGCGTTGACCATGTCTTTGAAGGTGGCGTTGGGGGCCACTTCCATGCCGGCGCGCATCTGCACGGTGGCGCGGATTTTTAGGCCGGAACGCACTTCAACGAGAGCAAGCTTTACGGGGCCGTCGCCCACAATCTGCAGCACCAGTGCGCCTTCAAATTTCAGACCCGAAGCCATCAGGGCTGCGGCAGCGGCTAGTTCGCCAAGCATGCGCAACACGGGAGCAGGTGCTTCTAGCGAAGCTTTCATCTGCTGCCAGCTGTCCGTCAGGCGAATGCTTTGCACATGGCAATTCTGATTGGGGAAAAGGAGCTTAACGAGAGAATCAGCCATAAATTTCCAAGGATTCGTTGTTGAGCGATGATGCGCAACAGCGGTGTAAAAAACGGTTTGGGATGACTGTATAGAAAACACAGTCGCGCACCCCATAAATGAGGGCAAAAACGAGAGATTTCAAGCCTTTGGCCGACAAAATCTTCAGTCGATGCGTCGCAGGCCAGATTCAAAGCGCCGAGCTTCTTCGACGTAATGCGCCGTGTTGCGGTGCATTGTGAGGATTTCCTCTTCGGTGAGGTTGCGCACGAAACGGGCGGGAGTGCCCACGACGAGTGTGCCGGGCGCAACGGTTTTGCCTTCGGCGACGAGACTGCCCGCGCCGACAATGGCGTTTTCACCGATGACGGCGCCATTGAGCACAATCGCACCCATGCCGATCAGAGCACCGCTTTTGACGGTGCAGCCATGCAAAACGGCGGCGTGTCCGACGGTGACGTTGTCTTCAACGACGCAGGGAAAACCTTTTTCCGTATGAATGACCGCATTGTCTTGTACGTTGCTGCCGACTCCCACGGTGATGGACTCCAAGTCTCCGCGCAATACGGCCCCCGGCCAGATACTGCTGTCGTCTTTGAGTTCCACACGACCGATCACTTGAGAGGATTCTGCGGTCCAGGCGGAAAAAGATATCCGAGGGACGTGGTTTTCGAAGGAGAATCGAGCCATAATCGTACGACTGCTAAAAGTCAGAAAGTTGCTTGGGTTTGGGATTGTACCGACACCTGAGAACGTTCGATGCGGCAACACATTTTGCAAACACAACGAAGCAAGAAGGAGTCTCGGTGGGAACGCTCGATTTGCACATGCACTCAACAGCCAGCGACGGCAGCTTGGCGCCGGACGCACTGGTACGGTTTGCGCGCGAGTGCGGCGTTCGCACGATGGCTCTGACCGATCACGACACGGTGGCCGGTGTTGATCTTGCGCAGCGTACCGCGCAGCTTGAGGGCCTTACTTTTGTCACCGGAATTGAAATCTCGACGATTTACGCCGGCAAAAACATTCATGTTGTGGGGCTTGGCATCAATCCGCACGACGAAGAGTTGCTCGCTGTCACAACGACGATGTGTTCTGAGCGAGATCGCCGTGCCGTTTTGATGGCAGAACGCTTTGCAGAACTCGGTATTGAGGGGATGTTCGAAGAGGCCATGACTTTTTCGGCCCGCGAAAGCAATCTCTCGCGTCTGCACTTTGCCAAGGCGCTCATGAAGCGCGGCATCGTCAAGAATCAGCAGGAAGCCTTCGACAAATACCTCGGCGAAGGAAAGCTCGCATATGTGGCCGCTCCGTGGGGATCGGTGGCCGACGCCGTCGAGCTCATTCACAAGGCACGCGGCATTGCGGTACTGGCACATCCTGGTCGTTATCGCTTCTCGGCGGAATGGCAGCTTGACGCCCTAGTCGAAGGTTTTGCCGAATGCGGCGGTGATGGCATTGAGGTCGTGAGTGGCTCGCAAAGTCCGTCGTTTACCGAGAAGGCGCTTCAGTTTGCCCGTTTTTACGGATTGGCCATCAGTACCGGCAGTGATTTTCACAGTGAAGCGGGGACTCGGCCGGTTCCCGGAGCGCAGGGCGAACTGCCTTCAGGACTGCCGACCGTGATGAAGGTGCTGGGTTTGGAGTCGGTCTGAGTTGCTCCAAAGTTCTTTGCTTGTCGGATTTTTCTTCTAATCTTCTACGCAAAATAGAAGAATATAGAAGAAAAGCGGAAGGCAACCGTTCTCGATCGCCTTCCGTCAGAATAGGCCTAGGAATTTCCTAGGCATTTGCTTCCGAAGCCATTACGCCAAGCGCATCAAGCAGCGCCTGCAAGGCTTCAGCCGTCGTTGACCACGCCGTGCAGAAGCGTGCGATTGTACGGCCGTCGCTGTGTTTGCCGCAGTCTTCCCAGATGAATTTCCCTTTGAGATGCTCAATTGCTGCATCGGTCAGCAGCACGAACTGCTGATTGGTGGGCGAGTCGATGTAGAGCTCAATGCCCGCACGCACAAATGCAGTCTTGAGCATCATGGCCTGCTCAATAGCTCGCTTGCCGATCTTCCCGTAAAGATCATCGGTAAAAAAAGTCGAGAAACTCAATCCCGCAAGACGACCTTTGGATAGAAGCGCTCCGCGCTGGCGCTGAGCCGAGAGGAAGTCGCGCGCAAGCTTCTGATCCGTGATAACCAAGGCTTCGCAGCCCAGCGCACCGCACTTGGTGCCGCCGATGCAGAAGGCGTCGGTGAGACGTGCGTAGTCTTCAAGTTTGATGTCGCCTGCAGCAAGCGCATAGGCAAGACGCGCGCCGTCGACATAAAGAAAGAGGCCTTCTTCGCGGCAGACCTTGGAGAGTTCCTTGAGTTCGGCAAGGCTATAAAGCGTACCGAGTTCTGTCGGGTTGGAAATGTAGACGAGCCCGGGTTCCACGTAAAAGATGCGTTCGGCGTTGGTGCGGTAGGAAACAAGCGCCTTCCGGACAGCTTCGGCCGTCAGCTTGCCGTCGACAGCATCAATTTCAAGCACCTTGTGGCCGGTGGCTTCGATGGCTCCCGTTTCGTGTGCGGCAATGTGGCCGCTCGGTGCCGCCAGAACACCCTGCCAGGGCCGCAGAACGGCAGAAATCAGGGAGAGGTTACAAATCGTACCGCCCGCAAAGAAGAATACGCCGGCGTCAGGACACTTGCAGGCTTCGCGGATTTTCGCTTCAGCTTCCTTGCAGAACATGTCTTCGCAGTAGCCGGGCACTTCGGTGAGATTGTGGCGAAGCAAAGCGTCCATGATCTGCGGCGTGCAACCGGCGATGTAGTCGCATTGAAATTGATAGGGAGTAGCCATGATTTGCAGCCTCAATAAGAGAAATTGCTTTTAATTGTCGCGATCTTTCGTCAACTGTTCGAAAATCTACTGACGCATCTCTCGAATGATCTCGTCAGGCGTGTCACGCATTGATGACCGGAACGGATTGATGTCAATGCCGCCGCGTCGGGTAAAGCAGGCGTACACCTCAAGCATTTCCGGCGCAAAGGCTGCGCGCAAGTCGTGAAAGATCTGTTCGACGCACTGCTCGTGGAACCCGCGGTGGCAGCGGTAAGAAACGAGATATTTCAAGAGGCCGGCCTGATCAATCGCCTTACCTGTGTAGGAAATCAGAATGCTTGCCAGATCGGGTTGTCCCGTGACCGGGCAGAGAGAGCGGAAAACGGAGGTCGAAAACGTTTCGGTAGCTGTCTCCGAGCGATTTTCATCAAACTTCAGATAGGCCGGCTCGGTTTCGTACGCGTTCACGATATCGCCTTCAGACAGCGTCAGGGTGTCAAGATTGATGCCCGGCATCGCACGCACGGCACCGGGATAGGCGGTTACATCGTAAAGACGCATTTCGACTTGATCCCCCAGAAGGGACGACAGGTCTTCGGCCATGCGGTGAGCCACTTCATCTTTGCCGCTCATCTTGGTCATGGCAAAGGAGCCCGCGTAGAGCTTCAAAGACTTCGACTCCACAATGGAATGCGTGCTGGCCGGTACCAGAAGTTCACCCACGGCCGTCTGCGGGATGCCCTGTTCATTGAGCCAAGAGAGTTCATAGAGGCGCCAGATGTCCGTGCCGCGGAAATCATGGTCGCCGATAGCATCGCGCCCGAGTGCGCGCGGAATCGGTTGAAGCAAGTCCGGGTTGTAGCGATCGCTGTAAACAGTGTCCTTACCAAGCAGCGTGTTCTTGGGTTCGGGCATCAAAACCGACATGGAAGTCCTCTAAAAAAATTAATCAGTGAAAAGCTTCAATGAGCCGAAAAGCTTGTGCAGACGTTCTTCGTCAAACGGAAGGTATTCGGCAATCGTTAAGCCTGCAATTTCTGAGTTAGCGGCAACAAGATGCAGGATTGAAGCAAGTTGTTCCATTGTCATGCATCCGCCTCCTGAACCGTCTCCGACAAGATTCGGATTAGCGAAATAGGTGGAGTGGAAGCAGTGAGGATCAAGTACGTCGATATCCAGATGCACGAGGACATGATCGAACTTTTGCACAAACGCTCTGATGTCGTCGTCAGAAACGAAGTCTTCCGTCTGCACTTTGTAGTCAACGCCCAAATCATTCAGGAACTTGGCTTGATAGTCATGTAACCCCTGAAGGCCGACGTAGAGCAGTTCATCGGGCTTGAACGTCGGATTCTTCATGAGCCCCGCCATTGACGGTTCGCCTGCGCCGAGCAAAGCCCCCAACACCATGGCGTGCGCGTTCGGATAGCCGTCTTTAGGCATGGAAACGTCCGGATGGGCGTCAAGCCACAAAATTCCGGTATTCGGGTACAGACCGTGCAGGTAATCGAACGGAGCTTGTGAAACCAGGCAGTTGCCGCCGATCGTGATGATCCGCTGCGGGGCTTCTTTTTCAATGGTGGCTTGTGCGGCTCGAATGCCGGCGAGCACTTCGTCTTTTCCGGCGATGCCGTCTTGAATTTCGCGCTGACGGCCGTCCGGAGCCGGAATGTCGACTTTGACAAGCGGCTGGTTTGGGTTGACCGGAAGAATGTGCTGCAGCAGGTTGGCGCCGAAGTGGTACGTCTCAAGTCCGCCGCTTATCCAATCCGGATAAAGCAGACGAATGGTTTTCATAGGTTTAGAAGAGTAAAAAAAATCAGTCGAATAGTCAGTCGGATTATAGGCAGGAGCGGATTCGTTCAACGGATGCTCTTTGTCATGGATGCGTCATAAAACCGACAAAGAGTCGACACAGAACAGTCACGGCTTCGATACAAGCACCTCTCAAAATGGCGTCTGCCCAGAATTCAATTTCAAGACGCTAAGAAATGCTCACCCTCAAACACATCAACAAGAGCTACGGAAATCGAACCATCCTTTCGGACATTTCGCTCTCCATTCGCAAAGGGGAAATTGTCTCCATCCTCGGTCCGTCGGGTTGCGGCAAAACGACACTTCTCAATCTGATTCTCGGTCTGACACAAGCCACATCGGGAAAAATCATGTTCGACGGCGAGGACCTCACAAATGTGCCGATGCAAAAGCGCGGTTTCAACATTGTGTTCCAAGACTTCGCACTTTTCCCGAACTTGAACGCCTACGACAACATCATCTACGGTCTTCGCAACAATCCCTCCGCTTCGACGCCCGAAGAGGTGAATGAACTTATTGATCTGCTGGGATTAAGAAAGCACCTGAACCAGCGCATCGACGAACTTTCCGGCGGCCAGAAGCAGCGTGTGGCCATTGCCCGTACGTTGGTTCTCAAGCCTCGCATTCTGCTGCTCGACGAACCGCTTTCGGCTTTGGACGGTCTTATCAAGGAGTCCATCAAAGAGCGCATTCGCATGATCGCTCGTCAGTTTGAGCTCACGACGCTCATCGTGACACACGATCCGGAAGAAGCACTCACGCTTTCGGATCGCGTACTCATTATCAACAACGGTCAGATTGCCCAATTTGCTGATCCGATGACGATCATCAACAAGCCTGCTGACGATTTCGTCAATGACTTCATCATTTCTCAGCTGATGGTTAAGCGCACCAACATCCTGAAGCTTTTCAGCGGCCCCAACCCTAAAAACGCCTCAACGCTAAAGACCGAATCCGGCGCTCTGGCTTAAGTTGCGGGATGACTGTCATGATTACTCTTACAGATAAACTCCTCGGGCGCGAGCGCCGCGAACTCAAAATCGTGTTCGCTTTGGTGGTGCTCACGCTCTCGGCTGTGCTGCTCTATCCGCTCGGCTGCGTTTTGTCTCAGTCTATTTTGGACGGCAACGGCAGCCTGACGCTTGCAAACTACACCCCACTTCTTTCGGAACCGCGCTTCTGGAATGCGCTTTCCAACAGCTTTGCCGTGTCGGGCCTGTCGGCCGCCATCGCTGCTGTGCTTGCCTTCGGCTGTGCCTACGGTTTGCATTTCACGCGACTCAATCCCTGGGCCAAGAAAGTCTTTCAGATTGTCATTCTTTTGCCGCTCTTCCTGCCGTCAATTACCTACGGCTTTGCGGTGATCTATTCCTTCGGACGTCTGGGGCTGGTGAGCCAAATCTTCGGCGTGTTGCCGTTTTCGATCTACGGCTTCTGGGGCCTTTTGATTGCCGACGTGATCTACACGCTACCGCCCGCGTTTCTTATTCTTTCCAATGCTTTCCACTACATTGACCGCAACACGATCACGGTGAGCCGCCTGATGGGTGACAGCCCCTGGCGTACCTTCTACATTTCGGCGCTGCGTCCGGTGGTAGGTGCGTTGTGCTCGGCCTTCATTCTCAGCTTTTTCTTGTCCTTCACCGACTTCGGTATTCCGGTATCAATCGCCGGTCAATACGACGTCATTGCCACCGAGCTCTACACCACGATGATGGGTGCCGTGCCCGACTTCGGCCGCGGTGCCGTGATCGCCATGGCGATGCTCGTCCCTTCGATTGCTTCCGTGATGCTTTTGAAGTACGTCGAGCGATTCAATTTCCGATACAACCGCATCAATTATCAGCCGCCTGCCCGCAACCGCGTGCGCGATGCGCTTTTTGCCGGCTACTACGTGATTATCGCCGCCGTACTGCTTTCGGTCTTTGCCGTGATGTTCGTGGTGCCTTTCGTTGAGCAGTGGCCCTATAAGCCTGTTTTTACGCTTGACGTGATCTCCCGCATTCTCTCCGACAGTGTCGTCTGGGAGGTCTACGGCAATTCGGTCGGAGTGGCCCTAGCAAGTGCCGTGACCGGCACGTTGCTGTGTTACGCCGCAGCAATGGTCAATGCACGTTCTCAGCTCAAGGGCTGGTGCCGCACGACGATGGACAGTTTTGCCATGCTCACTAATACCGTGCCCGGCATGGTGCTCGGTATCGGCTTTCTCTTTGCCATGAGCGGCACGATGTTGGCCAACACGTTTGCCATTCTGGTGCTCGTCAACCTGGTGCATTTCTTCACTTCGCCCTATCTGATGGCCACTTCGGCACTGAGCAAGATGAATGCCGGATGGGAGACCACGGGTGCTTTGATGGGCGACAGTTGGCTCAAGACCGTCATGCGCGTCGTGGTGCCCAATTCGGCCGCCACGCTCTGGCAGATGTTCCAGTACATGTTCGTGAGTTCCATGGTGACCATCAGCGCAGTCGTGTTCCTGTCGGGCGCCCGCACCATGTTGATCACCACGAAGATCAAGGAACTCCAGTATTTCGAGAAGTTCGAAGAAATCTTTGTGCTCTCGCTTTTGATTTTCTTTACCAACGTTGCGGTCAAGCTTATTTGCGACGCCCTTGCGGAACGTGCAAGAAAGAACCCGCAGGGCGGTCTGATTCAGTCGATCATGCGCTGCCTGAGCTCGAGCCGTACTCCCACGCTTTCAACTGTTTCCACCGGAGCTTAAAAGAAATGCAACCGATGACCTGTTTCAAACTGACTTTTGCTGCTTGTGTGTGCGCTGCCATGGTCGGCTGCGGCAATGACGGCAGTACCGATGCCGACAAGGGCAAAACCGCTGCGGCTCCCGCCAAGACTGCCGAAGTGGTGATCTACACCAACGCCGATGAAGAAGCTCAGACGGCAATGAAGAATGCCCTTGACAAAAATGGCATGAAGGGTGCCTATCTCATCCAGTCGTTCGGCACGTCCGAATTGGGCGGCAAGCTTGCTGCCGAAGGCAAGAACATCGAAGCCGACGTGGTGACGCTCTCGACCTATTACCTCGACAGCTTCCAGAAAAAGGAAAAGCTCTTTGCCGATCTGCAAAACAAGGCAAAGACAATTCAGCCGTCTCCGTCCTACTGGACGCCGATTCTGGGTAACACGGGTGCGCTTTTCATCAACACCGAAGTTTTAAAGCAAAGCAAGCTCGAAGCTCCGAAGTCCATCGCCGATCTGGCTAAGCCCGAATATGCAGGCCACATCTCCGTGCCGGACATTATGGGCAGTTCCACGTCTTGGTTGATGACCCAGGCCGTCATGTCTGCTCAGGGTGAAGAGGCTGGCGCCAAGACGATCGCCGCGATTGAAAAGAACGCCGGTGCACATCTGGAAAAGTCCGGTTCTGCACCGTTAAAGAAGTTGCGTGCCGGTGAGGCGGCAGTGGGTTTCGGTCTGCGTCACCAAGCTGTAGCCGACAAAGCCCGCGGTCTGCCGATTGACTACATTGATCCGACCGAAGGCAATTTCCAACTGCAGGAAGCCGCTGCCGTTGTTGACAAGGGGGCCAAGACCAATCCGAACGCCCAAAAGGTCGTTGAAATCATCGTCAAGTACGGCCGTCCCGAACTCTTGAAGTTCTACCCCGTGGCGCTTTACGAAGGTGAAACGGTTTCTGCTGAAAACAAGCCCGCTCGTCCGAGTTTCTACAAAGAGCCGCTCACTGTTGAATTGCTGCAGAAGCACCAGAAGATGGTCAAGGACGCCGGCAAGTAATTCTTTTGATTTCCAATAAGCCGGCTCTCAAGCGAGAGTCGGCAGTTTTCTTTTTTGATTTGTCATGATTACCGATCCGAATACCTACAAACTTTTGACCCCGGGGCCCCTGACGACATCATTGTCCGTTCGTAAGGAAATGCTTGTCGATCGCTGCACGTGGGACGACGACTACAAAGAAATGACCCAGTTCGTGCGCCGTGAACTCCTCACGCTTGCCCACGTTTCCGAACCCGATTACACCACCGTGCTGATGCAGGGTTCGGGTACGTTCGGCGTGGAAAGTGTTCTCAGTTCCGTGGTAGGTAAGAATGACTGCGTGCTCGTGCCCGTCAACGGCGCATATTCGGAACGCATGTGCCAGATTCTGGAGCGCTACGGCATCGCCTTTGTGCGTGAAGACTTCGCTTGGAACGAACGCGTCGATGCTGCCCGTCTGGAGTCGGTGATTGCCGCACATCCCGAAATCACGACGATCAGCATCGTGCACAACGAAACGACTTCGGGCCTCATCAACGATCTGGTGAGTGTCTCGGAAGTCGTGAAGAACCACAACCTGCGCTTTATTGTGGACGCCATGAGCTCCTTCGGCGCCGTGGATGTGAACGTGGCCGAGCTCGGCATCGATTTTCTGATCTCTTCTGCGAACAAGTGCATCCAGGGTGTCCCTGGCTTTTCCTTCATCATTGCCCGCCGCGAAGCGCTTACGGCTACCGAAGGCAACGCCCGCACGATTTCGCTCGATCTGCACTCTCAGTGGAAGACGATGGAAAAGGACAACGGCAAGTGGCGCTTTACGTCGCCTACGCACGTCGTAGCCGCTTTTGCGCAGGCGCTCAAGGAACTGCAGCAAGAGGGTGGAGTGACGGTTCGCGGCGAACGCTATGCAGCTACAAACCGCAAGCTGCGTGAAGGAATGCGTACTCTAGGCTTTGAACCGTTCGTCAGCGAAGCCTTCCAGGGGCCGATCATCACCACCTTCCTTTATCCGGAAGGTCGCAACCTCGACTTCAAGCACATGCACCATTGGCTCAAGGAGCAGGGTTATGTGATCTATCCGGGCAAGCTCACCGACCGAGACACCTTCCGCATCGGCAACATTGGCGAAATCTACGACGCGGACGCCGACCGCATTCTTGAATTGTTTGCACAGTACACCAAGGAGTTTATGTAATGAACCGCATCAAGGGCGTGATTTTCGATTGGGCGGGTACGACGGTTGACTTCGGTTGCACGAGTCCTGTCTCGGCATTTAAGGAAGCATTTCGCCGAGCCGGCATTGACGTGACGGACGAGGAAGTTCGTGCGCCGATGGGGCTTTTGAAACGTGATCACATCAAGACGATGCTCGCGATGCCTCGTATTGCGCAAGCCTGGCAGGACAAGTACGGTGCCGCGGCAACCGACGCCGATGCCGAAAAGATCTATGCCGACTTTGAACCGGCCCTGATGGCTGTGCTTGATCGACATTGTGATCTGATTCCTGGCATTCTCGAAACGATGGAGTATCTCCGTCAAAACGAGATCCGTGTGGGTTCGACCACCGGCTTTACCCAGGAAATGATGGCTGTGGTGACCGAAGGCGCCCGCAGGGGCGGCTACGCACCCGAAATGGTTCAAACGGCCGACAGCAACAACGGTTTTGGCCGTCCTTGGCCCTATATGATCTTTTCCAATATGCGCGGTCTCGGTTTATCAAACGTGCGTCAGGTTGTGAAGGTGGGCGATACGACCTCCGACATGGCCGAAGCAAAGAACGCTGGGGTGATTGCCGTCGGCGTCTGTGTAGGCAGCTCCATGATCGGTCTGGACGCGCAGAGCTGGGCGGCGTTGCCCGAAGCAGAACGCACCGAACAGATCAAATCGGCACGTCAGCGCTTCTATGCCGCCGGTGCCGATTATGTGATCGAGAGCATCGGTGATTTGCCGGCTCTCATTGAGGATCTCAACGCTCGCAGCGCTGCGTAATTCGCACAAAAGGGTCTTTCGAAAGCCCGTGTGTCGATCTTGGCATACGGGCTTTTTGACGTGTCGGCATCGTTTTGGTTGATCAGACGAATAGGTTATCGTTTTCTTCGATCTTCCCGCGGGCGCGAGCAATGCGCTGCTCCCTGAGTTCGTCGAGTTCTCTTTCGATACGTTCCGCACGACGCCAAAAATAGACCACGTTGCCGAGGATAATGCCGATGAGCAAGGCTGAACCGATGCCGATGACGTAGTGGATGCGCGAGTCTGCAGTTGTGATTCCTTGGGCTGCCGTTGCTTGGTTCGTCGCAATAGCCACCTCGGCTCTGACAGGCAAAGTGATTCCGGTCAGTGAGAAGAACAGCACAAGCTCCGCAGCTGCTTTGCAAAGACAAGAAGATGAAAACCACATGATCGTCAAAATCGTTCGAAGACAATCAGAAGCGTAGTGCGAGAACCGAATCGGCGCGATCGAATGGCGCACTACGAGAAGAAATGGCAAGAATGCGCAAAAAGTCTCTTCCAGAATTTTTTTGAGGTTTCTTGACAGATAAACGTCGGGACAATTGATTAGAGAGCTTTTCGAGCTGCCGGAGTGTTGCCGGTTTAGAAAAACTTAACCGTGATACAAAACTTTGAAACACGGACGTCTTTGCGTTTGATTCAAGTCAAAAGCCGCGCTATTGCTGCCCCTACACTCTTTGCCTGACAACATAAACCACCGCTTTGCTGCTTACTGACACTACGTCAATACCCGGAAGCATTGCGAATCTAAGGAGAAAGAGATGATCAGACCAATTACGGCAATTGTGCTCAGTGCCTTATTTTCTACCGTCTCAGGACTGGCAACGGCCCAAGACCTGGCTTCTTTTCATGCTGGTATGGGTGGATGCACTGTTTGCCACGGCACGAACACTGTAACGGCTGCTAACGTTCCGGACGACGAAATTGATCTCAACAACAAATGCATGGTCTGCCATGGAGACTATAAAAAATTAGCTGACAAAACAAAACACTTTGATCCGCATGCAAGTCACTTAAGCGACAGAAGTCCCGTCAATTGCACGGCTTGTCATGCCGCACACGCAAAACCCAAGCTCGTCTGCAATGACTGTCACACATTTGATTTGAAGATGCCATTTTCCGATGCTCCTGAATCAGCCAAGTGGGATGCAACGATTGATGCCGAGGCTGTTGCAGCCGCCGAAAAGTCTGCTCCGCGCGAAACGGTTGACGTACTGGTGATCGGTGCGGGGTCGGCCGGCTTAAATGCGGCAATTGCGGCAAAGCGCGCCGGAGCCAAGGTGGTTTTGCTTGAGAAACATTCTTTTGCAGGCGGCAATTCAATGCTCGCTGCCGGAGGTTACAACGCTGTCGGTACGCCTCAACAGGCTAAGAAAGGCATTAAGGATACTGTTGATCAGTATGTCAAAGACACCATGAAGGGCGGGCGTGGCAAAAACGATCCGAAGCTTGTACAAATTCTTGCTGAAGGTAGCGCCGACGGCGTCAAATGGTTGGAAGACATGGGTGCTGATCTTTCGGACGTCAAACGTTCCGGAGGAGCCGCCGTCGATCGAACGCACCGTCCCCACGGAGGTATGTCTGTCGGGCCGCATATTGTGGATGTGTTACGCGCCCAAGCCACAAAAGAAGGCGTTGGCGTCCGGGTGAATTCCCGTGCCGTCAAGCTTTTGCTCGACAAAGACTACAAAATTGCCGGAGCCATTGTGCATGGCAAGCACTCCGGTTACTACAAGATTGCAGCGAAGGCGGTGGTTTTGGCAACCGGCGGTTACGGTCAGAATAAGCAGATGATTGCCTTCTATCGTCCGACCTTCAAGGACATGACGAGTTCAAACAATGTAACGAGTACCGGCGACGGCATTACCATGGCACTCAATATCGGTGCTTCCATGACCGATATCGATTGGGTTCAGGCCCATCCGACCGTTGGCCTCGACAGCCGTATTTTGATTAGCGAAACCGTTCGCGGAGTCGGCGCCGTAATGGTCAACATCAACGGTGAGCGTTTCGTGAACGAACTTACAACACGTGACCGCGCAAGCGACGCAATTTTGCATCAGCCTCAAAAGCGAGCTTGGTTGGTTTTTGACAGCAACCTCTATAAGTCTGCAAAGATGGTGCAAGGCTATGATCACCTGGGTATGCTCAAGAAGGCTGATACTCTGGCTGAGCTGGCCAAGATTTGTGACATGGATGCGAAAACTCTCGAAAAGACGGCCAGCGACTACAACAAGTTCCGCAAGGCAGGAAAAGACGAAGCATTCGGTCGTCCCGATATGCCGCTTGGTATTGAAAAGGCTCCTTTCTATGCAGTAGCTGTTGCTCCCGGCATTCATCATACGATGGGTGGGGTGGCGATCACGCCGGAAAGCGAGGTGCTGGACATCCAAAGTCGCCCGATTCCGGGGCTGTATGCGGCAGGAGAAGTGACGGGAGGCGTACACGGCTTTAACCGCCTCGGAGGTAATGCTATTGCCGATACCGTCGTCTTCGGTCGCCGTAGCGGCGAACATGCAGCTGCCTATGCACTCAAAGCAAAATAAGCAAACTTTCTTCTCCTAATCTCGTCTGTGTCTTGGCAGTGGAAATCTGCTGTTGCCAAAAGGCAGACATTTGAGGTTCTGTTGGTTCGACAGGACCTCTTTTTTGCACTAGAGAGTTGACAGCGGAGAAATGTTGCATTCCTTGAAGAAAAGCTCTCGCAATGCAGGCAAATGCTCTTGTTTGTATATCGCGTAGATGCAGCGGCTGCTTTCTTTTTTATGATCCGGATTAACCTCTTTTCTCAACTCAACCAAATCACCACGGCGAATTTCTTCCGAAACGGACAGCAACGGCATCACAGCCAATCCAAGACCGGTTTGAACCGCTCGTTTGATCGCGCCCATCGTATTCATAGTAAGGATGTTGGAAACGGTAATTCCCTGGGCCAAAAGCCATCGTTTGGCTGCATCGCTTACCGTTGCTTCCTGATCCATGATCCAGGTGGCTAAACAGAAATCTTCCGTTGTCGCTTCGACCGATATGTATGGACTCTTCGGGCTGGCGATCAATACGAAATCGTCACGGAAACACGGGAAAAAGGTTAACGATGGATCCACAGGCGGACGACTGATAAAGCCAATATCCATACGGTTGTCAAGAACTCCGGCTTCTACGATTTCATTGTCTTCGATCAGCAAAGTCGGATCCACAGTCGGATAACGTCGCTTGAATTCCGGGAGCCTTCGGGAGAGGATGTAAATGCCGCAGGCGCGGTTGGCACCGATGATCAGCTTCCCTGTCAGCCCTTTTTCTCGGGCTGCGAAAATATCCTCAATTTCGCTGGCTTTAGTTACGACCAGTGTGGCCAGAGGGAGGAGAGCAGAGGCAGCGTCCGTCGGAAACAAGCCATTGGATTTTCGTTCGAACAGTTCTGTTCCAAGTATTCTCTCGAGTTCTTTGAGCGACTGACTTGCCGCACTTGTCGTCACACAGAGTTTGGCAGCAGCTTTTGACAAGCTTTTCTGATCGTAGATACCAAGAAAGATTTCAAGCTGACGCAGTGTGATGTGCATAACCGGAAATTGAACTGGTATGAAAATTCTGGACAGATTCGATGTGCGAATTTTAAGGTGCTTTTTGAAGCAGTTTTATCTGGATGA
>UPZS01000006.1 GCA_900538905.1 uncultured Sutterella sp.
CGCGACTCATTTTTTGCTTCCCGTCAAACGAGGTTGCGAATTATGATCGCCTCCGACTCTTTTGTCAAATATTTTTTGTGCGTTTTGTCCTATTTTCTTCCGGATATACTCCAATACCTTGTTTTTATTCTCTTTTTATTTTCTTTTTCACCGCCTCAGAAAACGCACCTGAGCACACAAACCGCCTTCTTCACGGTTTGTCAACGTAAGTTCCGCGCCGTTGAGCGCAGCCATGTTTCGAGCAATGCACAGTCCCAAACCCGTTCCACCCGTCATACTGTTTCGGGAAGACTCAAGTCGATAGTACGGCTCAAATACAGTTTCAAGTTTTTCTTCAGGAATGCCCGGTCCGTTGTCCAGAACCGAAATGACGACGCCCTCGGCGTCCTTTTGCAAAACAACCTTAGCTTCGCCGGCATATTTGTTGGCGTTTGAAATCAAGTTCTCAAGGCAGCGGCGCAGGCACAACGTTCTGGCGCTGACAACCACCGTCTCTTCTTCTCCGATTCCCTCGCACTGCAACGCAACTTTGCCGCCCACATCGGTCGCATCGTCGACCAGACTCTGCAGAAACGACACGAGTTCAAGTCGAATCGGTTTCTCGTTGGTGGTCAAGCTCCTTGCAAATTCCAGCCCTTGCACGATGATTGAACTCATTTCAGCAGTCGTCGCCTGCAACTTCTCCCGAAGTTCCTGCGGTTGAACCCTTTCCAGACGAAGCTGAAGTTTGGTAAGCGGCGTTCTCAGATCATGCGTCATTGCGGAAATCATGCGGTTGCGTTCCTCCAGATTCCCCAGCACCTGCTCACGCATGAGGTTGAACGAATGCGAAGCGTTTCGAATTTCCTTCACGCCCTCTTCCGGCAAAGGATCCACCAGATCGGGACGATGCCCGAACATCTCAACGGCTGACCCCAGTTTTTCAATCGGTCGGGTATAGCGACGAACCATGACCACGGCAAGCAACAGCATAATTACTGATTCCAGAAGAACGAACAGTCGCTGCGACCAGACAACGGCGCGATCATCTACATCGTGCGGCGTTGTAATCCGTAGCCACGATCCGTCGCTCAATTCCACTGCTACTTCAAGACTCGGTAGATGCTGCTGCAGAAGCGTGGCCTCTCCTTCCATCCGACGCACGGCAATTGCAGGCGCCGTCATGCCCGCATCCTCGAACACACTGCGTATTAAGGAAAGCTGGCGCGTCAGATGGTGGTCCGTTCGCCCCCATTCTGGGGCCTGATTCGAAATTCCAAGCGTTTCTTTCACAAAGCCCGAAGAATTCGCGTCGCGCATTCGAGCCAAAGTAGCGTCACGCTGCGCGGCCGGCATCGAATTCAGAAGCGTCCAATACGAGGCCAAGTGTTCCGCACGCGTTTGCTCGGCCTGCTGAACATACAGCCACTGCACGCTGCAGACCACGGCAAAGTTGGCGACCTGGAAAAGCACAATGCCGCCGATAATGAGCGTCAGGAGCTGCCCTGAAAACGAATCGAGGAATTTGAACAATCCCTTAAAGCGCATCTTTAGTCCTCTGCTTTGCTTACAGGCACAACCAGCATGTAGCCGTCGCCTCGCAAAGTGCGAATAAGCGAAGCGTTGCGTCCGCTGTCACGCAACTTCGAACGCAGTCGGCTGATCTGAACGTCAATGCTGCGATCATACGTATCGGACCTTGATCCCATCCGATCGAGAATCATGTCCCGGGTCAAAACCCTACGCGGATTCATCAAGAAGTACTTCAAGAGCTTGAATTCGTTGGCGCTCAGCGCCACAGCGACATCGTTTTCGTCGATCAAATGGTGCGCAGCCATATTGATGCGCCAGGGACCGAATTTCCAGATCTCGGCAACCTCTTCGGGAACGTGCATCGTTGTATGTTGCGTTTCCGACATGCCGGACATTGAAGAACGCCGCAGAAGCGCCCGAATTCGAGCTACCAACTCGCGCATCTCAAAGGGCTTGGCAAGGTAATCATCCGCTCCGATTTCAAGGCCCACCACACGATCGGCCAATTCACCCAACGCACTCAGAAAAATGATCGGCACGGTCTCAAAACCAGATCCGGGAACTCGCAATCGCTTGCAGAGAGAAAGCCCATCTTCACCGGGCAGCATGATGTCGAGCAAAATCAGGCTCGGTTTGCGTCGCGACAGGGCGTCGAACAATCCCGCTCCATCACGCACCGCGCACGTCTCAAAGCCCAGAGCATGGAGGTTTTCTTCGAGAAGTTCAGCGATTTCCGCCTCATCTTCCACGATCAAAATCAAAGGCGCCGGTGTGGTCATAGAAATACTTCGTCCGAAAAAAGCTTGAAACGATGATAGCAACCGAGTCCGACAAACTCTTGCAGCCCTGCAACATTTCTGAAAGGTTGCAGAGCAGGAACGGAAGAAAACTGAAATACCTCCGAAAGATGCGGTTCCTAGCGTGTGAATCACATTCTTCCCAATTCGCATTTTCTCTGATGGAGGCAACCAATCATGTTCAAATCCACAGTTCTTCTTGCCGTCTTTGCCGGTCTATTTTCCGCTCAATGTGCTCTTGCGGCCGGTCATGTCATTGAGCATGCCGGCGACAAGCCCTCCGTTGTCGGTTCTTCCAAAATCTTCACGGGCAAAGTCCGTCAAGATCCCATTGCAAGCGCCGATCAATACAGCCACAACGGCATCACGGTCGTCACTTTCGAACCGGGAGCCCGCACGTTCTGGCATTCGCATCCGGCAGGACAGCGTCTGTTGATCGTCTCGGGAAAAGGCTTCGTGGGTACCGCTGACGGTGTCACTCACGTTGTGCGAGCCGGCGACTATGTCTGGTGTCCTCCCGAAATTGAACATTGGCACGGCGCAACACCCGATACTGCTATGTCGCACATCGCCATGACCAACAACAAGGACGGCAAAACGGCTGTCTGGGGTAAGGCCGTAAGCGACAAGGAATATGCAGAGTTCTCGGCCAAAGCCTTCGATGCGCTTAAGAAATAAGGAGTCGACCATGACAAAACTCTCTTTTGTCCGCCAAGTCACCGTTGCCACCCTTTCCGTTCTTCTTTGCTCAAATCTTTGGGCAGCTTCCTCCGACACGCTCGCACCGCGTCAACGCGCCATCGTTGCGATCGCTGCACATACCGCCAATGGCGATCTCACCGCCCTGGAACGCAACCTTGTGGAAGGACTGCAGGCAGGCCTGACGGTCAACGAAATCAAAGAAGTGCTCATTCAGCTCTATGCCTACACCGGGTTTCCACGCAGTCTCAACGCTATTCACACGTTCATGCGAGTGATGGACGAACGCACAAAAGCCGGTATCAATGATCCCGACGGCAAAGAACCCTCTCCCATTCCCGTCAATCTCAACAAAGACGAATATGGGGCAAAAGTTCGTGCCAAGCTCGGCGGTCGTACTGAGATTCCGCCTCCGTCGGGCTATCAACTTTTTGCACCGGGAATTGACACGTTTCTCAAAGAGCATCTCTTTTGCGACATCTTCATTCGTGACAACCTCGACGCACAAAGCCGTGAGCTTGCAACCATCGGAGCCTTGGGCGGCATGACCGGCACCGCCGGCCAAATGAACTTCCACTTCAACGCCGCAATGAACACCGGTACCACAGCTGAACAGATGCGTGATTTCGTCAAGGTGATTGAAATGGAAGTCGGTGCCGACTACGCCAAGACGGCTCAAGGCGTTCTTAACAAGGTACTGACGAAGCGTAGCGCTAATGCAAAGTAACGGCCGGCAGTCTTGCGCGTACTTCGTACTGACAACACCTCAAGCACCTCATTGAGCGTTAGGTGCCGCACCGAGCCGAAAGCCTTCGCACAAAAGGTCTTCGGCTCAAATATGGAGAAAACCATGTCTACAGAGAGGGGTTTCGACTTCGAGCATCCCATTCACTTCGTTGAACGCAGAAAACTTCTTCAAACCGCTGCTGCAGTAGCCGCTGTCGGCGTCTTGCCTGTCAGTGCAGCCTCAGTGCCAAAAAAAATAACGGTTGTCACCGGCAGCCCGCACCGTCGAGGCGCTTCCTTTTTGTTAACTGACGAGTTCATTCGAGGCGCCAAGGAAGTCGGCGCCGAAATCTACCGATTCGATGCGGCCTTCAAGCGCGTCACGGCCTGCAGCGGCTGTGATCATTGCGGCCTGGGCTCTTCGCCGTGCGTCTATCGCGACGATATGTTTGAGCTCAATCCTCATCTCATCAATTGCGATCTTGTTGTTCTGAGCACACCTTTGTACTACTTCGGATTTTCCGCTCAACTCAAGCTCGTGATCGACCGCTTCTACGCCATCAACAGTCAATTGCACAGTCCTCGCCAAACAGTCTTGCTTGCGGCGGCCTGGAACAGCAACGATTGGACGTATACCGCTCTGAAGTCACATTACGAAACCTTAGTTCGATACATGGGCTGGACCGATGTCGGGAGAGTCGTTGCTACGGACAGCGGCACCCGCGGCATGTGTGAATCAACCGATTTTCCCCAAATGGCTTACGAGCTTGGGAAAAAAGTCGGCACTCGATAAAACCGAGAAATTGCCATGAGGATTGTTTCTTGCTTCGAAACCGCCGACCCTCTGCTCAATTGGACTCGGCGCATGCGCCTTGATGCGGTTCTGCTGCTACTCTTTTTCGTTGTCATGTACGACCGTCTCACGCAAAACCCGCGACATGAGGCCTTGGGCACGGCAAGTCTTCTCATCGTCTGCACACATTTGCTTGTCAATCGCACCTGGCTGAGGCAACACTTCGGAGCATGGTTCGGCATGGCAGTCAGGCGCCCACGCCGTCCGTCAGTCAAAAACCGTATCAGCACGATTTCCAACGTCGTCTTGCTTGCGACCTTAGCCGCCTCCTTCATCTCAGGAGTCATGTGCTCGCAAACTCTGTTTGCCGCCGTCACGCCACAGGTTTGGCGCATGGATCTTTCCTATCGAACGGCCCATGTGGCGCTTTCCATGTGGTTCTTTCTCGCTGCAGCCGTTCACGCCGGGCTGCATGCACGGTTTCTGCTGGATAAGTGGGAATCAGCTCTGAAATCTCGACTTCCCGACTGGGTTGCCTTCTTGGGCAAGTATGGAACTTTGACGATCTTGGGCGTCGTTGCCGCTCAGATCTGGATTCGGCGCGAGTTCGCCTTTCTTCTGTCGTTCGAGATGTCCTACATCACGGTCAAGCGCGACGAGCTCCTTATCGCGATGTCATTCGATCTGGCGGTCTTTTTCTGTGCCGTTGTCGTCGCTGTTCATGCGGCCACAAAAATCATCCTCTCCCGGAGCTGACAAAAATAAAAAGGAGACATACCGATTTGGCACATCTCCTTTTCCTGGAATTATGGTCGGGGCGGCGGGATTCGAACTCGCGACCCCTTGCACCCCATGCAAGTGCGCTACCAGGCTGCGCTACGCCCCGAACGAGTTGCGCATTATGCGGCATTCGAAAAAAATTTTCAAGTTTTCCACCGCATATGCCGCAAATTTTTCTTTGAGTGTGAGTCGAGAGACGATCTCCTTGCGAATCTGTCTCTTACTTCGTCTTCGTCAAAACAGCCGACAAGTCCTTGAGTTGATTGACGAAATTGGAAACCTTGCCACGCAACAAGGCGTTTTCGGCTTCCAACCGCTCAAAGGCTGCCGCACGTGCACTTTCGTTAGTGGCCGAATACTGCAATGCAGTCGCCAGTTCGCTCTGCTTCGACGCCAATTCACCACGAGCCGCCGTCAGTTCTCCATTGAGCTGGGCCAACTGAGCGCGAGCTACAACAAGAGCTTGGTTGACCTGAGCCAGTTCATCCGTCTTGGCCTGCAGAGCCTGACTCGTCTCCAGAACCTTAGCGACTTCGGCCGACAGCAGCTCTTGAGCGCTTGCCGTCTTCTGCCGTTCTTCTGCAAGCTGAGACTGAAGCGACTGAACTTCACCGCGAAGATTCGCAAGCTCGGCAGCCGCTGCGCGGTGAATTTCGTCCATCGGCAGGGCACCGGATTCAGTCGCAGTGTGAGCGGTCTCTTCGCTCTTTACGGTTTCAGGAGCAGATTCCTGCACGGGCTCGACGACTTCAGGTGCCGGTGCAACTACCACGGAGGCTACTTCGACCTGTGGTTCGGGCGTTACTTCCTGAACGGACGCAGCCTGTTGCGGTTCAGCCTTCGCTTCTACAGTTGCGGCTTCCTTTGCCTTGCCAGAGTAATCAACCGGGAAAGCCATCTCCTGCTTCAGACGCCCCTTAGCCTGCTCAATGGTCAAGTGTTCGACGTACAGCAGCGTCTTGATGCGATTAATGAGCGAAATATCCGAAGCGTTGTACATATGCTTCGGTTTGGAGTCATCCGCCGTCAACTCCGGAAAATGCAACTCCCAATAGCGCAGGATGTATGGAGCAAGGCCACACTGGGCAGAAACTTCCTGCAACGAATAAAAACGACCGGACTGATTGTTGTCGCTCATTTGAACTTTCTTTCTTCTAGACGATAAAAAACCGACGAACATCAAAAAATGTGCGTCGGTTTTACGAATTTTTGATCCGAAACCGCACGTGGCAAATTAGCCCGTCAAGTTTAGCGGATCAGAACGATCTTGTTTGCCCAATCAGGCTCCTTCCTGAGACACAGGTCCGGCATAACCGGCCACAGCATCACGCATGAACGGTGCCGGTAAGAACGTCACAACGCGGCGAGCACTAATCTCGTAGGGAGCCCCCGTACGAGGGTTACGACCGGGTCGAGCCTGCTTATCGCGAGTGCTGAATGTACCGAAGTTAGCGAGTTTAATTTCTCGACCTTCAGTAAGCGCCTGTTGCATCTCGTCAAAAATAGACTCTACCACCTCGTTGGCTTCGGTACGAGACAGACCGACATGTTCCTTGAGCATTTCTATGAAATGCATTTTCGTAACCGTCGGCGTCGTCCCTTCCGTGTTTGGGAACATGGCATCAAGCGAGCTGCTGATTGAGCTTTGATTATCCATCTTTCTTATTTTTTTTAAGTTAAATCAAAAGGGTGTCGCATTCTACAGGAAAATTTGCTTCCTGTTATTTGCGTAGCGTTGCACCCAGGTCAGCAAATGCCTGTTCCACAGCAACGAAGGCCGCTTCAGCTTCTTTTTCGCCGATGGCCTCAGAGCCCTGCGTCGAGAGCGTCAGGCGGAACGCCATGCTCTTTTCTGCAGAAGTCTCGGGGCGATAGACATCAAAGAGATCAAGCGACTCAATGATCATCGCTTCGGGCTTCGTACGGCGAATGCGAGCGACGGCATCCTGCAACTGAGCACAAGTGACATCGTTGGGCACCGTCACGCTGATGTCGCGGTGAACCGGTTGGAACTTACTCACTGCTCGAGCACTCGGCACATCCAACTCGCACAAGGGCGCAACTTCAAGCTCAAACACCACAGGGGGCTTCGGAAGTTCATAGACACGGCACACCTTCGGATGAAGTTCTCCGACAAAACCGACAGCCTTGCCGTTGACAATCACGCGAGCGCAACGTCCCGGATGCATGGCCGGATGCGTGGCCGCCTCAAACGTAGCCTTGAGCGGAGCGACCAGATTCTCCACGTCGCCCTTGACGTCAAAGAAATCTACCGGACGCTTGGCCTCTGCCCAACAATCTTCGTGTGCATCGCCGTAGACAAGGCCAGCCACATGCAAAGGCTGACGAACACCCTTGACCGTCGTTTCGCTATCACCAACTGTTTCATCCGGGAAGAACACGCGGCCGAGTTCAAAGACGCGAACGTTATCCGCCTTGCGGTTGAGATTAAAGCGCAGAATGTCAACAAGACCGCCCAAAAGTTGCGTGCGCATCACCGAAAGCTGACTTGCGATCGGATTAAGCAAACGAATCGGCTTGTCATTATCTGCAAAGTCTTTTTCCCACTGTTCCTGTACAAAGCTAAAGTTCACGAGTTCCTGGTAGCCGAGGCCGGCCAGAGACAGACGAAGCGCGTGGTTGGAACGAGTGCCCTCTGCAGGACTGCGCATGCCGCAACGTGCCAACGGCGGCAAATCTGGAAGTTTTTCGTAGCCGTACAAACGAGCAACTTCTTCCACAAGATCCTCTTCGATTTCGATATCAAAGCGGTAGGCGGGACTCGTCACAACAAAATCGGCACCTTCTCGAGTGAATTCAAAGCCAAGGCGCGTAAAGGCTTCGGCCATGAATTCGTCGGAAATGTCAACACCGACGATCTTGCGGCAACGATCAGGACGCATGCGAACCACGCGAACAGCGGGCAGATTGACGCACTGATCGTCAACAGGACCAACGCGGGTCTCGGGCGTACCGCAAATTTCGAGCACAAGCTTAGTAACGTAATTCATGTGCTCGACATTCGAAGCCCAGTCAACACCACGTTCGAAGCGATAAGCGGCATCGGTCGAGAAATTGAGCTTACGGCAACGGCCCTGGATGGACACCTGCTGCCAGAAGGCGGCTTCGATAAACACATTGACCGTATCATCGCTGATTGAGGTCGGTTCACCGCCCATAATGCCGGCGATGGCCTGCGGACCGGCTTCGTCACACACAACGCCGAAGTATTCGTTCAATTCAGGCATCTGACCGTTGAGCAATTCGAGCTTTTCGCCCTGCTTGGCCCAGCGCACCGTCACGTCGCCCGTAAGCTTGTCGAGATCAAAGAAGTGCGTAGGACGACCCAGCTCCAGCATGACGTAGTTGGAGATATCGACCAAGGCGGAAATGCTGCGTTGACCCGAGCGTTCCAGACGATCCTTCATCCATTGAGGCGTCGGGGCTTTAGCGTTGAGTCCCTTGATGACACGACCGGTGAAGCGGCCACACAGCTCAGGAGCTTCGATGTGCACAGGTTTGACGCACTCGCAAGTCGGTTCCACAGCATCGAACTTGGGCATATTGAGAGGCGCACCTGTGATGGCGTGTACATCTCGTGCTACACCGATGATCGAAAGCGCATCGCCGCGGTTGGGCGTGAGCTTGATTTCAAAGCGCTTGTCATCAAGTTTGGCGTATTCGCGAATATCCATGCCGACAGGAGCATCCGCCGGCAGAATCCACAGGCCCTGATGGTCTTCGTTGATGCCGAGTTCGCGAGACGAGCACAGCATGCCGAAACTTTCGACGCCGCGCATCTTAGCCTTCTTGATCTTGAAGTTGCCGGGCAACACGGCGCCAATCAAAGCACAAGGCACTTTGACGCCGGTCTTAACATTGGGAGCACCACACACAATTTGCAGCAATTCCGGTGCGCCAACGTTGACCTTGCAAACATGCAGATGATCAGAATTTTCGTGATCAACGCAGTCGACGACTTCGGCAACCACCACGCCTTCAAAAGCAGGCGCAATCGCCGAGCAATCTTCGACTTCAAGACCGGCCATGGTCATGGCTTCGGCCAGCTCGTCGCTCGTCAAATCAGGATTGACGACACTGCGCAGCCATTCTTCGGAAAACAACATTTTTTCTATCTCCTCACCGATTATTTGAACTGGCGCAAGAAGCGCAGATCGCCTTCAAAGAACAGGCGCAAATCGTCAATGCCGTAGCGCAGCATCGTCAGGCGTTCAAGACCGGAACCAAAGGCAAAACCAATGTACTTTTCAGGATCCAGACCGTAGTTGCGAATGACGTTAGGATGCACCTCGCCGGCACCGGAAATTTCAAGCCACTTGCCTTTACGCGGTCCGCTGGTAAAGGCCATATCCACTTCGACACTGGGTTCGGTAAAGGGGAAGTAACTCGGACGGAAGCGAACCTTAAGGTCTTCAGTTTCAAAGAAGCGACGCAGGAAGTCGGTGTAGACGCCCTTCAGGTCTGCAAAGGAAATATTTTCAGCGACCCAAAGACCTTCGACCTGATGGAACATCGGCGAATGCGTGGCGTCGCTATCAACACGATACGTACGTCCCGGTGCAATTACCTTGATCGGAGGCGTGTGGGTCCGGGCATAACGCACCTGCATCGGCGAGGTATGCGGACGCAACGGCAGTTGCATTCCCTTTTCATCGCAACGATCCACATAGAAGGTATCTTGCATGGAGCGAGCAGGATGGTTCGGGGGATTGTTAAGCGCAGTGAAGCTATACCAGTCGCTTTCGATTTCGGGGCCATCAGCCACATCAAATCCAATGGAAGCAAAAATTTCTTCAATGCGCATCCAGGTACGAATTACAGGATGGATGCCACCGCGGGCAATACGGCGGCCCGGTAGCGTCACGTCAACCGCTTCGGCAGTCAGCTTGGCCTGCATGGCTGCATCGGCAAGCTCTTCGCGGCGAGCATTCAAAAGAGCCTCGATTTGAGCCTTTGCCTTATTGATGGCCGGACCGCGCTCGCGCTTTTGCTCCGGCGTAAGGCCGGCCAGTCCACGCATCAGCGCAGTGATGGCTCCGTTTTTGCCAATGTACTTTGCTTTGGCGTCTTCGAGCGCGGCATTTTGTTGAGCGGCCGCGAAATCGGCACGTGCCGATTCCACGATTTGCACTAAATCATCCATTTCTTCACACCCGGTGGATTTTCAATCAATTGTCTATTCGAATCGGCGCTCGAGCGGTTGCGCACAAGTGTCGACTCATCCGTCTCATGTTCACGAGAACAAGATGACGCAATTTTGGCGAATTTTCGTCTAAAAAAAAGAGGTCCGGCCACTTTTCAGCACCGAACCTCTTTTTTGATCGAACCGCCGCTTCCGGCAACACCGTCAGCAAACGGTTCTACACATGCTCCCTGCTCGGATTAAGCCAGAGCAGCCTTAGCCTGAGCAACGAGGCTGGCGAAACCGGCCTTGTCGAACACAGCCATGTCAGCCAAAACCTTGCGGTCGAGCATCACGCCGGCCTTCTTGAGACCGTTCATGAAGCGGCTGTATGTCATACCGTTGGAGCGGGTTGCAGCGTTGATACGAGCGATCCACAGACGGCGGAACACGTGCTTCTTGTCGCGGCGGTCACGATAAGCGTACTGACCGGCACGCATCACAGCCTGCTTGGCAACGCGGAAAACGTTGTTGCGACGCAGACGGAAGCCCTTAGCGAGGGCAAGAATCTTCTTGTGACGGGCACGAGCCGTCACGCCACGTTTTACTCGGGGCATCTCTATCCTCTCCTCTTATTAAGCGTAAGGCATCATGCGGTGAATCGACTTGCTGTCAGACTCGTGGATGGTGACCATGCCGCGGAGGTGACGCTTGTTCTTCGTCGAACGATGGGTCAGGATATGACGCTTGGTGGCGTGGGCACGCTTGATGGAACCGCCGGCGCGGACCTTGAAGCGCTTGCTCGCAGCCTTCTTAGTTTTCATCTTCGGCATTTGCCGTATTTCCTCATGATTTGTCGGAACTCCAGGCGCGGGAATCTTTGCTCCCGACTTCTTTTGCCCGCCCCGACTTTTTAAAAAGCCAGAAGCGCAAATTCCCTTGCGCTTCTGGGCGTTAAGAGCGTGCGATTATACACGCATTTTTATTTTTTGCGCTTGGGAGCGAGCACCATGATCATCTGGCGCCCCTCAAGCTTCGGCTGCAGCTCGATCTGTGCTTCTTCTGCGAGTTCATCTCGAATGCGGTGCATGATCTGGGCACCCAAATCCTGATGAGCCATTTCACGGCCGCGATAGCGCAGCGTTACCTTGGCCTTGTCGCCGTCGGCCAAGAAGCGGCGAAGAGCGCGCAGCTTGGTCTGGTAGTCATTTTCGTCAGTGGCAGGGCGGAATTTGACTTCCTTAACCTGAATCACCTTCTGACGAGCCTTCATTTCCTGAGCCTTCTTCTGCTCCTGATAACGGAACTTACCGTAATCCATCAGGCGGCAAACCGGGGGCTGAGCGTTAGGCGCGACCTCTACGAGATCCACGTCGTAATCTTCAGCCATCCGAAGCGCTTCGGCCGTCGAAACAATACCGATCTGGGCGCCGTCAACGCCCGTCAGTCGAACCTCAGGTACCCGAATCTCACGATTGATTCGGTGATTGCGATCTTGTGCTATGGCACGTCTCCCAAAATAGTTTTATTTGATGCGCCTCCACTAGGCATGGCGCATTCTGATCAATGTGTGATCAATCGTCCGTGTTCTTGCGGGACTGATCCTCACTCACCACACGGGCAATAAATTCCTCAATAGGCATGACGCCAAGGTTTTTGCCTCCGCGTGCACGCACGCTGACCGTGCCGGACTGAGCCTCTTTGTCACCGACAACGGCGATGTAAGGCAGCTTCTGCAAAGTCAGTTCGCGGATTTTATAGTTGATCTTTTGACTGCGCAAATCTTCAACGACACGAATTCCGGCTTCGCGCATCTTTCGCGCAACATCGGCGGCAAATTCGGACTGTGCATCCGTAATAGAAGCCACTGCTACCTGAACCGGAGAGAGCCACACAGGCATAGCACCGGCGTAGTGTTCGATCAACATACCGATCCAACGCTCGAGCGAACCGAGAATGGCACGATGCAACATCACAGGCACCTTGCGTGAATTGTCTTCGGCAACATATTCGGCACCCAGGCGTCCCGGCATCTGGAAGTCGACCTGAATCGTACCGCACTGCCAGGTTCGGCCGAGGCAATCCTTGAGGTGATACTCAATCTTCGGGCCGTAGAAGGCACCTTCACCCGGCAGAATTTCATACGGCAACCCACAGGCATCGAGCGACTCGATCAAAGCGGCTTCGGCTTTGTCCCAAACAGCATCTTCACCGATACGCATTTCCGGACGAGTCGCCACTTTGTAGAGAATGTCTTCAAAACCGAACGTGTGATAGACATCGCGCACGATACGAGTGAAATCCATGCATTCCTTCAGGATCTGATCTTCCGTGCAGAAAATATGACCGTCGTCCTGGGTAAAACCACGCACTCGCATCAAACCGTGCAACGCACCCGATGGCTCATTACGATGGCACTGACCGAATTCGCCGTAGCGGAGCGGAAGATCGCGGTAGCTGCGCAAGCCCGAATTAAAGAGCTGAATGTGCCCCGGACAGTTCATCGGTTTGAGCGCGTAGTAGCGGTTTTCCGATTCGGTTGTAAACATATTGCTGCGGTACTTGGCCCAATGACCGGAGCGCTCCCACAAAGAGCGATCGAGCAGCTGCGGTGCCTTAACTTCCTGATAGCCATTTTCGCGATAAATGCGGCGCATGAACTGTTCAACAACCTGCCACAGCGTCCAACCCTTGGCATGCCAAAAGATCAGACCCGGAGCTTCCTCCTGCAGATGGAAAAGATCGAGTTCCTTGCCCAAACGGCGATGGTCACGCTTTTCGGCCTCGGCGAGCATCGTTAGATAGGCTTCCTGATCTTCTTTCTTTGCCCAGGCAGTACCATAGATGCGCTGCAGCATTTCGTTCTTGCTGTCGCCACGCCAATATGCACCGGCCACCTTCATGAGCTTGAAGACCTTGAGTTTGCCCGTGCTCGGTACGTGAGGTCCGCGGCACAAATCCGTGAAGTCTCCCTGACGGTAAAGAGAAATAATTTCTCCTGCAGGAATTTCGCTGATAATTTCAGCCTTGTAGTGCTCGCCGATGCTCTTGAAATATGCAATGGCTTCATCGCGCGGCAACGTATAGCGCTCGAGCGGAATGTCCTTTTTCACAAGTTCCTTCATTCGAGCTTCGATCTTTTCGAGATCTTCGGGCGTGAAGGCGCGCTCAAACTTGAAGTCGTAGTAAAAGCCATTTTCAATGGCCGGTCCGATCGTCACTTCAGCCGTCGGGTAAAGCTCCTTGACAGCTTGAGCCATCAGGTGCGAAGTAGAGTGACGAATCAGCTCAAGAGCTTCGGGGTCCTTTGCCGTGACGATGGCAACGTTGGCATCCGTCTCAACAATGTGAGACAAATCGACGAGCTTGTTGTCAACCTTGCCGGCAAGAGCAGCCTTGGCAAGGCCGGTACCGATAGATGCAGCAATGTCACCCACAGAGAGCGGTCCTTCGTATTGGCGAACGGAACCGTCGGGCAAAGTGATGGAAAGCATTTCTAATCCCTTTCGTTTTAGCGTTGCGCAAATGGCTTCACGCGCGGCCGAAATAAAAAAAAGAGTGCTGACTCTGTGAGCCGCACTCTTTTCCTATTCAACACCTTCGCGCGCCCGCAGACTTACTGTTTGCAGGTCTTCGTCGTTCGTACGATCTTAGACGCGCGCATTTGCTAGGTGTCTCCAAAAAATTCTGGTAGGCACAATTGGACTCGAACCAACGACCCCCACCATGTCAAGGTGATGCTCTAACCAACTGAGCTATGTGCCTGAGAGATGCGAACTATACCCGTGCTTTTTCAGGAATGCAAGTCTTTTTCCGAAAATTTTTGAACTTTTTTGCACTAAAGCACATAAGATATTGATTTTACAGAAAAACAATCCTAAGAACAAACCATCAAAAAAAAATGCCGTCAGGAAGACAAGTCCGGACGGCACCTTTGTTTATCAGGCTCGACGCACGCTCATCACGCCCTTTAGTTCACGCAATTGAGAGAGTGATCGGCGAAGATCTTCCGACGAACGAATCTCAATCGAGATGCGCATATGGGCGTCCCCCTTGACGTTAACAGTATTCAGCCCTGTGATGTTTTGTTTTTCACGCATGAACACTTCACTGACGTCCTTAAGAAGTCCTTGTCGGTCACGCGCCACAATGTAGATATCGACCGGGTAAACGGCCTCAGCCTGATTGCCCCAGCCGACTTCGATCATGCGTTCCTGATCGTTAGCAACAAGGTTCTTGACATTGGGACAGTCGATGCGATGAATCGTGACACCACGCCCGCGCGTGATAAATCCGATGATTTCGTCGGGAGGAGCCGGATGGCAGCACTTTGCCAACTGCGTCATCAAACTGTCGATGCCAACGACAAGCACATTGGATTTGTGACTCTTTTGTGCCTGAGAGCTTCTGACGAGCACCTCGGGCTGAGGCTCGGGCTCTTCAACTTGGGGCTGAACGGCCTGCTCGAGTGCTTTTAGACTGAACTCTTCCTTTGCAAAAGCTACACACAGATCATCAACCGAGTCATAGCCCAAACGCTTGGCCAGTTCCTCGAGCTTGACGGCAGTCTTGCCCAAACGTGCAAGTTCCCTATCGAGTCGTTCGCGCCCAGCCTGCGTCTGTTCCGCCAGTTTTTGTGCATTGAACCACTGTCGCACCTTGGTCCGAGTGCGCGCGCTAACGGCAAAGCCGAGCTCAGGGTTAAGCCAATCACGGGACGGCCCCCCCGTCTTTGCCGCCACAATTTCAACGGTTTGACCAGTCTTAATCTGCGTGTTAAGCGGCACCATCTGGCCGTCGATACGCGCACCGCGGCACCGATGACCGAGTTCAGTATGCACTTGATAGGCAAAATCGATGGGGGTCGCCCCTTTTTGAAGTTCGACTACGCGCCCCTGTGGCGTCAGCGCATAAACATGGTCATCTTCAAGGCCTGGTTCGGCAGGCGGCGCTACATCGCTCTTCCAATCCAGCAACTGACGCAGCCAGGCAACACGCTGCTCTTCGGCTTCGGCTCCCTTGTCCTTGTTCGAATTGCCGGTTTCCTTATAACGCCAATGCGCAGCCACACCAAGTTCGGCAAACTCATGCATCGCGCGTGTACGGATCTGAATTTCCACCGGACGTCCGTGAGGATCGGTCACCACAGTGTGCAGAGACTGGTACCCGTTGGGCTTGGGATTGGCGATGTAGTCGTCGTATTCCTTCGAGAGCACTGTGAAGTTTTCGTGCACCAGCGAAAGCACTTCGTAGCAGTGCTCCACCGTATCAACGATGATGCGCACCGCACGGATATCAAACAACTGATCGAAACGCAAGTGCTTGCGGACCATCTTTTTGTAGATGGAATAAATGTGTTTCGGGCGACCGCTCACTTCGGCTTCAATGCCGTTGGCCTTCAACAACATCTGGATGCGTTCGACACAACCACGCATAAAGGCAAGACGCTGCTCACGCGTTTCGTCGAGCTCTTTGGAAATCTCGTTGTAGATTTCGGGTTCCGTAAAGCGCAAGGACAAATCCTCGAGCTCCCACTTCATTTGCCAGATACCCAAACGATTAGCCAAGGGCGAGTAAAGAGCTAAAGTCTCGCGACCGTACTCATCTGCACCCGGTGCGCGCGACTGCGCGAACCAACGCAGCGTCTGCAGGCGGCTTGCCAGACGCAAAACCACCACTCGCAGATCGTGGCACATGGCCAACAGCATGCGTCGCAGCGCTTCGGACTGATAAACGGCACCGCTTTCGCGGTTATCGGATCGAGCACGCTGACTGACGTGCATCAGCTGCTCAAGATCGCGAACAAGCTGCAAAACGTTCTTCCCGAACGTCTTTTCAATCCAACGGTCTGCGTCGTGGATGCAATCCGTCACGGAAAAGAGGTACGCCGCAACAATCAATTCGTCGTCGTTACGAACGCCTTTCAAAATTTCTGCCATGCCGTCGGCATGGGCCAGTCGGGGTTCCCCGGTATAAAGCTTTTGATCCAGGTAAAGCGGTTCGACCAAGCTGCGGGCCAACTTCCAGTCCACCGGAGCCGCTACCCCGTCTGCCGCGGGGGTCTTGACCTCGATGTCTTCTTTGTGCTGCATATTTCTCTCTTCTTTTTTGTATTGCATGCTCACGGCCTGCGGTGGCATGCAACAGTCTTTCCGAACTACGTACGGACAAAAAAATGGTGTCCGCTAAGGCGTTACATTCTAACGCTCGAATAATTTCGTCACGAATGCAGCAATCAATCGAAACAGGCAAATACAGGCTGACGCACTTTTGCAAACGTTAGCCTGTTCGTTTGCGCAGGCAGGCTTCTCAAGTGTTTTCCTGCCTGCACTTGTAGTCCGTCAGCTTTTAGAAAATCTGTCGGTACTGTAGCGAAACCGAGCCGGACTGCTCCTGATCCGAGGCACGTTCATAAGTGCCCGCCAGAAGCAAAGTCCAAGCGTAGGGTTCCGTTTTCACCTCTTTGTCTCGGCTCCAGAAGAGTGGTTTGACTTCGCAATAGCCGCTGCGAGCAAGCTCAATCCCCGCCCGAAGTCGCACAGCAAAACGCTGAGCGCTGTCATAAGACGCCTTGGATAATCCGTTTCCGTCAAACAAGCGACTTCTGATTTCCCAATCGGTCTGACCGACAGAGGTACGCATGGACACACCGAACTGAGGCTTCACGCGCATGAGATCGGCAATGTCAAACTGCCAACCTGCATCGGCCCCTGCTTCCATTGTTCCCCAGACACGATTGTCCGCAGAGGTCTTGAATCCTTCGCCTGCAACCGCACCGTCGCTGTCGTTATCTAAAATCGAGCCGTCGTGCATTTTTGCCGTCGTTACGGACAACTGAGCAAACGGTTCGAACTGCATATTTTCCGTAAGCGACCTGGCCGTCACGCGAGCTACGGCGGTGACGTAGTCAATGTCCACGTCTGTTTCCAGACGATGACCGACGGTGCGCTGATCGGCCTCGCCCGAAGCGCGGGAATATGCCAGCCCCAAACGCAAGGTAAAGTCCTCAAAATGTCTTGCGGCTGCCACGGACACCGTCGCGACGGACATATCACCCGAAGTGCGCTCAATCACGCCCTTGCTGTCGGTGTCAATCCCGGCAAAAGACACGGCCAGCGTTGTAATCCAATTGCGAGACATGGCGAAATCGTACCCCAATGCTCCGGTCGTCACGTCCGCCTCAAAACCGAAGTCACCGCTGCCGCCCGAAAAAATCTCATTGGCCTTGATGCGACCGGACTGGCCATGTGCCCACCAATGTCCTTTTCCGTCAAATAGCGTCAGATCGTGTGCCATCACTATCGTGATCGCATCTTGAACTGCTCGTTCTGCCGCCGTGGCAATACCTGAAGTCACAGGCAAGAAGATAGCGCCGTCAACCAAGTTGGCGTAGGCGTCGCGCCCGACGTTTTCTTCAGGCAACGTATCGAAAATAAAGCCGTAGCCGGGACGATGCATCAGGATCCCGTTTTCATTTTCGCGATCGGCCAAATCTTCCACATACCCAACCAAAGCCGAACCTCTCAAACCAGCGAAGTCCTTGCACCACAAGCGGGTGGCAATGTTATCCTTGATTTGCAGGCGGGCCCCTCCGAAAGCATGAACGTTGTTCGGATCAAACTCGCCTATGTCAAAAGCCTGTCCGTTCCAGTTGTAGAGAATTAGCTCGGCCTCAGCTTCGGCCGTAATGCCGCTTTGATCCATCCCGGTAAGTTCGCCCAGACTCACCGGTTCGCGAACGGTGCTTTTAGCGGCATCGTCTTCAAAATGTACGATCCAGCGACCGTCATTGCCGATATGGATGCCATCTGCAGCAACGTTTTCCTCGCTTACCTCTTCGCCGACCACGACAGAAATGCCCTCATCAATCTCGACATTAGCTCCCGTGATCAATGTCGCTCTGGAAAATGAACCGGTATTGACCTCGCTCGTGTTAAGAATATTGAGTATGTTTGCGCGCAAATCCTTGACAGACTCTCCTTGTGCAAGTTCCGTACCCAAAATCAGCGTGGCTTCCCCCTTCAGATTCACGGCTCGCTGTTCACTTTCTGAGGGTGGCGCCCACTCCGGCCTTGCTGTTGCTTCAAGCCTCTGAACGATCAGTACTCGATTGTCGGCAAGAAACCCCGAGCCATCGGTCTGATCTCCGACAACCGTCACACTTGCCCCGTCACCCAACTGCAATGTTCCGATGCGAAGGAACGTTTCACCACCCTCTTTGTCTGTTTTTCCAACAATCAGATGCCCGGCCAGAGCTTCAAATCGTCCCAAGTCGCCGATGCCGACATAGTGAAATGAATTTTCGGCTTCGCTCCGAATCGTTCCCTCTCTCATGTCCAACCCGCCGACGATGTCATAGCGGGCTGGAGCCCCAAAGCCCAAATACACGGTACCGCTGCCGCGAATCGCCGTTTCAGCCTTGATCTGCGCATCCCGAAACAAGTTCAACGATGCACCCTCACCAAGCAAAATGCCGACGGAATCGGCCGTCTGTCCCAAATCAACAGACACTTTTAGCCCGGTGCAATCATCGCGTCGACACAAATTGGCTTCAAAACCGGTGCCGTCTGTATCCACGGCAGTTATGCCAATTGATCCGTAGATATCACTTGTGATTTCGAGGGTGTCGTCCCGAATGAACTCCTCGCCCTTTTGAATCCCCGAAGAGTCCGCAACAACCAACGAAGTCAGATCAGCTTGCGGATGAAATTGGCCGCCGAAGGCAGCCGGAGAAATGACGCCTACGGCAAAAAGAATCGCTGTCAATGTCGTGACATTCGAGCGGTTCATGAATCGATACTCCTTTCCATTAACTAGATTATTAACAAAAAGGCAGAATTCTATTAATTTCTTTTTATATTAAGTGTTTCCCCTTAAAAGTGGGACTGATGCGAAACGAAAAAAAAGCGACACCTCAACGGATGCCGCTTTTCGTTTCGTTAAAGGCCGCCCAAAGCATCGGGCCGGCCGTTCTATCGATTAGAGGAAAATGATGTCGACGATGAAGAACGTCGGGAAGAGAATACCGACCGACCAGAGCATATAGCCGAAGAAGGAAGGCATCTTGACGCCACGCTCGCGCACAATGCTCACGCTCATCAGGTTAGGTGCATTGCCGATGTAGGTCACCGCGCCCATGAACACAGCACCCATGGAAACGGCCATCAAGGTATGCGAATGCGTGGTCATCAGCTCAATGGGATCACCGCCGGCCAGGTTGAAGAACGCCAGATAGGTCGGTGCGTTGTCGAGGAATGCCGACAACGTACCTGTGAGCCAGAAGAACATCACATTATTGAATTCGCCGTTTTCGTCCGTTACAAGAGAGACGAGCGGAGCGAACGCACCTTCGTGACCGGCGCGCAACATTTCGAGTACCGGCACGATACACAGGAAGATCCCGAAAAACAGCTTGGCAACCTCCTTGATCGGCTCCCAGGAGAACTGATTGGCTTCACGAGCGCTCTTGGAAGTGGTCAAAACAGACAAGATGGCGACGGCGATGAAAATTGCGTCGCGCAACAGGCCCTGACCTGTCAAGTGCACACCCAAAACATTGATTTCAAAGCTGGACTTCCAGATGCCGCTCATCAACACAGCGCCAACAATGATGGCCAGATAGATCAAGTTAATACCGCCGTCAATGCCGAAGGACTTCGACTCCACGGCATTGGGATTAAACGACCCTTCGGCCACTTCTTTCTTGAAGAAATAGGTGTCGATCGCCAGATAGATCGTAAGCAAAATGGCAAGCGTCACGAGTAAAGGCAGAATCAGGTGCTGCGCAGTCCAAAAGAACGTCACGCCGCGCAAGAAACCCAGAAACAAAGGAGGATCGCCCAGAGGCGTCAGGCAGCCGCCGATATTGGCCACGATAAAAATGAAGAACACAAAAGTGTGCATCTTGTAGCGACGCCCTTCGTTGGCGGCCAACAACGGACGAATCAGCAACATAGCCGCACCGGTCGTCCCCATGAGGTTAGCAACAAAAGCCCCCACAAAGAGAATGCCGGCATTGACGATCGGACGACCGACGAAGCTGCTGCGGATGTGAATACCGCCCGCAACAATAAAAAGTGCGCCGACGAACAGAATAAAGGGAACGTAGTCACCGATCATGGCGTGCGCAACCGAGCCGACTGCCACGTCGGTCGGAAAAGACATAAAGATCGGAATTACGCAGGCCAACCCCCAGGCAACGGCAATCTTGCCGTAGTGGTGGTGCCACAAGTTGGGCGCGATGAGCGGCACAAGGGCAATGGACAAAAGAATGCCCGCAAACGGAATTGCCCATGTAATGGCGAGCTCGGCACCGTTGAGACTAGCTGCCGAAGCCAAGGTCGGCAGAAGCACCGCTGCCGTTGCCAGAAGTATCTTGAGTGCATGCATTGTCTTTGTTTCTCCGTGCACTGAACGTTTCGAAGGCGTGTTCGAAAATGTAAACCACACCTTCAAACACTAATCTTGTTGATTTTAGCTAAAAGTTTGGGATCTGTTTACAAAAATTTCACCGCTATACGAAGCACGAATCAACGTTGTAGCCTTTAGAAACCGACAGCAGTCCCACTTAAAAAACACCAAATCGGCCGATCGCCCTGAGCAATCGACCGATAGTGCCGGAACGCCGTCAAGAAACTACCGTTTGGAAGAACCGACGGGTGCGCCCGGATCCAGTCCGAACACCTGCCGCAGATAGGCAAGATAGGTTTCGTCCTCGCACATCCCCTTGCCGGGAGTGTCGGAAATTTTTGCCACCGGCTGCCCGTTGGCCCGCACCATTTTCACGACGATATTGAGCGGCGTCGGGCCCAAATCGTTCATCAGGTTTGTGCCGATGCCAAAGCCGACGCGAATGCGATGATTGAAGCGCCGATATAGCGAAATCACCTTCGGCACCGTGAGCGCGTCCGAAAAGATCAGCGTCTTGCTGCGCGGATCGCACTTGTTGGCAGCATAGTGAAGAATCATGCGCTCTCCCCAGCTCTCCGGATCGCCCGAATCATGGCGCGCGCCGTCGAAGAGCTTGCAGAAGAACATGTCGAAGTCGCGCAGGAATGGCTCTGTGCCATATACGTCGGAGAGTGCAATGCCTAAATCACCCCGGTATTCCTTGGCCCACATTTCAAACCCGAAGGTCTGACTGTCGCGCAATCGCGGGCCGAGGGCCTGACAGGCCTGCAGATATTCATGAGCCATCGTTCCGATCGGAATAAGACCGAACTCCTTGGCATACATGACGTTACTCGTGCCCGCAAAAAATGTCGGACCAAGTTCCTCGCAAAGCACCTTGATGACTTTGCGCTGCCAATCGCGGGAGAAGCGGCGGCGCGTACCGAAGTCGCTGATTTTGAGGTTTCCGTTGTCGGGCTCGTTCTTGATCCAACGGATTTTCTGGCGCAGTCTCGCCATGCCCTCTTCCTCATCAGGTTCAGGAACGGTGTGGCGAAAGTACACCTCGTTGACGATTGCAAGAATCGGAATCTCAAAAAGAATTGTGTGCAACCACGGTCCTTCGATCACGATGTCAATGCCGCAAGGCATTTCGGAACCGACCGCAACGGTTACGTACTTCGACTTAAGATGAAAGAGACTGAGAAAATCCACAAAGTCACTCTTGATGAAGCGAAGGTTGCCGAGGTAATCCAGCTCGTCTTCCTTCATCGTAAGCGTACACAGATGCTCAATTTCCTCTCGAATCTCATCCACATAGGGACTCAAATCCACCCCTTCGGTTCGGCACCGGAAGCGATATTTCACGTTGGCGTCCGGGAATTGATGCAGCACACACTGCATCATCGTGAACTTGTAGAGGTCGGTGTCGAGAAGCGACTCAATAATCACGGTAGTTTGTCCTGACTTCGTTACTCGTTCAGATTGTCATCAACGAACGAGAAATCTTGTAAACATTGGAAGCAAGTAGCTCTGCATGATTCGGCGGGAAGGGCTTCGGGTCAACTGCAGATGCGCGCTCGCGCCATCCGGCGTCAGGCTCGAACAGCAGTTCTTGCAGCATCTGATCGACTTCCTCGGGTGCGTTGCAGCAGATAACGGCATCGCACCCAGCCTCAAGGGCCTTTTGGGCTCTCTGTGTCAGTGTACCGCTCCCGGCCCCCTTCATCGACAGATCGTCCGAGAAAACGAAGCCTGGAAAGTGAAGCGTATCGCGAAGCAGCCCCTTGAGAATGCGCTTGGAGAAGGTTGCTGGAACTTCGTCGTAAGCCGGATACAAGACGTGCGCCGTCATTACGGAAGCCAGACCGATGCCCATCCATGTATAGGGTTTCGCATCAGCGTGTTCAATGCGCGAGACCTCACGATCGTCAACGGGCAGAGCCACGTGACTGTCGGCTGCCGCATAGCCATGGCCAGGGAAATGCTTGCCGCAATTGGCCATACCCGCCATGAGCATACCGTGGCTCAGAGCACGAGCTAGGCGCGTTACAACACGAGGATCGAGCGCAAAAGAGCGTTCACCAATGATTTGGCTCTGCCCCCAATCCAAGTCAAGCACAGGAGCAAACGTAAAGTCGACACCAGCCGTGCGCAGTTCGGAAGCCATCACAAAACCTGTGGCCGTCAGGGCTCTCGCCGTCGCTTCCGGATCGTCCCTATAGGCGCGGCCGTAGGCGCTCATCGCAGGAATTTCGGTAAAGCCGTCGCGGAAACGCTGTACGCGACCACCCTCGTGATCCACACCGATCAGAACACCCGGCTTGATATCGTGAATCGCCCGGCAAAGCTTTTCGAGTTGAGTCCTATTTTCATAGTTACGGGCAAACAAAATCACCATGCCTACAAGGGGGTGTGCAATGCGCCTTTTTTCGATTTCCGACAGAGTCGTTCCAACAATGTCACAAACAACGGGGCCAAGCATGTTTGTTTTCCTTTAAGACTTGTTCTTGTATGCGATCTGTTCGGCGGCGCGCAAACACAAAGCGTTGTAACGACCGACCGTCTCAGTCATGCCATACTCAAGCGCTTCGCTCACCAACGCGTGGCCGATGGAAACTTCGGCAATGCACTCGCAGGCTACAAGCAATTCCTGCAAATTTGTAAGACTGAGATCGTGCCCGGCGTTCACGCCAAGTCCGACCTCCCGAGCAGCGCGAGCCGCCAAGGCATACCTCTTGAGCATCGGGCCGACAGAGGCTGTGCCGCACGCCGCTGCATACGCTTCGGTGTAGAGTTCAATGCGGTCGGCGCCGAGATCCTTAGCAAGCACGATCTGTTCGGGATCAGGATCCATGAAAAGACTGACGCGACAGCCGAGATCCTTGGCTTCGGCAATCAGCGGACGCAGCTTTTCACCTTGTTCGATGAGATTGAAGCCGTGATCACTCGTCTTCTGTGATTCACTGTCTGGGACAAACGTCACCTGATCGGGATGTACGGCGCGGACATACTCCATCAAGTTCATGAAGGGGTTACCTTCGATATTGAACTCGCGGCCGGGCCAGTTTTTGAGAAGTTTGGAGAGTGCCGGAACGTCATCGTGTCGGATATGTCGCTCGTCAGGACGCGGATGGACCGTCAGACCGGCAGCGCCGGCTTTCAGAGCTACGGCACCGAAAAGCGTAACAGACGGCGTATTGCCGTCACGGGAATTGCGAATCAGAGCAATCTTATTGAGATTGACGGATAGTTTGGTCAACATAAAAAACTGCAACCGTCAAGAGACGGCAGAATCGGTTCATCGCTTTTTTCTCGGAAATCCGAATCGTCGACATGATGCTGAGCGTCAAATCTGCGACCAAATTTCCAGAGTCTTGCGGGTCTTCAAACCCTTGTCGCCAACATAGTAACCGATTATGCGGCGCAGAACGTCGCGCACCTCACGCAAATCAGCACACGGGGTGATTTTGGCTGCGGCAACGGCCAGAGCTGTGTCACGGGTCACTGCTCTTTCGCCTTCATACAGCTCGTCGACGCAAACGAGTTCCCCCTGTCGAACCGTCCAAATGCCACCCTTGTCGATCTCTTCAACTTTGGATGCCTGACTCCAACCAAGCGAATTGAGCAGCTTGATTTCAAAGCTGCGCAGGGCCACAGACAACTCCCTGCCCTCCTGAAGCGTAAGCTCGCTCAAGACCTGCAGATAATCGTTGTAAAGACAAACCGAGGAGTCACCTCGCACCGTCATGCGCAATATCAGCTCATTGACATAAAAGGCCGACACAAGCCCTTCATGCTCATTGGGCGTCATCGGTCCCATCCAGCGGGCATCGGTGAGGTTTTTGATTTCACCCGCGCCTGAGAAACTCACCACAAGGGGGACAAACGGCATGATGATGCCTCGAAATCGACTCGAAATCCGCTTGGCGCCACGCGCCACTACAGTCACACGACCGTGATGTCGCGTGAGCAATTCGGCAATGACACTCGTCTCTCTCCAGGGCTGGCTGGAGAGGACAAAAGCAGGTTCCGAGCGCACGCGTACGACAGGCGCTCTCTCCGATTCCTTGGAAACGGTCCCCGAAGCCATGAGAAAAATCAGTCGCCGTAGCCGAGAGACTTCAGAATACGAGCATCGTCACTCCAGCCTCGGCGCACTCGCACCCAGACTTCCAGGTGAACGCGCTTACCCAAAAGTTCTGCGATGTCGGCTCGTGCCAGACGGCTGATTTCACGCAACTTAGCCCCCTTTTCACCGATCACGATTGGCTTGTGACTTTCGCGATTGACCCAAAGCGAAGCAACGATTTCGGCTCCGTTGTCAGTTTCGTTCCAGCGTTCAATCATCACGGCCAAACCGTAAGGCAATTCGTCGCCTAGAAGACGGAATGCCTTTTCGCGAATTGTTTCGGCCGCAATAAAGCGCGGCGATTTATCGGTGTAGAGATCGGCATCAAAAAAAGGCGGCGAGACCGGCAAAAGTTTTTTGATCTCCCCCTTGAGATCATCGAGCATCTTGCCTTTTTCCGCACTCACGGGAACGATGGCGGCAAACGGAAACTTTTGCATCGACTCGGCCATAAGCGGCAACAGACGCTCCTTGTCTTTGACAAGGTCAATTTTGTTGAGCACCAAAATGACGTTTTTAGCTTCCCGATCCAAAAGCTTCAACACCAGTTCGTCGTCGCTTTTCCATCCGGCAGCGTCAATCACGAAAAGCACAGCCTCAACATCGGCCAACGCGGTACGAACCGTACGATTCATGTGCTTGAGAAGCTGCGACGTGTGCTTAGACTGAAATCCCGGCGTATCGACAAAGACGATCTGAGCGTCATCGTCAGTTGCCACGCCCAAAACACGATCACGGGTCGTCTGCGGTTTTTTCGAGGTAATCGAAACTTTTTCGCCAACAATCGCATTGATGAGCGTGGATTTACCGACGTTCGGACGACCGACAACCGCGGTATAACCGCAGCGGTAGTCTTCCTGAATCTCTTTTTTATTTCCCAGGCCGGCCGCAGCCAACATCGCTTCAAAATCGTTATCGCTCATTACTTTTTCTTTGAGTAGGGGAATTTCGTCTTCACTTTTTCCAACATACGTCCGGCCGCTTCCTGTTCGGCGGCGCGACGGCTCTTGCCCTCGCCCAGTTCCTCCAATTCAGCCTTGGGAACGGAACAAGCACAGACGAAGTGCTGGCAATGCGCAGCCCCCGTCACCCTGAGAATGCGGTAGGTCGGAACCGGAAGACGACGGGCTTGGAGGAATTCCTGCAGGAGCGTCTTATGGTCCTTGGCCAAACGCTCATTTGACATCGCCTTAGCTGAAAGTATCGGTTCATACAAACGCAAAATGACTTGCTGAGCCTCTTCAAATCCGCCGTCGAGAAAAACCGCGCCGAAAACTGCTTCGCACGCATCGGCAAGAATCGAAGGGCGATCGGCGCCACCGGTTTTGAGTTCACCTTCGCCAAGATAAATAAACTGCCCGATTTGAATCTGGGCGGCAATCTCGTCGAGAGCCTTTTCACAAACCAAATTGGAGCGCACACGCGAAAGCACGCCTTCGGTGAAATGACGATCGCGCAGGAAAAGGGCGTGGCCGATCACACAGTTGAGTACCGAGTCACCCAGAAATTCAAGACGTTCGTTGTGTTCGGCCGCAAAACTGCGGTGCGTAAGCGCGCGCTTCAAAAGCGCCTTGTTTTTAAATTGATACCCGATGCGTGCCTCGAGTTCTTCGGCCGGCAGAAGGACGCGTGTAACCGGAACTGACATAGTTCTTCCCGCCTTATTTGATCGAACCGACTCGGCTCATGTCACTGAAGTTGGCCCAAATAAGAACCGCCTTGCCCACGATCATGTCGTCGGTCACAAAACCCCAATAGCGGCTGTCCTCACTGTTGTCTCGATTGTCACCGAGCACGAAATACTGATTTTCCGGCACCTTGCAGGTAAAGCCATTGCTGAAATAGCGGCAGGCGTTTCCTACACGCGGATAAGGCTGACCGCGCAGTCCTGCCGGGTAACGGTTGTCTACGGCGAGACGATGTTCATGCTCGCCCAATTTTTCCGTCCGTTCCGAAAGCGTCACCATTGAGAATGGATCAACCCAGTCACCCACCAACGTCTGCGGAACACGTTCGCCGTTGATGCGAATTTCCTTGTTGACATACGTCACCGTGTCACCCGGAAGCCCAACAACGCGCTTGATGTAGTCCATCGACTCATCCATTGGGTAGCGGAAAACCATCACGTCACCGCGCTGAGGCGTGCCGACCTCAATGATCTTGGTGTTGGCCACCGGCAGACGAACGCCATAGGTGTACTTATTCACCAGGATGAAGTCCCCGATGTAAAGCGTCGGCAACATGGAACCCGAAGGAATGCGGAATGGTTCAAAAAGGAAAGATCGTAGCAGGAACACGATCAGAATCACCGGGAAGAGCCCGGCGGTGTAATCAAGCCACCATGGCATACGCACATCACGTGCGTACATATCGTTGCGTGTTTTAATAACGCCGACCTCTCCTCGGTCAATCGCTTCGCGATTAGCCGCTTCAAATTCACGCGCATTGGCATCGGCCTGAGCCTGGCGACGCGGACGGAAGTAGAACTTCTCGGCAATCCACATCACGCCTGTAAGGACCGTGAGCAGGAACAAAATCAGAGCAAAGTTCATTTTGAAAGCTTTCTAGAGCAATCTGCCTCGTGCTGTTTTCCGACAGGGCAGAAATGATTTGAATTTTGTACAAAAGCCGGTCAACGATGAAATCGCACCGCCGCCGGCCTACCGTTTTACTTGTCGTCAACCTGCAGAATGGCAAGGAAGGCTTCTTGCGGAATTTCCACGCTGCCCACCTGCTTCATGCGCTTCTTACCGGCTTTCTGCTTTTCGAGCAGCTTTTTCTTACGCGTGATATCGCCACCGTAGCACTTCGCCAACACGTTCTTTCGCAAAGCCTTCACGTTTTCGCGGGCAATGATGTTGGCGCCGATGGCGGCCTGAATGGCCACGTCGTACATCTGGCGCGGAATCAAACTACGCAAACGGCTGACGATTTCACGACCTCGGAACTGCGCGTTCGTGCGGTGGATGATGGTGCTCAGCGCATCCACGCGATCACCGTTGATAAGCATATCGACTTTGACGACATCGCTGGCACGGTATTCCTTAAATTCATAGTCCATCGAGGCATAGCCGCGTGTGATTGACTTCATGCGATCAAAGAAGTCAAGCACGATTTCAGCCAACGGCAACTCATAGGTCAGATGCACCTGGCGGCCGTGGTAAGCCATATTGATCTGCACGCCGCGTTTTTCCTGACAAAGCTTCATCACCGCACCCACGTAATCGTTGGGCACAAAGATCGTCACGGTGTCAATCGGTTCGCGAATTTCGGCAATCTTGTCCACCGGCGGCAACTTGCTCGGGTTTTCCACGCGAATGACTTCACCGTTAGTCATCAGCACCTCATAGACCACGCTCGGCGCCGTCGTGATGAGATCCATGTCGTATTCGCGCTCGAGACGTTCCTGCACGATGTCCATGTGCAACAGTCCGAGGAAGCCCGCACGGAAACCAAAGCCGAGAGCTTGGGACACTTCGGGTTCAAACTGCAGCGCCGCATCGTTTAGCTGCAACTTCAAAAGCGCTTCGCGCAACGCATCGTATTGGTTGGACTCCACCGGATAGAGCCCGGCAAACACCTGTGGTTTAACTTCCTTAAAACCAGGGAGCGGAGCCTGAGCAGGATTCTGTGCGAGCGTAAACGTATCGCCCACGCGCGCTTCCTTGAGTTCCTTGATACCGGATACAACAAAACCCACTTCGCCGGGCTTGAGACAATCACGCACCTGCGCCTTGGGCGTAAATACGCCCACCTGCTCGACGAGATGAGTGGCTCCGGAAGCCATCAGCATCACCTTGTCCTTAGGACGAATGACACCGTTGACAACGCGTACCAACGTGACAATACCAACATAGTTGTCAAACCAGCTGTCGATGATCAGTGCCTGCAATGGGGCCTTTTCGTCACCGGTGGGTGGCGGCACATCGCGCACGATGCGCTCGAGAATGTCATCGATACCCATGCCGGTCTTGGCGGAACACTCCACCGCATCCGTAGCGTCAATACCGATGACATCTTCGATTTCTTCCTTGGCCGCATCCGGGTTGGCGCTTGCCAAGTCCATCTTGTTGAGTACCGGCACGACTTCGACGCCCAGATCAATGGCCGTGTAGCAGTTGGCTACCGTTTGCGCTTCAACACCCTGCGTGGCATCAACCACCAAAAGGGCACCTTCGCAAGCCGACAGGGAACGACTTACTTCATAAGAAAAGTCAACGTGCCCCGGAGTGTCAATCAGATTAAGCTCATAGATCTGCCCGTCTTTGGCCTTGTACTTAAGACTGGCTGTTTGCGCCTTGATCGTGATGCCGCGCTCACGCTCTAGGTCCATGCTGTCGAGCACCTGCTCGCTCATTTCACGGTCGCTCAGACCGCCGCAGCGCTGAATCAGACGATCAGCTAGCGTCGATTTGCCGTGATCAATGTGGGCGATGATGGAAAAATTTCGGATGTTGTCCATTGAAAATTTTTTTTGGAGTTATCGTGAGATACTGGCCGGTTGATCAAGCATTTCCAAGGACTCGTGAGACGACCCTTTTGCGCGCAAAGCCAAAGGCACACCGTCACACCAAGCCTCGCAACCGACCTTCTGGGAAATGTTGGCGCATTTTATCATGCGGCTTCCTCCGAAAAAGGCGAAAAACCAATGTCAGGAATGCTTGTTACGAAAGGCATTCGGTTTGTTTCGAAAAAGAGTTTCGTGCACCTGCATCTTTGTTTTTGGGTGCCGTTGCGCTAGACTCAGCTTCCTTTTTTCACTTCCATCCTTTATCTTGATCGTGAGCTCCGAAATCCGTCTCGACAATGTCCGCAACGAACTTATCCGCGTCATGAGCGTTCTTGCGCAGTGCACATCGCATCTGCAGTCTCTGCCCTATGAAGCTCGCCTGCGGGAGTTGTGCAATGCCGTGCTCGCCCAGGGCGAAGACGGAGACATCGAAGCTGCGCTTGCCCACTTCAAAGCTGAGGAGCCCGGCGGCTACAGCTACGAAAAGTTGCTTGCCGTTGCAGAAGACTGCGCCGAAGCCGTAGTCGATGAACGCGGCAGCGCCCTTCTTTTGCTGATTCCGGTTATGGCCTGGAGCCGCTACCGCAACTACCACGGCGTTCTCGACGAGGACGTCCTCGAAAAAATTGCCGACAGCGTGCGCTCCAACTTTGCCTCGGACAAAGCCAGTGTAGTCATGGGTTCGCATATGCTTTCGGCCGATCATCTTCCCGAAGCGTTCCGAGACGTGCGCGGTCTCCTCGAACGGATGCGACGTCTCAATCACGGCGAGGTCTACAACATCGGGGCCTTAGTGCGTGAAGTACCGCCGCCGGACTTTGCCGACAGCCGCTATATGTTGTGCGTCGTATCGGCTCAAGAAACGGCAGATCTTTTCTGCAACACTCACGTGGGCTTAGTCGACATCGCTCGCAAAATGATGAATTTTTGTATGCAGGTGCACGCTGAGCTCGAATTTACGATGATCGGTTCGGTCTTTGAAGTGCAACCTGTCGGCGGCTTCTACCAAAGTTGGCGCGAATCCGAAACGACAATGCGCACTTGGGGGCTCAAGTCACTTGTCGACTTTGCCGACAGCATGGGATACGATCCCGACAAACTCATAGCCACACTTGGCCTGTTCGTACCCAACGCGCGCGAACAGGACAAAATGAGCGAATTGCGCATCGGCCTGTCTCCAAAGAACCAACGCGACCACGTTATCTGCGGCGTCTCCTGGCCTGTGATCCCCGAAGAGGTTGATGCGTTCTCAGGGACTGCTCGCGACATTCTTGAAAGCAAAGGCCTCTGCAATATCGTAGAACACGAACAAAGCTTCTCTCTTGAATGGTGCGAAGACTGCGGTTCGCCGCTTTACGCCACGCCGGATGGTCTGGTCGTGCATGTGGAACTCTCCGGCGCAGAATCGGTGGGTGAATTCGCACCTACACTCAACTGACTTGTCGGCGTACTCACAAAAAAGCCTGAAGGCGAGGTTCTTCCCGCGTTCAGGCTTTTTGTTATCGGCCGGCAACTGAGCCGGCCGAGCAAAGATGGCGTTAGGCTTTTTCGACCTTGAAGTCGAAGCCGTTCTCGCCGTAGTCGCACACCACCTTGTCCTTGGGAGCGGCACGACCTTCGAGAAGCAGTCGAGCCACCGGGTTTTCCAGCTTATCCTGCACGGCACGCTTGAGCGGACGGGCACCGTAGACCGGATCGAAGCCGGCCTTCGCGATCGCGTCCAACGCCGCCGGCGTCACCTCAAAGACAATGTCCTGTGCGGCGATGCGTTCGGCAAGTTTGGCCACCTGAATCTTGGCAATTGACTTGATGGCTTCATCATCAAGGGCGTTGAAGACCACGATTTCATCAATTCTGTTGATGAATTCAGGGCGGAAATGTGCCTTAACCTGTTCCATCACAGCGTCCTTGATCGCTTCAGGTTGCGCCGTAGCCTGCATTTGCTGAATTTCGCCCGAACCAAGATTGGACGTCATCACAATGACCGTGTTCTTGAAGTCCACCGTCCGGCCCTGGCCATCGGTCATGCGGCCGTCGTCCAGAACCTGCAGCAACACATTGAACACATCAGGGTGCGCTTTTTCGACTTCGTCAAGCAGAATCACGCTATAGGGCTTGCGGCGGACGGCCTCAGTAAGGTAACCGCCTTCCTCGTAGCCTACATATCCCGGAGGCGCACCGATCAAACGGGCCACCGAGTGCTTTTCCATGAATTCGCTCATGTCAATGCGAACCATTGCCTCATCGCTGTCAAAGAGGAAGTTGGCAAGCGCCTTTGTGAGTTCTGTCTTGCCCACGCCTGTCGGGCCAAGAAAGAGGAACGAGCCGTAAGGTCGATTCGGATCCGAGAGTCCGGCACGGCTTCTCAGAATCGTGTCGGTCACGCAACGCACAGCCTGATCTTGTCCGACGACGCGCTTAGAGAGTGCTTCGTCCATGTGCAATAGCTTTTGACGTTCGCCCTGCATCATCTTGCTTACCGGAATGCCGGTAGCACGGCTAACCACTTCAGCAATCTCTTCAGCCCCGACGCTCGTGCGAAGCAACTTAGGCTGCGTCTCGAGCGTCTTTTTCTCGGTGCTCTCGGCTTTTTTCAGCTTCTCCTCAAGCTTGGGCAAAACGGCGTATTGCAGCTCGGCAAGACGTTCATAGCGAGCTTCACGACGACATGCTTCCATTTCACGGCGCACGCGATCAATTTCGTCGCGCACATCTTTTTCACCCAACGCCTGACTCTTTTCGGCCTTCCAGATTTCTTCCAAGTCTGAATATTTGCGAGAGAGTTCTTCAATCTCTTTTTCGATGGCGTTCAAGCGCTGACGACTGGCGTCGTCGGTTTCCTTTTTCATCGCCTCGCGTTCGATCTTGAGCTGAATCAAACGGCGTTCCAGCTTATCGAGCGCTTCGGGCTTGGAGTCGATTTCCATCTTGACGCGGCTGGCTGCCTCGTCAATAAGGTCAATGGCCTTATCAGGCAGGTAACGATCCGTGATGTAACGATGTGAGAGTTCGGCCGCCGCCACAATGGCAGGGTCTGTGATCTCAACACCGTGGTGAGCTTCGTACTTTTCCTGTAAACCACGCAAAATAGCGATTGTGTCTTCTACGCTTGGCTCGTCAACAAGCACTTTCTGGAAACGCCGTTCGAGAGCAGCGTCTTTTTCGACGTACTTGCGATATTCGTCCAAGGTCGTCGCACCGATCACGTGCAGTTCACCGCGGGCCAGGGCAGGCTTAAGCATATTGCCCGCGTCCATTGAGCCCTCGGTCTTGCCCGCCCCCACCATCGTATGCAATTCATCAATGAACAGAATGATGCGACCTTCGGCAGCCGTGATTTCCTTAAGAAGTTTCTTCAGTCTCTCTTCAAATTCACCACGGTACTTGGCGCCCGCAATAAGGCCTGCCATGTCGAGCGACAGGACGGACTTACCCTTGAGTCCATCTGGTACTTCTCCGTTGACGATACGCTGCGCCAATCCTTCAACTACAGCCGTCTTGCCGACACCGGGTTCGCCGATTAGCACCGGGTTATTCTTTGTGCGGCGCTGCAGAATCTGCATCGTGCGGCGAATTTCGTCGTCACGGCCGATCACCGGATCGAGTTTTCCAAGGCGAGCTCGCTCAGTCAGATCCACTGTGTACTTTTTAATGGCATCGCGTCCGCTTTCGCCCTCAGCGTCCGTCACGTTTTCTCCACCGCGCACAGCTTGGATGGCTGCTTCCAAAAGCTTTTTCGTGACACCGGCTCCGGCCAAAATGCGCGAAGCTTCCATATCGGTTCCGGTCAAGGCAAGCAAGAACATTTCCGTGGAAATGAACTGATCGCCTCGCTGCATCGCCTCTTTCTCCGTGAGATTCAAAACGCGAATCAAATCACGGCCGACCTGAACGTCGCCCGAAGTACCGGTGACTTTTGGCAGACGATCCACCGCAGCTTGAGCCTCGTCGCGCACACGCTTGGGATTGCCACCCGAGCGCTCAATCAGACTCGAAGCACTGCCTTCCTGATCATTCATGACGGCCAGCAACAGGTGCACCGGCTCGATGTACTGGTTGTCGTGAGCAAGCGCCAGGGACTGAGCTTCACCCAGGGCCTGCTGAAATTTTGTTGTCAGTTTGTCTTGTCTCATCTCAAACACATTCCTTACTTTCGGCCAAGACATCATCATCTCGGCGTTAATGGCTATGTGGGGTTGTTTTTTCCCATTTCAAGAAAAGAGCCGTCGAAAAGGTTTCCGAATTTTTCTCTGTTTGTTGTGTTTTATCTCCGCACCCGTCTTCGGCGGGGCTAAAATGTTTGACAGTTTTTCCAATTTGTATAAAAAAGCTCGGCCAATCGCGCGTCACTGCGAGGGGCTGTGCGTTCATGAAGAAAGGAAGATGAAGTGACTGTCAGTCGTCGTAATTTAATCGGTACCGTGTGTGCCGTCTCTGTTTTCGGTGTTCCTCTGACTTCCTCGGCTCAGACCGGCACCCGTTCCAATCCCATCAAAATCGTTGTTCCCTATCCGCCGGGAGGCCCGTTGGATGTTTCGGCACGCGCCATTGCCGAAGCCGTTCACGACGAGCTTGGCAACGTTATTGTTGACAACCGTCCGGGCGCCGGCGGTAACCGTGGTGTGACTTATCTCGCGCAACAAAAGCCCGACGGCATGACTTTGTGCGTCGGAGCCGTTGCCACACACGCCGTCAACCCGAACCTGTTCAAGAAACTTCCCTACGACCCGATCAAAGACTTTGAGCCGGTTACGCTCATCGCGCACGTTCCCAATGTGCTTGTCGTCACGCCGGAATTTCAGCAACGCACCGGTATCAAGTCCGTCAAAGATTTGATTGCCTACTGCAAGGCCAATCCCGACAAACTCAACTACGCCTCCGGCGGAAACGGTTCGGCAGGACACATGGCCGGCGAACTGCTCAAAGCCAAAGCCGGCATCAAGATGGTGCATGTGCCCTATGCCGGGGCTTCGGCCGCTCAGCTTTCCGTTCTTGCCGGCCAAACCGACCTCATTTTCGACAATCTCTCGTCGGCCTCCGCCAACATTCAGGCCGGCAAACTGGTTCCGCTTGCCGTCACCACCACCAAACGCGCAGAAGCACTTCCCAATGTGCCCACCATGGTCGAAGCCGGTGTGACCGGGTTTGACATTTCGACCTGGTACGGTCTGTTCGTGCCAGCTAAGACGCCTCGCGACATCGTCATGCACCTCAATAGCGTAATAACCAAAGCGCTCGCGAGCGACGACATGAAGAAACGTCTGGCTCGTCTAGGCGGCGAATCTGCACCGTGCAAACCCGAAGAGTTTGCCGCTTTGATCAAGACGGAATTGGCAAAATACGCCGAGATCGTCAAAGCCTCCGGAGCTCGCGTCGACTGATCAACAGCTCACGGAGCATCCCGGCCGGCGTTTGATTGTCGTCGGCCGGGTGTATGTGCGCAGGCGCCGTACGTCATAGAAGAACAAAATGGCGCCTTTCCTCGGTCACTTCAAACACATTTATGGTTGTAGGGAATCGCAAAGACTTCTGGTCGGGCATCCTTTTTGCCCTGCTCGGCGTCTTTTTCATCGTATTTGCCCAAGAGCACGAACTCGGTCAAGCATCCCGCATGGGACCAGCCTACTTTCCAACAGTTTTGGGCATTCTGCTGATAGCTATCGGACTTGTCGTCGCTCTTCTCGGTTATTTTCGTAAAGCCCCCATCACGGAAACCGGCGAAGACACCGGCGAGATCATGCCGTTTCGTTGGAATATTCTGTTTTTGATTCTGGGCTCCATTCTGGTCTTTGGGCTAGCCTTGAATACTTTCGGACTAATGCTCTCATTGGCGGCAATGATTTTGATCGCCGGACTTGCATCGCCCGACTTTCGCTTCAAAGAAACACTCGCCATCATCCTTGTAATGGATCTGTTGGCATGGCTTATTTTCGTCTACGGCGTCGGGATGCTTGTGCCCGTCTGGCCCGTCTTCATGTAAGTAGGAGCCGGAAATGGATCTGGGACTCATCTCGAATCTGATGTTAGGCTTTGAAACCGCCCTTTCACTTCAGAACATCCTCTACTGCACGATCGGCGTGACCATCGGCACGTTGATCGGAGTGCTGCCCGGCATGGGACCAGTTGCAACGGTAGCCATGCTGCTTCCGGCAACGTACGCTCTGCCGCCAACTTCAGCCTTGATCATGCTCGCCGGCATTTATTACGGTGCTTCCTATGGCGGGTCAACCACCGCTATTCTGGTCAACATACCCGGCGAAGCGTCTGCCGTTGTCACCTGCCTGGACGGACATATGATGGCCAAACGGGGACGCGCAGGTTCTGCGCTTGGCATCGCGGCCCTCGGCAGCTTCTTTGCCGGGTGCGTAGCTACGCTTCTGATTGCCGCTTTTGCGCCCCCTCTGACCGAGCTCGCCTTTCAGTTCGGACCGGCCGAATACTTCAGTTTGATGGTTCTCGGTCTCGTCAGTGCTACGGTACTTGCCACCGGTTCGCTGCTCAAAGCCATCTGCATGGTGTTGCTGGGCTTGCTTTTAGGGTTAATTGGCACAGACGTCAATTCCGGAGCTTTCCGTTTCACCTTCGGTATAGACGAGCTGCAAGACGGCATTGATTTCGTACCATTGAGCATGGGCTTGTTCGGCTTTGCTGAAATCATGCGCAATTTGGAAGGCAATATGAGCAGATCGCTCGTACCGAACAAAGTGAAAAATATCCTTCCGTCCTGGCAAGAAATCAAAGTATCCGTGGGACCCATTGTTCGCGGTACGGCTCTGGGGTCCATTCTGGGAGTACTGCCGGGAGGCGGCGCTCTCCTGAGCTCTTTTGCAAGTTACACGGCTGAAAAGAAACTCGCTGGCGACAAAGCCGATCCTCCGTTCGGCTACGGCAACATCCGCGGCGTTGCCGGTCCCGAATCAGCCAACAATGCTGGTGCACAAACGTCGTTTGTCCCCATGCTCACGCTCGGCATCCCTTCCAACGCCGTAATGGCTCTGATGATCGGCGCCATGATGATTCACGACATTGTGCCCGGACCTCAGGTCATGCAGTCTGACCCGGGGCTTTTTTGGGGCTTGATCATTTCCATGTGGATCGGCAATCTGATTCTCGTGGTTCTAAACCTTCCGATGATCGGAGTGTGGGTACAGTTGCTGCGTGTGCCTTACCGCTGGCTCTTTCCTGCAATTCTGGTCTTCTGCTGCATCGGCGTGTATTCCATTAACAACAACGTATGGGATGTTTGGATCGCCATCTTCTTCGGTTTCGCGGGTTACGTTTTCGGTAAGCTCGGCTGTGAAACCGCGCCGTTGGTTCTGGGCTTTATTTTGGGTCCGATGATGGAAGAAAATCTTCGCCGCGCCATGCTTTTGTCGCGCGGTGATCCTTCTGTGTTCGTATCCAGTCCGATTTCGTGCGGACTGCTCATCGCTGCTGTCCTAATGGTCTTTTTGGTTGCCGCCCCGGCCTTCAGAAAGACCCGTGAAGTCGCATTTAAAGAAGACTGACAGCACAACCGCTATATCAGACTTGAAGGTCGGGAAAGTTCTTCGCTTTTCCGACCTTTTCTTTTTTAACGAGAGTAAAGGCTAGAATCCGCCTGCGTTCGATTTTTTTATCTTTTGCTTCAATGTCTCCGCATTCTGCCTGCGTCTTCGAAATCACCTGCCCCCTACCCCCTGCGAGCGAATCCCTGCCCGATGCTTTTACACAGGCTCCCTGCGCACGCATGAAAGTCGCCAGACAATTTGTGATGCAAAAGGGCATGGTCCGCCAAGGCTTCAAGGGGCGTGCCGGCCTTGGCATTTTCGAAGAAAATGGTCGCACCTGGGGAATGCTGGTGCTGGAGCCAGCTGCGCCGCTTTTGTTTGCGCCTCCCGCTAAGCTGTCAGCCAAACGTCTGTGGCCCGGCATGCAAGAAGAAGATGTTCCCAATATCGAATTGATCAACGGCAAGGGCGAAGCTAAAACTCTCAAGACACGACTGGACGAGATTTTCGAGCCGTTTCCGCAGCGAGACTATTTCAGGGGCGGACGCGAGCAGGCCGAACGTCGTGCGTTGTGGCGCCGTGTTTTGACCGATGCTCTCACGAGTCCCGTTGTGCGTATTGTCCAAGAGCTCAACGTTCGTCACCGCGACGCTCGGCTGACAGACCTCAACGAATGGTGGTGCGGCAAAAGCCCTACGTTTGAATGCCGTTGGGATCAAACGTTCTACGCGCCGCGCTCAGGGGCTCGATTTCTGCTCGAGTGGATGCTGATCGGTCGACCTCATTGCAAAAGCTCTCCAATGCAGACTGAGGAGTCCGCGCCGCGCCCCGTCGTTCTCTACAGCGACGACGACATTTTGGTAATCAACAAACCTGCACGTTTGAGTTCCGTTCCAGGCGTCCGCGAGAAAGTCTGCGCTAAGACCATGCTAGAACGCCAATACGGCGAACTGCATGTCGTGCATCGACTGGACCTAGACACCTCGGGCCTGCTCGTTTTCGCTCGTAACAAGCGATCGCTTGAACATCTCAACAAGTCGTTTCGCGAGCGTGACACGCACAAGATCTACGAAGCACGCCTCGAAGGAGTCATCAGCGAACAGCAAGGCCGCATCGAACTCCCTCTGGCACTCAATTGGCTCGATCGTCCGCGGCAATGCTCTCTCAGTGAAGATGGCGGCGGAAAGGCGTCGGCCACAGAATTTGTCGTGATCGGCACGCAGCAGACTGCGGGAGGACCGAAAACTCTCGTGCGCTTGAGCCCTGTCACGGGCCGCACGCACCAGCTGCGTGTGCATTGCGCCAAAGGGCTCGGTTGCCCCATTGACGGCGACCCCTTTTACGGTCATCCGGGACTTGAAGGCGAAACCGATGCCACGCGCCTGTGTCTGCACGCCGCAGAGCTCACCTTCGTACATCCGACTTCCGGCGAACCGGTCACTTTCAAGGCGCCGGCCGATTTTCCGGATTTCTGACAACCAAAAAAGATGTATTGCGCAAACAGATTCCCGCATCGAAAATTTTTGCTATCCGAGCGCCTGCGCTATGATTAGAAAATCGCCTGTCGGTCGAGCCTGTCAGTAACACGCTCACGCCGTCAGTCCTATCCTTTTTTGTAAGACAAGAATGTCAGATCAACCACATCCTGGACCGGAAACTTTTCTTTCCCGCAAGGAGCACATCTGATGCGCGCCGCTGTTGAACGTGTGCTGCACGATGTGTGGTCGCACCGCGGCATTGCCGCCTCTCTACTCTACCCTTTTTCGCTTGTCTACCTTGCCATCGCACGACGCCGGGCAGCTAGGACTACACCTGTTGAACTGCCGGTGCCCGTTGTCGTTGTCGGCAACATCTACGTCGGCGGCACGGGCAAGACTCCCATCACGATCGAGCTCGTCCGCGAACTGAAGGCCGCGGGCTTTACGCCTGGCGTCATCAGCCGCGGATACGGGCGCGCCAGCGAAGAGCAACACCTTGTCGAAGACGACTCTCCGGCGAGCACCGTCGGCGACGAACCGCTTTTGATTCGCCGCGCCACCGGGGTTCCTGTAGCCGTGGGACGCGACCGCGTGGCCGCAGGGCGTCTGCTGATTCGGAGCAATCCGAGCGTTAATGTGATTGTCAGCGACGACGGTCTGCAGCATCGGCGCCTTGCGCGCGACGTTGAACTTGCCGTCGTCGGTGCTCGAGGGCTAGGCAACAGCTGGGCGCTTCCCGCAGGCCCCCTGCGCGAACTCCCTTCGCGTCTGGACTCTGTTGATGCCATCGTTCTGAGCGCTACCGAAGATACTATTGAAAGTCGTACGCCTCGCTTTGCCGCCACTTCCCAGCTCGGGGATGTCGTGCGTCTGTGCGACGGCCGCCGCCGCTCAATCGAGGACATTTCGCACCGTATCGCCGAAAAAGAAGCCAAGGTACTTGCTGCGGCCGGCATTGCCGCGCCCGATCGCTTCTTCAATATGCTCGCCGCTCACGACATCGTCGGCAAGAACTTGGGATTGGGCGATCACTTTGCCTTTGATACGAATCCGTTTGCGCAGTCCGACGCACGCTACATCTTCATCACCGGCAAGGACGCGGTCAAAGCCATGCAGAACGCGGATATCAAGAACGACCGCCGCATTTGGGTCGTCGAGTACCAAACACAACTTGACCCCTACCTCATCCAGTTCGTAGTGGAAAAGCTCACGGATGCGGCCGAACGCAAACACATTGACATCGTACCGCCCACGGAAGAAATCACGCACTGAAACAAACCATGAATCGCACTTGCCTGAGTATCGGTCTTGCCGCCTGCTGCCTTCTGGCCGGCTGCTCCACGCAGTCAGTCCGGGCACCCGCGTACAACATCAAACCCGGCAACGTCTGCGTCATTCAAGATTCAAGCAACCGAAAGGTCGCCTACAACTCCGTCATCAAAGGTCTCAAGCGCAAGGGTTTTTCCGTGAAGCGCGTCGGCGCGGGGCAAACGAAAAACTGTTCCCGCGTCTTTTCCTGTCAGTCGATTTCCCGCTGGCAGATCGCCAACTACACCTCCAACATCCATCTGCAATACTGGGAGCACGGCAAGCTTGTAAGCGAAGCCAAGTACGATGCGCCGACAAACGAAATCAACATCTCGAAATTCATCAGCACGGAAGATAAGATCTTTCAGCTGCTCAATGAGATGCTCCCCGGCACACGCACTCTTCCGAGCAAATACAACTCCCGCTGACGAACGCTTCGTCAGCCGAACATTGAAACGACAATATTATGGACAGCCGCCTTACCGAAGTTTTGGTCTGCCCCGTCTGCAAGGGGCCTCTTCATTTTGATCAGCAGAAGTCTGAAATGCAGTGCGCCAAGTGCGCGCTCGGCTTCCCGCTTGACGGAGAAATCCCGGTGATGCTCACCAAGGAAGCGCGAGAACTCACGCCCGAGGAACAAGAAGCCGCTCGTATCAAACCTGCCAACTAACGAAGGATTTGCCATGGGCTTTGTAGTAATCGTGCCGGCGCGCATGTCGTCTTCGCGCCTCAAAGAAAAACCGCTTGCCGACATCTGCGGCAAGCCGATGGTTGTGCGTACCGTCGAGCGCGCTCTTGGGTGCGGTGCCGATGCGGTTTTCGTCGCCTGCGACTCACCGGCCATCGTCAAGGCCTGCGAAGAACACGACATCAAGGCGCTTCTGACAGATCCGAACTGTCCGACCGGGACCGACCGTCTCGCCGAAGCCGCCGCGGCTCTGGGCCTAACCGACGACACGATCGTCGTCAATGTTCAGGGCGACGAACCTCTGATTCCCATCAATGTCATACGCGCCGTTGCCGAAGACCTTGAAAAGCACGACGATTGCGCCATTGCCACCGCTGCGCACCCGATATCCGACGCCGAACACTTCTTCAATCCGAACGTAGTCAAGGTCGAAATCGACGCCAAGGGTCGAGCGCTTACCTTCTCTCGCGCGCCGCTTCCCTGGCCGCGTGACGCATTTCGTAGCAACAAGTCTGTGCTGCCCGAAGATTTGCCCGCCTATCACCACATCGGGCTTTATGCCTACCGTGCAAGCTTTTTGAAGGCGTTTCCTAAGCTTGCTCCAGCCCCCATCGAAAAGTTCGAGTCGCTGGAACAGCTGCGAGCCCTCTGGCACGGGTACCGCATCAGCGTACTGATTCTCGACGAGAACCTGCCTTCGGGCGTGGACACCGCCGAAGATCTGGAGCGCGTGCGTGCGGTGTACGCCGAATCTCTCAAAAACTAGTTTTTTTGGTTCCGAAAAGCCGCGTTTTACCTCGTCCGAAAGATGTAACAAAGGTTTCGCTATTGTTTTGCAGAATGTTTCAATTACAATTTCCGCAGTGCAAGAAAAAACTGTGAGCTTGTTGCGATGCGGCGGGCAAAGCGGCGCGACCTTCGGGACTCGCGGAATTTTTCTTGAAAGAGTTTCCGACGTAAATCTGTCTTTTACTGGTTTTACGTTGAATTAATTGGAGATTTTTCATGCGTTTGATCCTGATCGGACCCCCCGGCGCCGGTAAAGGCACCCAGGCCAACTACATCAAAGAACACTTCGGCATTCCGCAGATCTCGACGGGCGACATGCTTCGCGCCGCCGTCAAGGCCGGTACCGAACTCGGCAAAGCCGCCAAGGTGATCATGGATCAGGGCGGCCTTGTGAGCGATGACATCATCATCGGGCTTGTCAAGGAACGTCTGCTTGCCGACGACTGCAAGAACGGCTTTCTTTTCGACGGCTTCCCGCGCACCATCCCGCAGGCTCAGGCGCTGCAGGACGCCGGAGTGCCGATTGACTTCGTGCTCGAAATCTCCGTGCCCGATTCCGAAATTGTCGAACGTATGTCCGGCCGCCGCGTGCACCCCGCCTCGGGCCGCAGCTACCACGTCAAGTACAACCCGCCCAAGGTTGCCGGCAAGGACGACGTGACGGGCGAAGACCTCGTACAGCGTGACGATGACCGCGAAGAAGTCGTGATGAAGCGTCTGTCTGTCTACCATGCTCAGACCGAAGCACTCGTCGACTTCTACAGCAAGCTCGCAGCGTCCGGCGAACCCAACGTGCCGCAGTACCGTAAGGTCAACGGCGTCGGTTCGATTACGGACATCCGCGATGCGATCTTCGAGGCGCTGAAGTAAAAAATTAAAAGGGAACACGATGTGTGAAATCACCGTGTTCCCTTCTTTTTTTGTTTTTTTCTTTAACACTTTTGGCGTCGGCTTGACCCTCCTCGGACGTTGAGTCGACACCCGGAGCTTTCAACATCATGACTACAGCTTTGTGGCTCGCCATTGCCGCGGGCATCATCGCCGTGATTTTCGGTCTTGTCTCCCGTAGCTGGATTCTGGCCCGCGATCCCGGCAATCCCCGCATGCAGGAAATCTCGCACGCCATTCAGCAGGGTGCAACGGCCTATCTGACCAAGCAGTACACGACCATCGCCATCGTCGGCGTGGTTCTTTTCCTTATCATCGCCTTCGTTCCCGCACTGGGCTTTAAGACGGCAGGCGGCTTTGCCGTCGGCGCCATCCTTTCCGGCGCTTGCGGCTTCATCGGAATGAACGTTTCCGTCAAGGCCAACGTTCGCACCGCTCAGGCAGCCAGCCAAGGCATCGCCGAAGCTCTTAACGTCGCCTTCAAGGGCGGCGCCATCACAGGCATGCTCGTGGTCGGTCTGGGCCTTCTCGGCGTGGCCGGCTACATGGCTGTGCTGATCGGCACGGCTGCTCCCGACGCCAACCTCTACACCACGATCAAGCCGTTGATCGGTCTGGCTTTCGGTTCGAGCTTGATTTCCATCTTCGCTCGTCTGGGCGGCGGCATCTTCACCAAGGGCGCCGACGTCGGTGCCGACCTTGTGGGTAAGGTTGAAGCCGGCATTCCCGAAGACGACCCCCGCAACCCCGCCGTGATCGCCGACAACGTGGGCGACAACGTGGGCGACTGCGCCGGTATGGCTGCCGACTTGTTCGAAACCTACGCCGTAACCATCGTGGCCACCATGATGATCGGCGCGCTTTCGGCAACGGGCGACACTATGCGCATGGTTGAATACCCGCTCGTTTTGGGTGCTGTCTCGATCGTCGCTTCCATCATCGGTACGTTCTTCGTGAAGTACCTGCCCGGCAAGAAGATCATGACGGCTCTGTACCGCGGCCTTATCGTCGCCGGTGTCATCGCCGCCGTTGCCTTCTGGTTCGTCGGCGACTTCGTCTTCTCCGATCCCAAGATGCTGCCCGAAGGCGTGACGACCACGCACCTGTTCGGTTCCGCTCTGATCGGTCTCGTTCTGACTGCCTTGATGGTCGTGATCACCGAGTACTACACCGGTACGGAATACAAGCCCGTGCAGACGGTTGCCGAAGCTTCCACCACCGGTCACGGCACCAACATCATCGCCGGTCTGGCCGTTTCCATGAAGGCTACCGCTCTTCCGGTTCTCGCCGTGGTTATCGCCATTCTCGTGAGCTTCTCGCTTGCCGGTCTTTACGGTGTTGCCATCGCCGCAACCTCAATGCTGACTATGGCCGGCATCATCGTTGCTCTCGACGCCTATGGCCCGATCACGGACAACGCCGGTGGTATTGCCGAAATGTCCGAACTCGATGAAAAGGTCCGCAACGTGACCGACCCGCTTGACGCAGTCGGCAATACGACCAAGGCCGTCACCAAGGGCTACGCCATCGGTTCGGCCGGTCTGGCCGCTCTGGTGCTCTTTGCCGACTACACGCACGCTCTGAAGCAGCAGTTCAACATTGACTTCCAGTTTGACCTTTCCGACCCGTACGTGATTGCCGGTCTGATCATCGGCGGTCTGATTCCCTACCTCTTCGGCGCAATGGCTATGGAAGCCGTCGGCCGCGCTGCCGGCTCCGTGGTGATTGAAGTCCGTCGCCAGTTCAAGGAAATCAAGGGCATCATGGAAGGCAAGGCCAAGCCCGATTATTCCAAGGCCGTCGGCATGCTCACCGGCGCTGCTATTAAGGAAATGATCATCCCGTCCGTTCTCCCGGTCATCGTCCCGATCCTCGTCGGCCTCATCCTCGGCCCGAAGGCTCTCGGCGGCGTGCTGATGGGTACGATCGTCACCGGTATCTTCGTGGCCATCTCCATGACCACGGGCGGCGGCGCTTGGGATAACGCCAAGAAGTACATCGAAGACGGTCACTTCGGCGGCAAGGGCAGCGAATCTCACAAGGCTGCCGTGACGGGCGACACCGTCGGCGACCCCTACAAGGACACCGCCGGCCCCGCCGTCAACCCGCTCATCAAGATCATCAACATCGTGGCTCTGCTCATCGTACCGTTGCTGACGATCTAATCGCGGTCTTCTGACGTCGATTCACAGGCGCTCTTTTCTTCGAAGGAGCGCCTGTTTTGTTTATACGTATTTCTCAAGACAAACGTACGGTCGGCGCCGCGTAAACTATGTCTCGTTTCGATTTCTCGGAAAAAACATGGCTTCACTTCTGTCCGACCTTCAGGCGTGTCTCGGTTCCGATCGCGTTCTCACCGACGCGACGGCCCTAGCTCCGCTTTTGCTTGATAATCGCGGCCGCTGGCAGGGCCGCGCGCTGTGTGCCGTCTTCCCCTCCACAACCGAAGAAGTCTCGGAAATCATGCGCGTCGCCTGCCGACACAACGCGCTCGTGTTTGCTCAAGGCGGCAACACAGGCAACGCCGCGGCGGCTACCCCCGTTGTGAACGACACGGATGTCTCGCGAACCGTTTTGCTCTCGACAACCCGTCTGCGCCGCATCGAGAAAATCGACACCGTCAACGATTCGGTCGTCGTACAAGCGGGTGTTACGGTCGCAGCCATCAGAGAAACGGCCGCTCTGCAAAAGCGTCTTTTTGCACTCAGTCTTGCGAGCGACGGAACGGCTACCGTGGGAGGCGTTCTTGCGACCAACGCGGGCGGCGTACATGTTCTGCGATACGGCAACGCCAGAGACCTATGTCTGGGACTTGAAGTCGTTCTTTGCGATGGACGCGTGCTCAACCTGATGCGCGGTCTGCGCAAGGACAACACCGGCTACGACTTAAAGTCTCTTTTCATCGGAAGCGAAGGAACGCTTGGCATCATCACAAAGGCAATACTGAAACTGCACCCGCTTCCGGCTTCGCGCAAGGTGCTTTGGCTGTCGCTGGATTCTCTGCGCAAAATCGAACCGCTTTTCTGCGCCTTTCAAGCACAGGCAGGTCACGCCCTGAGCGCCTTTGAAATCGTTCATCAAACGCCGCTGCAGCGTGTTGCGCAGGTCTTTCCCGAGAAAGTCAAAAAAATCAATACACACTCGCCCTGGTCGGTTCTCGTTGAACTTTCCTATTCCGACACCCAAGATGAAACTCAAAGTGCCGACCTTCTCGAGTCGCTGCTTGAAGGACTTCTCGAACAAGGAATCATTACCGACACCGTTCTCTCGCAAAGCGAGATCCAATGCGAGGCGCTTTGGGCAGTGCGCGAAGCAGTCCCTGAAGCGCACAAGAAGACCGGAGGCAACGTCAAGCACGACATCAGCGTGCCGCGAAGCCGCCTTGCGGAGTTCGTCGAACAAACCAATGCTGCGCTCGCAAAGCGTTTTTCCTGGATCGAACCGAGTGTTTTCGGTCATTTCGGAGACGGCAATCTCCACTACAATATGGGCGTCGTTCCGGGGCAGGATCCCCGGCTTTGTTTTGCCTTTGAAAAGGAAATCAACGCCATCGTCTACGAACATGTAGCACGATTTAACGGCTCGGTTGCCGCCGAGCACGGCGTCGGGCGCATGAAACGCGACCTTATTGAGCAAACAAAACCGGCAGATGAACTGCAGTTGATGCGCAAATTGAAGCGCATTTTCGACCCTGACAACCGACTCAATCCGGGCGCCGTCGTGTCGCCCTAAAACTGATCTTGCTACGGAGCGCGAAGAAAAATGAAGACGTTTCGCCTTTTTCTGAAAGCCACTTCCGCTGCATTTGCCGCAGCCGTCCTATTGAGCGGGTGCGCGACGCATACTGTTGACTACCAACCCAAAGCCAACTACAAGGAATTCACCGACGCAACGTGGCGCCCCGAATCGAACATTCGTCCGCCCTTCCGCAGCACGGAAATTCCCGTTGACTCCGTTGCAGCCCTGCAGGAAGGCATCTACGCCTTCTACGACACGCACCGCAGTTTCTTTCAGCTGCAACCCGCTCAAACGGGTAGCTGGACCGTCAGTGAAACCGTAACGCAGGCCGGGGAACGCTGCTTTACCTGGGGCCAGGGCGCCGTGCAGCTCATCCGTAACTCCAGAGTGCTCAACAACGAAGGACCGATGGTTGCCTCCCGTCTGCCCGACGGTCGCATCCTTTTGCAGAATTCCGGTCAGGCGGTCTTTAACCTTGCCGTTGAACTGCGCGCCTACAACATCTCAGGCAAGCCCATCCGTCACTTCCTTCGCAACGGCAACAACCAGCCGGATTCGCTCGCCTGGTTTGTGTCGGCCGACGCTAAGTTTCCTCAGGGATCCGTTGCGTATCTCGCCACCTATTGGCTCGGCGACGATGAAATCGTGCAGCCGTCGCGGTCGGCCTTTACGGGCGCCCGCAATCTCGAAAGCTTGATTGCGCGCTACACAGCCAAGACAACGCCCTACTGCATGAGCTACGTGAGCCATTTGGAGGCAACGCCCTACGGTCTGTCCTTTGAGCGACCCGTGCGCGAGCGTGGCAAGTACCGTGCGTCAGCTCCCCAAGGACGCTTCACTCTTTCACAGGTTCAGCGCAGCAATATGTTCTGCGAACGACTGCCCAACGGCACACAAAAGGGCGGCTCCTGGAAGATAAGCCGTATTCAGGGAACGCGTGTTCTTGAACTCACCGAAGACGCCGACGTGCCAAGTTCCGACATTGGCATTCAGCCGATCAACAACGACGGCATTGACGTGGGCTTTGCCGAAGTCGTGCGCGGCAACAAAGGCCAGTCACGCATGCAGGTGGTTCCTGTTCGCATCGTGCGCAACAACCAACCGGTCACAGACTTCCGCCTGAAATTCAACGCCGCAGCCGCTCAGGCGATCGCTGAGGTACTGCCCAAAGCCGATGCTTCCCGCCGCGCTCATGATGAGAGGAACAAGCTTACCGGCAAACGCTAACCGAATCTCAACATCGGGCGGTCGCAAGACCGCTCGCTTTTTTAGGAAATTTCGTCTATGTCAGCACAAATCCTCGACGGCAAGGCTCTTGCCGCTGAAATCCGCTCCGAAGTGAAAACACAGGTTGCCGCACTTGCCGAAAAGGGCGTTTGCACCGCGCTGGCCGTGATTCTCGTCGGCGACGATTCAGCCAGCCAGGTTTATGTGCGCAACAAAATCAAGGCTTGCGCGGAGACGGGCATCCGTTCGCTCGAATTTCGAATGCCTGCCGAAACGACGCAGCAAGAACTTCTCGCCAAGATTGCCGAACTCAACGCGGATGACAGCGTTGACGGCATTCTGGTTCAGTTGCCGTTGCCCGAACAAATCAATGCCGACGCCGTGATCTCAGCAATTGACCCTTCCAAAGACGTCGACGGCTTTCACGTAGCCAATGCGGGTGCTCTCGTCACCGGCAAACAGGGCTTTGTCCCGTGCACACCGTTCGGTGTGATGCGTTTGATTAAAAAATTGGGCGTCGATCCCCGCGGCAAATCCGCCGTCATCGTCGGACGCAGCAACATCGTGGGCAAACCCATGGCCTTGCTGCTTCTGGCTGCCGATGCCACCGTCACTGTCGCGCACAGCCGCACACCCGATCTGAGCGCCGTCACGCGCAACGCCGACATTCTGGTGGCCGCCGTAGGCCGCGCCAAGCTCATCAAGGCCGATATGGTCAAGCCCGGCGCCGTCGTGATTGACGTCGGCATGAACCGCGATGAAAACGGAAAGCTTTGCGGGGACGTGGATTTCTCTGAAGTAAAAGCAATCGCCGGCAGCATCACCCCCGTACCGGGCGGCGTCGGTCCCATGACGATTGCCATGCTGATGCAAAACACGGTGCTCGCCGCTCAGATGCGCCGCGGCATTTCTTTGTTTTGATGTTCTTTTAGTTTTTTTTCAGTTGTCATGACCAATCCCTTGATCGATCAGGGCTCTCTTTTAAACTGGCCCGCCATCAAAACCGAACACATCACTCCGGCTTTGGACGAGCTGCTCGCCAAGGCAAGCGACGCCGTTGCCAAGGTCACGGCTCCCGAGACACCCGCCACCTGGAGCGACGTCGTCGATCCGCTAGAACAGGCGCTTGAAAAGCTCTCGCGCGCCTGGTCGGCCGTGGGCCACCTCTCGGGCGTCATGGACAGTGAAGCGTTGCGCGAGGCATATAACGCCAACCTGCCGCGCATGACGCAGTTTTATATCGAGCTCTCTCAAAACGAAGCTCTCTTTGCCAAATACAAAGCGATTGAAAGCTCGGAATGCTTTGCAGCCTTGAGTGAAGGGTGTCAACGCATCATCAAGCGAGAAATCCGTGACTTCCGTCTTTCGGGTGCGGAACTTGCCCCCGAACCCAAGGCTCGCCTCAAGGCGCTCGGTCAGCAGGCTGCCGCCGAAAGCCAGAAATTCAGCGAAAACTTGCTCGACGCAACCAACGCCTTTACGCTTGACGTAGACAATGTCTCGGAGCTTGATGGCATTCCTGCGGATGTCATTGATATGTACGCTGCAGAGGCCAAAACCGCAGGCCTCGAAGGGAAGTGGCGCATCTCGCTGCACATGCCGAGCTATCTTCCCGCCATGCAGTATGCCAACAGCGCCTCACTGCGTGAAAAGCTTCATCGCGCCTATTCGACACGTGCCTCCGAATTCGGACCGGCCGAGCGCGACAACACGCCGCTCATTCGCTCTTTGCTCAGGAATCGTCGCGAAGAAGCATTGCTGCTCGGCTTCAAGAACTACGCAGAAGTTTCTCTTGTACCCAAGATGGCTGATTCTCCTGCCGCAGTCGAAGCATTTTTAACGGAACTGGCTCAAAAGGCTCGTGCAAAAGGCTTGGCCGATTGGGAAGAAGTCAAGGCGTTTGCAAAAGAGAAACTGAACCTTGACGAAGTGCATCCATGGGATGTTGCGTGGGTCTCCGAGTCGCTTCGCCGCGCCAAGTACGCCTACAGCGACCATGAAGTGAAACGCTATTTCACACTACCGGCCGTCTTCAACGGGATGTTCCGTTTGGTGGAAAAGCTTTTTGACGTGCGCATCAACGAAGACTCGGCTCCGGTTTGGCATGATGACGTCAAGCTGTGGCGGATTTCAGACGCTTCCGGCAACCTCATCGCGCGTTTTTACACCGACCTCTACGCTCGCGCCAGTAAACGCGGAGGCGCCTGGATGGACAGCGACACCACCTACTGCGTATTGCCCGACGGTTCGGTACGCACGCCCGTCGCCTTCCTCGTCTGTAACTTCTCGCACCCCGTCGGCGACAAACCGGCGCTTTTGACACACGACGACGTCACGACACTTTTCCACGAATTTGGCCACGGTCTGCATCACATGCTTTCACGCGTGCCGCAGGCGCAACTCTCTGGCATCAACGGTGTGGAATGGGACGCCGTAGAAATGCCAAGTCAATTCATGGAGAACTGGGCGTGGAACTACGACACCCTGAAGACGCTTTCCTCGCATGTTGATACCGGTGAGGTTCTCCCTAAAGATCTTTTCGACAAGATGCTCGCGGCCAAGAACTTCCAAAGCGGTATGTTCTGTCTACGTCAACTCGAGTTCGCGCTTTTTGATCTGCGCATTCATGACGACGACAAATCGGATCATGCCGAGGATTTCGAAAAGGTTCTGGACAATGTGAGAAAAGAAGTTGCAGTGGTCCCTGCAGCCGAGTACTCCCGTTTCGCACAAAGCTTTGCACACATTTTTGCGGGCGGCTACAGCGCCGGCTATTACAGTTACAAGTGGGCCGAAGTGCTTTCTGCCGACGCCTTCAGCGCTTTCGAGGAAGAAGGACTCTTTAACCCGGCCACAGGCAAGCGCTGGGTCGATGAAGTGTTAAGCCGCGGCTCGTCACGCGACGCCATAGAAAACTTCCGTGCCTTCCGCGGTCGCGATCCTTCGATCGAACCGCTGCTGCGCCACAGCGGCATTCTCTGATTCCGGCTCAAGAAAAACGGCGGCAACCTTCACGGTTCGCCGCCGCTTTCCTGATCAGACCTACGGTGCGTCGGTTCCGAACACGTCCTTCCAAAGCTTCAGAACAGCCTTGCGTTCATCCGCGACACTCTGGGGCTCGACGCGGCAACGTACGTCTTCGCCACGTGAAAGGCGAATTTCGCGCTGGATATTGCGGTAATGGCGATAGGCTTTGACGGCCAGAGCCGCCGTTTCTTCGTCGAGAAGTCCCAGTCGGGCGGCCATTTCGGTCAAATGAATCGTACCGAAGTTGTTAACAAGTTCCGGAAAAACGGAGCTCTTGGCCAAAACCAGATACTGCACGATGAATTCCAAATCCACCATACCTCCGCGATCGTGCTTGACGTCAAACAGATCGGTCTGATTGGGGTGGCCCTCAAGCATCTTGCCGCGCATCTCAATGACGTCCTTTGCCACCTGAGCGGCATCGCGCTCCAGCGTCAGAATGTAACGACGCTCGTCTTCAAACTGTTGGCCCACCTGCGGATCTCCCGCACAGAAACGGGCTCGCGTCAACGCCTGATGTTCCCACGGCCAAGCGCCGTGCCCGTCGGCGTTGCGCTGATACTTGCGGAACATCTCAATGTTGGAGGCAATCAATCCGTCCTGCCCGTTAGGACGCAAACGCATATCAACATCAAACAAAATGCCGGAGCTTGTCTGCAGCGTGAGCCAACTCAACATACGTTTGACGAGCTTCACATAGTTGCTCTCCGACTCCGGAGCATCGTCGTCGTAGAGAAATATCAAGTCAAGATCAGACGCGTAACCGAGCTCTTTGCCGCCAAGTTTTCCATAGCCGATTACCGCAAACTTCGGGTATTCGCGATGCCGCGTTGCAATGGAATCCCAGGCAAGTTCAATCACCACCGCCAGCACAGCATCGGCCAGAGCCGATAAATGATCGGCCAAACGTTCCACCGTGAGACGTCCTTCCAAATCGGCCGTGAGCAACTGGAAAAGTGCGCTATGGTGAGCATCGCGCAGATGATTGAGCTGACGCTCACGATCGCCGTCGGCCGCTCGCATCTGCGCACGCAACTCTTCAAGCCAACGACTGCGATCAACCGGCGTGTAGTCGTCAATCACGCGATTGCGCGCATCGACCAATTCGTCGAGCACCAAGGGATGCGCAGCAATGTAGTCGGCAGCCCAACGGGATACGGCAAGCATACGACCGACTCGATCGGCCGCATCCGGGTATTGGTTGAGAAGCGCAATATAGGTCGCGCGTCCGAGCACCATTTCCAGAATCGAAAGATAACGCTCCATCACTTCGTCAGCCGAAACTCGGCTTTCTCGCAGCTGCGCCCATCCTGCCGCCTTTTTGGCAACCTTGGGTACAAAGCGTGCAAGCTGTTCACGCGTCTGTTGCGTACGAGCGTTCAAGTAACGCGAACGCATCATCTTGAGAACGCGTCCTGCTAACTTGTTGGCTTCTACAAACCCATCCTCGGCAAGCGCATCCGTCAGTTCGCTTTCAAGCGCAGGATCACCCGTCGACCAGCCGACCGGCCAATTGCTTACCCGATCCGACGGAGCCTTGGTGTGAAAGACACCGTCAAAGGTTGCCGTTACAAATGCTCGGATTTCGGCAACTTCCGTATCAAGTTCGGCAAGCGTCAAGCCCATCATCTTGGCCACGCGAGAGCGTTCTTCGTCGTCCTTAGGCAAAACTTGCGTCTGCTTGTCGTCAACATACTGTAGGCAGTGCTCGAGATTGCGCAAAAACACGTAGTTTCGGTTGAGCCGCTCGGCCGTCTGTTCATCAATGCAACCGCTCGCGGCACAGGCCTTGAGCATCGGACCGGTGGTTTTGCCGCGCAGCTCGGCTTCGCGTCCGCCGCGGATGATCTGAAATGTCTGGCAAATGAATTCGATTTCTCGGATGCCGCCGCTACCGAGTTTGATATTGGTACCGCGGTCTTTGACGGCTTCTTTACGTGCGGTTTCCGCACGGATCATTTCGTGAATTTTCGCCAAGGCACTGATGGCGCCGAAGTCTACGTATTTCCGAAACACAAAAGGCCGCACCAACGAATTGAGATTGCGGACGGCCTGCGCAAAGTTCTCTTCACCAGCAAAAACGCTACGGTTGACAACGCGTCCTTTGAGCCAGGCAAAGCGTTCCCAGTCGCGACCCTCGCTGTAGAGATACTCTTCAAGCATTGCCGAGGAAATCACCAAGGGACCGCTATCACCAAAAGGACGCAAACGCATGTCCACGCGAAACACAAAACCGGTGCCGTCGATTTCGTTGATGGAGGCAATGACGCGGCGAGCCAACCGATCAAAGAACTCATGATTTGTCACCTGGCGGCGAGCCGAAGAAAATTCACCGACTGCCTGCGTCTCACCACCTTCGTCGTAAACAAACACGAGATCGATGTCGGAACTCACGTTGAGCTCCTCTCCGCCTAATTTGCCCATTCCGACAACCAGCAAATCCTGGGGGGCTCCGGACACACCCATCGGAACACCGAAGCGCTGCGCAAGTTTTCGAGAATGCACCCGCACGGCAGCTGAAACGGTTTCCTCAGCCAAAGCCGTCACCGTGCTTACCACTTCCTGAAAGTCTGCACGAGCACTCAGATCCCGAACGATCAAAGCCGTCATCACTTCCCGGCGCAGCTGACGCATGACTATGTCAAGCATTTCCGGGTCATCGATCTTTTCAAGACGGCTTCGCATTGAATCGCGCGTCACAGGTTGCTTCTCAAAGCGTTCGATCAAATCCTGAGGGGTCGAACCGCACTGCAGAGCCATGGCATTGAGAGAACGCGCGGCATACTGAGAAAACTGAGGAACTTCTTGCGGAGACAGACGCGGTTTGATGGAGTTCAATTCGCCCATGACGTAAAAACTGCGTAAAAAAATTGTTTCAAATCGAGGTCAATTTGCGGCGAGATACAAAATCGCCTGAGTTGTCCGCAACGAGCTTTGGTATATTGCCTTGTGTGAATTTTTCGTTTCATTTGCGTGACAGCTCGACCGGTTTTCGGCGCTTGCTTGTTCGGCTCATTTTAGCTGTGTGAGCCCCGCGCTGAGTCGTTTTTTCCTCTAAAGTCCGTGATCTTCGCAATTCCTGCGGCATGAGTTCGACGTTTTCCATACTTCCGGTCAGATTCAGAGCCTATCTGCGCCACCCCAAAGTGCGCGCGGCATGGGTATCTTTCTTTTGGGGCGTCGTACTCTTTTACTTCCTCTTTTGTGCTCTGGTGCTTGCCACACGTTGGGTGCTGTTGCCGCAAGTCGACAAGTACAAGGATGACATCGCTCGCTTTTTGAGCGATTCGCTACACGCCGAGGTAAGCATCGGACGCGTCTCTCCGCGATGGGACACGTTCTGGCCTCAGTTGTCTCTGCGCGATGTCGTAATTCAACGTCCTGATCCTCGCTCGCGCGACGCCAACATTCTGCATTTGCCTCAAGTCGAGGCAAGTTTTTACTGGCGCTCCGTCTTCGGTCAGCCTCTCTTTCGAAAACTTGAAGTTCCCAATGCAGAAATCACCGTTCGACGTATTGATCAGGGCGTGTATGACATCGCTGGGTTCGTTCTCAATTTCAACGATACCGCCCGAAGAGATGCTGAGAATAGTTCATTGTTCACGGATTGGTTGCTTCGTCAGGGACGCATTGACGTCACCTCGTGCACGTTGCGTTTTCAAGATTTGACCGCCAAACCGCGCGCCCGTACGACCACGCTCGAGAACATTAATCTCACGTTTGAAAAAAACGTCAGTTCCTATCGCGCAGGTATTCAGGGCGAGTTGGCCGGACGTCACGAAAACCGCATTGACATCCGCACGAAATTCACTGCACCGCTTTTCGGCGATCGCAGTTGGAAAACCTGGTCCGGTGAACTTTTCTTCGGCGCAGACAACCTTGACGTCGCGCGACTCACTCGCCCCATTCCGGCGGCCCGCAAATTGTTGAAATCCGGTCGCGGCAGTACGCGCACGTGGCTCAAATTCCAAGACGGCAATCCGAGCGAACTGACAAGTTATCTGGGTCTATCTGATGTTCTGCTCACTTTTTCGAAAGACGCCGAGCCGCTTCAGGTCAAAACCCTGTCCACACGGTTGAGCGAAACACTGGACCAAGGCGAACTTCACGCCAAGGCGGAAAACCTCAATTTCGAACTCAGCGACGGCACGACGGCACAGAATTTACTGCTGCAGACCATCGTTCACATGGATTCAACACCGGACGCCGCCACACATCGCTCTGGTTTCAGCGTCGCTCAGCTTGATGTTGAAACGCTCAAACAATTGCTTCCTTCCGTTCCCTTTCCCAAAGCGGCAGCCGATTTGATCCGCATGCACGAAGCTTCCGGCACCATCTCCAACCTCGAGGTGTCGTGGCTCGGTTCGCCCGGAAATACACAGGACTGGCGCATTAAAACCGACTTCTCCGGCTTAACGGTCGCGCACAATTCTCCCGAAGACGCCAAATTGATCTTTTCCGGTTTTGAGAATCTTTCCGGTTCCCTTGAGGTCGCCAATAAACATGGACATGTCTCTTTTGCCACCAAAAAGGGAGCCGTTTCTATTCCGGGCGTTTTTGAAACTCCGCGTTTATCGGTGGATTCTCTCACCGGTGCCGTCAACTGGCAGCTGACCCGACCGGCAGGCTCCGACAAAGAGCGGTTAGCGATTGCTTTTGACAACATTGCCGTTTCAAATGAAGATTTGTCGGTCAGCGTGCATGGCACTTGGCAGCAAAATGAAACAGCCGCCGGCCGTATCGATCTCTCAGGACAAATCGAACGACTTCAAGCCGACCGCGCCTGGCGCTACATGCCGTTTGCAGTCCCCGAAAACGTTCGCCGTTGGCTGCAGGGCGGTCTTGTTTCGGGCAAGGCGCAGAACGGCACATTCGAATTGCGCGGCGATCTTGTGAAATACCCCTGGGTAGGCCTGCACAAAGATGATGGTCACTTCATTGTTTCGGCAGAACTCAAGGATGCCGCCATTGATTATGTCCCGTCAATGAAAGTGCTTGACGACGGCAATTTTGAGCGCGCCGCCCACTGGCCTCTACTCACCGACATTCAGGGGCGTCTCATCTTTGAAGGCGCGTCAATGACGGTGCTGGCCGATACCGCCAAAACACACGGCGCGACGGTTTCAAAAACCCGCGCCGACATTCCAAACCTAGGAGCCGGCGACGATACGCGACTGATCATCAACGGTAAAGCTGACGCAGAATTACAAAAGTTTTTTGACTATGTGGAAGCCAGCCCCGTCACCGGATTTGTGTCGGGTGCGTTCAAGGGCACCGCAGCCAAAGGACCGGGGCATTTGGATCTGTATCTCGACATTCCGCTGAAGAATGCCACGGCTACCAAGGTCAAAGGTGCAATTTCCATGCAAAAAGCCGACATAGCCATGGGGTGGCCTAAACCGCCGCTAAAAGATGTCGAAGGCACTGTTCATTTCTCCGAAAAAGGCGCGACAGCGAGCAACGTACACGCACGCCCCTTCGGTTCGGGCGACGCCTCCGTGTCGGTACACACCACGACCGATGGCTCTATCGTGATCAGCGCTTCGGGTTCGACGGACGTTTCTCATCTGACCTGGTTTGCACGAAATCCGTATTTCGATCCGGTTGCCAAGCTTATGTCCGGCATGCTTCCCTTTGTCTCTACGGTTGTCGTGAAAAAGGGGCACGGCGTGACTGTTTCGGCACGCTCTTCGCTTCAGGGAGTAGAAATTGACCTGCCAGCACCTCTCAAGAAAAGCCTGACGGAAACTTGGGATACGGCCTTTAGCTTTACCCCCGTCACCCTTAACCGCCAGTCGGGTTACATGATCAAAGTGGGCTCGGCCAATCGCTTCGACGTACTGTTGCAGCTGCCTTCGGATGGCTCCGGACTCGTCCCCCTGGGCAATATTGCCGTGGGACATCGAGCCGGACTTCCCGACAAGGGTATCGCCGTCACCGTCGAGGCCAAGGAATTGAGCCTCGTCGACTGGCAGCCCTTCGTGCGTACCATGACCGATACGGCCGCTGCTCAAGCACCGAAAACAAGCGTCGAAAGCAATCCGTTGCCAATGTCGGCCGCCCCCCAAGCGGGACTTTCTCGCGTGGAAGTGACTGCCGATCAACTGATGCTCGCCAGCGGCCCCATTCATAAGACTCATTCGCTATTGGAGTTCGACGACGCCAACAACATCTCAATTGATCTTGCTTCCGACGAAATTCGCGGCAAGTTACGTTACGAGCCCGCCGGCCGAGGCAATGTCACAGGCAGCTTCGAGCGTCTGCAAATCGCCCCCAAAGATGTCTCCACGATTCGCCGCTTCCTTCAAGGAGAATCAGTCGATGTCGTACTCACACCCCGGCCTACTGTGCTGCCGAGTCTTGACCTGGTTGTTGATGAATTTTCCTACGGCGACAAGAAAATCGGCCGCATGGTGCTGCAGGCAGAGGCTTCCGGGACCGCTGATGAAGAAACACTACGGATCACGAACTTTGCCATTTTCTCCGACGTCTCGGCTCTGACCGGTACAGGCTTTTGGACACAAGGCAAAAAACTGACACAGCAGCACCCGGGAGAGACTCAGTTCTCGCTGAAGTTCTCTACAAAGGATCTCGGCCAGACGCTCACGGATCTAGGCTACCCCGGCGTGATCGAAAACTCGACCGGAACAGCCGAAGGACACTTCAAATTCGATGGGATTCCCTGGTCACCCAAGCTCGACACCATCGCAGGCAACTACGCCATCAACTTCCGTAAAGGCACCATCGCCAAGGTGGATACCGGCGCGGGCGGTCTGCTTTTATCTTTCGTATCGATGCAATCGCTCTTTAAGCGCTTGATGCTGGACTTCTCCGACTTCAAGAGTGGTTTTTCGTTTGATACCTTAACCGGAAGCTCAATTGTCACCAACGGCGTATTCTCAACCGACAACACCAAAATCGTTGGCACACACGGCACGATTCTGCTCTCAGGCAACATCAATGTTCCCGAAGGCAGCGTTGACAGTCGTGCAATCGTATTGCCGGAAATCAACGCAGGCAACGCAAGCCTGGCTCTTACCTTCGTCAATCCCGCCGTGGGTATCGGTTCGTTCTTAGCCCAACTGCTACTGCGCACCCCGTTAAGTCACCTCTTCAAGGTCGAGTACACCATCAAGGGGCCATGGGCCAACCCCGTCATTACGAAGGTATCGTCGGGAACAGAAGAAAAGCCGCAGAATTGATGCGATTGCCGAGCGAGCACATCCCGGTTCCCGATTTTTTGGATTTCAGTTGCGTTGCTGATCCTGCCGCTGCAAATGTGGCCAGGCGGCGGACATGTAGACGCACATCGAATAAATGGTCAGAATCGCCGCAATGTAAATGAGGACAGTGCCGATCCATGCAATCGGCAAACCGAAAACCGGATCGAAATAAAGAAGCATCGGGATGGCAGTCATCTGCGCAATGGTCTTGATCTTTCCGAACCAGTTAACCTTGACGCTTGCTGCCGCTCCGATCTTTGCCATCCACTCCCTGAGCGCTGTCACGGCGATTTCGCGGCCTACAATGATCAACGCGACCAACATGTCGACGCGGTCAAACGCCAGCAACACCACGATGGCCGAACACACCACCAATTTGTCGGCCACACTGTCGAGAAACGCTCCCATATTGGTCATCATGTTGTAGCGGCGCGCAATATAGCCGTCGAGGGCATCGGTAATGGCAGCCACCACGAACATCACACACGCCAGAAGATTCTTGACGTGCGGACTCAAAATGACGTCGGGTACGTAAAAGACGCCGACGATCAGCGGAATAAAAGCAATGCGCGCCCAAGTGAGCGCCATTGGAATGTTGAAACGTTTGTCAGGCACAATCTGACCCATGAAGTTGAGAATAGATCTGTTCGGCAAGTTTGCGCGAAATGCCGTCAATTTTAGCGATATCTTCCACGCTCGCATTTTTTAGTGCCTTCATACCGCCGAAATGCGTGAGCAATCTGCGACGCCGCACGGGGCCGATGCCTTCGATATCTTCGAGACGACTCGTTTGACGCGTCTTGCTACGCCTGGCACGCATCCCGGTAATGGCAAAGCGATGAGCTTCGTCTCGAATCATGGCAATGAGCATTAAGGCGGGACTTGCCGCACCAAGTACAAGAGGCTGCCGACCGTCTGCAAAAATGAGCGTCTCCAATCCGGTCTTGCGGCCCTCGCCTTTTGCTACACCCACGATGACGGAAATATCGAGACCGAGCTCGTGAAAAACGTCCTTGGCCATATGCACTTGCCCGCGTCCGCCGTCGACGAGGACCAATGTAGGCAACTTGGCTTCACCTCGAGCTACCGGCGCATATCGGCGCTCTAACACCTGACGCATGGCCGCATAGTCGTCGCCGCCCGTCACACCTTCGATGTTAAAGCGCCGATAGAGCGCACTATTCATGCGAGTTCCGTCAAAAACCACGCAGGAGGCTTGCGTCGCTTCCCCCGCAGTATGAGAAATATCGAAACACTCGATTCGAAGTTCGGCTCTTTCCTGATCAGTGAGTTCGAGTGATAGCACATTGATCAAATCATCAATGCGTTTGGTTTCGCCTGCACTCTCTGCAATGTGACGATCCAAAGCGATTACCGCATTGGTCACTGCCATTTCATACCACTTGCGTCGCGTGAGTTGTGGTTCATGCACAAAGGCAACCTTTCGGTTTGCAAGTGCTGAAAGTAGCTGTGCGGTAGCTGCCGGGTCCGCCGCAGCCTGTGATATCACGGTGTCGGGGACGGGCACATTACAGTAGTGATGTGAAATGAAAGCCTCAAACACTTCGCTTTCCGTGAGATCATCTCCCAAATTGCGTGCAAAGTCCGGAAAATACGCATGATCTCCGAGATGACGGCCGCCGCGCACAACAGCCAGATTCACGCAAACAGCTCCGTTTTTGACAAGCACCGCAATGATGTCCGCGTCCGTGTCCCCTCCCGTCGTTTCTACGGCCTGCTGATGCATGACATCACGCAACAAGCTGATGCGGTCACGCAAAACAGCCGCCTCTTCATAGCGGCGATCTTCGGCGGCGTTCATCATGGCTTCTGTCAACGCCTGCATAATCTCCTCTGTCTTGCCATGCAAAAAAGCGCAGGCGTCTTCCACATCTCGCGCGTATTCCTCAGCCGTTACTTTGCCGATGCAAGGCGCTGAACAACGCCCCATCTGCCCCATCAGACAAGGGCGGCTTCGGTAGCGGAACACGGCCTCTTCACACGTCCTCAGATGAAAGACCTTCTGAAGCACACCGATGGCTTCGCGCACGGCCGAACCGTTGGGATAAGGACCGAAATAGCGGTTTTTCCGATCAACGGCGCCGCGATAGTAGCTCACACGCGCAAACGGCCCCTCGGAAATTTTGAGGTACGGATAGCTTTTATCGTCTCGAAAAAGAATGTTGTACTTCGGATTGAGCGTCTTGATGAGATTATTTTCAAGCAACAGCGCTTCGGCTTCGGTACGAACGACGGTCGTCTCAAGCCGGGCGATTTTCTGCACCATCAGCGCGATGCGCGGACTTTGCCCCGTTTTTCGGAAATAGCTGGAGACGCGGCGCTTGAGGTCACGCGCTTTACCGACGTACAAACACGTCCCCGCTTCGTCAAAATAACGGTAGACACCGGGCAAACTTGGCAGGCCGGCAAGAACTTCCTTATTGTTGTCGGCGCTGATAGCTGACATCATTTGTGTTTTTCAATCGTTTTTGGGGTTTTCTCAATCTAGGAGAGTTTCGACATGCGCACCTGCGACATGTTTTGCCGCGTTATCGACAACTACGGCGACGCCGGGGTATCCTGGCGTTTGGCTCAGATGTTAGCCAAAGAGTACAACTGGGCGGTGCGCCTAATCATAGACGATGCAGCCGTGCTTTCGGCAATCGTTCCGACGGCACAGACCAAAGCTACCCCTGCCGTCCCCGGCCAAGTCGTGGTGAGCGACTGGCTCGACGACAGTACCGATACTCCCTTTGCCTCATGGAGCGGCCAAGCCGCCGATGTAGTGATCGAACTGTTTTCCTGCCGTCTTCCCGACGTCTACGAAGCAGCGATTGCAAAGCGCGTTGAATCTTCCCCCTGCGCCGTGTTTGCCCTGGATTATTTGACAGCCGAAAAATACGCCGAAGAAGGCAACGGGCTGCCGAGCCCTCATCCTCGCTACGGATACGACAAAACCTTTCTGTTTCCGGGATTTTCCGATAAAACCTGCGGCATCAACCGCGAGCGCGATTTGCTGCAGAAATTTTCCGGAGAACGTCGTTCAAGCGTGCGGTCCAGGCTTTTTGCATCGTTCGGTGCGGATCCAAGTCACCCCTTTACGCTTTATTTCTTCACGTATCCGGAAATGCCCGTGGAAGGTTTTGCCAATCTGCTTGCTCAAGATCCGCGCCCTGTTCAAGTCCTTGCTGCTCCGGGCCTTGCCTCCGCTCGCTTGAAACAAGCTCTGGTCAATCTGCAGGCACGGCATATTTCTTTCGTCCAGGCACCGATGGTGGCGCAGGACATTTTTGACGACGTGCTACTGAGCTGTGATGCAGCGCTTATCCGCGGCGAAGACAGCGTGCTGCGCGCCCAACTTGCCGGAATTCCTATGATATGGACACTGTACCCTCAGCAGGAAGATACGCACCTGACCAAACTTGCCGCCTTTGCTTCGCTGTATGCTCAGTCACTGCCGCAGGCAGCCCGCAGGGCGTGGCTTGAAATCGAAGACTACGTCAACAACGGGCAGGTACATGAAGATGTCTGGAAAAAGTGGCGAGACTGCTTTGCCGCGCTGCAGTCAGGCGCAACCGATTGGAAAAAGACACTTTTTTCGCTTCCGACCCTGGCCGAAAGCATTTCCAAATTGGCTGAAAAAAAGCTAAAATTTTGAGTTCACAAAAATTTGAAAGCCCGGCGCGCTGAATTTTATGCGTTCTTTTCGGGCGTGCGTCAAAACTTTTTATCAAGGAATACACACATTATGAAGACCGCGCAAGAGCTGCGTTCCGGCAACGTGTTCATGGTCGGTAAGGATCCGATGGTTGTCCTGAAGTCCGAATACTCCAAGGGTGGCCGCGGCGCCTCCACCGTCAAGATGAAGATGAAGAATCTTCTCAACGGTGCCGTGACTGAAACGGTTTACCGTGCCGACGACAAGTTCGAAGACATCATCCTCGAACGCAAGGAAGTGACCTACTCCTACTTCGCTGACCCGCACTATGTCTGGATGGACGAAGAGTACAACCAGTACGAAGTCGACGAAGACACGATGGAAGATGCCAAGAAGTACCTGCAAGACGACTTGACGGCCGAAGCCGTCTTCTACGAAGGCCGCGTGATCGGTATCGAACTGCCGACCATGCTCGTTCGCGAAGTTGTCTACACCGAACCCGCCGTCAAGGGCGACACGTCCGGCAAGGTGATGAAGCCCGCCCGTTTGGCCACCGGTTTCACCCTTGACGTTCCCGCTTTCGTGAACACGGGCGACAAGATCGAAATCGACACCCGTACCAACGAATACCGCAGCCGCATCAAGTAATTTGTTGCTTGACCCGGTTAAAGTCTCGGGACTTGAAAAAAGCGCCGTAAAGTTTTGACTACTGCGGCGCTTTTTTTCTGTCCTTCGTCAAGGTTTCGACCTACACTTGCGCTATCTTTTGCTACCCGGAGACAACCATGTTGAAAAGTACCGATCGTCCCATGCGCCGCAAAGATCGAGAACTCACGCGTGAAGAAGCGCTTGCCATCATCGAACACACGCCGCACTGCGTCATCGCAACGGTCGACAGTTCCGGGACGCCTTATGCAACGCCCGTGACGGCAGCTCTCATTGACGGTGCCGTCTACTTTCACAGCTCCAGCGATATAAACGGGCGGCGATACCAAAATGCGCTGCAAAACGACAAGGTTTCAATCGTCTGGATCGGACGCGGTGAGACAGCCGCCGATGAACTTCCAAAAGACTTTTCGGTGAATTACGCCTCGGCCATCGTCTCCGGACATATTTCTCTTGTGTCGGATGAAGACGAAAAGCATCGCGTAGCCACAGCCTTTTGCCAAAGGCACGTTCCACAGGCCGGCGATCAAGCCATTGAAAAGTACTATGCCGCAGGCGGCAAGTTTGTGGTGTTCTGGAAAGTGACGATCGAGTCAATCTCCGGCAAGGCACGCAACAAACAAGGCTACTTCAACCGTCTTCGGGCACAGTAAAAAAAGCGCTTCGTCTCCCGACTTTAGAGACTCAAATTGAGAAAAAAGCCAGCACTGACAGGCAATAACTGACTTTTTGTTGCATCAAAAAT
>UPZS01000007.1 GCA_900538905.1 uncultured Sutterella sp.
AAAAATCAACTTCGTTTGAAATCAACGAGTTAAAGCGTCACGATCTGCCTATGCACATTTTGTTTTGGACAGCAATGACTGGATCAAACTTCCGGGATTGGAGATTGCGACGTTTTTTTTGTGTGTGCAAATATTATTTAGCTAGCTATATGACACGGAAAACATTGATCGAAGAGAAATTCTGAAAGTTCAGAAGAAAGGAGATTGGTGTTACTCGGGTTTTCTTTCGGCAATAAGTTTTTTCAGAAGTCCGACAAGCAACAGCTGTTCGGCTTGCGTCAAGGTCTCGGAAAAAGCCAGAACTTTGCGGTAGTGTTCCGGAAGCACTGAGGCGAGAACCTGTTCACCCCGAGCGGTGATGCGGACCATCACGGCACGGTGATCCAGCTTGCTGGTACTGCGTTCAACCAGAGGTTGGGCCTCTTTGAGCATGCGGGAGATCATGATGGAGGTGGTTGCATCCGTCACGCCGAGGTGTTGCGCGAGCATGCCGATGGACATTTCGCCGCCTGCGTCCTTGAGTGTCATCAGAAGGGAAAGCTTGCCTTCCGAAAGACGAGCCGTGTCCTGCAGGGGGCGATAGATTTCTTCGCGTGCGATATCGGCGGCACAGGTCAGATGCAACAGAAGATCAACTGCGGACAGATTCTCTTGGCCGACAGTTTGCGGATTGGCGCGCAAAAGACGTTGACGTGGTTTCATATCGTTTCTCAAATTTTTGCCGACTAATTATAGGGATTTTCTTGGAAAGACAGAATCCTCTGCCGAGACTCCATTCGTTTTGGAGAAAGATAGAAGGCACCTCATTGTCTGTGTAACGCTGATTTCGGGAGCGTTTTGCGGCGTTAGAATCGACGAGCATCGGAAGGAGGCGATGGTGAAGCTCTCAGACTCGACTCAGGGTGTGCTTTATGCGGCTGCCGCCTACGTATGGTGGGGATTCCTGCCTTTGTTTTGGGCGATCTTTGATCCGGTCGGTAACGGCTGGGAGGTGATCGCGCATCGCATCTTTTGGACGGGCGTACTGTTAGCTGTTTGGATTGCCTTTGTTCTCGGCTTTACCCGGTTCGTCACCTTTGTGAAGGCGATCTGGCAGTCGCGTCGGCAAACAGTTCTGCTTTTGTGTGCGGCCGTGGTCTCGGCTCTGAATTTCTGGGTCAATGTGGCGGGCGTCATCACCGGGCACGTGGTGGAGCTCGGAATCGGTACGTTTTTGACTCCGCTTCTGACCATTGCTTTGGGTATTGTATTTTTCCATGAGCGGCCGCCTTTGCTCACGTGGATTGCCATAGCGGCAGCGTTGGTCGGCGTGGCGGTCATGATTGTTCAGTTCGGCCGCTTTCCTTTCTATGCATTGATGGTTTCATCGACTTGGGCGGCCTACGGGGCACTGAAAAAAGCCTTGATGGTTGACGCCGTTTTGTCGCTTGCCGTTGAAACATTCCTGATGATGCCGCTGGCTGTCGGCTATGTCGCTTATTTGACGGCAATGGGAGCCTCACATTTTTCGCCGACGGCCGATCCCGGGCTTGCCGCGGCCTTTGTTGCAACCGGCGTGATGGCGGCTGTTCCTCTGGTGGCTTTTACGATCGGTGCCATGCGCTTGTCGTTGAGCGTTTTGGGTTTTATCCAGTATCTGGCGCCGATTCTTATCGTGGCGCTCGGCGTTTTCGTCTTCGGCGAGCCGTTCGGAACCAGAGAGATCCTTCCGCTTTCCTTCATTTGGCTTGGCATCGCGGTCTTTTTGGCTGGCCAGGTTCGCGAACACAAAAACTCTTCACAATTGCATGCGCGTTCTTAAGGTGCGCGAATGGTTAGATGCGCCATAATCAACGCAAGTCTTTGCAATCGGCAAAGATGCAGTGACCCAGTGGACTGAAAGGAGTTCTACCCATGACCAAACTCACTCGTCGCAGCGCTCTCGGCCTGGCTGCAGCCGCATTGGCGTTGAGTACCACGGCGGCTCAGGCAAAGCCCGCCAAAGTTCCCGAAGGCTGGGACGGCAAGAAGATGTATGAAACGATGACCAAAGACGGTGTGGGTTTCCGCTCGCCGACGCCGGCAAGCGTCAAGAAGACGGCGCACGTCTTTTTTGACACACAGTGCCCGGACTGCATCCGTCTGATGGATCGCATCATGCCGTTGCAGGATCGCATCGCCGTGGTCTACTACCCGATCGCGTTGCTCAACCCGCATTGCGAACCGCAGGGTGCGTTAATTCTCGGCTCCAAGGATCCGTACGCGATGCTCATCAAGCATCACGAACATTTCCGTGACAAGGATTTCCGTGGCCTTCGCTATGAGGGTGCTGATCTGCCGTACGAACTGCGCAACAAGGTGTGGATCAACACCAAGCTGCACCGCCGCTGTGGCTGCCGTGCTGTGCCCTACGGCGTGTATCTCAATTCCAAGGGCGAATACGTGCCGTTTGATGAAAACCTGACCACGGACGAACTGGCCAAGATTTTCGAACTCTAAACGCGGTTCTTTTGTGAGCCCAACGTAAGCGGCGCGTGTCAGGCAAAAAGGCATTGCGCCGCTTGTGCTTTCCAGAAAACCAAGGATTTGAAATGCGTCTGCGTGCTTTGATTGCTTTGGTGCTTTCCGTTTTTCTCGGATTTATGGCTGCCGTCAACGCTTATGCGGCCGACAAGCGTTTTTACGACGAGCAGGGACGTTATCAGGGCAAAGTGGATGACAGTGGTCGGTTCTACGACAGGCAGGGACGCTATCAAGGCAAAGTGGACGACAATGGCCGGTTCTACGACAGGCAAGGACGCTACCAGGGCAAACAGGATGCCAATGGTCGGTACTACGACAGACAGGGACGCTACCAAGGCAAACAGGATGCCAACGGCCGTTACTACGACAGACAGGGGCGTTATCAAGGCAAACGTGACGCAAACGGCCGTTTTTACGATAGACAGGGACGTTACCAAGGTCGAGAACAATAATCGGCAGCATTAATTAATCGCCGACTTTTTCCGTTTCCGACCATTCGCTGTAGGGTCTCTCGGATAAGGCCGAGTTGTAGTAGCGTGTGAGGTGCGTGACCTCCCGGCCGATCCAGTGCGGCAATTCCACGGTTTCGTTTTCAGAGGTCAATTCCACTTCAGCAAGCACTAAACCTTCGTTTTCACCGAAGAAACGGTCGACCTCCCAGATCTTGCCCGCATACGCAACCTTGGTGCGGGTCTTTTCAATGAGCGGCTTGAGCGCCAGCGTATCGAGCAAGACGGCCGCTTCATCGGTCGGAATGGCGTACTCGAACTCCGTGCGTACGGCGCCCTTATTACGGCCCTTGATCGTGAGATAAGCCTTGTCGCCCTTGATGCGTACGCGAACCGTGCGCTCAATGTCGCGCGACAGATACCCTTGACGGACCAGTTGGGGTGTTCCGAGCCGTTGCCATTCGTCGGATGTCACTAAAAATTTGCGTTCGATTTCCAAAGCCATTTTTCTGTCCTACTTTTTCTGTTCTTCCAAACGCTCGACGCCGGGTCCAGAGAGCTCGCTGCGGCCGCCCGAAACGGGGGTGACGTCAATCAGGGTGGTGATGCGTTCGCGCACTTCACCCACGTGCGAAATGATGCCGATCATCTTGCCCTCGCTTTGAAGCGCCGCGAGCGCATTCATGGCGTCTTCGAGCGTATCGGGGTCGAGCGATCCGAAACCTTCGTCCAAAAAGAGCGACTCGACGCGAACATTGCGGCTTGCCATTTCGGATAGGCCCAGAGCGAGCGATAGGCTCACCAAGAAGGATTCGCCGCCCGACAGGTTGTCGGCACTGCGCTCCACGCCGCCTTGAAAGGCGTCAATCACGTTGAGTTTCAGGGGTTCAACGGCGTCTTTTTTGAGGATGTAGCGCTGAGAAATTTTGGACAAAGCACGGTTGGCGTGATGCAGCAGCGTTTCAAACGTCATCGACTGCACAAAAGTGCGGTAAGGTTTGCCGTCGGCCGAGCCGATCAGCGCATTGAGTCTTGACCACAGCGCGAGCGTTTTTTCCTGAGCTTTGATCGGGTCGAGTTTCTCGGCAAGCCGTTGTTTCTGCGCGTCGTCCGTTTCGATGAGCCCCTGCAGGCGCCCCTTTTCGGCGGTGAGGGTATTCATCGATTCGCGAAGAGATTCGATTTCGCCGACAAGAGACGCCAGTTCAATCGTTGGCTCAATCTTGGAAGCGAGCTGCGTGAGCCTTTCTTCGGCTTGCCGAGCGGTTTTGGCAAGTTCCTCGCACCGGGCATCCAGTCGGGCGTACGTTTGCTGCCGGGCGTCGATTTCTTCGGCGGTAAGCAGCGCGGCTTCCCAGAGGGAATCTTCGGCAAAGCCCGCGGCGGTGCGCTCATGCGTCCAGACCGACAAGGCGGTTTGTAGGAAAATCGAGTCTGCCGCAGTCTGTTTCTCGGCCGCTTCCAGTTGTCCCTTTGTGACACTGACAAGTTCTTTGAGACGTTGAGCTTCGACAGTCCGCTTTTCGGTGAGCGCGAGCGCTGCGTCACGCCGGTTTTTGAGGGCGGCTTCTTCGGACTCGGGCGATTTGTCACCGAAAAGGGCTGTACGCTCAGCTTGTTTGAGGGAACGTTTGTTTTCCAGTGAAGCGATGACCGTTGACAATTCCACGCACTTGGCGTCGAAGGCGTCCTGTTGGCGGCGCTGCTCCTGCACCGTTGTTTTTAAGACGGCGATTTGTTGCCCGATTGTTGCCAAGCGCGTGCGTTTTGTCTGGAACGTGTCGACTTCCGTTTGCAGTTTCGTGCTCCACGCCTTGGCTTGCGCTGCTGTTGCAGGAACTTTGATCAGTCCCGCACAGACGCGGGCCAGCCCGCCTTGGGCCGCGAGCAATTGCGCGGCAGCCTGTATGTTTTCGTTCTGAGCACTTTGCAAAGTGGCTTGTGCTTGCGTGCGTTTGGCTTCACAGGTTTTGACCGCCTGAGATTGCGTCTCGAATTGCGCTTTAGCTAGATCCAACGATGAGATAAGGTTATTGCGTTCGTCATCAAGCGAAGCGAGTTTCTTGATTTTTTCGGTGAGCGCCCCTGCTTTCTCCCTAGTTTCTTCATAGGCTGCACGGATATCCGCAGGGGTTGTGACGGAAACTGACCATTGGCCAGCCAGAGACTCAATCGCTTGCAGTTCTTGCAGGAAGACTTTTTTCAGTTCCTCGAGCGCTTGCTGCTCGGCTTTGATCGAACCGTCGAGTTTGGCGAGCTCTTTAGCAAAAACGGTGACGGATTTTTGCGCGTCTTTCCAGTCTTTTTTGGTGCGATCGAGTTTTTGCGAGTCGTCTGACAGGATCGAGGGACGGCTTTCGGCATACGGATGATGCACGGCACCGCACAATGGGCACGGCGAGCCGTCAACGAGTTTGGCTCGCTCGTCGCTGAGGCGTTCCACTAAAGAGCGCATGGCAGCGGTCTGTTCAAGCGCTTCCACGGTGTCGGCAAGAGAATCAGTCAGCTTGACCTGTGTTTCATAGCGTTCTTTGGCGACAGTCCAGTCTGCCTGCAATTTGCCCAACAGTTCCTTTTTGTTGTCTATTTGGCGGGATTTTTCAGCTTTTTTAGCCAATTGCTGCAAAAGCTGGTTGAGCGCCGCAGTCCGAGCGTCGGTTTGAGTCTTGAGCTGCGTCCACTCCTGCAGGGTTTTGCCGGCGGCACATTCGGTGCGGGCGATTTCAACCGCAGAGAGTTTCTCCTGTAACGAGTGGATTTTGGCCTGAGCGGGTGCCAATGCCAGTTGAGCGTCTTGAGTCGCTTGAACGGCAACGGCGAGTTCGGCCTCGGCCTGTTGTTGCGCTTTTTCGCGCTTGCTGCGGTTAGTGTCGGCGTCCGCAAATTGAGTCAGAGCCGTGAAAATCTCGGCTTGTTTGGCAAAAAGACGCGCAGCACGGGAATCGGGGGCAGTGTCGGCTTCCAGTTTTACAGCTTCCTCCGACAACGTTTGAATTTCAGAGGTTGCCGCCTGCGTTTTAGCCAGACTTTGTTTTAAAAGTGCTTCCTCGTGTGTCTTTTCGGCGACTTTTTCAGAGATGCGCTTGGTGTGTTCGGCAATGGCCGTATCGTGCGCTCGCACCGCCTGCGTAACAGGCAGCAGTGCCTCATATGCTTTGGCGAGATCAACGGAAGCAATGCGGGCTTCCTGCAAAAGGCTTTGGGCGTTGCCGGCCTCTTTGTCGGCTGCCGCAAGTGCGCCGGTGAGTTTTTCACACTGTTGACGAGCGCTTTGAACACGCAACTGAGCCTCGTACAGCGCCGTGTGCGTCGGCTTGATCTTGAGCGCACGGCGAGCCACTTCCGTTGCATGGCGTTCGCGTCGCAGTTCTTCGATGGTTGCTTTGACCGAAGTGAGTTCTTTTTGCGAAGCCTCCAGTGTTTCAGAGGTCGCATCGCGTTCCCGCACGAGGTCTCGGACTGCTTCCTTGGCTTTGACGGTATCTTCAAGTGCGGCGCATTTTGCTTTGACTTCGCAGAGCGCAGAAAGCGTTTGCTGACGCTCGGTGTCGGCCATCACGCCGACGCCGCCCGCTTCCGATTTGAGGTGCTCGAGAGCGGTGTTCTCGCTTTTATACCGTTCATAGACGGCTTGCGAGATTCGCGAATAGATTTCGGTGCCGGTGATGGCTTCGAGCGCGTTGGAGCGTTCGTCTTCCTTGGCTTTCAGAAAAACCGAGAAGTTGCCCTGCGCCAGAAGCGCCGAGCGCGTGAACTGATGGAAGGTCAGGCCGGTGATTTCTTCAATGAGTTCGGCAAAGCGCTTCTTGTATTTGGCTTCCAGAATGTCCCAGTCGCTTCGCTCGTTGTTCCAACGGCTAAGCTCAATGCTTGATCCCTGCAAACGACCGTCGGCGCGGCTGCGAGCGCGGCGCTGCGAATAGAGCGCTCGATAGCGAACACCTTTGGCGAGAAAGGTGACTTCGCTTTCCATGATTCCCGTGCCGCGGGTCATCGCTTCGTTGGCGTTGCCCGTGAGTTCGCCCAGGCGGGGTGTGCTGCCGTAAAGCGCAATGCAGATGGCATCCAGAAGCGACGACTTGCCCGCGCCGGTGGGGCCGCAGATGGCAAAAAGGCCGCCTGCGGCATACGCGGGATCTTCAAAGTTGATCGACCAGTTGCCTTTGAGCGAATTGATGTTTTGAACGCGTACTTTGAGGATTCTCATTGCGGTTCTCCTTCCTTGCGCACGACCGCGAGAATCTCGGAGTAGGCGTCAGTGAGTTCTTTTTTGAGTTCTTCGGAAAATTCTGTGCCGCAGGCTTGTTGCTTTTGCAGGCAAAGCTCAAACATTTTTTCTGGCGAGATCGCTTCGACGTCGCTGACAACATCGTCGACGGAAAGCTGCGCGGCGGCAACCGTGAGGCTTACCACACGCACCAATGTGACGGTGCTGTTTTGCACAATGTCGCGGCACTTGGCGGCAAGATCCGGTGCAAAGGTACCTTCCGTGTGCAGCACCTCGCAGAGGACCGGACGGCCGGTCGCAACGAGCGTACTGAGTTCTTCGGTGACTGCCGTTTCGTTGCCTGTGATCTGCACCAGCGTGTCAAAAGCGGGCACTTCCAGCGTGCGAACGGTACAGGCTTTGCCCTGCGTTTCCATGATGCAGACGCTTTTTGAGGCTTTGCGTTCGGAAAAGTCCAGCGCAATGGGACTGCCGCAATAGCGGCGCGTCTCGTTTCCGGCCAGACGCTGGGCTTTGTGCAGGTGCCCCAATGCCAGATAGTTGATTTCGGGCGGAAAGGCCGCGGCGGGAATCAGGCCGAGAGAACCGATATAGAGGTTGCGCTCTTCGTCGCTCGGGTCGCCGTCGGCGGCAAAGAGGTGCCCGGTGGCAATGTATGGGATGTCGTTTTCACCGCGCAATTCGAGCGCAGTTTGTGTCACACGGCGATAGTGCTCTGCCGTTGCCGAGCGAATCTTTTCTTCTTTGTCCTGCTGTGTTTCGTTTTCGGTGCTTGTGCGCAGATCACGTTCGCGTAGATAGGGTACGGCCGCAACGACTGCCAGAGGTGTTCCGGCCGCATCGCGCAACAGCACGACTTCGTCGGACGGATCGGCCGTCGCCTGACCGATAACGGTGATGTTGAGCGCTTCAAGAAGTGTGTCGGGGGCGTTCAAAAGTGAAGGCGAGTCGTGATTGCCTCCGGTGACGATCACGTGGCGGCAGTCGGTGGAAGTGGCCACGGAAGCTAGAAACCGGTAGTAAGCCCGCTGCATACGGTGCGAGGGGGTGGCGTTGTCGAAAACGTCGCCTGCGATGATCAGGCAGTCGATTGTCTCGGTGCGGATTGTTTCGGTGAGCCAAGTGAGAAATTTCTCAAAGGTCTCGTCTCGGTTGACGCCGTATAGACTGCGTCCGAGATGCAGGTCGGAAGTGTGAAGAAAGCGCATGAAAGTCAATAAGCCGGTCAACAATGGCAATAGTGCACTATAGCCGTCTGCTGCCGGACTCGCGATTTTTTTCTTAACGCAGTTCCTGCCACCAGGGACCGGTGTCGCGCGCCGGGTTGTCCAACGCAACGATTTGTCCGATCAGCGGCGTGGAAAGCGCAATGCCAAGCGATTGCGCGTTGGCAAGCGCCGCTTCCAAAGGAGCCTTCCAAGTGTGACGGCTCAAGTCGAACTTGGCGTTGTGGCACGGCATGACAAAGCGGGGACGCAGTTCGGAAACAGCCGCTTTCCAGGCGGGTGGCATCAAGTGAATTCCGGCCCAGTCGGTGTTGTACTGGCCGTCCTCGACGATGGCAAAGTCAATGCGTCGAAAGTCCGTGGCGATTTGGCGGAAATGGCGTCCGTAACCGCCGTCGCCCGAGAGGTACAGCGTCACCCCGTCGAGATCCATCACAAAGCCCGCCCACAGTGTTGTATTGCGCTCGAGCGTTCGACCCGAGAAATGTTGGCTCGGCACGCAGGTGAGCGATCCTTTGTGCGGAAGAGCGATTTTTTCGCCCCAGTCCATTTCCGTAATGCGCTCGGCTTCCCATCCCCAGTATTCGAGATGGGCTCCCACGCCGAGTGGGCAGACGACATGCGCCGTGCGATTCTTCAGGTCACGCATCGTGAGCATGTCCAGATGGTCGTAATGGTCGTGCGTGAGAATGAGGAGATCCAACGCCGGAATGTCGCGCGGCTGATAGAGGTCGGCTCCTGCGAAAGGCTTGAAAAAGCTACCCAACGGGAAACAGGCGTGCAAAGCGGGGTCTACGGCAATCGCAAGACCGGCAAGCTTTAGGTAAAAGCCTGAGTGTCCGAACCAAACCATCTGCCCGTCGGCGAGCGTAGTGAGATCGGTTTTGATCGAAGGAATGCGCTCAAGCGGCCGACGCCCTGTCTTGTCTTCGGTGAGAAACCGTAGCATCCCTGAAGAGCGTTCCCGATCGATCGGATCGATGACCGGCGTGAGGTTGTGAAACGTGCCGTTGCTGAAATTGGGCGACGCCTGCATGCGCTCCAAGCGCGCTCCGGTCGGTTTGGAGCCCAGCGCGGAAAACGCTTGCGTGCTTTCCTGTACAGTAGCGCACAAGGGACCGGCGGCGGCAGCGGCCAGAAAAGCGACAGAAGTCAAAACGGTACGGCGTTGCATGTTTTTGGGACCACAACCAACAAAATCTGCTTGTCGTACTTTACCTTGTCGAGAAGCTCGAAAGCAGCAGGCAAACGGAATTTGCACGGATTGAGCAAAAATCGGGTATTGAAATGCCTACGATCGTTTTGCTTGCAGTGCCAGACGGATCAGGCGGACAGCTTGATCGGCCATGTAGAGCGGAATGTTGAGTACGTCGCCGTCCAAGCGCAGATTGTCCAGCGAAAAGCGAACGCTCAGTGGCGTTTGTTCGGCAAACTTCTCCTGATATTTTCGAAGGCTTCGCGCTTTGACACATCAATGACCTCACAAAATTCTTAATAAAAATGTGAGAAAAATCACAAAATTATGAATTTTTATGTGATTTTACGAAGCGCAGAGACACCTTTTTCAAGGTCAAAAAAGCCCGACACCGGAGGCATCGGGCTTGGGGCTACGAGATCAACCGTCTTGGTTCGGATCAGTAGTTGTAGCCTTCCTTGAGCCAGCGGGCGACATCAAGAGCACAGTAGGTGAGGATGCCGTCGGCGCCGGCGCGCTTGCAGCAGATCATCGATTCCATCGTGATCTTCTTTTCGTCAATGCAGCCGGCCGCGGCAGCGCACTTGATCATTGCGTATTCGCCTGAGACGTGGTACACGAAGGTCGGTGCCTTGAATTCATCCTTGACGCGGCGAACCACATCGAGATACGGCATGCCGGGCTTGACCATGACCATATCAGCGCCTTCGGCCAGATCGAGCCCCACTTCCCAGAGCGCTTCGTCGCTGTTGGCGGGATCCTGCTGATAGACGGCCTTGGTGGACTTGCCGAGGTTGCCAGAAGAGCCCACTGCGTCGCGGAAGGGACCATAGAAGGCACTGGCGTATTTGGCCGAATAAGCCATGATGCGCGTGTGGATAAAGCCTTCTTCTTCTAACATCTTGCGGATGACGCCGATGCGGCCGTCCATCATGTCGGAGGGAGCCACAACGTCAGCGCCGGCTTGAGCCTGGGCGCGAACCTGACGCACGAGCATTTCAATGGTTTCGTCGTTGAGGATGTAGCCCGTTTCGTCGATGAGGCCGTCCTGACCGTGCGTGGTGTAGGGGTCAAGCGCCACATCGCACATGACGCCCAACTGCGGGTAGGCAGCCTTGATGGCCTTCACGGCGCGCGGAATCAGACCGTCGGGATTGGCGGCTTCAACGCCGTCGGGAGTCTTCAGTTCATCGTCGATGTGCGGGAAAAGAGCCACCATCGGGATGCTGAGCTCAACCATTTCGCCGCAAAGCTTCAGCAGTTCGTCGATTGACAAACGGTTGACGCCGGGCATGGTGGGAACGGGCGTGACCTTGTGTTCACCTTCCTGCACGAACACCGGCAGGATGAGGTCGTTGGGCGTGAGAACGGTTTCACGCATCAGTCGACGAGAAAAATCGTCATGGCGCATGCGGCGCATACGCACGAAAGGATACTGTCCAAGGGTCTGCATTTTTCAAAAGTCCCCGTGAGAATAAAGAATACTGAAAGGTTACGCCGACGGCGTGTCTGCCGACAGGCGCCCTTCCGGATCAATCCAGGTTAAAAGTCGTTGCTGAAGTTCTTCGACGCCTTCTTTTTTAAGTCCCGAGAAAAGCTGAACTTCCACATGATCCCCGAGCTGTTGAGCTCGGGCGCGGGCTTTGGCAAGCACCGTATTGCGTTCGGCACGCTTGATCTGGTCGCATTTGTTAATGAGCCAGAGCTGGCGCACGTGACTGCGTGACGAAAAAAAGTCAATGAGCCACTCGTCGGCCGGCATAAAGGGACGACGAGCGTCCATGACAATCACGATGCCGGTGAGCGACGGACGATCAGCAAGGTAACCGCCGATCAGTCGGCTCCAGGTTTCGCGGATTTCCGGAGCGGCTTTGGCGTAGCCGTAGCCCGGCAGATCCACCAGGTGTGCAATCTGCTCGCGTTCCTTGCTGTCAGGAATTTTGCGAGAAAGCGTAAAGAAGTTGATAAGTTGCGTGCGGCCCGGTGTCTTGGACGCAAACGCGAGGCGCCCTTGACGGGTGAGCACGTTGATGGTCGTGCTTTTGCCGGCGTTGGAGCGGCCGGCAAAGGCGATTTCAGGCAGGCCCGCGCCGGGCAGTTGGCTCACGGCGGCGGCCGAAGTCAGAAAACGTGCGGAGTCAAAAAGCGACATGGGTCACACCAAAAAGAAAGACAGAGAGATGTTAGAAAACAAAACTGAGAAAACTGTTAAGCTCTTTTAACTTGCGGGATGTCGGCGTTGTCGATCGTATCGATGAAACCGCCGCCCAGACAAACTTCGCCTTGATAAAGCACGGCGGATTGCCCCGGGGTGGCGGCCCACTGCGGGACGGGGAACGAAAGGTCGATGCTTTCGGCATCAACCGATGCGACCTCGCAGGCGCCGTCGGGCGCACGATAGCGGGTTTTGACCGTCACGGGTGTGCCGGGTTCGGGAGCGTGTCCCGACACCCAACTTGTGCGCACCGCTTTGAGCGTATGCGTGTTGAGCCACGGGTGTTCATGCCCCTGTACGATCCAAAGCGTATTGGTGGCAAGGTCCTTGCGGGCCACAAACCAAGGCTCTCCCGTGCCCTCTCGGCTGCCGCCCACGCCGATGCCCTTGCGCTGGCCGAGCGTATAAAAACTCAGACCCACGTGTTCGCCCACGATTTTGCCCGTGTCGGTACGAATGGGACCGGGGTGCGTCGGAAGGTAGCGAGAGAGAAATTCGCGGAAAGGTCGCTCGCCGATAAAGCAGATGCCGGTGGAATCCTTTTTGCCTGCAACCGACAAATCGAGCATGCGTGCGATTTCTCGTACCTTGGTTTTCGGCAGTTCTCCCACGGGAAAAATCGCCTTTTCCAACTGCTGTTGATTGAGACGATGCAGGAAGTAGCTTTGATCCTTGCTGCCGTCGAGACCGCGCAAAAGCTCAACGCCGTTGTCGGTCTGGCGTACGCGCGCATAGTGTCCGGTGGCAATCTTCTCTGCACCCAATTCCATCGCGTAGTCCAAAAACGCGTTGAACTTGATTTCCGAATTGCACAGCACGTCCGGATTGGGCGTGCGGCCGGCCTGATATTCGCGCAGAAATTCGGAAAAAACACGCTCCTTGTACTCTTTGGCAAAGTTCACGGCTTCCAGATCAATCCCGATCTTTTCGGCCGCGCTTGCCGCATCCAGAAAGTCCTGGCGGCTCGAGCAGTATTCGCTGTCATCGTCGTCTTCCCAGTTTTTCATGAATACGCCGGTGACGTCGTATTCTTGTTCCTTAAGAAGCCAGGCGCTCACGGCGCTGTCAACGCCGCCGCTCATGCCCAGTACCACTTTGACTGCCATCGCACAAATCCTTGAAAAAAGGGAAAGACAAAACGAAACTCGCGGCCCAAAACCTCCCGTCGACTTTTTGAAAAGTCGCAAACAGTGGCTTTGAGGCCGCGATGCACAAACGGGCGCCGCGGTGTGCGGCACCGTCAGATCATCTGAGATCGAATTTTAGTGGACAGTTCCCACGAGCGGCTGTACGTCGGCCTGAGTGGCGTGGCACAGCAGACATTCGTGGCGCGAGGCAGACACGGCAAGCTTGCCGTCGACTTTGGTCCAGTGGGTGGCAGGCATTGCGGTGGCTTCGCCCTTTACCTTAGCCGCGCCGATCTTAGCCTGATTGCCGTGGCACATGATGCAGGGGTTGTTTTCGCGCGTGATCTTGAAGTTGTCGATCGCGTGCGGAATCATCGCGGGCATGCCCATCTGGGTTTCGCGGTACAGTCCCGCGTTTTCGCCGTAGGCTTTCGGCGTCGGCGTTTCAAAGGGGCTCGTCTTTTCCAGACTCATCGTGTTGATGTCGACGGGCTGCTGCACGGCGCAGGCCGTGATGGCAACAGTCGCAGCGATGGAAAGGGCGGCTGTCAAAATCAATTTTTTCATGGCTCACTCCAGAAATTCTTTACTCGTTGTTCGACTCGGTTGCTTGCGGCTTGGCTTGAAAACGCGTGGCAAAACGAATGGCGTTTTCTGGGCACACGGCAGCACACCGACCGCAGTTGGTGCACTCGCCCGAGGCAATGAAGCCTCGTTGAGCCGCGAGCTTGAAATTGAGTACATGGGCTTCGGGACACACACGCAGACAGTCACCGCATTTGGTGCAGCGTTCGTTGTCAAAGATGGGTTTGACGACGCCAACTTTGCCGACAACGGACCAGAAGGCGCCCAGCGGACACAGATGTCCGCACCAACCGCGCTCCAACAGCAGCAGGTCCAACGCAAAGACGCCCGTGACGGCCGCCACAAGTCCTGCACCCACGCCCCAGATAAGTTCGCGCCACAGGAAAGCCTGAGGACTTACCCACTCAAAGGCGGCGGTGCCGGAGACGGCCGAAGCAAGCAGCGCGCCTACGGCAAGCGCGTAGCGCGCGTGACGCGACAGACGCAGGCTTGACGCCGGGACGTTGAGCGACTTACGGACGCTGAAAGCGGCATCAGTGACGATGTTCATCGGGCAGACCCATGCGCAAAAGGCGCGGCCGCCCGCAATCACATAGATCGCCAGCACAATGAGCGCGCCCGTGACCATCGTGAGTTCCGGTTTGTGTCCGGCAAAAAGCTTTTGCAGGAGCGCAAACGGGTCCGACATGGGAACGGTGCCGGCAATGAGTGAACTCGTGAGCGTACCGTTTAAAAGCGGTTCGCCCAACAGCGTCCAGCCAAGCCGAACGGTACCGATGAAAAGCGCGAGCACGGCAAGCTGCACGAAGCGGCGAGCCACACTGAGCGCCAACATGCGCGACTTGATTTTCTGCGGCGAAACCGCAGGTAAAGAGGCTTTTTGACTCATAGCAGCGGATCGTCCATGTTGTTGAGAAAATCAAGCCCGCCGGGTTCGGTCGGCGTTTCAGGCTTCTTAACTTCGGGTTTGTCGGCCGGATTGCCCGGATGATGCGGCTGATCTTTGCGCCAACCCAGACGATAGTGCTCGCCGATGCGGCCCAGGAACGTCTTCGGATCAATGATGTTGATGGCCGGCACCTGTGTCGGACACCCGTAGACGCACAACCCGCAGCCTGTGCAGTGATCGGGATTGATCACGGGCACGAAGACGGCATGTTTGCTCAATTCGCGCGGATGGGGCTTTAAGAGCAGCGCCTCGTTTCGAAGCGGACAATCGCGGTAGCAGACTTCGCAACGCAGCCCTTGCCAGCTCAGACACGAGTTGGGGTCGATGGCGGCAATGCCCATGCGGGCTTTGCGAATCGAGTCCAACTTGCGGTTCAGGGCGCCCGACGGGCACACCTTGACGCAGGGAATGTCCTCGCACATGTAGCAGGGGATCTTGCGGGGCTCGAAGTAGGGAGTTCCGTAGGGAACTTTGGCTGCGAGTTTGGCAAGCTTGAGCGTGTCGAAGGGGCAAGCCTTGACGCACAGGCCGCAGCGGATGCACTTGTCGTAGAAGGCATCATCGGCGCCCGGCGGCAGCGGTTCAAAGCCCTTGGACTTTGCGGTGCCCACGAACGCCGTAAGACCGGCGCCTGCGGCAGCCGCAACGCCTGCGCCTTCCAGAAGCAGGCCGAGAGCCTGACGTCTTGTCGCTTTGATCGTCATCGTATCGGTTGGGTTTTCAGTAAAAGCCGTGTTGTCCGAAGCTTTCTCCCGAAGCCGTTTTACTGCAGTAAGACGGCTTCAGAGAGATAAGCGCGTGTGTCAAAGTCGCCCGATTAGGCCTTCGTGACGCGAACCGCAGACTTCTTGAAGTCGGGTTCAGCCGAGATCGGGTCGGTTGCGTCAATGCAAAGCTTGTTGACCTGAACCGATTCGTCGAAGAAGGCCATCCAGACCGTGCCGCGCGGCATCTTCATGCGGCCCTGCGTTTCCACAAGAGCTTTGATGCTGCCGCGGCGGCTGGTGATCTGCGCGACGTCGTTGCGCTTCAGACCACGTTTCTGAGCGTCGGTTGGGTGCATATAGAGAACGGCCGACGGAGCAGCGCGGTGCAGTTCGGGCACGCGACGGGTCATCGAGCCGGTGTGCCAGTGCTCCAGAATACGGCCCGTGCAGAGCATCAGGTCGTAGTTGGAATCGGGCTTTTCGACCGGTTCGGCAAACGGACGGAAGAAAATCTTCGCACGGCCGGGCAGGGGCTTGGGCGTCTTGTCGGTGATGCCGTCGAGGTTGCCCTGCGGAATGGCCTTCATGAGCTTGCCGTAGAACTCGAAGTCGCCGTTTTTCACATACGGATCGTATTCGGCGTTGAAGCGATACGTCGTGGGCTTGCCGTTGACAACCGGCCAGGTGAGACCGCGGATCTTCGGATCGAGATACGTATCGAAGTCTGCCAGATCGTGACCGTCGCCGAGCGTGAACTGACGGTATTCGGTAAAGAGGGCTTTTTCCGGGAACCAGTTAAGGCCCAGAGACTTGGCCGTGCAGCATTGCTTGCCCGGATACTTCGGATCGGGCCATGGGCACTGTTTGGTTTCGGGCATGCCGGCAAAGAGCACGTCAAAGAGGGAAGCGTCCGGATTGATGCCCATTTCCTTGGCTTTGCCGAGCACGTCCGGGAGTGTCTTCTTGCCGCCGGCGACCTTCTTTTCGCCCCAACACTCGGAGATCTTGAAGCGTTTGGAGAATTCGAGCATGGTGGCCACGTCGCTCATGGCTTCGCCCACGGGTTCGACCATCTGAGCCCAGCCTTGCGTGCGGCGCTCGGCGTTGCCGTACAGACCCCACTTTTCGAAGATCATGGCGGTGGGAAGAATTAGGTCGGCAACCTTGGCCGAAAGGGTCGGGTAGACGTCGGAGACGACGACGAAGTTCTCGGGCTTGCGAGCAGCCTTGAGCCAATGGTTGGCATTCGGAGCCGACTGGAAGACATTGACCACTTGTGTCCACAGGAAGTTCACGGAACCGTCTTCGAGACCGCGCAACAGGCCCATGATGGGCTTACCAAGCACGGGGTTGAGCGTACCTTCGGGAATGCGCCAGAGTTTTTCGGTCTTCTTGTGGTGAGCCGGGTTGCCGACGAGCATGTCGGAAGGCAGACGGTGCGAGAAGGCGCCGACTTCACGAGCCGAACCGCAGGCCGAGGGCTGACCGGTGAGAGAGAAGGCGCCGTTACCGGGACGGCCCTGTTTGGCGGTGAGCAAATGCAGTGCGTAAATCTGTTCGTTTACCCACACGCCGCGCACGTGCTGATTGACGCCCATGCACCAGAAGGAGAGAATGTCGCGCTTGGCGTCGCAATAAATGTCAGCCAGAGCAACGAGCTTCTTTTTGAAGCTTTCGAGCGATTCGTCCGGATCTCCCTTGGCAAGTTTGGCGACGAAGTCAAGCGTATAGGGTTCCAGACCGCGCTTGTATTCTTCAAACGAAATGTGCCAGTGGCCGCCGGCGGCGGCAACTTGCTTCTGTTCGACTTCAATGCCGGCCTTGCGGCGCTGGCCAATGGCTTCAGCTTCGGTCAGGATGATCTTCTTTTGCTTGGCCTGAATGTCCTTTTCTGCTTCAAAGGCGAACTTATCGGTCGGTCGCATACCGTAGCCGATGTCGACCGTGCCGGTGGCGAAGACGCAGTGATCGTCAACGAACTTCTGGTTGTAAGCCTTGCGACGAACGATTTCTCGAGCCAGGTAGTTGAGGATCGCGAGGTCCGTATTGGGCTTGAAAATGATTTCGATATCGGCCATGCCCGAGGACATGTTCGAGTGCGTCGTCACGTTGACGATACGGGTGTCCTTGTGCGTGAGCTTTCGGTCGGTCACACGGCTCCAGAGAACCGGATGCGCTTCGGCCATGTTGTTGCCCCAAAGCACCATTGCGTTGCACTTTTCGATGTCGTCATAGACGTTCATCGGTTCGTCCACGCCGAAGGTCTGGTAGAAGCCCACCACGGCGGAAGCCATGCACAGACGGGCGTTGGGGTCGATATTGTTGGAGCGGAAGCCGGCTTTGAGCATCTTCGAAGCCGTGTAGGCTTCGGGAATCGTGTACTGACCCGAGCCGATGATAGCGACGCCTTCGGGGCCCTTTTCCTGGTAGATGCGGCGGAACTGGCGTTCCATTTCGTCGAAGGCCTGTTCCCAGCTCACAGCCACAAACTGCCCGTTCTTGTCGAATTTGCCGTCCTTCATGCGCATGAGTGGGCGCGTCAGGCGATCCTGGCCATAGAGAATCTTGGCGTTGAAGTAGCCTTTGATGCAGTTCAGGCCGCGATTGACAGGAGCGTCGGGGTCACCCTTGGTGGCGACGATGCGGCCGTTCATTGTGCCGACCTGCAGACCGCAACCGGTACCGCAGAAGCGGCAGACGCCCTTGTGCCATTCGATGCCGGCGTCGGCGGCCTGAGCAGCCTGCGCACACGCCTGCGTCACGGGTAAGCCCACCGACATGGCGGCGGTGGCGGCAACCCCTGTTTTCAAGAGTTCACGTCTTGAGATGGGAATGACTTTCTTTTGAGCCATATTTTCTCTCCTGGGCAGATGCACCGAAGCGATATCAGATTTCGATCCGAAGACCGATCGGTGGCTTGTGAAGAACAGCTTTTTTAAGGAGCACCGAAGTTTTATTGTGGTTGTTGAACTCGGCGCCGGTTGAAAAAAGTTGAAGAAAAAATCAGATTTCGTCATCGTCCGGTTCGTTGCGATGAACAATGAGACTGACGTCGGCAACGGACGGCAACGATTGAATGGCGCGGAAGCGTTCGGTTTCAGCTTCGACCGAGGGTTCTTCAAGAACGACGACGTAGCGGCCGGAAGCCGCATCGGATTGATGAACTTCGACGGGAAGCGATTTAAGCGCTTCGCCGACAGATGCGAACTGACCGGGCTTGCAGGTCACCACCAGGCCGGAATAAAACATCGGGGGGTCTCTCCTTGCTGCGACGTTGTGTTTTGTTCTACGCACAGTATCCAGTAATTTACTTGTTTTTGACGATCGGAGAAGTTCAATAAGTAAAGAAATTTTGAGTCAAATCAAGCCTGTTCACGTAAATTGGCCTGGTTTGTCAGCAGGCCATTTGTTCCTCAAAAGGAATAACGCAACGAGGATCAATAGACACAAAAAAACGGAGTCCGAAGACTCCGTTTTTTTGTTTCGGCAGGTCCAGGCTTTGCCTGAACCTGCTCATCCCCTGTCCCAAAACTCTACAGGTAGATGTTGTTGTTTTTAGATGTAGCCGTAGGCCATGCCGAGGCACCAGCCGACGATCACAGCGGTGATCACACCAATCAGACCCGGAAGGATGAAGGAGTGGTTGATCACGAACTTGCCGATGTGGGTCGTACCGGAGCGGTCGAACGTCAGAGCAGCAAGGTCAGACGGGTAGGTCGGCAGGATGTAGTAACCGTAGGCGGCGGAGGCCATGGCAACGATCACACCGGGAGGCGTACCGATACCGATAGCAACCGGAACCACGATGGCCACAGCTGCAGCCTGAGAGTTCACGAGCTTGGAAACCAACAGCAGCACGATACCGAAGGTCCAGGGAGCGGACTGCATCCAGCCGGTCAGAGCGGCCTTCAGGTCGGGCAGGTGGTTCGAGAACATCGTGTCGGACATCCAGGCCACGCCGTACACGGAGACGATGGCAACCATACCGGCGTTGAACACGTTGGTCTTGTTGATCTGCTTAGCGCCGCAGAACATGACCATCAGGATACCGGCCAGAAGCATGAACATCTGGATGACGAGGGTCATCGACAGGCGCTTCTTGCCAACCATCGGGCGGAGTTCGGGAACGGAACCGAGAACGGCCACGACAGCCACGGTGCAGAGGAAGATCCAGAGGCTGGCCCACTGCTGCTTGGTGAACTTAACACCGATCAGGGTGGTGGTTTCGCCGTAGACATACTTGCGCTGTTCCGGATCAGCAATCAAGGCCTGGAACTTTTCGTCCTTGTCGAGGTCCTTGCCGCGGAACACGGAGAAGGTGCCAACCATGAACAGACCGACGATAGCGGCCGGGATCACGATGGCGAACAGCTGCGGGAAGCTGAAGGGCTGGCCGCCGACCAACTGGCCGTCAAGCAAAGCCACTATCGACACGGCAGCCACAGCAGCCGGCGAGCAGATCACGCCCATCTGAGCGGCGATCGTGGAAGCAGCCATCGGGCGTTCCGGACGGATGTTGTTCTTGATGGCCACGTCATAAATAATGGGCAGCATCGTGTAAACAACGTGACCCGTACCGCAGAGAACCGTCAGGAACCAGCAAAGATACGGAGCGAGGTAGCAAACGAAACGCGGATGATTACGAAGAATCTTTTCAGCGATCGACAGCAGGCAGTCAAGACCGCCGGCAGCCTGAAGGGTAGCGCCCGCGCAGACCACAGCCATAATGGTCAGAATAACGTCAACCGGGGGCTTACCGGGTTTGAGACCGAAGCCGAAGATAAAGATGATGAGGCCGATACCGCCCATCAAACCGAGGGTCATACCGCCGCGAGGTGCAGCGTAGAACAAGCAGGCGAGCAGCACAAACAGCTGCACCCAGAAGTCAAATCCAATCATTGTTTGTCTCCTAGATATTTTGGGACGGTGGAATTATCCTCTTTGGAGGTACAACTAAGGTGTAAATCTTGAACAACATTTGATCTTTGTCTAATTGTTAAGAAAAGTTTGAAGAATTCTGTACTCCCCGACGTTAAAAAATCGTGAAAAACCCTGAAAGATTGCGGGTTTACGAGAATTCGACAGTGACTCTGAATTTGTAACTGTCGGCGGCTGGCAAAGACAAAAAAGGCACCGGAAATGTAACAACCGGTGCCTTTTCTACAAGGTGAAACGGAGAATAAGGATTACTCCTTAGGAAGTAGTTTGCAGACGCCTTCCTAGTGCTCGATTTTGTACGGCCAATCGAGGATACCTCCGAAGTTGGCCAGTCGTGTGTAGCCCATTTTCTCGAGAGTAACGGCAGCCGTCACGCTGCGCACTCCGCTGCGGCAATAAATGAGGTAGACGGCGTTTTTGTCGGCCAAGCAAGGGGGAATGTTGCCGTCCTGAATGTCGGCAAGCGGTACATTGATTGCGCCCGGAATGTGCCCTGTGACAAACTCGTCGGGGCGGCGGACGTCAACGATGACGGCTTCGGGGTTGGCATCCATGCGGGACTTGGCTTCGGACGGAGAAATGTTTTCGTAGGTCATGGCAAGCGTTTGGTTACGGTCAACAATAGATTGTAGCTTGCACACGAAAAAAGCTCCGCGCGGGCGAAGGAAACTTGCCGGCGGAGCTTGAAGCGCGGTACATGAACCGCGGGCCTGCTTGTATGTGCGGCTCCGCTTTTTTCAACGGTGCCGCACTGTCAAAGGGCAGTTAGCGAATTACTTTTTGCAGCATTCGCACTTGATTTCGTTGCGGGGCTTCAACTGCTTGAAGAAGTCGTTGCCCTTGTCGTCAACGAGGATAAAGGCCGGGAAGTCGACCACTTCGATCTTATAGACGGCTTCCATGCCGAGTTCGGGCCATTCGACGCATTCGATGCTCTTGATCGAGCTTGCCGACAGAACGGCAGCCACGCCGCCGATCGTGCCCAGGTAGAAGCCGCCGTGCTTCTTGCAGGCGTCCGTCACGGCCTGGGTGCGGTTGCCCTTGGCGATCATCACAAGCGAGCCGCCGTTTTCCTGGAAGAGGTCAACGTAGGGATCCATACGCTGAGCCGTGGTCGGGCCCATGGAGCCGCAGGCGTAGCCTTCCGGCGTCTTGGCGGGACCTGCGTAGAGGATCGGGTGATCCTTGACGTACTGCGGCAGACCCTTGCCGGCTTCAATGAGTTCCTTCATGCGGGCGTGAGCGATGTCGCGGGCAACGATGATCGTGCCGGAGAGGTTCACGCGGGTGGAAACCGGGTACTTCGAGAGTTCCTTGCACACTTCGGCCATCGGACGGTTCAGATCGATGTTGATCTGTCCGCCTTCGCCCGGACGGCGAAGTTCTTCGGGGATCAGCTCGCCCGGGTTGGTGTCGAGTTTTTCAATCCAGACGCCGTCCTTGTTGATCTTGGCCTTGATGTTGCGGTCAGCCGAGCAGCTTACGCCCATGCCGACCGGGCAGCTGGCACCGTGACGCGGCAGGCGGATCACGCGGATGTCGTGAGCCATGTACTTGCCGCCGAACTGAGCGCCCAAGCCGATGTTGCAGGCCTCTTCAAAGAGCTTCTGTTCGAGTTCGAGGTCGCGGAAGGCGCGGCCGGTTTCGTCGCCCGTGGTGGGCAGCTCATCGTAGTAGTGCGTGGAAGCGAGCTTCACGGTAAGCATCGTGCGTTCGGCCGTTGTGCCGCCGATCACAAAGGCGATGTGATAGGGCGGGCAGGCAGCCGTACCCAACGTCTTCATCTTGTTGACGAGGTAGGGCACGAGCGTGGCCGGATTCAAAATGGCCTTGGTTTCCTGGAAGAGGTAGGACTTGTTGGCAGAGCCGCCGCCCTTGACCACGCACAGGAACTTGTATTCGCCGCCTTCGGTTGCTTCGATGTCGATTTGAGCCGGCAGGTTGCAACGGGTGTTCTTTTCTTCATACATCGAAAGCGGTGCGTTCTGGGAATAACGCAGGGCATCTTCCGTGTAGGTTTCGTAGACGCCGCGGGAAAGCGCCTCTTCATCGCAGAAGCCGGTCCAGACGTTCTGGCCCTTTTCGCCGTGGATGATGGCCGTACCGGTGTCCTGGCATAGCGGCAGGATGCCCTTGGCGGCGGACTCGGCGTTGCGCAGGAACGTCAGAGCGACATACTTGTCGTTTTCGCTGGCTTCCGGATCCTTAAGAATCTTGGCGACCTGTTCATTGTGTGCGCGACGCAGCAGGAAGTTGGCGTCGTGGAAGCACTGCTTGGACAACATCGTCAGGGCTTCAGGCTGCACCTTGACGATCTTATGGCCCTCGAATTCACCTTCGGACACGTAGTCCTTGGTGAGCAGGTAGTACTCCGTCTTGTCTTCGCCGAGCTGGAACATCGGCGCGTACTTGAATTCAGGGTTCTGAGCCATTTGTGAATTCCTCTCCTGATTTTTTGGGGATCAATAAGCAACCAGCACTCACGATCAATACAGTCGGAGCGCATTTTCTAGCCAAAAAATTCTACTCCCAGAGTGATACGCCTTCGGGAGGGGAAAAGCGTAAAGACATGAGGTCTTCTCCACATATATCAAAGGAAAGTGTGAGCAATGAGGCGACAGCGTGAAAAAGGGGGTGGCTAACCTTTACTCCTTTAGGGGTATATCGCAGTTTGCTCGAAAATCAACTGCCCCAAAGTATCGACATGGCGTAAATATTGCCGAATGCAAAGGCTTGACTTTGTCAGGTATCAGAAATAGATCATCGTCTCAGAAAAGAGGGCTTTCAGTCAGTTGGATGCCGTTTTTTATAAATGAAATCAACGATTAACTTGTTTTGGGAGTCTGTCAAAAAATGATAGTTAAGGCTGTCACATAAAAATAGTCCAAACAGTCTAAAGATGATGGTCAAGTGGCAAATCGCATCGTTCGGTTCCGTCTCTTGAAGTCAGACAAGGGCTACAAGACGGATAGAATCGGAGTCACTTTTGTTTTGTTAACCGATAACGTTGGAGACTCGGTGTGAAAACGCTTTTATCTGCAATCTTCGTTGTATCTATCGGACTCACGGCCACGCAAGGGTGGGCTGCCGGCAATACGCGCATCGAATCGTTTAACCAGGCTAAAAAATTGCTGGAACAAAAGGTCTATTTCGACCATCGGGAAACGTTTTATTGTCGGGCGACGTTCGACAGTAAAAAGAACGTTACCTTACCCAAAGGGTTCACGACGGAAAAGCACGAGAAACGCGCACATCGTGTGGAATGGGAGCACGTGGTGCCCGCGGAAAATTTCGGTCGGGCGTTCGCGGAGTGGCGAGACGGGGATGAAGAGTGTGTGCGCAGTAACGGCAAACCTTTCAAAGGTCGCGCCTGTGCGGAAAAGGCCAATCAGGAATTCCGCTATATGCAGGCCGATCTCTATAACCTCTATCCGGCCATCGGAGCCGTGAATGCCGTTCGCTCCAACTATCGCTTTACGATGCTGCCCGATGCGGCCTCGAGCTTCGGCAGCTGTCCGATGAAGGTCAGCGGTCGCGCCGTTGAACCGCCCGAATACACGCGCGGCGCGATCGCCCGCACGATGCTCTATATGCAGGACGCGTATCCCAAATACAAGCTTTCAAATGCGCAGATGAAGCTCATGACGGCGTGGGACAAGATGTATCCGGTGGACGCCTGGGAGTGCCTGCGAGCCAAGCGTATCGAACGCATTCAGGGAAACGAAAATTCCTTTGTGAAGGAAGCTTGCCGCAAGGCCGGACTGCTCTGAACGGACGCCGGCCTGCGTTTTTCGTCTTGATCAGGAATCTTCTGCAAGAATCTGCATCTTGACGTCGGCGGGTTTCCCGAAGTAAGGCCATGTCGTGACAAGGAAGTCAACGCCCGTTTGCGCGTAGGCACGGGCGTTTGCGGCGTTGAGGCCGCCTGCGGCCGAGATGATGAGTTGCGGAAATTTTCGCTTGGCCTGACTCACGAATTCGGACAACGCTTCGGTGGAGAACTTTTCACACTGGATGATGTCTGCACCTGCGGCCGCAAAAGCGAATCCTTCCTGAGCATCGGAGGCTTCAACAGCGATTTTGCGTTCGGGATCCGCTTTTTTGGTTTCGGCAAGTCGCTTTTCAAAATCCGGAATGAAGACGCGGTGCTGATCGAACACGAGAACGGATTCGGATAGCCCCATGCGGTGTACGACGGCGCCGCCCGCCATCGCGGCGTAAAGCGACAAAGTTTTGGTGCCCGGAAAATGCTTGCGTGTCACGGCGACGCGACAGGCGGCATTTCCGGCTTTTGCTTCTTGTACCATCTGATGCGTGCGCGTGGCGATGCCTGAGGCGTACTCCAAAATGTTCTGTGCCGTTTTGTAGACGGCGTGGATGGCGCCGGCTGGTCCGCGTCCTTCCAAAATGACGGTGCCGGCGTCTACGGTGTTGCCTTCTTCATGAAAGCAAGTCGTCTGCAGCCCTACGAGGGTAAAGAGCCGTTCGGCCAATGCGACACCCGAAATCGTCGTTTCAGCCTTGGGACGACAACGAACGATGCCGGGAACTTTTTCGATACCTAAAAGCGCTGTTGTGGCGTCCCCATAGGGGATGTCGTCTGTGAGAATCTGATCCAAAAGAGCGTCGGAAACAAAAAACATTTCAGAAGTCCTTTCCAAAGCTAGACGGCTTTTTCCCAATAGGTGACGTCAAGCCAGCGGTCAAATTTCTTGCCAGCTTGCGTAATGGTTCCGACCAGTCGAAAGCCCAGTTTGCGGTGCAGCGCAATGCTGGCCTGATTTTCAGCGGTGATAAGCGAGTAGACGCGGTGGGTAGCGGGGTCGCCAACGGCCATCTGCAGGATGGCTTGCGTGAGAAGCTGACCATAGCCAAGACCGCGTGCGTTTTTGTGCACATAGACCGACAGCTCCGTACTTGATGCGTAGGCCGGCTTGGCGTTGAAGGTTGAAAGGGATGCGTAACCCCAGACGGCGTTGTCTTGTTCCAAGACGATCAACGGGTGGTTGGCTTTGTTGTGAGCTTCGAACCACACGCGGCGATCTTCGAGACTGAGCGGTTGGGTGTCAAACGTTGCCGTCCCGTGCTCGATTTCTTCGTTATAGATTTCAAGCAACCGCGGCAGGTCCGACGCCAAGGCCTGGCGAATGATCGGTTGGTTCACTTTTCGATTTCCTCAATATGCGTAATTCCATTTTGCAATAACGGAAAACTAGCGCAATCGATGACGAAAGTGTGGGATCGCTTCGTTTTTTTCGAAAAAATATTCTGTCAGGACAACACCGAAAGATCAGCGCCGCGCACACATTGCAGAAAGTCATGCAGGTTGTGTACGCGCAGCTTTCGGTACACGTTGTTGCGATGACCATGCACGGTACGCTGCGAAAGCGACAGGCGCTCTGCAATCTCTTTGTTGGAAATGCCCAAAAGCAACAGTTGCGTGATCTCTTTTTCACGCGGACTCATCTCCAGAAGTACCTCGGTGACCTTTTCGGGAGACAACTGGCCGCAGCAGTGAGCTAAGCTAATGCGCACGGCCGGCTCAATGGCTTCAATGAGCGCGATCGTGTTGACAGGTTTTTGCAGAAAGTCCAAAGCACCAGCTTTGAGTGTGGCAACGGCTGTTTCCACATCCGCGTGGCCGGTGATGAAAATGATGGGCAGATGAATGCGTTGCTCTTTCATGAGGCTTTGCAACTGCACGCCGCTCATGTCAGGCATACGGATGTCCAAAAGCAGACATCCGGGAATGCTTGGGGAATCTTGGGTGAGAAAGTCGCGCGCCGAACCATAGGTACGAACCTGCCATCCCTTGCATTCCAACATGAAGCTCAGTGCGTCGCGGATGTCTTCATCATCGTCAACGATACGAATGATGGTGCCTTGGCGAATATCGGTTGACTGAGACATCTCAGTGCTCCTTTGTATGGTTGTTCGGTGTAACGGAATCCGTTTTGAGCGGACTGACGGCACACGGAAGCGTCACGGCAGCGATCAGACCGCCTTCGGGGCGGGCTTGGAATTGAATTTGTCCTCCGTTGGCTTCGGCGAGCGCACTTGCGATGGTGACGCCCAGACCGAGTCCTGTGGCTTTGGTCGTCAAAAGCGGTGTCTTCAATCGGTGGAAATCCTCTTCGGAGAGGACTTTGCCGGAGTTTTCCACGCGTACGGTCACTTGATCGCCGCAGGGAAACGCCTCAACGATGACTACCGGATGAGATGCCTCGTGACTGGCTTCCAGGGCGTTTTTCAACAGGTTGGTGAGGATCAGTTCGAACTCAAGCTTGTCGGCGCGGACACTCAAAGCCGGTTTGCACAGAACGTTGAAGGATGTTTTACGAAGAAGTTCGGCATTGAGTGTGGCGCAGACGCGTTTGACCGAGGCTTCGACGTCGACCGAATCGTCTCGTGACGTGTTGCCGCGGTTGTAAGAGCGCACCTTGTCAACGATGCTGCGGGTTCGCGCAAGCGCTTTTTCGATTCCGACGCGACTGATACCAAGCAGTCGTTCGTTGATGGGCTTGTTTTTGAGAATGTCCCGTTGGCTTTCGCAGTAGTACTGAATGACCGAAAGCGGTTGGGCGAGTTCGTGAGCGACCATGCTCGAGAGCTGTCCGACAACCGTGACCTTGTGCAGACTTTCCATGTGTTCGGAAAGCGACTGAATTTCGGCCTGAGCTTTTTCCCGTTCGGTGAGCGCCGAAGATAACTGTGCGGTGCGTTTTTTCACCAAGACGGAGGTGCGCCAGCCGTGAAGCGCAAGTCCTAACAAAAGCAAAGCGATGAATGCCGGCACTTGCCAGTAGGTTTCAAGCCAGCGCTGAAGCGTCATTTCCCGCAGATAAGCATAGTTTTCGATTTTGAGCAGACGGTAGACGTTGTCAACGGCGCGCATGTCCGTGGTGACGGCCCAGCGGTGACCGTCCGGCAACAACGGGTGCGAGAGAATGGTGCGGGCAATAACGTGCGCGATGATCGGATGAGCGCCTTGCGTGACGGCCATCATGATGCCCGGATAGGTGTCCGTCGAGTGCTTGCAGTTGACGCCGCCGTAGCGAGGCGCCAGAACGCGATATCGGTTTTGGACTTCTGCGGACTGCGCTTCGAGCCAGCAGGCTTTCACCATGACGGCGTCGACCAAGCCTCGATCGAGCAGGGAGACGACTTCACTGTTGTCCGTGCGCTGGGTAAAGACAACCGGAGAAAAGAATGTTTCCGGGTCTTCGCCGAGCTTTGCGATTTCGGCCAAACCGATGCGATACGTCATGAACGCGGTTGAGAAGGTTGAGCCAACGGCGTATCCCTTTAGGTCATAAAGTTCATTGAAGCGTTCATCTTTGGCACGCACTAAGAAAGCGAGTGCTGTGGCGTTGTTTGGATCCGGCTGCCGACCGGAAATCAGTGTTCCAACGGCTGTGACGCCGTACTGCGTCATGCGCCAGTAATACCCGGAACTGGCGACGAATGCATCAATTTGTCCTTCGCGGATGCGCTCGGTAAGTTCCTTGGAAGTGAGTGTTTCAAATTCCACGGGATGTGGCCAAAACGCCTTTTTTAACAGGTCGGCAGTGACTTCGGTCGCTTGCAACGTGGAAGGAAGCTCGGGCAGTACGATGCGCGCAATGCGAACCGGCCGGTTGGGAAGCGCAACAAGTGAGGCACCCGTGATGATGTCCGGTTCGGGAAACGTCGTTTCGTCCAGGACCGTCGGTTTGGAGAATGCGGCCGAGGGCGAATCGGAAACAGATGCAAAGGCAGCCGTCGTCACCGCCAGGGCGGCAACGGACGAGAGCCACAGAATCTGTTTTCCGAAAATCGCACGCATATGACGAAAGATCACTTCAAAAGGCGTACAGAATATAGACGTTTTCTCAGTTGCGAAAGAGTTCGACCGTCACGCAATCGCCCCTCTTGAGTCCGTGACCGTTGAGGCGAACAAAGCCGTGTGCCAGATCGAAAACTCGCATGCGGCCGGTGCCTTTGACAAGCGGAAACGCCGTATTGCCTCTGACATTGACGCACAGTTCTCCCTGAATGCCGGGATCGATGTCCACGTTGAGGATGGCTTCGACGGTTTGTGCCGGGGTTTCGGGAAGATGAAAGACCGAACGTACGCTTTCCAGAAGGACGCATTGCACGATCATCATGACGGCCAGAGGATTTCCAGGCAGTCCGATGAGTCCAGCATGAGGAAGGCGAGCTGTCACGAATGGCGAATCTTGTTGTGTGTCGCGTCCGACAAAGACGCCTCCGGCGTCGCTTACCGCCTGACGCGTGTAGTCGCGTTTCCCTTTTCCCGTGCCTCCCACGGTGATGATCACGTCACAAACGGCGTCGAGTTCTACCAGCGTACGCGTGAGTTCAGTGATGTCATCGGGCACCACAATCGTTCGGATGTCTTTGACGCCGATGCGAGACATGAGAGCGGCAATGTAAGAGGCGTTGCTGCAGCGCCGAAAACCGCTCGAAAGGTCCTCGGCCTCTTTTGTGATTTCGCTTCCGGTGGCCACAACGGCGACGCGCGGCGAAGCCCAACCGGCCACGCGCTTAACGCCGGCTTCGAATAAAAGCGCCATTTCACGGGCGCCCACGCGGGAACCTGCCGGGACGAGCACGTCACCGTGCCGCCAGTCACTGCCTTGAAACTCAATGTTTTCTCCCGGCATCACGCAAGACTGAATTTTCTCAAGATCCAGGCTGTTGCGAGAGGCAATTACGGCATCGGCTCCCTGCGGGACGTTGCCTCCTGTGTTGACCCAGACAGCTTGACCGGGTTGAAGTTGCCCGTGCGAGCGGCCGTTTTCCACGCTCCAGGCGGCTGCCGCACGCGTTTGTCCGTTGTCCGCGGATCGGACGGCCCAGCCGTCTCGAAGCGCACTTGTGTAGTTCGGAACGTCGCAGACGCAGCGTACGTCGCAGGCCGTCACCATGCCGAGCGCCTTTTCGGTCGGCACCGAGCAGCAGAGGGCGCGCATCCAGTCTGCAGGCATGCTCACCGATTTCAAAACGAAGAAGTCCATGACAAGAAATTCGAGGCAAAAAGACGTTCGAGCGACAAGGCCGGCGCCGATTTGCGGGCAGGCGCAAGCCTCCGCGAAATCGGGTGAAGCGATTGTGCCTGCGCTTGAGCCTTGACCCGGGTAAGCAAACTGCCTATTCCGCTGTTACATGCGTGAATAACGAAGCAAAATCAAAGGGTTAGCTAAAAACGCGATTTTGGCCTTTATTGATGCATGTCGACTTACTCGAGTAATTCGCTCGAAAGAATTTCTGCTGGCAAACCGATGACAGCTCCCAGGGGAGAAGTGTTTGCTTGACGCGCCGCGGTTTAACCCTAAACAGGCGGCCGTTTTTGCGTGATCGGGATGACCCGTTTCGGACACGCAAAAACGCAAAGAACGAAAAATCACAATGGAGAAAAAAATGGGTCTTAAGGAACTTCTCAAAAGCCTTGAGCTTCCTCAGGACATCACGCGCCGCGGCTTTCTCAAAGCAACCAGCATGGCCGCTGTTTTGACGATGGTCAATGAGGCCAGAGCCAAGCAGGGCGTGCGTCCCTACATCGTGCTTGAGACTGCCAAGGGCGTTTTGATTGCCGATCCCAATCTGTGCGTGGCATGCCATCGCTGTGAACTTGCCTGCACGGAATTCAACGAAGGCAAGGCTTCGCCGAGACTTGCCCGCATCAAGGTCACCCGCAATGTGTTCTTCGGGCCGGAGGGCACGCAGAGTCTGCCCATGACGCAAGGCGTTTGGGGCAACGGCGTGGTGGTTCAGGAAACGTGCCGTCAGTGTGCTCACCCGGTTCCGTGTGCCAACGCTTGCTCGCAGGGCGCTATCCGCGTAGATCCCAAGACCGGCGCCCGTAAGGTCGACACCAAACTTTGCATCGGTTGCCATCTCTGTGAAAAAGCTTGCCCGTGGGGAATGATGAGCTTTGACGTTGAAGAGAAGAAGGCAAGCAAGTGCTTCCTGTGCGACGGCGATCCGAAGTGCGTGAAGGCTTGTCCCGCAGCCGCCATCCGTTACATCCCGTGGATTGATCGTACCGAAGACCGTCCGCGTCGCACCACGCACGGTTACTACGCTCAGGAAAACAACGCGCAGTGCTCGATCTGCCACCGCTAATCAGAGGAAAGGTTTCTTGCTATGACGAAAAAACTTTGCGGCTACACGGGAAAAGGCCTCCGCATCAACTTGACTACCCGCGAAGTCAAGGTTGAAGCCACGTTCCCCCGCTTTAAGGACGACATTGGCGGCACCGCCATCGGTTACAAGGTCTTTTGGGAAGAAGTGGATCCCAAAACCTCCTGCTACGACCCTGAAAACAAACTTGTGATTGCTCCGGGCCCCTTGTCCGGCACGGGTGCCATCTGCTCGGGCCGCACGGCCATCACGACGCTTTGGCCGACAGCTTATCCTCAGTCGCTCATTGCGAGCGCCCACGTAGGCGGCGAATTGGCTCATAAGCTGAAGTTTGCCGGTTGGGACTTCGTGATCATCGAAGGCGAATCGGCCAAGCCCATCTATCTTTACATCAACAACGACAAGGTCGAATTCCGCGATGCGTCCGCCATTTGGGGACAGGGAACGTACCGCTCTGCTTCAATGCTTGCGCAGGAAACGCGTCCTGACGTCAGCATTGGTACGATCGGACCGGCAGGTGAAAACGGCGTTCCGATGTCCAACATGATGGTCGACCGCTCGCACAGCGCCGGCGGCATCGGCTCCATCATGGGTAAGAAAAAGCTCAAGGCCCTCGTTGTTTGGGGCGACGGTGCCGTGCATATTGCGGCAAGTCCCAAGCAATGGGAAGAACTTGTCGATCAGCATCGCAGCATTTTGGGGGCTCACACGCAGTCCATCGTGCCGCGCAATCCTTCTCCTTTGCACGAGTACTACACGCCTGCAAGCCGTTGGTCGGCTTATCCGGGTGCCGTCTGGGGTGCAGCCAATCCGCCTGTGACGATCACCGAAAAGGCGATGGATCCGCACGACCTCAACCACATTGGCTACCGCACCTGCTCTTCCGAGTTCTACCTTGGCAAGGGAATGTGGCAGTACACCGTGCGCAGCACCGGCTGCTACGCCTGCCCGATTCGTTGCTACTCGGTTATCCGTGACGATCACACGGCGCAGAAGTACGGCATTCAGAAGATCACCGAACAGACCTGCATGCCGCTCTACGGCCGCTGGTGGTTCCCGAAGCTCGTGTCGGATCTGAAGAGCGACGTTGCTCGCGAAGCCAATCTCGTGGGTGTCCAGACGATTGACGATATGGGCATCTGGTGCAACTACGGTCAGCTGCACCGCGATTTCCGCGTGATGTACCAGAAGGGACTTTGGCAGAAGGTACTCCCGAAGGAAGAGTACGAAAGCATTGATTGGAACAAGATCGAAAATCCGGATCCGTCGATTTTCAAGGACATTTTGCCGCGCATCGCTTATCGCAAGGGCGAGTTCGGCCGTTGGCTCGGTGAAACGACGCCGGTGTGGCTCAAGCATTTCGGCATGACCGAAGAGGAATGGCAGAAAGAAGGCAAGGCGCTTTACTGGGCTGTCGGCCACACCAAGCACCATTCCAACGAAAACGACGGTCAGATCGGTGTGGTGTTGAACTGCATGTACAACCGTGACCCAATGTGCCACGCTCACATCAACTTCTCGACCTCCGGTCTGCCGCTTGAGCTGCAAAAGAAGATTGCCGCCAAGTTCTGGGGTGACGAAAGCGCCGTTGACGGCATCAAGGACTACCGTCCGACCTCGCGCGCCAAGATGGTTCGCCTGCGTTGGTGCATTGCCCGCAAGGAATTGCACGACATGCTCGGCATCTGCTCTTGGACGGCACCGTGGGAACTTTCTCCATTGCGCGAAAAGGGTTACATCGGCGACATCGAGATGGAAAGCAAGGTCTTCAGTGCCGTCACCGGCATCCAGAAGACGCAGGATGAGCTCGATAAGGCCGGTCTGCGCGCCTTCATCATGCAGCGTCTCTACACGATGCGTCAGTTGAAGAACCGCGACATGCGCCATGTCCACGACCGTTATCCGGAATGGATTTTCCACGACGCCAAGGGCCGCAAACCCTTTACGAAGGGCACCATCGTGATGGATCGCGCCGACATTGAAAAGAGCTTCGACCTCTTCTTTGATGTGATGGATTTCGACCAGAAGACCGGTGCTCCGACGGAACGCTGCATCAAGTCCTACGGTCTTGATTGGATGCTTCCGGCGCTCAAGAAGGAAGGTCTGTACTGATCAACCGAGATATCGAAAAGAATCTTCTGACAAATGAAAGACAACAACACTACTACGGTTGACAAAAAGGCCGAACCGATCCTGCAAATGCAGGCTGACATGCTGACGTTGATCGACATCGTCACGCAATCTTCCCGACGTGTCGAGCTGATCGATCGCGATGCGCTCTATGAGGCGTTCTGCGAGAAGGCAGCCAAGGCTGCTGTGCCGACCGCTCAGGAGCTTGTCGACGAGACGCAGGCTAAGTTTGACAAAGTGCTGCACAACCCCGAAAACGTGCATCCCATGCATTTCCGCTCGAAAAAGGAAATGAAGGCCGATGCCGACAAGGTGCCGACAATGACGGCGCAGCGAGAAGCTTTCTCGCGTCGTGAACTCATTGCCACTTTGTTGTCCGGGCGCGTGACCGAAGCGCTTGCTGCTGCCGAAGCTCAGGAAAAAGCCAAGGCCGAGGTAAAGGGTGAGGAACGAGAGATCACACCTGAATACTTCGACAAGGTTTTGAGTGAGGTGCTTGCCGGCGACTACGGTATCGGACGTTTTGAAAGCTGGGATAGCAAGGAGTTTTTCCATTTCCGTCCGCTTCTGTCGGGTTCGTACGCCCGCATGCTTTCAACTAAGAACAACCCGATCGAGGCCGTGGTGGACATGGTGCGTGAAACCTCACGCATCTATCCGGCGCTCACGCCGATTGACGTCTTTCAGGCTCCGCCCTTCGACATGAAGCCCGAAGACCTGCAGCAGATTCTGAAACAGATTTCGGAAGATCCCGAGAAAAAGGACATTCGATTCACAACCAACAGCGTCGATGCGGTGTTCCTTTATTCGAACCGCTACATCGATGACGACTACGCCGACGCCCTTGCCGACGTCGCGCTTGAAGCGGCGATGAACCCCTAAATCGATGCGATCTCTCGTAAGAAAAAAGAGATCGGTTGTGAATACTGCTATTGAAAGGAAACAGGAATGACAACGTTCAAAAAACTGCTCCGTCCGATCAGCGCCCTGAGCGTGCTGGCTTTGGGCTCGGCATTGAGTTTTACCGTTGCAGCCGCGACGCCCGCTCCTGAATTTGACATTCAGGGCAAGCCTGATTTCGTGAAGTCTTTGGGCGAAGCCGCCAACACGAAGATCGAACGCAGCACGGAAGAAACGAAGCGTTTGATCGCGGACGTCTACAACGACAAGCTCGAGCAGCACGTCATGAGCAAGCACTTCGAAAAGGGCTTGACCTGCGTGACCTGCCACGATCAGCAGCGTCAAGGTGGCCCCGATTGGATGGCCAAGGTCACCAATCCGCCCATGAAGAAAACCTGCCAGGACTGCCACACGGTGCAGGCCGATGTGCAGAGCCATACGCGCTCTCACAAGGATATCGACTGCATCGGTTGCCACATGCCCAACATCCCGGTTGTGAGCAAGTTTGAGGAAGCGCTCAAGGGAACGGATCGCTTTGCCGCTGTTCGCCGTGCGCACCTCTACAAGATCAACACGGATGCTCAGGCTTCCATGGTGACCAAGGATCCTGAAAAGGGTTGGGTGTACAGCCGCGACAAGGAAGATCACGGTTTTGTAGATCTGCAGTGGAGCTGCGGTCGTCTCGCTCCGGCCGACTGGACGGTGTGCGAAGGACGCGGCTGCCACAGCCCTGCGACTTCCGAACTCGACAAGGGCCTGATCTACAAGTCGCAGCAGGAAATTGCCTACGAAGTGCAGAAAGTGCAGCGTCCCGTGAAGGAAAGCTACGACCGCATCGTCAAGGGTGTGGATCGCATCACGAAGCTTTTGGAAATCACGAAGATGACGCCGGCTGATCAGACGGAAACGCGTTTGCTTCTCGACAAGGCCGCCGAAATTGCCGACCTGATCAAGAAGGACGGCAGCTGGGGCGCTCATGCTTCGCACTACATCAAGGATCGTTTGGCAGCGGCAGAAAGCTATCTTGCCAAGGCACAGGTTCTGATCGACAACGGCGGCTACCGCCACGCGACCAAGTAACTCGAAGGGGACTTGGATAACGCAGGACGCACGTCATCGGTCTGTACGCAACGGACTTTGGCGTGCGTTCAAAGATCAGGAGAAAAACTGTGACTAAACCGACAATTAACCGCAGACAACTGCTTGGGACGGCAGCGCTGGGTATTGCGGCCGCGCCTTTGGCAGGTTGCACCGGCGTCTCCCGACAGGACAGTCAGCCGCACTACGTGATGGTCTTTGACCAAAACAAGTGTGTGGGCTGCGGCGAATGCAAGATTGCCTGTAATGAGACCAACAAACTTCCGAAAGGACGGTCTCGCCTTTTGATGCAGCTCAACGGCGTCAAGCCTGACGGCAGCAACAAAAAGGATCGCCACTACACGCGTGTTTCGTGCCAGCAGTGCGAGGAAGCGCCCTGCATCCGCGTCTGTCCGACGGGGGCCGCACATCGCGACAAGGAAACGGGGATTGTGACGGTGGATGCGGATCTCTGCATCGGCTGCAAGTACTGCATCGTGGCTTGTCCCTACAACGTGCGCTACATCCGTGAGGATACGGGGGCGGCAGACCACTGCAACTTCTGCCTGGATACGCGCCTGCAAAAGGGCGAGGATCCGGCTTGCGTTTCGGCCTGCCGTTTCGACGCATTGGTGTTTGGTGACATCAACGATCCCAACGCATTTGTCACCAAGCTTCTTGACTTCAAGGACTCGGTGCGCGTGCGTCCGCAGTTGGGCACCAAACCCAGCCTGCGCTACATCCCGTTGAAGAAGGAGTCGTAAATGGAACAAATTATTGATTTCACGATCGGCTTTTCTGAAAACGTGGCCTGGCCCTGGTCGATTGCCGTGTACCTCTTTCTGGCCGGCATTTCGGGCGGTGCGTTTGCAGCGGCTGCTCTGGTGCGCATCTTCAGAAAGCAGACGCAGATCACGCCGCTTTTTCAGGCGGCAAGCTTCATTGCGCTCGTGACGATTCTGCTGGGCATGATCTGCCTGGTGTTTGACCTCACCAAACCGTTGGATTTCTGGAAGATTCTTATCTTCTACAACCCGACTTCGGTGATGAGCGTCGGCGTGATGGCCCTTTTGGTGTTCATCCCGACGATGTTCCTGGTGACGCTCGCGAGTTTCTACGAGTTTGAACCGGTCAAGCGCCTTGTGGACGGCATTCCGTGCGGCGCCGCTCTTTTGGGCGTGCTGCGCAAAATCCTGCCGGCACTCACCTGGATCGGTTTGGTGTTTGCGCTTACCGTTTGCGCTTACACGGGCTTTCTGATCAGTGCCCTGGTGCGTTTTCCGCTCATCAATACGGCCGTTCTTCCGGCTCTTTTCGTGGCTTCGGGGCTGTCCGCGGGTATTGCCTGCAACCAGCTCGGTGCCGTGCTGCTGGGTGAGTCGCACGAAAGCCACGACGTGCATGTTTTGCACGTGGCCGAGTGGCCGGTGATGGCAGCCGAAGCGCTTTGCATCTTTATGATCGCTTTTGCGCTGATGACGGGTATCGAATCGGCTCAGATGGCGGCTAAGGCTTTTGTCGACGGCTTCTGGGCCACAGAGTTCTGGGTTGGCGTCGTGGGCGTGGGCTTTATTTGCCCCGTGCTGATTGCCTTCTTCAAGAAGTCGTTTGCCACGGTGGTGCTTTCGGCGCTTTGCAGCGTGGTTGGCATGATGTGCTTGCGCTTCTTCATCCTTTACGCAGGGCAATTAAACGCGATCGGTGCTTAAACCTTTCGTTTTGACTTAGACCTGAACTCCGCATTACATGCTCCCCACACGGAAGACGCGAGGGGACTCGCGGAGTTCCAGGAGTTCAAACAAACGCCGACGCTTGGCAGGAATGGTATTTCTCACCCAAGTGAACTGTCCCCAGAAAGCGAGACACTTTCTGGGGACATTTTTATGAGCCAGAAAATTTCTGCGGAAATTCGCTACCAAGTTTTGTTGTTGCTTCGGCAGGGCGCGCGTGCTCAAAGCATCGCCACGCAGCTCCGTCTCACTAAAAGTTGGGTGCAGCAATGCCAATATCGCTTTGACCTTGGCGATCTGACTTGGCTTGATCCCACGTATCGCTCGTTAGTGACTCCTGAGCTTGCCTTACGTGCTGTCCGAGAGTACGAGATTTGCCGCAATTACGCCCAGGCCGCACGCGTCTGCAACATTTCACGTTCTGACGTTTACCGCTATGTCCAAAATATGGCAAAGTGGGGAGTACCGTTGTTACCCCGTGGACGGCCGTCTGCGTCGACGAAGCTTGCCATGAAGACCTCCTCCTGCGCCAAAATTCCTGTGCCCGTCAAGAAACCCAAAACGTTAAAGTCAGCCGAACGCATGCTCGAAGAGCAACGCATTGTATTGGAGAGCTTGCTGGAATCGATGAACAAGCACCTCGGTGGTACTGAAGGCTCAAAAAAAAGATTTCATCATTGACGATGCAATTGAGACAGCACATCGCCGCGGGGTACCCGTTGCCCGATCTTGCCGATTCACCCATACCAGCCGGAGCTCCTTTTATCGTCGTGTTGGAAACCCTGGCAAACGAGTGCAGGAAGATCAGAAACTCCTGGATCGAATCAGAATTCTCCAAGAGCACCACCAAGTGAATTTTTACGTTTATAGAGACCTTGTTTTACGCACATGGAAACAGCGGCTTTTGCACGCATTGAAACGCATGTTTACGGCGCTGTGCCTGCAAAAGTCGAGCGCAACGGAGCTGACAAAGATTTAGTGTGAAAAGAGGAAGACTTATCCACAACCGAAGGCCGCTCAGCTTACATACTGGGCCGTAGGCCGAGGCTGTGGATAAGTCGTGCCCGTCTGAGTGAATTTGAGAATTATCAAGCTACTCAGAAGTGGAATATGAGTATCAATTCAGTCTTTGTGCCTCCGCGTCATTTTTGGGAAGTCCGCCGTACTCTGGGCGGCTGCGCATTGAATTACCTTGCAAGAACAGACGGTGGCTGTTGAGAACCAATCGATCCAAAATCGAGTCAGCCATCAGTGCGTCATTGAGGTACTCACTCCACTGTTTAACCGGAAGGACGCTTGTGACGATAAAACTGCCGTGCTGCATGTGATTCTCTATGATTTCATACAGGCTGAAGCGCTTGTCGTCATCAAGTTGTCCTATTCCCCAGTCGTCCAAAATCAGTAGATCAAGTTTCCCCAAGCTCGACAGATACTGTCTGCGGCCGACTGACGTGTTTTCAGTGCATAAACGCTCGTATTCCTTGAGCATCTGAGCCACGCGATAGTGCTTAACTCTGAATCCGGCCAGGCAAGCTGTGTGTCCAAGCGCGTCAGCCAGCCAAGTCTTGCCGCAACCGGTAGCACCGGTAATGATGACGTTCTGGTGGAATCGAATGTAATCATTGGAAGCCAGAGTATCGAGCAGAGATCTATTAATTTGGCGATCTGCATTCCAGTCAACTCGTGCAATGCACGCATCGGCATAACGGAAATTGGCCTGTTGCAGCCGTCTTTTGAGAGCTTCTTCGTCGCGTCTTTCGCATTCGCAGTGCAACAACTTCGCGAGATACTTGGCGTGAGACAGATTTGCCGTCGTGACATCTTGTTCAAGTTCTATGGCGTACCTGATCATGGGAGTCAAGCGCAGACGTTTTGCGACGTCAAGGAGCGAATCAAGCGAACAGGGCATAGTTGACTCCTTTACTCATAGTTGCCTCGAATGTTTTCGCAGACCGTGAATTTTGGAGCTTGGTCCGAAGCCCCGAAATTCAATTTCCCGTTGGACTTATTGGCAAAATCAATCTGCTCGCAAAGCTGACGGATGTACTTGTAACTGACGTAATCGTCTTCCAAAGCGATAGCAACAGCGTTGCGGATGACACTCGGAGCAAAAGAACGGAATAAACCGAATACGGCGCCACAAGTGCGACCACTGGGAAAATTGCCTTTTTTGTCCGTTAGGTAGGCAACAAAATCCGCAGCCAAATGCTCGGTCATTCCCTTCTTAACGAACAAGTCAATCCATTCCCGACTCGTACGACGGTAGTGTTTTTCGGCGTCTGTCAGGTGCTCATCAAGCAAATGGGTTTTAGGTCCTTTTGTACTCGTATATCGCTGATGACTGCCAAGTCGTTTCATGGTTTCGGAATCGTAGATTTCGACTGCGGCTCGGCACACGCGGACAACGACTTTTTTGCCAACGTATTCAGCGGGGACGCTATAGCGGTGTCCACCATCGGAGGCGATGCGAATACAGTGGGCTTTGTCGGCAACCAACACTTTCCATTGCCCCGGCTCAAAAGGCAGACGAGGCAATGGAGATAAATTGCAGCGCTCTTCCTGCTCGAAACGAGAGCGCCGGCTGTCGGTAATGCCTCTTCCTCGAAAAGGTTTATCGTTGAGTTCATCGAGACGCTTTCGAATTTGCCTGTTGAGATCATCAAGATCGTAAGCCGGAGCCGGATGATCCAAATTCATTTGAGTGACAATCCAGCGCTCGACATCGTTGACCGCAGCTTCAACTCGATTTTTTTGCTTTGGGGTTCTCGGTTTGCAGGCCCATGGCTGCATGCCGTAGTAAGTGCATAACGATCGAATGGCGTATTGAATTTCGGCTTCCTGCCAGTTTGGCACTCGAACCAGCGGCGCAGCGTTATCCATTACTAGAACCCGAGGCACGCCGCCAAAGTACTCCAGCGCATCAACAATGCCATAGATCCAGTTGGGTTGAGTTTCGTCGTTGAATGCTTCAGTGAAAAGCATGCAACTGTAGGGTAGCGTTGCGACGAACAGCTTGGACTCGTGAAGTATGCCATCAGGATCAATCCACTTGATCTTGTCGCCGGCAAAGTCAATTTCCATGCGCTCACCGGAAATTCTTTCAATATTGCCGCCGCTCTGACGCACGCCGTTGTTAGCTTTCCAGCGGGCATAGCCGCGGCTGAAGGATGTGTAGGTATAAACAGGACGAGAGGTTTGAGCTTTGAATTTCTCATAGAGCATCTGAAGCGTGGCGCCCCGACGCTGAAGCTGACTGTGAATCTGCGGCCAATCCGGTTCGGCAAATTTTGATCCCGAAGTTGGGTAGAAAAACTCTTCAAGCTCATTATCTGAGAGCTTGAGCAACTCCCGGGGAGATTTATCCCCGCGCACAGAGGCGTTGAAAATGCGGCTAATGGACGCTTTGGAAACGCCCAGTTGATCTTCAAGCTCTCGGTAAGAACGGTTCTGAGTAACGCAGGCAAGAATTTGCCTGATTTGGTGGGATGAAAGTTTTTTCATCAAATCCTCCATGTAGGTGTTACAGGAAAACTTGATGATGGAGATCCGTACTGCCCTGAAGTGTTTCAATCAGCGTAAATGCCGATTTTTGACCCCCTGTTTCTATGTGCGCAAAAGGCCCGTTTCAATTAGCGTAAAACGTGGTTTCTATGCGCGCAAAATCCCACCAAGGACGATACGGTGTCCGACGAATGACGGCTGCATTGCGTACAGACGGTCATAAGCGTAAACCTGGTCACAATCAGGTTGCACGGCTCATGCGAGAGTATGGGTACTCGGCCGTGATTCGACGCGCCAACAACTACAAGGTATGCGTGAAAAAAGGACGATTACCGGACGGAACCGTCCTGGAAAACACGTTGGATCGCCAATTTGAGCAACCCAAGCCTCGTAGCGCCTTTGTTACGGATGTGACCTATATCCCTGTCAAGGAAGGTTGGCTGTACGTCTCCCCCGTCATGGATCTGTGCACGCGGGAAATTGTGGTTTGTGAGATGAGTACGTGCCAGAACTTGGCACTAGGCATGAAGACGCTACAGGAATTGTCCAGGGTTGTTACGGGAGCTGTTGTCTTGCATAGCGATCAAGGGACGCTTTATACCCATTGCGCCTTTCGCAGGGCTGCCGAAGATCTTCTTGTCAAACAAAGTTATTCCCGCAAAGGCAATTGTTGGGATAATGCAGTGATGGAGGGGTGGAACGGTACCTTGAAAACGGAGTGGCTTTACCATCCGGATAACCGTTATCACAAGAACCTTCTGACGGCTGACGAGGCCAAACGGGAAATTCTTGAATATTGCAATTACTACAATGAGGAACGCATCCAAGCCAAATTGAACTACCGTTCTCCTAAGCAATATAGGGAAGCGGTAGTTCGACAGGCTTGAACGCCCGATTGATCAAAAATCTGTCTCGCAAAGTGGGGACAGTTCAAATTTCTCATGCGAATCCGGGCGTTTGTTTTTCCTTAGCTCAGAAGGCGCGCTAGCTTACTTGCTTCAGAAAAAGCCGCGCTTGGTTTCAGAAAGCGAAATGTAGATGTTCTTGTGCTGGCTGTAGTGTTCAAGCATCATCTTGTGGGTTTCGCGTCCGATGCCGGACTTCTTGTAGCCGCCAAACGGCGTATGAGCCGGCAGTTCGTTGTAGGTGTTGACCCACATACGACCGGTACGAACGCCTCGCGCCACGCGCAGGGCACGGTTAATGTCGCGGGTCCACACGGCGCCGCCAAGACCATATTCGGAGTCGTTGGCCATGGCGACAACCTCTTCTTCCGTACGGAACTTGATCACCACAGCAACCGGCCCGAAAATCTCGTTTTGCGCGACTGCCATATCGTTAGTGACGTTACCGAGAAGCGTCGGCTGCATGAAGGCACCGTCTTCAAAACCGGGCACCTTGGCAGCTTCGCCGCCCACGAGAACCGTCGCGCCTTCCCTCTTAGCAGTTTCAACCCAGCCAAGAATCTTTTCGAGCTGACGCTTGTTGATCTGAGAACCCATCTGGGTCTGCATATCCATCGGATCGCCTACCTTGACGGCCTTAAAGGCTTCGACAAGCTTAGCGACGAATGCGTCATAGATGCCTTCCTGCACAAAAATGCGGGAACCTGCGCAGCACACCTGCCCCTGGTTAAAGAGAATGCCGATCTGTGCGCCTTCGATCGCCTTGTCAATCTGGCAATCATCGAAGTAGATGTTGGCCGACTTGCCGCCCAATTCGAGCGTCGCCGGAATCAGACGGTTAGCCGCAGCCTTGGCAACGTCGTAGCCCACCTCAGTAGAGCCCGTAAAGGCAAGCTTGTCAAAACCCGGGTGATCGAGCATCGCCTGCCCAGTCGAAGCGCCGCGTCCGGTGATGATGTTGACGACACCGGCCGGGAGCACTTCGTTGAGAATTTCACCCAGTACGAGAAGTGAAAGCGGCGTCGTAGACGAAGACTTGATCACCACCGTGTTGCCGGCGGCCAGTGCCGGGGCGATCTTCCATGCGCCCATCAACAGCGGGAAGTTCCACGGAATAATCTGACCAACGACACCGATCGGCTCGCGCAGAACCATGGAAAACGAATTTTCATCAATCATGACGGCTTCGCCCTCGTCGGCACGCAGGCAACCCGCAAAATAGCGGAAATGGTCTGAAGACAACGGAACATCAACAAGCGTCGTTTCACGAATCGGCTTGCCGTTGTCCTGCGTTTCGACGGCGGCGAGCTCCTGCGCTCGCTCGTCAATCTTGTCAGCGATCTTCAGCAAAAGCGCTGCACGTTCGGCCGGCGACTTTGCCGCCCATGCCGGAAATGCCTTGCGAGCTGCCTGTACGGCACGATCCACGTCTGTGGGCGAAGCATTGGCACAAACAGCAAGCTGTTCGCCGCTGGCCGGGTTGGTCGTCACGAAGCTTTCACCGTTTTGCGCATCTACCCATTGCCCGTCAATCAGCAACCCATATCGTTCTTTGATGTACTTGGCCATTTCAAATTTCCTTTCTAAATCAATCGTGCGGAAAGCGTTTTGTTCACCTGGTGCTAAACAAGGCTCTGCCGCTTGAGGCCTATCGTAAAACGAGCTTGAATACCGGTTCAATACGTCAATAGTCGAAGCCGGTCTCCCACCATCGACCTAAGATTTCTCACTCAATTCCTTACCGAATGTCCCTTCAGATCGTCCTTTCAGACCAATTCCGGCGTTTGTCAGTTATCCGTAACAATCGGGCTGAACCCCCCGAACAGCGCTATTTCTCATCAATTGCTTTGTTACTTGCTTGAAGCAAATTGAGCAAAAGACGTATTGACTCTCCTTTCGGACAATCAGAAAATCCCTACAGCTCGCTAAGCAAGCGTTTGCATAGAGACAATCAATCTGGAGATAGACAAAATGAATCTGATGCGTATCGGCCTCACCGCCATGATGACCGCGGTCCTTTCGATGGGCATTGCCTGCGCCCAGGAACCGGTGGATCCGCAGCCCGCCAAGCCGCTTACTTACGTACACCCGTCCTACCACAAGGTAACGCCGGATGTGGCCAAGAAGATGATGGAAGAAGGCGTGGTTCTGATTGACGTTCGCGAACCCGATGAATTCGCAGAAGGTCATGTCAAGGGCGCCGTTAACGTGCCGATGTCGGTTTTGAAGCCCGGCATGAAACTGAAGGCCGTTCCCAATCTCAACGACAAGGTCTTGGTGCAGTGCAAGTCGGGCGTCCGCGCTGAAAACGCTTCCAAGATCTTGATTGAAACGGGCTACAAGAACGTTTACAACGCCTACGGCACGTCTCAGTGGAAGTACGGTCTTGTGAAGTAATCGCCTCACGCAATTCGCGATTTTCAAGACCAGCGATCGGTCGGCAAACGCCAAAACTCGGCTTGCCGGCCGTTTTTGTTTTGGCGCTCAACTATGGTTGCACCGCCATCGTATGGGTAATTTTGACGTTGTCGAGCACGTCCTTATTGCGATCGGACGTGCCGGTCTTGTGAACCTTCACGGGAAGCGACGCGGACGAAGGACCACCCCATTGAACCTGGGCCGAATAGAGCACACGCGTATTCCAGTAGAGCGTGCCTTCCAGGAAAACCGTGTAAGTACCTGCGGAAACGGTCTTTCCTTGGTCATCCTTTCCGTCCCAGATGTAATGCAATCTGCCGTTTGAAGGAGTCGCGCCGCTGACCGCATCAACCTGATCAGGCGTCATTTGAGCAGGATTGGCTCTAGCCACCCAAGTCGGCACGGCATCGGGACGCTCGGAAAAGCCACGCGTTGCTGTAAAACGTGTCACGAAAATCGTGCGAACAGGCCTGCCGATCGCATCTTCCACCCAAATCGCGTACTGGCTCGAGGCAATACCACCTCGTTGATAATCGAAGGTAATGTCAAGGCGCTCCGAGGACACTCCGGTTTGCTGCGGTTTGTCGGCCGCAAGCGTTTTGCCGCCGACCAAAAGTGAACAGAGTGCGAAAAGAACGGTTGCGGAACGGAGGTTTGCCATGGGTGTCTTCCTGATCCGAAACGGTTGCCGCCGACGATGTCAACCGAAAAGTTTGTCGTAGGCGATTTTGTCCGAGCCGCGAAGTTCCACGAAACCGCAGCGAACATAACCTACCTTTTCAAAGACATGCTGCATACGTGTGTTGTCCGGACTCGTGTCAGCGCGCAAGTAGGTTACGCCCTTTTCTTTACAGATCCGTTCACATTCAAGCAAAAGTACGCCGCCCAGCCCCTGTCCGCGATAGTTGGGACTGATAGCCATACGGTGCAAAACGCCGCTCGGCTCCTTGGAGCGCCATTGTCCCTTGATTGAATCGTAAGCAGGTTCACCGCTGAAGTCGATGCAAATGTAACCTGCGACATGACCGGATTCGTCCTTGAGCGCATAGCCTCTGCCAGCTTCAATGTCGGAGGCAACATGTTCGCGCTGAGGATAGTCGGACGTCCACTGGACGAAACCTTGTTTGTGCTGAAACTCACGTCCCTGATCAATCAGGTCGTAACAAGCGTCAACCTCGGACAACTGAGCCGGAAACAAAGCAAACATGGACGAACTCCCATCTCGGATGCACACACGGGATTCGAGGGCGCCTTTTGCACCCTCGAAAGGCCTGCATTGTAGGAAACTTTTGAGATGCCGACAATGACCTACGGCGCCACGCGCTGCAGAATCTCAGCCGCCGCAGCGTGGACCTGCGGAAGGTTCAAAAGCGTATGCGGCGCCTGCGGCAACAGAAGAATCGAAGCGTTGGGATTGTTTTGAAGTGCCTCGCGTGCACAGCCGTAGGCCGTATCGTTGTCGAGATATGAATTGGCGGGGCTGAAGTACTTGTCGGCAAGACTCATGACGTTAAGAACCGGAAGGTCGTCAGGCAGCACAGAGCGCGGCTCTTCAACATGGTAGTTCGACTCACACGACCAGGAGAAAATCAACTTGGCCTTCTCGCGAATCTGCAGATTTTGGGAGTCAAATCGCGCAGCCGCCACTCCCCCTTCGCTGGTGCCGGCCACGGCGTATGTACCGGCAAACCAAGGCTCGGCAAAAAGCTTGTTGGCGCAATAAAAAAGTTCTTCGCTGCGCATTGAGTGCACCGCTTCGTAGTCGCTTCTGGCTACGGGAGAGGTATAGGTGATGCGGTCTTTCGTCTGCATCGAATCGGGGGCCACAACAGCCCAGCCGGTTTCCTGCGCAATGAAGCGGGCGAATTCGCGAATCGCTGGCGTGATACCGGAGCTACCGTGCGCAAAAATCAAAGTCGGATAACGGTCGCTGAAGCACTCGTTACCGGCTGCCGCTGGCGTCGTTTCAATCACGTGTTCGGGATCCTGCTCCTGAGGTAACACCAAAAGCGCGTTGTCCCAAACTGCCTTTAATGTCGCTTCGTTGTGCTTACGAACGCTTCCTTCGACCTTCCCGGTTAATTCGATAGCCATCTTTCTACATCTCTTTCTGAAAGATTGAGCCGACCGTACGATCGACCCAAGCAAGTTAGAACATCACCGTCACTGTAATCAACATCGTAACGTAGCCGACCAAACACGGAATGGCCGTGCGCTTGACCATCGTCAGCGGATTGACCTTGGCAAAACCGGCCACGATGATGACGACGCCTGCCACGGGCGAAATCGCGCGCAGCATTTCGCTTGCGGTGTGCATCATCAGCATGATCGAAATGCCGTCGCTGTTAAGGTGTGAGGCCACATCCGGAATGATGTGCGCAAGGCTCGTGAAAGCCGCTACTCCAGAGCCTGTCAACACCGTCACCACACCGATAACGGCAGACAGGAACACACCCGTACCGGTTTCGCCCAGGCCAATGTGTTTGGCGCCTTCAATAAGCATGTTGACAATGCCGATGTTCTGAAGGCCCGTAGCAAAGAACGCCGCCACAAAGATGAGGCCCACCGTGCTCGTAAGAATGCTGCCCATGCCCTTGAACATCGCAAAGCTCAGATCAAACGACTTCTTGGCGTCGCGTCGCACAATCAGATCCACAACGAAGGAAAGCACCCAAGCGATGAACATGGCCGTAGCCACATTGAGCGTGATGCTCTGGTACACCATTTTGTTGAAGATGAGCAGCAGCACGATCGGAATAATCGGCAGCACGGCATAGATCGCCGGAACGTTTTCCAGCACCTTGCGCTTTTCTTCGAGTTCCTGCAAATCGGCCGTTTCACCCTTAATGTTGTCGTGCTTGTCAAACCACCACTGAACCACCACGTGAGCAACAGCCATTGCCAGAATCGTAGGCACGGCCATCGGCAGTTGGTACTGGACCAAATACTGGATGGGATCAAGGTGCACCAGTTCAGCTGCCATCACCGCCACACCGGAGGCCGGCGCATAACCGATTGCCAGCACACTTGCAACTACGGCTGCCGCAGCAAGGCTCGAGCAGCCCACGCGGATGATGAGCGGATAGACCGTCACGACCATCAGCATCGCTAGCCCTGCGGCCGACGTAATGATGAGTCCCAAGCAGTGCCCGAAGATAAAGACTGCCGCCAAAATCAGGTAGGGATTCTTAATAAGAGAGAGCGGCTTGGCGCAGACCGTCACGAAACGATCCGAGGCGCCGATCGCCTTCATATATTCAGCAAAACCGCCCGAGACAAGAATAATGAAGCCAACGCCAGCAATCTGAGTGCGAGAAATCGCTCGCAGCAATTCCATAAAGTCAAAGCCAACAAAGCCCGTTGCCGCTGCGTTTTTGGGCAAAAACGATGTCAAGCCCCCTGCGACCGCAAGGATGTTAAGCGCCAAACCGCCCAACAGCAGCACCATGTTGACCTGATATTTCTTGACAACGGCCCAGCCGGTCAAAAACAGAATCACAATGCCGATCCATGGAAGGATGCTCTGCATAACCGATCTCCTGTTGTGTTTTGTTGTGTTCGGAAAGTCTAACAAACCACACACACTTGACGCATCCGAATCTAAGAGGAACAAAGGCTATTCAAGGCCTTGCTGCCTTACAGTCAGATCCTCCTGAAGCACATTTTTTGCATTCAATTTTTCTTTGGAAAATCTCATCCAAACGCATTTGGCAAGTCCATCTGTTGTAATTTTTCCTAGGGTTTATACTCCCACCCAAGCACTTTTTTTCACTGTTTTCTTGTTAGTCAAAAGTCCTCGGTGACAAGATCGACTCCGTCCGAAGGGACTTCGCCGGGCTGAGCTATGTCTTTGCAAGAGTCCATAGCTCATGTTCCGGCCCGGCGGTTTTTGCAAAAAAATTTTTTACTTGCAGGTCTTAACAAGACCAGGAGATAAAAATCATGAAAAAGACTTTGGCTGCTGTTGCAGTTCTCGGTGCTTTCGCTGGCTCCGCCCTGGCTGCTGACGTTCAGCTCTACGGTATCGTTGATACGGGCTTCCAGTATTTGAGCGCTGACAGCGATGTTACTGGCTCTGACTCCGTCAACAAGTTCTCCATGGAATCCGGTATGCAGTCCGGTTCCCGCTTCGGCCTCAAGGGCACGGAAGATCTTGGTAACGGCGTTACGGTCGGCTTCATCCTGGAAAGCCAGTTCTCGAGCGACACCGGTGCTTTGGCTGATGAAGATCACTTCTTCCGCCGTGAATCCTCCCTCTTCTTGGAAGGCGGTTTCGGTAAGGTTGCCTTCGGTCGCATGGGCTCCATCAACGGTGGCGTGAGCTCCTGGGCCAAGTACGGCGTGATGTCCGCTTTCGGCACGTCTTGGGGCAACTTCTCCGCTCAGGCCGGTAACTGGGCTGTCGGCGGCGGTCTGTGGGACAACATGATTGCCTACGAAACCCCGAGCTTTGCCGGCTTCAAGATTTTTGCTCAGTATGGCATGGGCAACACCCTCAGCGATAAATATGTCAATGCTGATGGAGAAACGGTTGAAACCTCTTGGGGCACTGAAAACGAATCCTCGAGCGATCGCTATTACGCCATCGGTGCCAGCTACGCCAATGGTCCTCTGAACCTGTATTTTGCTGTTGACAGCACCAACTACAGCTCTGCATCTCTCGTTAACGGTACTGAGACGGGTGAACTTACGTACGGTGATCAGGACGATAGCCTTACGATTACTCTCGGCGGTAATTACGACTTTGAAGTTGTCAAGCTGTTCGCCGGTGCACAGTATTTCGACGAAGTCAAGTTGAGCAAGCTCAACGGCGCAGTCAACTACGATACGACCTTTACCAATGGCTTTGCTGGCCGTGTTAAGGGCTGGAGCGTCGGTGTTTCCGGATCTATCCCGGTTGCCGGTGGTCAAGTTCTGGTCGGTGCCGCTTACCTGGATGCTGAAGCTGCTGACAGCATCAAGACTGAAGGCGTGAAGGACGATGAACTGTCCCGTTGGATCGTGTCTGCGGGCTATGACTATCCGCTCTCCAAGCGCACCAACGTTTACGGTGTCGTTACTTACAACCAGGACAGTCTTGAATACGGTACGGCCAACAAAGACGATACCGATCCGTACGTGTTCGGCGTGATGGTTGGCCTGCGCCACAAGTTTTAATCTAATCTCTTCTTGAGATTCACTGATTAGCAATCCGCCTCGGTTTCTACCGGGGCGGTTTCTTTTTGTTCAGCGTCAAGCTTTCCAAGCTCAATTACCTAGAAGCATCGTCTTTTCTCAAGGGATTTTTGCCGGATAATTTTCCCTGCGGCAACAGACCGCTCAGTTCATGCTCCGACAAGAGAGCCGACAAACAAGCAACAAAAATCAGGGAGACTTTTCTATGAGCGAACTCAACAGCTCACCCGCGCTCAAACGCAGCTTCGGTATGCGCGAAGCAGTCACCATCACGGCCGGCTCTGTCATCGGCGTGGGACTTTTTACTGTCGGCTCCAACATCGTGGGCTTGATGGGGCCATCGGTCATCTTTGCTACGGTCGTCGCGCTTTTGATCAGTGTTTATCCGGCGCTTCTTTATGCCGAAATGGGCGCTGCGCTCCCCTACGCCGGCGGCACATACCAATTTGCATCCGTCGGCATCGGGCGCGCAGCAGGCGTTCTTGCCGGCTGGAACTTCATCATCTCGTTAGTGGCCGTCACGGGTGGAGAAGCTCTCGCTTTCAGCTACTACTTCAAGACGCTGTTTTCTGCGTTTGGCGTCACGCTACCGTTTTCCGATGTCGCCATTGCCGTTGTCATCACAGCCGGCTTCATCGTCGCCAACGTCTGCGGCGTCAAGATTGCCGGGCGACTGCAAAACGGTTTTATGTTCTTTTTCTGGGGTGTAGCGGTGATTTGGTTTCTCACCATGATCCCCAACATCAATATCCCCTCTTTCGTACAGGCACCGTCGTTTTTGCCCAAAGACGGACAAATGAGCTTTGCGGCAAGCGTCTGCATGATCTGGTGGTGCTTCGCGGGTTTTGAAGCGTGCGTCGCCATGGGCGAAGAAATCAAGTACCCGCGTATTAACATCCCACGGGCTCTTTTCCTCGCACCGTTCGTGGTGTTTGCGGTCAACGCGCTTTTTCAATGGTTCCTGATTGCCATCACGCCGGTGGAAAGCCTCGCCTCTTTGGCCACCGCTCAGGCACCCTATGCCGATGCCATGAAGGCAGCCGGCATCCTGGGGTTGCCGTTGGCTCTTTTGGCAGCGGGCGTTGCCTTCGGCGGCGACTTCTCCACCATGAACGCCGCCATCGCCACTATCCCGCGTTACCTCTTTACGATGGCGCGCGACGGCGTCATGCCAAGCATCTTTGCCAAAACAAGCCGCTTTCAGACACCGCACGTTGCCATCATCACGCTGGGCGTGCTCACGATGACTTTGATCGCAACCGATTCGCTTATTTACATAGCGTCGCTGTCGCTCTTTGCCGACCTGCTCTACTACGTCATCGGCATCCTGGCCGCCTGGGCGCTGCGCCGTCGTCGCCCTGAACTGCAACGCCCCTACAAAGCGCCTCTGGTTGCAGTCGGCGCTCCCGTCTCTGCGATCATTTATCTTTACATGATGACGCAGCTCGATACCAACGCCTTCATTACGGGGGTCATTTGGTGCGTGTTGGGTTTGGCGATTTACTTTTACTGCAGTCGACGCAACGCAGAGGCTCAGAACGCCACGCCCACGCTCGAGCAGACCGGCGCACTCGACATGCCGCAAGATCCCTCAGAAATCGCTGCAATGGATCGCGAATACCTTATCTGGAAAGTCATCGTAGCCGCCGCCTGCATTTTGGCAGTGCTCCTGTATGCATTGCCCTACCTAGCGGCGTGACGCACAGTCTTTTCATGGACGCCGGCTTGTCCGGCGTTTCTTTTACGGCTCGTCTTTGCCCAAGAGCAAATCAAGGTGCGCTTGCCAGTGTGCCTGCAAGTCCAGAGCGCAGGAATCGGCAAAAACACCTTGCCACAGGAGACCCTGCACAAGCCCAGCAAAAAGAAGTTCAGGATGTTCGCGCAGCGTTTCGGGTATGTCTCTGTCAGACGGATCAATGAGCGTCTGAGCACCGAATGCCAGAACCCCGTCAACAAATTCACGGTAGAACGTATTGACAAACGTGGGATTGTGCAGACTCTCCGACCAAAAAAGCCGCATCACTCGTGCAAATTTCGAATTACCGTTGTCGTCCAGGAGCGGCTGAGCGGCGCGCGTGATTTTTTCTCTCAGTGTGAGCGTTTTGTCTCTTTGAATCTCTTGCACCTGCCGATAGAGTGGCAACAGAGTCGATTCGATGAGCCCCTGAAACAGTGCTTCCTTATCTTTGAAGTGGGTGTAGACGGATCCTTTGGCCACTCCCGCCAATCGTGCGATATCTTCGACTCGAGTCGCATCAAAGCCGCGCTTGGAAAAACATTCAAGCGCAGCGTCTAGAAGGGCTTCGCGGTGTTGTGCAGAAACTTTTCTTGGCATATGTACCTCTTGTTCGGAACGATTATGCCGACTTTGCAGTCAAGCGGCCCGGACTGTCAGCGAGCCAGATAACAAGGGCAAAAACAAAGCAGACAAGTGCGAAACATTGAAAAAGTTCGACAAAACACAGAATGTAGCCCTGACGCGTGATTTCGGACTGCACTTGTGCCGCAAAAGCCAGCGGCTCGAGACCGGATTCCGTAGCAGCATCGTAGGCCTGCAAAAACGGTTCATTAAAAGGATTGATTGCCTCGGTCAGACGCTCATGGTGAAGCGCTTCCCGACGAGACCAAAATGTCGTCGTAAGAGAAGAAGCGATTGAGCCCGACAACACGCGAAGGCTTGTTGACAAACTCGTGGCATTGGCAACATCCTGTGCGTCGGTGAGGCCCGTGAGCAAAACGGCCGTTACCGGCATCAGGAAAAACACCACGGCAAAGCCTTGCCAAAATTGCTGCCAAGCAAGTGTTTCATAGTCAACAGAAGGTGTAATGCCGGCGCGAAGCAAGCAGGCCGCAGAAAGGCCGACAAAGGCCAGACAGGCCATCAGCCTCAAATTGAGTTTTGAGGAAAATTTTCCGAGAATCGGCGTGGAAAGAATCGGAATGATGCCCACGGGCGCCAATGTCAATCCGGCCCAACTCGCGGTATATCCCAACTGTTGCTGCAGCAGCATCGGCAATAAAAGCGTCGCGGCAAAATAAACTCCGTAGCCCACACACAGGCAAAGCGTGCCGACCGCGAAGTTTTTATGAGCAAAGAGCTTCAAATCGACAACGGGACTCTCGACCGACAATTCTCTCAGCACCAGAGCCGTCAGTGAAAGCAAACTGATGCCGGCAAGCACGCAGATGTAGGTGGATGCAAACCAGTCTTCGTCTTTGCCTTCGTCCAGCATCAGCTGCAAGGCACCGATACCGAGGATCACAAGCACAAGGCCGATCGTATCAATGGGCGGAGCCTTTTCCGGTTTGGCTGCGCTGCTGAGAATGAGCCACAGAATCACGACCGCCAGGCCGCCTACAGGAACATTCACAAAGAACACCCAGTGCCAGGACCAGTTCTCGCAGATGAAGCCGCCCAGAATAGGACCGAGCACGGGTGCCTCCACCATGGTCATCGACCACAATGAGAGCGCAAGCGTGCGGCGGCTTTCCGGGAAAATCGCAATCAGAAGGCTCTGAGAAAGCGGCATCAGGGGACCTGCGGCTGCACCCTGCAAAATGCGGCAGACTATGAGCATACCCAGAGAATTGGACATGCCGCAAAACAAAGATGCTGCCACGAACGCTGCCGTGCAGAACAAAAAGAGACGCTGCGCCCCGAACACAGCCGACAGCCACCCGGTGATCGGAATCACAATGGCGTTGGCTACGCCGTAGAACGTGATCACCCAAGTCGACTGCGATTGCGAGGCGCCCAAATTGCCGGCAATCGTTGCCAACGATACATTGGCAATCGTCGTATCGAGCACCGTCATGGCTGTCACAAGGCAAACCGCAAAGGCAGCAAGTCCTTGCAAATTTCCGGCCGCTCGAGACATTGTTGTCATGACTTCTCCTTCATGCTTTGACCTTGCATGCTGTTTTCGGTAATCACACCGTCAATGACGCGGTTGATCTCAGAGAAATCCGTCGGCTCGAGTGCGTTTGTAAACGCTTTGGGAAGCGGCTCGGCGACCGGTTCGGCAGGGCTTTTCAAATCAACCTTGACATAAGCAGACAGTCCGATCAGCAAAGGAGCTTCCTCAGCATCGGTCTTACCCTCAAGGAGGATCTTGACCGGAACACGCTGCACGATCTTGATCCAGTTACCGGTAGCGTTTTGAGCCGGCAACAGCGAAAAAGCGCTTCCTGTCCCCGCGCTTACACCCGCCACACGACCTTTGTAGACACGCTTTGCGCCATAGACATCGACCGTCACTTCAGCCTGCTGCCCCACGCGAATTCGCTCAAGCTGCAACTCTTTGAAGTTGGCGTCCACCCACAGCTCATCCACAGCGGCAATTCCAATGAGTGCGCGGGAGACCGAAACCACTTGACCGGCCTGCACATTGCGCTTTGAGATTCGTCCCGACACGGGAGCTCGAATCTCGGTACGCGAGAGCTCCAACGCCGCTTCACGCACACGTTCTGAGGCGGCAAGCACATTCGGGTGCCGTTCAATGGGCGTAGTGCCGACGGCGATGATGAGCTGAGCTCGCAACGCTTCAAGGTCGTGTTGTGCGGCCCCATAGGCATCTTTGGCGTGCAAATACTCTTCACGGCTCACGGCACGATTGGCAAACAGCGCGCGACGCCGTTCGTAATCGTCTTTCTTCTGTTTGAGATTAAGCCTCTCACTGCGGATGCGTGCTCGCACCTCTGCAAGCCGATGCGTAAGTTGTGCCGTTTCGCGGACCGTAATACCAAGCGAACTTAACGCAGCATCCAAAGCCAACTTGGCGTCCGTCGGATCGATAACGATCAGCCGTTCTCCGGCTTTGACGTATTGATGGTCCCTGACGAGAACCTTCTCGACGCGTCCCGAAACCTGGCTCATGACGCTCACGACGTTGCCGCTCACATAGGCGTCGTCCGTCGTTTCCTGGTGTCTGCCGACCATCCAATACCAAGCTGAGCCGGCCGCACAGACTGTGGCGGCAAGGACACAAAGAATCTTTGCGATTCTGCGCGTTGATGTTTGCGTCATCTTAGGCTCCGCTATAAATGACCGACTGGTCAGTCATAGTATACTTCAAGCGACAGCAAACACAATTCGGCCGTCGCTGAAATTCAGGCGGCCGCGCATCGTTTTTCGGATTTTCGAGAAAGTCTCTTGTAGAACCCGATCAGTTACGGAATCAGCGGCTCCATATCGGAACCGGCCTTCACGAGTGCGTCAATGCGTTCCTGGCTGATATCGCCGTAGTCAATGGCTGCAACCCCGGCAAGCGCCTTGATGTATTCGTCGTAAGCAGCCAAGAGCTTAGCGTTTTCAGGCTGGATCGTCTGACGGATTTCTGGGGCCCTTTGCAGGTACTTGTTAAGTTCGGCGTGAAGCGTCTTGATGTCCTCGAGACTCGCCTTCATGATCTCGTCGCCGCGGGGGCCTTCCTTGTACAGCTCACCGATGCTAAAGAGGTTCTGGAACGCCACTGCGAGACGAGCGCTTAGAAGATTGATTGAGCTTCTGTACTGCTTGAGCTTACCGTAGGGATCGTTTGGATCAATATGAAACGTACCGACGAGCTTGTCTCCCTTTTGCGAAGAGGCGCAACCAGCCAAAGAAACCGCACCAATAGAAGACACAAACAACAAAAGACGACGACGATTCATATTTTTCCTTTCAAACAAATCTTTCTCCAGAAGGCAAAAAGCCGTTCCGAGCGCCCTGCAGATCATAGCAACACTGACGCTACCTATGAGTAGAAAGTTGTTGTCATTCCTCGGCAGGCATGCCGGGAATCGTCCGTTACAAAAACGGATTTTCAAATAACTCCTGAACCAACTCAGGAGTCCCCACCAGAAGGTAACTTCATGGAAAAATATTTGAGCGCAAAGCAGAGCGCAGAATTTTTAGGGATCGCAAAATCTTGCGTTTAGAAATGGGCTGCCATTGGCAAGCTACCTAAAGGCGAGAGATTCAGCAAAAGATGCACCCGATGGAAAGAATCAGACGTCGTGAAGGCGCTTGAAGCTCTTAAGGAAAAGAGTGCGAAAAAAGCTACTGCACGAACTTAAAAAATGAGATCTACGGGCGGCATTCTGTGCCGCCTTTTCTCTATCCCCCAATGAACTGCATCTCGATTCTGCTTCGGCTACGCTTTTGCGTTTCCGACAAACGAATCTCAGAGTAGTGATCGTCACGCGCACTCCAGATACGCGCAATGGCATCCGCTATTTCGTCATCCGTTGCGCCGCCGCGCAGAAGCGTTCTCAAGTCGTAGCCACGATCGGCAAAGAGGCACAGCACTAGGCTCCCTTCAATAGAGAGACGCACGCGGGAGCAGTCTTTACAAAACGCCTGCGTCACAGAACTGATGAAACCGATCTCCCCTGCTCCGTCCTTATAACGCCAGCGGGTCGCTGTCTCCCCTGTGTAGTTAGGATCAATCGGTTCAATCGGCCAAACGGCATTGATGCGTTCCACAAGTTCAGCAGACGGCACAACGTCATCCATGCGCCAGCCGTTGGCGGTCCCCGCATCCATGTACTCAATGAAGCGCACAATCACGCCCGTGTGGCGGAAGCGCTCCAGAATCGGAATGATTTCTCCTTCGTTCATTCCGCGCTTAACGACCGTGTTGAGCTTAACCGGAATACCGATCGCCTGCGCCGCTTCGATGGATTCGATCACTTTGGCGGCAGGAAAACCCACATCATTAATCGACTGAAAAAGCTCCTCGTTGAGAGCATCCAGCGAGACCGTAACACGATCAAGTCCCGCGGCCTTCAGGTCAGCAGCCATACGTTTTAAGAGCGTGCCGTTGGTCGTCATGGCTATGTCAGGGCTCTTGCCGCTCGTGGTGCGCATGGCCTTCAAGTCGGCAATCAGATTGCAAACGTGCTTGCGCAGCAGCGGCTCACCTCCCGTCAGACGAATCTTCTGAACACCGAAACGCAGAAAAATACCGACCAATCGCTTGATTTCTTCAAACGAAAGCAACTCCGTATGCGCCAGGAATTGATGCTTGGTATCAAACTTTTCCTTGGGCATGCAATAACGGCAACGGAAATTGCAGTGATCCGTAAGCGAGATGCGAAGATCGCGCAAAGGACGACCGCGCTCATCTATCAGTTGTCCATTTTCAATGCGAATGCGCCCGGATATCGGCACCGGAAGACGCATTGGAGAACTGGCCTGTGATTCTTCGGCAATCGGAATCGTTTTGGAACTCATCGGCGAGCCGCTCCTGCCGTCTGCATGATGGCCTCAGAAGCCAAATCCGCCGTAGGACGCAAAAGTGACTCGTGCATCGCCGTGAAAATCTCTGCGAGTGTTTTGCGACGGCTGTCTTTGAGTTGCTCGATAAGGCTGCAGGCCATAGCGTCTGCCGTGCAGTAGTAATGCAAGAATTCAGGCACAATGGCTCGGCCGGCAAGGATATTGGGGAGGCTCACATAGGGAATCAGTCCCTTGTCCTTCATGATCAAAGCCGACAAAGCAGGCATTGCGTAACCCACCACCATGGGTTTCTTGTAGAGTGCCGCTTCCAGAGCAGCCGTACCGGAAGCCACCAAAACGGCATCAGAAGCTTCCAGCACCGCATGGGACTGTCCCGTCACGACAGTAAGACGGTCACTTAGACGGCGGTTGCGCGTGGCAACGGACGCAATCCATTCGCGAGCTTGTGCGTCAATAGCAGGCACCACAAAGTGCCCTGCGCCGATGCGTTCGATCACACGCTCGCAGGCTTCAAAAAACACGGGACCGCAACCGAAAATTTCATCCTTACGAGAGCCAGGAAGCACGGCAAAAACCGGTTCGCCTTTGGCTTCAATGCCGAGCTTGCGACGCGCACCATCGGTGTCCGGCACCATCGGAATGACGCCAGCAAGCGGATGTCCGATATATGTTGCAGGCACGTTTTCGCGCTTGTAGATTTCCTCTTCAAACGGAAACACCAAAAGCATATGGTCGACAGCAGCGCGAATCTTATGGATTCGCTCCGGACGCCATGCCCAGATGGAAGGCGAAACAAAGTGAACCGTACGGATTCCCCTTTGCTTTAACTTGGCTTCCACACCGAGGTTAAAGTCCGGCGCATCGACACCCACGAAAACACGGGGACGAATTTCGGAGATGCGCTTGAGCATGGCGCGCCGCAACATCAAAATGCCGGGCAACTTCTTGAGTACCTCAACGTAGCCGCGCACCGAAAGGCGGTTTGCCGGATACCAACCCTCAAGGCCGGCCGCCAGCATCCTCTCGCCGCCCACGCCAAACTGAGGCGCGCCGTCCATGCGTTTGGCAACTTCTGGGAGCACAAGACTGGCCAAAAAATCTCCACTGGCTTCGCCGGCAAGCCAGGCGGCACCGTCGGCGTAGCTCAACGGCTGGGCTTTTACGGCGCTCAATTCGGCAACCTGCTCGGTCATACAAACCTCGGGGTGTCAAAGTACTACAGAGAAAAAGCCCGCAGGAAATGAGCTTCCCGACGGGCTCTTCGAACTTTAATTCGGCTTACGGACGGACGATGCCACGCGTATTGTTGGCAACAAAGTCGCGCATTGCGGAAAGAATCGGACGGATTTCTTCGGGAGCATCGGCAATCTGAGCGTCCATCCGTTCAACGGCCTGCGCCACCATGAGTCCTTCCATGTAAAGCGCCTTGTACAACCCCTTGATTCGGCCGATCGTGTCGCTCGAAAACCCTGCACGGCGCAAGCCCACTAGGTTGAGTCCGAAACTCTTGGCAGGATTGCCCGAGCAAATCACATACGGCGGCAAGTCGTGAGTAAGGCCCGAAACGCCCCCCGTCATAGAGCGTGTACCAATGTGAACGAACTGGTGTACACCGGTCTGACCGCCGATCACGGCAAAGTCATCAACATGCACATGTCCGGCAAGAGCCACGTTATTGGCGATGATAAGGTCGTTGCCAAGCACGCAGTCGTGCGCGACGTGAACGTTTGCCATCAGCAGATTGCGGCTGCCGACGCGGGTGATACTTTGATCCTGAATCGTGCCGGTTGAAATCGTGCAGTTTTCGCGGACGATATTGTCGTCGCCGATTTCAAGATAGGTTTCTTCGCCCTTGTACTTTTTGTCCTGCGGCTCGCAACCGATAGCAGCACCTTGGAAGAAGCGGTTGTTGCGCCCGATCGTAGTCAGACCTTTGACAACCACGTGACTTTCGAGAACGGTACCGGCACCGATGCGAACGTGCGGCCCCACCATGCAAAACGGTCCGACCTCAACGTCATCGTCAAGTTCGGCTCGAATATCAATAATGCTGGAATGATGGATTTTGGCCATGACTATCCTTTCGCAGGGCCACTCGAGCCCATTTCTAGCAGCAATAAGAAAATGTCTCCCCTTCCAAGGGAGAACGCTCGGGCAAAGCTTCGCCCGCACTTCGTCGTAAAACCGTGAAAATTATTCACGCGCCTGCGCGAATAATAGCGCACACAAGAATTGTCCCGTGTGCGCTACTTGAAAAGCCGTCAAAAAAATTGACGCTTGAGGTTTGAACGTTTACTCGGCTTTGCGACGAGCGCACATGAGCTTGGCTTCGCACGCTACGTGACCGTCAACCAGCGCGCGAGCTTCGTACCAACCGATGCCGGCGCGAGCCTTAACGAACTTGCACTCAAAAATCAGCTGGTCGCCGGGCTGGACAACGCGCTTGAAACGAGCCTCGTCAATGCCGGCAAAGAAAAACAGGGCCTTTTCTTGGCGTTGCTCTTCAGTAAGGCGCGCAATGCCGAGCACGGCACAAGCCTGAGCCATCGCTTCGATGATGAGCACTCCGGGCATCACGGGGTATTCGGGAAAATGCCCGGTGAATTGCGGTTCGTTTGCCGTCACATTCTTGAGAACCTTGCACGTCGTGTGATCATCGCTGATTTCGAGCACACGGTCAATCAAAAGAAACGGAAAACGGTGCGGCAAAATCCGCATGATGTCATGAATGGTTTTCGTGTCAGCCATTGGGGTTATCTCATCTGCCTTCTTCGGGCAGTCCTAGAAAGTTCAATGTCGTCGGAAATCTCGACAAACCGGGTTGAAGTCTACGCCCGCAAACGGCGAGCGCAAGACGAAAAAATATTAACACCGAGCACTAAGACCCGCTTCAACCTTTCGGCTGAAGAGCAGCAAGTCGCGTCTCGAGATCCTTTATCTGCTTGCGCATCTTGGGCAAATTCATCACAAGGACGGCTGCGCGTTCGAATTCGCGGTGTCCCATGGCCGGGAAGAAGCCCGACATCACCTTTTCGCCTTTGTGCCAGCTCATAAGCGAAGTGGCAGGTCCGACGCTTACGCCGTCGGGAATTTCGATATGGCCGTTGATATTGGCCGCGCCGCCGATAATACAGTGGTTACCGATATGCGTTGAGCCTGCAACACCCGTGCAGGCAGCCATCACGGTACACTCACCCACCTTGCAGTTATGGCCGAGCTGAATCTGGTTGTCCAGTTTGCTGCCCTTGCGAACGAGTGTGTTTTCAAGTGCACCTCGGTCAATCGTCGTGTTGGCGCCGATTTCCACATCGTCTTCGATCGTCACGCCGCCGATTTGCGGAATCTTCACCCAATGGCCGTCAAGCGGCGCAAAGCCGAAACCATCGGCACCGATCACGCAGCCGGAGTGAAGAATGACGCGATTGCCAATGTGGCAGCCGTGGTAGACAGTGGCGTTGGCATAGATAATTGAATTGTCGCCCACGACTGTCCCCTCGCCGATATAGGCACCAGGATACACGCGTGTGTTTTCGCCGATCACGGCGCCCGCAGCCACCGTGGCACCGGCTTCAATCACTGCCGAAGGCGCAACCTTTGCCGTCGGATCGACATGTGCGCCTTCACGAATGCCGCCGGCGGGCATCGGACGACGGGTCATGATCTGCAGCGCATAAGCAAACCAAGCGTAGGGATTTTTCGTGATGACGACAGGACGCTGCGGCCCCTGCTCGCCGTACATCGCGTCGCTGTCGGCCTGCGAGATCACCAAAACGCCGGCCTGCGAAGCCTTGGCTTCGTCACGGTACTTGGACTGCGCCAAAAAGGCAACGGTATCGGCTGCCGCATGATTGAGCGGCGCAAACGTGCGCACAGTCAAATTTTCGGCTCCGCACAGCGGCGTACTTGTCAGTCGCCCTTCGGAGAGCGTTTCGATTTCACGGATCAAAGCTTCGATTCGGAACATAGCGTCATTTCCTGAAGGCGCCGAAATCCTCGTTCGACAAGGATCGGCAAAAATCATCTGCAAAAAACCGCGCTTCGACCGGAAAAAGTCGGCGCGGCTTGCTCTTTTCCCACTCTCGGGGCAGTCGACAGCACTCGGGATACTGAATTCCAATGCTGTCGATCATGCCCATCAAGCACTCACCCAAATTACTTGGCGGGCTTGTTGAGTTCCTTGATCACCTGCTCGGTGATGTCAACCTTCGGGCTCACCCAGATGGCGTCCTGAATAATCAGGTCAAACTTCTGCTTCTTGGCAATGTCCTGGATAATGCGATTGGCACGTTGCAGGATGATCTGGCTCTCTTCGTTGGCACGCTGGTTACGTTCTTCAACGAGAGCACGCTGACGACGAGCAATGTCACGTTCGGTCTCGGCAAGCGACTGGCGCTGTTTGAGACGTTCACTGTCAGTCATCACCGGGCTATCCTTCTCAAACTTCTGCGCACGCGTGCGGAAGTCGCGAATGTCACGGTTGAGTTCGTCTTCACGCTTCTTGAAGTAAGTCTTGAGTTTTTCCTGTGCGGCAACAGCCGGGGCGGATTCGGCAAGAATACGAGCCGGAGAAACAAGGCCGATCTTGAAGTCCGCAGCAACAGCCGAAGCCGAACCGCACATCACAGCAGCAACGGCAGCAGCCGTCAGAATCTTCTTAAACATCTGTTTGCTTCCTTTCGAGTCTGAAAGTCTTGTCGGAAAACGTCTTGCTCGCATCTTAGGAGCTTTTACGCCGTTTTGCCGATAAAAAGAGTTACATGGCGTATCCGCCGAACCTCTGAGACAACCGAATGCCGGCCATACCGTGCATTCGGTCACGCAGTTTTTTAATTTTATACCTGAGAGTTAGAAGCCCGTACCGATCTGGAACTGGAAGCGCTGGACATCGTCACCATCCTTCTTGTTAAGCGGGAAGGCCAGCGAGAACTTCAGCGGACCCAACGGTGAAATCCATGCCACACCGAAACCGACGGAGTAGCGCAATTCGCTGAAGTCCATGTCCTGTCGTTCGTAACTGCGACGACCTGTTCGTTCGTAGCCCCACACCGTACCGGCGTCGAAAAAGAGCAAGCCGCGCAACGTACGGTCAGCGCCCGGCAACGGTGTCAGCAATTCGGCCGAGAAGATCAACTGACGGTCACCGCCGAGACGGTCATCGTTGCTATCGCGCGGACCGATGGACGACGTTTCAAAGCCGCGCACCGAACCGATGCCGCCGGCGTAGAAGTTCTTGAAGAACGGGAACATCTTGCCGCCATAGGTATCGCCGTAGCCGAACTGGAAGTTCATGCCGAGCGTCCAAGCCTTGGAGAGCGGGAAGTATTGCGTCAGCTGATAGGTGGCACGGTAGTATCGCTGATCCCAGACAGGCAAAGCAAATTCAGCAGACAAGCGCTGATAACAGCCGCGGGTCGGCGCCAGCACATTGTCTCGCGAATCACGAGACCAACCCAGGGTCAAAAGCGCGGCCTTCGGCTTGTCGCCATATTCATCAACATAGCTCCAATAACGTTCCGGCGAATTGTTGTCACTATCACTGGCATGCTCACGACTGCCGCGAAGGTCAACTTGCGTTTGTTCCAATCGAGCACCCAGGAAAACTCGATCCAATTCCGTCACCGGGATACCAAAACTCATACCGGCACCGATCGTTTCGTAAGCCACGTTCGAAACGTCGAGCTCGTCCAGGTCTACGCGGCGGTCGTACAAGTCAATGTGGCGGCTGATGCCTTCCGGCGTGATGTACGGTTCACCCAAACTCACGGCGTAAGTGCGCATACTCTTGGACGTATTGACCTCAACACTGAAGGACTTGCCCGAACCGAACACATTGTCCTGCGCAAAGCCGGCCGACAGAATCACGCCGTCGGATGTAGAGTAGCCGGCACCAAGCGAAATGGAACCCGTCGGACGTTCCTTCACATTGATTTCCAGGTCAACCTGATCACGCGTGCCTTCCACAGGCTTGGGTTCGGCAGTCACCGAATCAAAGTAGCCCAGACGATCAATACGATCTCGCGAAATTTTTACCTTCTCGCTGTCAAACCAGGCGGACTCGTACTGACGAACTTCACGACGAATGACGTCGTCGCGGGTACGGGTATTGCCGGTGATATTGACGTGACGCACATAAGCGCGACGACCCGGGTCAACCGTCAGCACAATATTGACAGCGTCCTTGCCTTCAATAGGAACGGGGTTGGGCGTAACGGTTGCAAAGGCATAGCCCAATGCCGAGAACTTGTCCACAATCGTCTTCGTCATCTCATTGATGCGTTCGGCGTTGTAGATCTCGCCCGGCTCAAAAATAACCAACGGCTTGATCTCGTCATCCAACCCCAGCATATCGCCGCCTAGGGTAATGTCGTTGACAGTGTACTGCTTGCCCTCGGTTACGTTAATCGTGATAAAAATGTCGGATTTATTCGGCGCCACAGACACCTGGACGCTATCGACCTTGAAGTCAAGATAGCCCTGGTTCTGATAAAAACTGCGAAGGGTTTCAAGGTCGGCAGCAAGCTTTTCACGCGAATACAGGTCGCGCTTGGTATAAAAACTCGACCACTTGTGTTCGGAAAGCTGCATCTGGTCGGCCAGCTCGTCCGAGTCAAAAACCGTATTGCCTACAAACCGAATTTGCTTGATGGAGGATGCGGCACCTTCGTCAACATTGATCGTGATGCGTACACGATTGCGCTCAAGCGGTGTGGCCGATGTCTTGATGTCGACGCCATAGTATCCCTGAGACAAGTACTGACGGCGCAATTCCTGATCGGCACGTTCAAGAATTGAGTGATCAAAAATACGGCCTTCTGCCAAACCGACGTCACGCAGACTCTTTTCCACGCCGTCCTTGTCAAAGGCCTTGATTCCGTTCGTGTCAATAGCGGCCACGGCAGGACGTTCAACAACGTTCACCACCAGCACGGTCCCGTCGATTGAAAGATCAATGTCACGGAACAACACGGAGGA
>UPZS01000008.1 GCA_900538905.1 uncultured Sutterella sp.
TCATCCAGATAAAACTGCTTCAAAAAGCACCTTAAAATTCGCACATCGAATCTGTCCAGAATTTTCATACCAGTTCAGACTGATCGAATTCCGATTGAGGAGAGAGGAGAGGGCAATCGGAATTCGGAAGATGATTAAGGCACCTTCGGGAAATTGAATTTGTGGCACTGTTCGCAGTAGTTCACTGTGGGTTCGTGCTGCATGTGGCACAGCGTGCAGTCTCCGTTGTGCGGAGCGGCGTGCGGATTGGGCTGAAGCTTTTCAGTTTTCTTGGCCATGGCAGCCTTCGGATGGCACTTGATGCAGGTGTTTTCATCCGGATACACGGGGTTCTTCATGTCGGGACCGTGGCACATTTGGCAAGAAACACCGCGGGCGACGTGACGGTCCGAGCCGAACTTTTCCGCTGCGCTAACCGTGCCGCAGGCGATCAAAGAAGCCAGACCGAGCGAAATCAAAAGTGTCTTCGAAAAAGACATCGTGAGCTCCTGATACGTTGGTTCTTTTTGTTGGGGAAAAATTCTCTCTGACCCGGCACGTCCGTGCCGGGTCTAAGAAAACACTCTTATAGGAGATTGGAGGGCCGAAAGAAGACCGGCCCTCTGGGAAAAACCGGATTACTTGCCGGCAGCCGTACGGGCAGCGGTACGACCGAAGATGATGCAGTCGGCCACAGCAACGGTACCGAGACGAACCATGCCGTGCACGCCGCCGGTGATTTCACCAGCTGCGTAGAGACCCGGGATCACCTGGCCGCGGGCGTTTTCAACCTGGGCCTTGTTGTTGATCACGAGACCGCCCATGCAGTGGTGCACACGCGGCCACAGGCGCACAACGTAGAAGGGGCCGTCGCCGTTCTGGACAGCGTCCTTGAACATCATGCAGTTGAAGTCCGGATCCTTCTGAGCCTTGATGTAGCTGTCGAACTTCTCGTTGGTCTTCTTCAGTTCGTCGTACGGGATCTTGTACGTATCAGCGAGTTCCTTCAGGTTGGCGACCTTCTTGATCACGCCGTTCTTCATGGCGCGGTCAAACAGTTCCGGCGTCATGTTCTTGCCGATGATCTTGTTTTCTGCGTTCTTGACGCAGGTGTAGATCAGGGTCGGATGGCCGATGGCAACGATGGCGTCGGCGCGAACCTTACGGTTGCCGGTTTCCTGAATGAAGCGCTTGCCGGTAGCCGGATCAATCATCGGGCCGTAACCGACAGCGGATTCCACAAAGAGCGGAGCCAGACCGAAGCCGTTTTCATCGGGGCTGGTCCACGGGCCGAGCTGAATCCAGTCCATCTGGATGGTGTTGGCACCGATCATCTGAGCAGCCTGCAGAGCGTCGCCCGTAGCACCCGGATGGTTGGTGGAGCCGAACTTCTCGTTCAGACGCGGATCGTGTTCCATACGCATCTGGACGTTCTGGCTGAAGCCGCCGGCGGCGAGCAGAACACCTTTGGTGGCGCGGTAGTAGGCAACCTTGCCGGACTTTTCACGGCCGAAGCGATAGTTTTCGCGGACCTTGACGCCGAGCACAGCGCCCTTGTCGTCAACAACGAGGTCATCGACGATCGTGCGCAACTGCACGGGGATGCCGTATTCCTGGCACTTCTTGTACATCGGGTTGATGAAGCCGGAACCGGAGTTATTGGTCACGGCATGGCTACGGGGTACGGAGTGACCGCCGTGGAAGGTGACGGCCTTGAACTGAACACCGACCTTCTTGAGCCATTCGTAGTTTTCAACGGAGCTGTCGGCGATGTGGCGTGCGAGTTCGGGGTGAGCCAGACCGCCGCCTGCCTTCATGATGTCCTTGTAGAGGAGATCGGGATTGTCCTTGATACCGGCAGCCTTCTGCATGTCGGTACCGGCAGCAGCCACGGCGCCGCCGTTGATGATGGAGTTGCCGCCGTAGGAAGGCATCTTGTCGATGACGAGGACGTTCTTGATGCCTTGTTCGTGGGCTTCAATGGCAGCGCCCAAACCGGCAAAACCCGTACCGACAATCAGGAAGTCAACTGTTTTGTCCCACTTGGCGGGAACCTTCACGGTCTGCGCAAGAACGGGGGCAGACACAACGCCGGCGGCACCGGCGGCAGCCAGAGAGCCGAGGAAGCTGCGGCGGGAAAGACTATTGGTCACTTTGTTTCTCCTTCACTTTGAACAAGTGTTTCGTAGTTTGGTCGAACGGTTGATTTTGACAACCTCTTCAACCTTCTGACGGTCAGTTTAGGACTAGTCAAAAAGGAGAGATACCCCTCTGCAAATAGGCTTAAACTAGGGTTTTTACGGACCAAAAATGGCGTTAAACCTCGGTTTTAAAAAGGTTTTTCTAAGGCTTAGGTGAACAATTGATCGGAGGTACGTCACAGTATGTACCTACAAAAACGCACACCCCCGAAACGAAGATGTGCGTTGATCATCGGTCATGCGTTCATACCGAACGCAAGAGACGGATTAGAAGCGATGCAGGATGCCGGCGGTGAATTCAAAGCCGTACGGCGTGGCTTCTTTGTTAGTGCGATTGTTTTCAACCTTTTCCTGAGTGAAACCGGTCATCGCAAAGAGGCTCGTACGCTTGGAGAGCGGATAGTCGTAACCCAGAGCCACGAACCAACGGCTGAAGTCGACATCCTTCGTGTTGTCCATGTCGCGGTAGGCGACCTGACCCTTAATGGTGCCGCCGCCCAACGGATAGTTGGCGCCGAGGCTCAAGCCGTAGCCATCCACGAAGCCGTATCCATCGCTACCGTTTTCGATGTTACCTTGCTTGGCGGTTATCCAGTTCACGCCATCCAGAGTGACACCGGCACGAGCGTTGGTGTTGAGCCACTGATCCTTGAAGTACTGCGCAAAAGCGATCAGTTTGAAACCGTTGCTGAATTCGTAGTTGCCGCCGAGGGTGACGGTAAAGCCGTTGTCGACATCTTCTGTTTCATGATCGGGATTATCCACAGAACCATATATCGTCATGTCAGCCACCAGGACAGCTTCCAGACCGCCGTTCTGGTAACGCAGGGCGAGAGAAGCATAACGGTTTGACTCAGCTTCACTTTCTTCTGCATCCGTTGTGCCATCGTTCTTGAACGAGTACATCGCATAGCCCGTCAAGCCGGCAAATGTCGGGGTGACGTAGCTGATGGCGTTATCGACGCGCGTCCAGTCGGAGGCGGTGACGGAACCGGAGCCAAATGCGAAGGTGTAGTTGGCAAAGAGCGGGTCAATGGCGCGGAACAGGCCGTCGGCACCGAGCACGCTGCCGAACAGCGGCATGCGGCCGAACTGGAACTTACCGAACTTGGTGTGCAGGTCGATATGCGATTCGCGGTCGAAGATACGGCCGGTGTCGCGGGCTGCGCCCAGAGCACCGGTATCGGAACGGAAGCCGGATTCAAGCACGAAGCCGACCTTGAAGTCCGGGCTGATTTCTTCCATGCCGCGCAGACCCCAACGGGAACCGAATTCCTTGCCTTCTTCCATCGAGAACTGGTTCTTCGTTTCAGCTCCGTCGTAGTCGCCGTTGCTGCTCGTGAACATCAGAGCGGGGTTGATCAAACCGTAGATTTCGACATTGGCCGCAGTCGCAGAGCCGGCAACGAACGCGCCGAGCACCGACATGGCGATCAAAGACTTTTTCATTTGTTGTTTCTCCTTTGGGTAGAGGATTTATGACTCCACGGATTTGAGTATATGCGCCGAAGGAACGAGCAAATACATTAACCGTAAGGGGTAAAAACTGGCATAAACCCGTAATTCCAAAGGGGTAAATTTCAGGAGGATCGCCGTTTGGCCCGTGTTGCGCGTCTACTTTGGATGCGTTTCCGCAAGGATCTTTTTGAGCGGATTGCGGTACAGATCGCTGGAGCGTTCTTCAATGTTTCGTAGCCAGCGATGCACCGGCAACATGCATTCGAGCTTGATCAGAGCGCTGTCGTTTTGCGGGATGTAGTTACCGGAACTCTTGAGATTTCCCAGAGCGCGCTCAAGCGCGGCTGCCGAACAGTTGACGACGAACTGCAGCGCTTCGCCGCGCAGCGGCGCCGGCACGCGAATCCACGAGGTCCCGTCGATGACCTCTTCGCGACCGAACGCAACCGTCCAGGTGATGAAATAGGCCAGTAAACGATCTTCAACGCCAAGCATCGTATGCACACCGAATCCCAGACGATCCGACAGATTCATCAATTCGAATTCTCGGGCCACAATCATCAGCATTTCCGGGTCTTTTTCGCAAAGACTGTAGAGAAGCGACTGGGGAACACTGATGACAACGCTTGGCACAAGGGCGTAGTAGCTGCCGACACAGGGGCGATGCGAAAAGAAATTAAGGTTGCCGCATGCCAGGCGTCCGGGAATGGAAAACGCCATGCCGGGCTGTTTGACGCCGTAAATGGAACCGAAGCAGCGTCCGGTAATGCCGGATTTAACCATGACAAGCTTGTCGACTTTGTCGCTGACGTGTCCGAGCACGGGTTCGTTGGCTCCTAATTCCGTTTCTACACCCCAGCGTTCGATCAGGGAACGAATTCGGGAGTGCAGCGGCGGGGCGAGCCACGGATAGGAAGGAATAGAGTAAGTATCGTCTGTCAGACGATTTCTAAAAACCCCGATTTCCTTGAGCCAGCTAGAGGAAGGCGGACGCATGTTTGGCCTTTTGTTGTTAAAAAACTTCAAAGATTCCTGCGGTAAGAAATCGAAAAATCATCGACTAATACCGAGTGAGCCAAAAGAATTAGTCAGGGCATTTTCACAGAAAATCAATGGGTTCTCAAGAGTTCAGAACTAAAAATTGGGGAAGAGGTTGCCTGAATCGAGAGGTTGAAATTTTGGAAAGGACCGAATAAAGCGCAGTTTTTGATGACTATCCGCTCTAAGTAGAATTGCCTAAAATGCCGAGGAGCCAGCTCAAAAAGACGGCATGGTCGCTTTTGCGTCTGTATCAGCTGGTTTTCTTTGAAGATTGCGATCAAAAGTCGACAAAATCAGACAATTTACTGTCTTTTGTTGCTAACTGCATCAAACTGTCTGTTTACTACAGAGGGGAAATAGATATGCGTTTTTCTCGCGCTTTGGTTGCCGGGTTGGTTTGCTTGGCTTTTGCAGCCACCGTATCGGCAAGTCCTGTGACGACACAGGGTTCCGGTGTTGGCAAGCACGGCGACGTGACTGTTGCCGTGACTTTTGACGGCGGCAAGATCAAGGACATCAAGATCGTCAAGCAGCAGGAAAATCCTGTGCTCGCCGCTAAGGTCTTCACGGATCTCAAGCAGCACGTCATTGACACGAATTCCGTGCAGCTCGACGCCATTTCCGGCGCTACTTTCTCGTCTAAGGGGTTCCTGGACGCTGTGGCCGATGCCGCCAAGAAGGCCGGCGTAACGCTCAGCAAGGCCGATAAGAAGGCGATCAAGAAGGTTGTCAAGGCTTTGCCGAAGGAGTCGTCCTATGACGTGGTCGTGATCGGTGCGGGCGGTGCAGGTTTCTCCGCTGCGATTGAAGCTAAGAATGCCGGCGCCAATGTCGTCCTGTTGGAAAAGATGCCCGCTGTCGGCGGCAACTCTTTGATTTCCGGCGCTGAAATGAACGCAGCTAAGAATTGGGTTCAGCCTAAGCTCGGCATCAACGACGACTCGCCGGAACTGCACGCCAAGGACACCTATCTCGGCGGTGACAAGAAGGGCGATCCCAAGGTGATCAATGTGTTGACGCACAACGCCCTTGACGCTGCCAAGTGGTGCCGTGACTACCTCGGCGTTCGCTTTGAAGACGACAATCTCTTCTTCTTCGGCGGGCACTCCCGTAAACGCGCTCTGATTCCGATTGGTCACACTGGTACGGAATTCATCACCAAGTTCCAGGCTAAGGCTGATGAATTGGGCATTCCCGTCATCACCAACATGAAGGCTGAAGAACTCATTAAGGATAAGAGCGGTCGTGTCGTTGGCGTCAAGGCGACGATGAACGGGGCTTCCTACACCTTTAACGCCAAGGGTGGCGTGGTGCTTGCAACGGGCGGCTTCGGTGCCAATCCTGAGATGGTCAAAAAGTACAACCCGAAGATTGACGAGCGCTTCAAGACGACGGATGCTCCGGGCACAACGGGTGAAGCTCTCTATATGGCCGAGCGCGCGGGTGCCCAACTTGTCAACATGGGTTACATCCAGACCTATCCGATCTGCGACCCGATTTCGGGTGTAATCGAACTGATTGCGGACGCTCGCTTTGACGGTGCCATCATGCTCAATCAGGAAGGCAAGCGCTTTGTGGAAGAACTGCAGCGCCGTGATGTTCTGTCCGAAGCCATCCTGAAGCAGACCGGCGGCTACTGCTGGGTGCTCTGGAATGACAAGATCGGCTCGATTTCCAATACCGTCAAGGAACATCCGACGGAATACGAAGCCTTCACCAAGCAGGGCATTATGGCAACCTGCGACGATCTGAAGTGCGTGGCCGACTTCACGAAGATTCCGTTTGACAGCCTCAAGGGCACGATTGATCGCGTGAGTTCCATGACGGGCAAGGGCAACGATAAGGATTTCAACCATCGTTCCGGCTTGCTCGACATGACGCAGGGCAAGTACTACGTCATCAAGGCCGTGCCGAGTGTGCACCACACAATGGGCGGCGTGCGCATCAATGAGAAGGCTCAGGCTCTGACGGCCGAAGGCAAGGCGATTCCGGGTCTTTGGGCGGCCGGTGAGGTCACGGGCGTAACGCACGGTACGAACCGCCTCGGCGGCAATGCATATACTGACATCATCGTGTTCGGTCGCATTGCCGGTAAGGCAGCGGCCGAAGCGGCGAAGTAATACGTTCTTTCCGATTTAGCCGATCATTTTCGCCTCGGGGTTCTGATGAACGTCGGGGCGAAATTTTTGGTGATAAAAAAGCGCAGTGTGAATGTGCCACCTGCGCTTTTTGTTGAAGGTGCCAGAGGAAGTTAGGCGCCGTACTGTTCGCGATAGGCTTTCACGGCTTCACGGTACTGCGCGGCGGCCTTGGCAGCGGGCGAGTCGCCGTCCATGAAGCTCAGCAGATCCTTGAGGTTGGCGATGCTCACGACGGGCATGTTGAAGGTCTTTTCAACATCCTGAGCTGCGGACGTGGCCGTCAGATTGACGGCGTCTCCGCCTTTTTCCATGCGGTCCAGGGCGATCAGAACGCCGGCGGGCGTAGCACCGTTGGCGGTGATGAGTGCGACGGATTCACGCACGGAGGTACCGGCGCTGATCACGTCGTCGATGATGACGACGCGGCCTTTCAGGGGGGCGCCGATGACTGTGCCGCCTTCACCGTGATCCTTGGCTTCCTTGCGGTTGAATGCGTAGGGACAGTCACAGCCCATGCGGGCAAGATTCATGGCGACGGTGCTCACCAGCGGAATACCCTTATAGGCAGGCCCGAAGAGCATGTCGAACTCAATGCGACCGGCATCACGCGCAGCCAGAAGCGCCTTGGCGTAAAACGCGCCGAGCGTATCGAGCATCTGGCCGGTGGAGAACAGACCCGCGTTGAAGAAGTACGGGCTCATGCGGCCTGCTTTGGTTTTATAGCTGCCAAAGCGGAGAACGTCGGAAGCAAGGGCAAATTCAATGAACTGAGACTGAATGCTGGGCATGATGGGCACAAAACGAAAAGAAAATTCAAAGGTAATGCGCGGCAGGCCAATTGCACGCGCAAGCTAAAATTCTACGGCATTTCCATTGTCTCTATTTCCCCGAAAAAGGAACTCAACCGCATGCTTCGCGTCGTGACTTTTAACGCCAACGGCATTCGTTCGGCCGCCAACAAAGGCTTTTGGAACTGGTTTGATCAGATCGACGCGCAGGTGCTGTGCGTGCAGGAACTCAAAGCCCAGGAATCTGACATTGAAAACGAAGTTCGCCATCGCACCGGCTACAACTCTTGGGTTCACTGCGCGCAGAAAAAAGGATATTCGGGCGTCGGATTGTGGTCGAAGGTGGAGCCTGACAATGTCGTGATCGGTTTTGACGGCGGCGAATTCGACGACGAAGGCCGTTATGTTCAGGCTGACTTCAAGAATTTGTCGATTGTCTCCGTGTATTTCCCGTCGGGCAGTTCTAGTGATGACCGGCAGCTTGCTAAGTATCGCTTTTTGGACGCTTTTGAAAAGCACATGGAAAAACTGCAGGCAAGCGGCCGCGATATTCTGATCTGCGGCGACGTCAATATCGCACACAAGGAAATCGACCTGAAAAACTGGAAAGGAAACCTGCAGAACTCAGGCTTTTTGCCAGAAGAGCGTCAGTGGGTGACGGATCGACTCGAATGCGACGGCTGGCACGATATCTTCCGTGAGCTTGAACCCGGAGCGGAGCAGTACACCTGGTGGAGTCAGCGAGGCCAGGCCAGAGCCAAGAACGTCGGTTGGCGCATTGATTACATGTTCGGTACCGAAGGCATTGCCCGCGACGCGAGAAGTACGTTCATCTACAAAGACGAGAAATTCTCGGATCATGCGCCGCTTGTGATTGATTTTGAACGAGAAATTTGATGCGTCTGGAGCAAATTCTTTTTTCTCAGGGGTTTGGCACGCGTCATGAATGCCGAGGTTTGATCGCGCTCGGACAAGTTGCTGTTAAAGGCGAAGTCGTTGATGATCCCGACGCGGACATTGATGTCGAGTCGCTTGACTTTACGGTCAAGGGCGAAACGTGGCCGTATCGGGAAAAGGCTCTCCTGATGATGAATAAGCCTGCGGGCTACGAGTGCTCGCAAAAGCCGATTCACCATCCGAGCATCATGCAGCTGCTACCGCCTCCGCTGCGCTGCCGCGGTGTACAGCCGGTGGGAAGGCTAGACGCGGACACCACGGGACTTTTGATTTTTACCGACGACGGCGCTTTGCTGCATCGTTTGACGCACCCCAAGCGGCATGTACCCAAGCGATATCGCGTGACCTGCAAGCATGCGCCGAGCGACAAGATGCTTGAGGATTTGGTCGTGGGCGTTAAGCTCAAAGACGAAAAGGAGACGCTTGCTGCCGACGATATCGTGCGTGTGGATGAATACACCATTGACATGACGATCACCAGTGGCAAATATCATCAGGTCAAGCGCATGGTTGCCGCAGCCGGCAATCGCGTCGAAGCGCTGCAGCGCATTGCGTTCGGCGCTTTGAGGCTTCCCGAGGATTTGGCCTGTGGTAAATGGCGCTGGCTTTCCGGCCCGGACGTTTTTTACGACAAGAAATGACACCCGAGAAGAGCTCTAAAAGAGAAGGCGGTGCACTATCCTGGCTTGCGATTTATCGTGAGCCGGTTGTTTTGCGCATGTTCTTTTTGGGGTTCAGTTCGGGGCTGCCGCTTTTGTTGGTTCTGGGAACTCTTTCGTTTTGGATGCGCGAAGTTGGCGTTGACCTTAAAAGCATCGGTTTCATGAGTTGGGTCGGGTTGTGCTGGGGCATGAAGTGGCTCTGGTCGCCGCTTGTTGACAAATTGCGCATTCCGCTGTTGTCGTCTCGACTCGGACAGCGCCGGGCATGGCTTCTGACGGCGCAAATCGGACTCATCGTTTCGCTTGCTCTGATGGCTTTTGCGGATCCGGCCAAAAGCCTGACGCTGACAGCCGCTCTGGCGCTCTCGACGGCGTTTTTTGGCGCTACGCAGGACATTGCGCTTGACGCCTTTCGCATTGAAAGCGGTTCGGAAGAAAAACAGGCGGCCTTTGCCGCCACCTATCAGACGGGGTACCGACTGGCGATGATTTGGGCGGGGGCCGGCGCTCTGGCGATTGCCGCCTTTTTCGAAACGCAGTTCGGGACGGCCGTCGGTTGGAGATCAGCGTATCTTGTGATGTCCGCGAGTATGTTGGTGGGCGTTGTCACGGTGCTTTTGAGCCCTGAGCCGGAGCAAAGCCGGCGAGTGCATGCACAGACCTATGCAAGTAAGCGCGAGTGGATTTTCGAAGCGATCTGTAAGCCATTTTTGGATTTCTTCTCGCGTTTTGGCTGGGGTGCGGCGGTGATTTTGACGTTGATTGCCACCTACCGCATCAGCGATGTGGTGATGGGCGTCATGGCCAATCCCTTCTATGCGGATTTGGGCTTTTCCAAAGAGGAAGTGGCGGCCGTAAGCAAAGTCTTCGGCTTGATCATGACATTGGTGGGCGCCTTTGCGGGCGGCGCGATTGCCTCGCGCATCGGTGTCATGCGAACGCTCTTTTTGGGCGGCCTGTTGTCGGCTGCGACCAATTTGCTTTTCTCGGCTTTGGCTTTGCGCGGACACGACACGGCGTTTCTGGTTCTGACGGTGAGTGCCGATAACTTTGCGGGAGGTCTGGCTTCTGCGGCTTTCGTGGCCTATCTCTCGGGGTTGACCAATGTGGCTTACAGCGCCACACAGTACGCGCTATTTTCGTCCGTGATGCTGATTCTGCCCAAGTTTCTGGCGGGCTTTTCCGGTGTGGCGGTGCAATCGGTCGGTTACGCGACTTTCTTTACGGCAACCGCTGCCATTGGCGTGCCGGTTTTGATTTTGGTGGTGTTGGCTGGCGTTGTTCGCAAAAAGAAAACGCCGCACGAGGCGGCGTCCGGAACAGTTCAAGACTGAGGTTAACGGCGCTTTTTTGCGAAGGCAGGTTTCTTCGCGGGAGCTTTCTTGATGTCATCCTTGCGGGTGACTTCCGCAATTTCCTGCACGCAGGCTTCGACGTCTTCCAACGCTTCGTCTAGGTTGGCGAAACGAACTTCCTCTGCTGCATCCACAGCTTCGGTTTCCTCTTCTTCACCATCTTCGTCGGGTGACTCGTGACGCAGAATGCCGACCAGAGCAGCTTGCACGGCTTTGTTCTGAGACTTCATCAACTCCGGCCACAAACTGCAGGCAAAGGCAAAACCGTCGGCAAAGGGGGCGAGTGCAGCCAATTCGCCTTCGGGATCGTCCTCGTCAATGTCTTCGTCGTAGATGATGGGATCTACGGGTTTTTCGTGCAGGATGCGAGATTCGATGTCGGCACCGCGCGCCAGTACCAAGCGGCGCAGCTCGGCTTGTTCGGCGGGATCGGCCAGTTTGGCGCGGCGGTTGCCCGAAGCGTCGAGTACGTAGACGAACCAATCGTCAATGGCGGGCGGCACTTTCAGCAGACACAGCGCCGTGAGAAAGCCGTCGAGCTGATCGGCTTCCATCGGTACGAAGGGATCGGGTACGGCGGCGAGCAATTCGCCCAAGCGTGCGATGTCGTTGAGAGTCAAAGGTTTCATTTGTTTCTTTTAGGAGGCCTTAAAGCTTTGCCAAGGACGCGTGCACAGCACCTGACTTGCCGCAAAGCCGGCAGCCAATTCGTCGTGATCGGCAAAGTATTCCAGAGTATGTTTGCGAATGTCCTGAATCGTATGCGCTCGGTGAATGCGGCGCATGAGCGCGGCAGCATCCTTTGCGTTGGAGGCAAGCAGAAATTCTTTGATTGGCAGAATACGCGCACTCTCCATAGAGAAGTGACGAAGGCCCATTCCCAAGAGCAGAAAAGCAAAGACTGGATCGGCAGCTGCTTCGCCGCAGACGCTGATTTCTTTGCCGGCGCGGTGAGCCGTATTGATGCAGTTGTAGAGCATGGAAAGCACGGCCGGATGAAGCGGATCGTACAGGTAACTTACGTCCGGATCCTCTCGATCAACGGCAAGCAGATATTGAATCAGATCGTTCGTGCCGACCGAAACGAAGTCCAGACGCTTGAGGAACTGCTTTAAGCAGAGCGCGGCTGAGGGCACCTCCACCATACCGCCGATTTGGATGTTTTCGGCATATTTGACGCCGCGATCCTTGAGCTCTTCTTGCGCGCGTTTGACGTAGCTCAGCACGATGTCGGCTTCCGTCATCCAGGAAAGCATGGGAACCATTAAGCGCACACGACCGGTGGCGCCGGCACGCAAAATAGCGCGCAGCTGCGTCAGAAACAGGTCAGTGTGACTCAGACTGAAGCGAATGGCTCGACGTCCCAATGCCGGATTGGCAACGGCCTTGTCCGGGTCTTCGCCGATGGATTCAAGCGCTTCTCGAGAGGGCAACTTGTCGCCGCCCAGGTCCATGGTGCGAATTGTGACGATCTTGCCGCGCATGGCCTTGACCACGCGTGTATACGTTTCAAACTGTTCATCTTCGCTCGGAAAACTCGGGCGGTTCATGAACAAGAACTCGGAGCGAAAGAGCCCGACACCGTCGGCACCGTTTGACATCGCTTCCTTGGCGTCCTCGGGCAATGCCAGATTGGCCAAAAGACTCACGGCGCAGCCGTCAGATGTCACGCAGTGGGTCGTCTTGAGCTTGCGTTGACGCAGACGTATCGCATTCATCTTACGGATGCGCTCGGACATCTGCGGCATACCGTCTTTGAGCGGATTGACGATGACGATGCCCTTGTCAGCGTCCATGAGCAGCACATCGTCGGTCTGGATCACCTCACAGGCGCCTCCGACGTTAACCAGAGTCGGAATTTCGAGCGAACGCGCCAAAATGGAAGAGTGCGATGTGGCCGCGCCCTTTTCGATGATCAAACCCGTGATGGAAATGTCCTGACGGCGTTTCAGAATCAGAATATCGGCCGGGCTGAAGTCTTCGGCCACCAAAATGACCGAACTTTCGCTCATCATGCGCGAAACGGTATCGGCCGGACGGCGGCGGCCGCTCAAAACGCGTTGTACGCGCTCAATGACTTGTGCAATGTCGTCGATACGATCGGCTAGATAATCGTCGTCAATTTCTTCGAAACTGCGACGAATATCCTCGAGTTTGAGCGACAGGGCCCATTCGGCGTTGATCAAGCGCTCCCGAATAATGTCCTGCGTTTCCGTAATGATCGACTCGTCGTTGAGAAGCTGACGGTGCAGTTCCAGAAAAGCGATGGCTTCCGTCGGCGCATCTTCTTCTAGACTCAACTCCTCAATCAGTTCGCCGAACTCTTTGTCAACCGTGTGCACGGCAGCGCGCAAGCGAGTGAATTCGGCGCGAGTTTGCGTTTTTTCGATTGTAAAGTGAGGAATTTCAAGTTCGCCTTCGGCAAACATTTGCGCGTGTCCGAACGCGGCGCCCGGACTCACGGCCGTACCGCCCAGCGTTACGGGCTCTGGTTCGGCAATTTGGGAGTCGGTCGCCTGCGTCTCGTCGGCATTGCGTTCCGCGATTTTGTCAATCTCTTCGTTGTCGGACTCGGCAGTCGGAGTTGCCGGTGCTGCGGGGGCGGCGTCTTTGAGCAGTTCGTCCATTATTCGTCCTCGCCGAACTTCGACTGAAAGAGAGCCACGATGGCTTCGAGCGCCTCTTTGTCGTTGCGCCCGTTGGTGATGATCGTGATTTCGTCGCCGCATTTGGCGGCCATTGTCATGACGGCAAGGATGGATTTGGCATCAATGCGCTTGCCTTTTTTGTCGAGGATGACGGAACAATCAAACAAACCGGCGGTTTTGGTGATCAGTCCGGCCGGACGGGCATGCACGCCCAGTTTGTTGGTGACGGTGATAGTTCTGGACTGCATGAGTGTTGATTTTTACCTCGTGTTGCAGCGGATTAATCTTTGCGTAGTGCGGGTTTGGCCGCCGAGGCAATGCCGGCTTCGCTGACGGCACGTACCACATCGGAGAGAGGCTCGTCCCGGTGCACGAGAGCGGTGAGCACCATGGGAAGATTCAGACCCGAGAGGACTGCCGTGTTGTCTGCCTGCAACATGGATTCGGCAATGTTTGAGGGCGTAGCCCCCACAATATCCGTGAGAATCAGGCAGCTGTCGGGAGCTTTGGGAAGTTTTTCGGCAATCTGAGTTCGCCACTCATCCGCATCGGAATCGGCTGGAATGTCGAACGCTTCCACACGGTCGGCAACGCGGTCGTCGTGCGAGAAGACGTGCTCGGCACACTGCTTGAGGGCTCCTGCAAGCGGGGCATGAGCGATAATAAACAGATATGTGGTCACAATAGACGCTCGAAAAGAACAAAGAGGCAGAAGTCTAGCGCAGGTTGTGTCGTGTTCGGACAGCCGAACCCGAGAACTAGCCTCATTTTAAGATGGACCGAGATCTAATGGACTGAAAAAACTCAAACTTTTCTGAGGAAAACCATGGCAGTACTTGAGTTTCGTTCTCCCGCCAGCGGCGGTTTTTTCATGATGCCGACAACATTTCAGGGTATTTGCGAGGTGCTTGAGCGTCCCTATGCAGAATCAGGTTGTTGGTTGCCGGAAGATCTGCCCGGCGTGATTGAAAAGCTGCAGACGGCTGTGGACAGGGAAAAGGACATGATTGAACAAGGAAAACGTCGCGAACGGGAGCGTGAGCTCAAGGGGTACCCCGGTAGCAACCCATGGCCTGATGAAGAAGAGGAAAAGAAAGCTCTTGAGCACGTGACCTTTTCCATGCGCGTCTACCCGCTCTTGGAAATGCTGCGTGCAGCCCAGAAAAAAGGAAAGAAAGTGATGTGGGGTGTCCCTTAAGCGCTCCAGAATGAGCGCGTAAAGAGCACAAAGACAGTCACCAACTCCAAGCGGCCGATCAACATACAGAAGGTGCACAGCCATAGTTGTGCATCGGTAAGAACCGAGAAGTTGGCATTGGGGCCAACTTCTCCCAGTCCCGGGCCGATATTGCAGATGCAACCGAGCACGGCACCGAAAGCTGTGGTGGCGTCTAGACCGCTCAGGAGCAAACCTAGAAAGGCAAGGACCGTTGTTGCGAGCCACAGCAACATGAAGCTCAGTGCCGAAAGCACGGTTTTGTCCTGAAGCACCAGGCCGTTTAAGACCATCGGACGCACTACACGGGGCTGAGCCGTGGTGACGAGCTGCAGCGAAGTGTATTTGACGAGCATTACCACGCGCAGCATCTTCATACCGCCGCCGGTGCTCCCGCCACAGGTGGCAAAGCAGGCCACCACGAACATCAGGATGTAGATGGAAGCGGGCCATTGCGCGAAATCCTGGCTCGCGTAACCTGTCGTTGAGATGACGCTGATGACGTTGAAGGCGGCCAGACGCAGGGCGTGCAGCGGTTCGAGTGAAGCGTTGTTCGCAAGGAGCAGTCCTGTGGCACAGGCTGTCGTGAGCACGGCGACACCTAGCCACGAAAGACACTCAATGTTTTTGAAATAGGCGGCAATCGAACGCTTTTTCCAAGCCAGGAAGTGAAGCGAAAAGCTCACGCCGCAGATGAGCATAAAGAGCATCGCGACGGCTTCAATATTGGGATTGTTCCAATGGGCAAAACTCTCGTCGTAGGAGGAAAATCCACCGAGGCTTACCGTTGTGAACATGTGAATGACGCTTTCGAAGGTATTCATTCCCGCCAGCCGATAGCTGATAAAACACGCAAACGAGAGCGCGATGTAGATACCCCACAGCCCCTTGGCCGTATCGGCGATACGAGGTGTCAGCCGCGACTCTTTCATGGGGCCGGAAAATTCCGCACGAAAGATCTGCGAGCCGCCTACGCCGAGCATTGGCAGAATGGCAACGGCGAGCACCAGAATACCCATACCGCCAATCCAACTCATTAGACAGCGCCAGAAATTGATGGATTCCGGCAATTGACTCAAGCCCGATAGCACGGTTGCGCATGTTGTGGTAATGCCGCTCATGGACTCGAAGTAGGCGTGCGTGAAGGAAATGCCCGGAATTTCGAGCATCAGAGGAATAGCACCGAAAAGCGGTGTGACGGTCCAAATGATGGTGGCTAGCAAAAAACCGTCACGCGGCAACAGTTCGCGCCGATGGCGCTTTGTAAAGACGTAGAGCAATAGGCCGGTAACTAGACACAGTACACAAGCGATCTCAAAACCGAAGGCGGCGCCGTCGTTGTATAGGTTCGAAACGAAAACCGGCAACAAAAGCAGACACGCGAAGGCAATCAGCACAGGACCGGTGATGTTGAGGACAGGCAACAGAAAGTAGCGAAGGTTCGCAAACATGTTGCCTCCGTCAGAAGAAGCCCACGTCGACCGCAAAGAGCTTTTCGACCTGTGCAATCACGCGTTTGCCTGGCACGAAGACGATGACGCGGTCTTCGGGTTCGACAATGACATCTTTTTGCGCAATGAGTACCTGAGGCTCTTCAATGTCATCGGTATCACGCACCAAAGCGGCAATTTCCACACCTTCCGGAAGATCGATGTCGGCGATGCGTTTGCCCACCACTCGAGAACTTTTCTTATTGCCGTGCGCCACGATTTCAAGCGCCTCGGCAACGCCACGCCGCAGACTGTGGGCGGCTAGAACGTCACCGCGACGCACGTGGCGCAGCAATTCGCCGATGGTCGCCTGGGTGGACGAGACGGTGACGTCGATCTGCGTTCCTTGCATCAGGGCGCTGAATGTGTCGCTGTCGGTGAGCGCAATCACGCGGCGAGCTCCCAGCTTTTTAGCCAGAAGTGCGCCCATGATGTTGTTTTCATCGCGGGCAGAAAGCGAAATGAAGAGGTCGCAGCGATCAACACACAGTTCCGTGAGTACTTCTTCATTGGTCAGGCTGCCTGTCACCAATTCGGTGTCCTTCGGAACGGCTGCAGCAAGTGATGTGGACAGTGCCGTGTCTTCGTCGAGAATGGTGATGGTATAGCCGCGACGGCCTTCGGGGCCGTTTAAAAGCCCTGCCAGCTGGACACCCAGACGGGCGTTGCCTGCAATCATGATGCGGCGGATGCGTTCTTCATGCTGACGCAGTTCGCTGATGACGCGCCGCACGTCACGGCCGGAGGAAAGCGCAATGACTTCATCGCCGCTTTCGATGACGGTTTCAGAAGAGATGTCCAGACGACGGTTACGACGAAACACCGAAACGATGCGTGCAGGAACATACGGCAGGTGTACGGCCAAATCACCGATCGGACGCCCCACCAAGGGACTGCCTGCAACGGCTCGCACGCAAAAAAGAACGGCTTTTCCTTCGGCAAAATCAATGATCTGGAGCGCTTCCGGAAATTCGATCAGACGCAGAAGACTTTCATTGAGAGCCTGCTCGGGCCAGATGGTGCTGGTGATTTGAAAGCCTTCTTCGGCGAGCAGGCGCGGGTACTGGCGCAATTCTTGATTGCGTACACGAGCGATGCGTGTGGGGATGTTGAAAAGTTGCGAAGCAAGAAGACAAACCGCCATGTTGGTTTCATCGTTGGCGGTAACCGCAAGGATCATGTCGGCATCGTTGGCGCCTGCGCTCTCCAATACGGAAGGAGAGAGGGCATTTCCGGTCACCCCGCGCAAATCCAGACGAGTTTCGAGCGCATTGACTCGCTCGGCATCGTGATCCACGATCGTGATGTCGTTGGATTCATTGACGAGGTTTTCGGCAACCGACCTTCCGATGCGGCCGGCACCGATGATGAGGATATGCATAAATTGCCGCTGGCTCGAACGGGTGAAATAAACGTGTCGCCGGAGCTTACAAGTGGTCAGTATCCGACGAAACGTTCGTCGCAAGGGGTTCTTTCAAGGACGCGTGCTTGTGCATATCACCGCCGAGACGTGGAATTTCCAAATTCAGCAACTTCAGTTTGCGGTACAGATGCGTACGCTCAAGTCCTGCATGACGGGCGACTTTCGTCATCTGACAGTTTTCGTAAGACATCAGACAGGAAAGATACGCCTTTTCAAAGTCGTCGCGAAGTTCCTTGAGGGGGCGATTGAAGTCGAGCGTGATGTCTGTGCCGGGAATCTTCAACACGGGCAGCGATTCGAGCCGCTGGACCGTCGGAGCAATGACGGCGGGTTCCTGCGTTTTTTCTTTTTGCTGCTGGTAGCGGGCAAAGGTGTTCTGACGTTGCCCTACGACCAAAGCGTGTTCAACGGTCGAGAGCAGCTTTTGCATGGAAATCGGCTTCTCAAGGAAGGACAGAGCTCCGAAGCGAATGGCCTCAACGGCGTTTTCGATAGTGCCGTGTCCGCTCATCATGACGACCGGGCAGTGCAGTAACTTGCGCTGCCCCCACTCCTTGAGCAGAGTGATGCCGTCTGTATCTGGCATCCAAATGTCCAGCAAAATCAGGTCGTACTTATCCTGCAGCACAAAAACGCGAGCCGCTTCGGCGCTGTCGGCTGTGTAGACGGTATGGCCTTCATCAGTGAGAATGTCCGAGAGCATTTCTCGGATACCAAGTTCGTCATCGACGATAAGGATTTTTGACATACTGCTTGCTTTTCAAACTTCCAAAAGCGTGCCCTAGTTCAAATTTCAGGACGGCGACTCCACAATGTTACGCACCTTTTGCTCTGCAGGCACGTTTTTGTCCTCAGGGTTTGCATTTCGGGAGACTTCAGAGAATTGATTTTCTGTTTCCTCGGTGGTTTGACGGCGATTGAGCGGGAACACCAACGTAATTTTTGCGCCGATCACCTGGCCGTTGACCTCTGTACGGTTATCGAGTGAAATGCGGGCGTGATGCTCATCCATGATCTTTTTGACCATTGGTAGTCCCAGCCCCGTTCCGGTCGGTTTGGTTGTGATATAGGGTTCGAAGGCCTTGGCAAGGACCGACGACGAGAAACCTCCGCCGTTATCTTTGAGCGTGACGCGCACGCCAGTCGCGGTGCCGTTTTGCATTTGTAGGCTCGCCGACAGACAAATGTACGGATTGGGGCTGTTGCGACCGATCGCTTCGACTGAGTTGCTGATGAGGTTGTGGAAAACCTGACGCAACTGATTGGCATCCCCACTGATTTCGGGCAGATTTCCTTCGCAGTGCAATTCCACTTTGGTGCCGGCGCTGTGGTAGAAGTCGACGACTTCCTCGAGGAAAAATTTCAGATTCAATGGTTTCAAAACAGCTTCAGGGAGCTTGGCAAAGTCTCGGAAGTCATTGACCATCTGCTTCATGGCGTCGACCTGCGTGACAATGGTTCCGGTAGTGCGATGCAGCAGCGCTTCGTTCTTTTCGTCGAGTTTACCGCTGAGCTTCATTTCCAGCCGTTCGGCCGCCAGACGGATGGGAGTGAGAGGATTTTTGATCTCATGGGCCAGACGGCGGGCGACCTCACCCCATGCAACGGCACGTTGGGCATCCAGAATGCGGGTGATGTCATCGAAAATGATGACGAAACCGGGGCCGAGCTCTAAATGCAGGCGTGAAGCGCGGACGAAAAGCGTTACGTCGGTATGAACCTCAGCTCCGGTCAGGGGCAGTTCAAAAGAAGTGGGCGTATCGTCGTCGGTCAGTGCAATTTTTTGTGAAAGCGTTCCGGCAAGCGTGGGAGAGACGTCTTGAACCGAGGTGCCGGGCCTAATTTCGTCAACATGGAGAATGCTGACGGCCGCCGCGTTACTCATCGTGATGCGCAATTTGTCATCGGTGACCAATACACCAGAGGAGAGATTGGCGAGAATCAACTCGAGTTGAGAGCGGGCCTGCTCGGCCTCTTGACGTCGACGTTCCACATTTTCTCGGGCTTCGGCGACCTGAGAGATCATGGTGTTAAAGGATTTGGTGAGCGAATTGATTTCACTGTCGCCAGAAAACTCTTTAATGGGTCGCAGATCGCCCTCGGCAACCTTGCGGGTGCCGCGGGCCAGTTGCAGTACGGGCGCCGTTGTGGCACTGGCAAACACAAAGGCGACGGCCACCGCAACCAGGACGGCGAGCAACATGGTAAGCGTGAGCGTGATCGTATACATGTCACGCAGGGCGGAGCGAGACAGCACCAACTCCTGATAGTTTCTGTAACCGTTGAGCAAATCAATGGTGTGACTGGCCATAGCTTTGGGCACAACCTGCGTGAGCTGCAGGTAGGTTGTGGGCTGCAGGGCGGCATAGGCGTCCATCGGCACAATACTGCGGATGCGCAAGGATCCTTCGCTTTCGGGTTGTTCTCCCTCGAGAAGATAAATGCCGTATTCGGTGCGCGCTTTCTGCAATTGAGAGGCAGTTGGCCGATCAATCACAGCCGTGACGGTGGGCGAGAAAGAACTTAAAAGAATTTCGCCGGAAGAAGAGAAGACGATGGCTGAAGCCGCATCCGATGTCTCGCGCATTCGATCCAGTGTCAGGGCGCGCTCGCCCTTGGAGGTGGCATTCAGGATAGAGGCGATGCGTCGGGCCGTTTGCAGTAACTGATGCTGTTCGCGCGTAATTACTTCGCTTGAAAGGGCTACACCTGAGTCAAGCGCTTGCTCTACGCGGACATCAAACCACGAATCAATGGAGCGACCGATAAATTGACTCGAAACAAAGTAAAGCAGCAAACAAGGGATAACGGCTGCTAGCGCGAGCACGAGCGCAAGGTTGATTGTCATGCGAGCGCCAAAAACTTTGTTGCGGCGCTGTTTAAACAGACGGTAGACGACGGCTCCGATGAAGGCCAGGAGGGCGATCGTAGCGAAGGAGTCGACGATCAGAAGGATGGGGAAATAGCGCTCAAAGATGACCGAGTTAGCGCCACCGGCAGCCAGAATAACCAAAAGAACGGCCGCGATGATGATTGCGACGGCCAGCGGAATGCGAAGCCAACGAATCATAGTCGCGATGGATCCGGAAAGAGTTTGGCTTCAAGTGCTTGCTTGATATCGATCGTGATCCAGTCGCTGTCAAGCGCCCAATCGGAATTGCCCCCGACGACGACTTGCAGGGGTTTGGGCAGGCGTGAGGTATCCAACCGCATACGCACTTCCAGTTCCAGCGAAGAATCATCAAGCACTGAGGCTTCGGCGATTCGCCAGCCAATCAAGTGCCGCGTAATCGGCAGTATTTGCTCAAGCGTGTCGTAGGTCTGAGAGAGACCGCCTCGGGAAAAGCGGTATTGTCGGGTGAGCGGACTGAAGCTCACGCGCTGAACGAGTTCAAGATGGCCTAAATCCTTGTCAAACCAGAGCATACGTTTGCTCTGTAGTTTCACCTCACAGACAAAGTAAAGCGCAATGCCGCGACGCAGACTATCAATGAGCGTTTCAGGCAGGTCGTATTCCCAGCTCAGCGACAAAAACAGGTCGTTTCCTTGCGGTTCAAGCACGGCCTGCATGAGCTGCATCTCGGGGGTGTCGGCCGAAGCGACGCGAGGCACAAGCGCCGCGATGGGAAAGGCGGCGGCGGCAACGCAAAGTTGGCGGCGAGTGACAGTCATACCGAGATCAGCGTTTTTGCAGAAGTGAATAGAAAAATCCGTCGTGCGGCCCGTTGATTAACTCGGGCATGTCAGGATTGTCGCACGGCATTAGGCGCAGTTGTGCACAGGAGCACTTCGGAAGTGCAACGGCTTGTGCATCTGCATGCGTTTCGAGAAAGGCCGTGATTTGCTGCGAACCTTCTTCAGCAAACACCGAACAGACGGCATAAAGGAGTCTGCCGCCGGATTTGACGACAGGCCAAAGAGCTTCCAGAAGCCGTTTTTGTTGTTGCGCGAGGGCAACAATATCGTCAGGGCGACGGGAAAACACGATCTCAGGATGCCGGCGCACGATGCCGCTTGCCGTGCAGGGGGCATCAAGCAGTACGGCATCAAACGGTTTGCCGTCCCACCAGCGTGCTATATCGGCCGCATCGCACACGCCGACATCGGCTTTAAGCGCTAGACGCGAAAGATTTTCATTGATGCGGGGAGCGCGCTGTGGGTCGGATTCCAGGGCTGTAACCGAACAATCGGCCAGCTCAAGCAGGTGTGCCGTTTTGCCGCCGGGGGCGGCGCAGGCGTCAAGGATGCGCTCTCCAGAGCGGGGGGCCAGAAACAGGCCAGCCAACTGCGCGCCGGCGTCCTGCACACTCACAAGTCCTTCGGCAAAGCCGGGAATTCGATTTACGGGACGTGCTTTTTCCAGCAAAACGGCCTGCCCGCCCAGCGCACGGGCAGGACAGCCTGCGGCCTGCGCATCGGCCAGCCATTTTTCAACCGTGGTTTTACGCACATTGACGCGCAGCGTCATCGGCGGTTTTTTGTGCAGTGTTTCAAAGAGAGCTTCGAGGTTTTCGGCGCCGAATTCTTTGCGCATGCGATCGATCCACCAGCCCGGTGCGTTGAAGCGAGCGACGCGATCGGAAAGGATGGTTTTGTCAAGCGATGATTTTTCGCGGAGATAGCGGCGCAGACAAGCGTTGACAAGACCGCTGGCGCGGGCAGTTGCCTTGCTCAGACGCGCTGCATTAATGGCCTCGTTGACGACGACGTAGGGCTTGTCGGGTTGCTCGTTGAGTTCGGACAAAGCAACGCAAAGCAGGGCTGTTACTTCGGGAGTGGGGCGTCGGGTCACGAGTTTGGCAACAAGCCGCTCCAAAAAAACGGCGCGGCGTAGAGCGCAGTACAGAATCGAGCGAACGGCCGCTTTTTCATCCGGCGTTGCGTTTTCGCACCGAACTTCAATCGTGCGATCAAAGGCCGCCTGTTCAGAAAGCTCCATCCAGCAGACGGAAGCAAGCCAGAGTGATCGACTGAGAGTGGCGCTCATTGCAGCTTATCTCCGACGGTAAGTCCCGTGCTCTGCACGAAGGCGGTAGCCGGCATGGCGGGTTTGCCGGCGCGCTGAAGTTCCAGACAGTCGATGGCGCCGTAGCCGCAGGCTACGACCAAACGATGTCCGGCTTCCAGAACTTGACCGGGTCTGCCGGAAGCGTCAATGGCCACGGCATTGCGGATTTTGACGGTTTCGCCTTTGCAGACAGCCGTGGCATACGGAAACGGGTTGAAGGCGCGGATGCGGCGGGCAACAGCGGCTGCGGGCAGGGACCAGTCGATCGGTGCTTCTGACTTGAGGATTTTTTCGGCGTACGTCACGCCCTCCTCGGGCTGTGCTTCCCAGGTAAGTGCATCGGCTGCTTCGAGCGCTTTGACGATAAGTTCGGCGCCCATTTCAGTCAGTCGTTCAAAGAGCGTGGCCGATGTATCAGTCTCGGTGATGGCCGTTTCGGCTTTCAGGATCATGGGACCTGTATCGAGCCCGGCTTCCATTTTCATGAGCGTGATTCCGGTGACGGCATCGCCCGCTTCAATGGCTCGCTGTACGGGAGCTGCGCCGCGCCAGCGCGGCAGAATCGAGCCATGAATATTCATGCTTTTGATGTCACCGTCACGGCCAATGCCACGGGCGGCGTCAAGCGCGCGCTGCGGCAGGATCAAGCCGTAAGCGGCCACGATCAGAACCTCAGCACCGGCGTTTTCGAGGGCGGCGAGCGCTTCTTCTGCTTCCTGCGGAGCTCTCTTTACGGAGAGCGAGATCGGTGTCAGAACGGGAATGCCATGCGCCAGCGCTACTTCCTTGACGGCCGAAGGTTTGAGCTTCATGCCGCGGCCGCTCGGTCGATCGGGCTGAGTGAGAACAAGACAGACTTCGTGCCCGGCGTTAATCAGAGCGCTCAGGGCGGCAGCGGCAAAGGCGGGAGTACCGGCAAAAGCAATACGCATAGAAACTTTTGAAGAAGCGGGAAAAATAGTGTGTTGCGCGGTATTGTAGCGGCTTGGTCGGAAAGGCTGAGTAGAATCGGTGAGGCTGCCGTGCAAGCGTCGGCTCGCTCATGAGGTCAAATACAAATCGGATTCATACCATGCAAAAGATGCTTCTTACTCGTCGCGGTCGTTTCGGATGCTGTCTATACGGTGATCCGGTCATGCCGCCGCTTGTACTGTTGATGGGTTTGGGGATGAATGCTGCCTCTTGGCCGGAACCTTTTCTGACGCGTCTGGTGCGCAAGGGACTCTATGTCATCGCACCGGATAATCGGGACAGCGGTTCGAGCATGCTCGGTACGGAACCCGTAAGCAAAACGCGCATGTTTGCAAGTATTGCCAAATACATTGCAGGCGGCTCCGTTCATGCGGAGTACCGTCTAGAAGACATGGCCGCCGACACGGAAAGTATCTTGGACGAGCTGGGAGTGGAGCGTGCGCACATTGCCGGTATTTCCATGGGCGGCATGATTGCACAGGTGTTTGCGTGTCGTGCGCCGCATCGCACGGTGAGTCTGACGAGTATTTCCTCGGCAACGGGCAACGTCATTACCGGCGTGGGAAATCCTGTTGCCATTCGCTCAGCACTGCAACCGGCGCCGACCACAAAGGATCGACTGGCGTGGCGCAACTATCTGCGCAACGTGATGACGTCCATTGGCACGAAAAACGAGATCTACAGCGATGAAGCGCTCGATAAGATCATTGACGTGGAATTCGAGTACGAGGTTCCGCCGCATGCCAAAATGCGCCAGTTGATGGCGATTTTGGCTTCGGGCGATCGGCGGGAGCAGCTGCGTCAGCTGACGGTTCCGACGTTGGTGATCCACGGCACAGCTGATCCCTTGCTACCGCTTCGAGCCGGAAAAGAAACGGCCGAGTGCATTGAAGGCGCACGCTTTATGCCGATGGAAGGGATGGGACACGATTTGGCTGCATCCCGACAGCAGGAAATTGCCGACGCAATTGCCGCGCACTGCTATGGCACGACATTGCGTTAGACCAAATCAGCGGTTTTCTCGCTTGGCCTTTTCTTCGCGGGCCTTTTCCTTGCGGCGTTTGGCCAACTTGGTGACGGCGCGGGATTTTTTGAGCTGGCTCAGGTGATCAATGAAAACAATGCCGTCTAGGTGATCAAGTTCGTGTTGCACGCACACGCTCATGAGTTCGTCGCACTGCATTTCGAAGAATTCACCTTTCAGATCCTGAGCCTTGACCGTGACGAAAGACGGGCGCTTGACCTTTTCATAGAGGCCCGGAAGGGACAGGCAACCTTCTTCGCACTCTTTGATTTCTTCGGAGCGAGAGGTGATTTCTGGGTTGACCAAAACGTGAAGGTCGTTTTTTTCTTCGGAAATGTCAATCACGACCATGCGGATGAGCTTTCCCACTTGAGTGGCGGCAAGCCCCACTCCGGGAGCGGCATACATGGTTTCGGCCATGTCGACGGCAAGTTGCTTGAGTGCGTCATCGAACACAGTGACGGGCTCAGCCTTGGTGGCCAGACGAGGATCGGGATACTGAACGATGGGCAGAAGTGCCACAGTGAAGACCTCCGGAAAAATATCTCGAAATGCACGGGCCGATAAAATCAGCCGGGTAAGCGCGCTATTGTAGGCGTCAAATCTGGAAAAACGCTGAATCTACGGAAATTTTCGGGAAAAACAAAGTGTTTGACAAGCAAACGGACGGTACGGATAGCCGTTGGCTGATGTTGATGATGAAAGCCGGCGATATAGGGCCGGCGCGCTTGCGTCGACTTCTGGAGGCATACGGAGACGCTGATCGAATTTTTGATGCCGGACGCAGGGCTTGCGCCGACATCATTGGGGAGGTGGCTTCGCGTCGACTTTTTGACAAGGAAACCGAACAGCAAGCGCACGAAGTCGAACAATGGCTTCGGGATACGCCTCGGGCCGACTTCGTTTGTTGGGCAGATCCGGATTTTCCAAAGGAGGTCTTGGCCTACGAAGGTGCGCCCTCTTTTTTCCTATTGAGGGGCAAAAGAGAGATTCTTAAAAGCCGCCGTATCGCACTGGCGGGAGCTATGCGCCCGGATGCAGAAGGGCTGCAAAATGCCGAAGCTTTTGCGGGTGCATTGGTGCGCAGCGGTCGGACAGTGGTGTCGTTTTTGGAAAACGAGACAGATGCGCAGGTGGCTCGATCGATTCTGAATCTCGAGGGAGAATCTCAAGCCGGACTGCTTGTGCTGAGTGCGACGGGGCCGGATCGTCTGTATCCGCCGGCTATGCGCGACCTTTATCATTTGGCGGCCGATCGGGGCTTGATTCTGACACCCTTAATGCCGGGGATCGGCGTGTCGGAACAAACGCTTGAGCAGCGCAGCGTTGTGTGCGCGTATCTGTGTCCGGATCTTTTGGTGCTACAAGCCGAGTTGCCCGGGCAAGCTCATACGCTGGCCAGACTTTTTGCCGACAACAATCGGGATGTTTATGCGATTCCGGGCAGCATCCATTCGTCGCTTTACAAGGGCAGCCATAAGCTGTTGCGCGAAGGAGCCAGGCTGACGGAGACCGTGGCCGACATTGTTCAGGTTGCGACAAAAAACTGAAGCCTGCTGGGCAGCCCGTTGACTAAAAACCTTGCCAATTCAAGCGATTGTGCAAAACAAGACAGAAAATAAGGACGTTTTTTGGCGAAAAACTTTGCCGGACAAGAGTGAAAACGCAAGTTTCGCGGTTGCAAACCGACGGATTTTGCGGCTATCCTGAAAAAAGAAGACGCGCGCTCAGTTTTTTTTCGGCGCGTCTCGTGGAAATTTTGTAAAGGTGCTATGAAGACACTGATTATCGCGGAGAAGCCGTCAGTTGCTGTTGACATCGCGAAAGTTATCGGCGGATTGAAGAAAACTGGAGACTATTACGAGGGCGAAGACTACATTGTAGGAAACGCCCTCGGTCATCTTCTGGAGCTGGCATGTCCCGAGGCTTATGAGGTCAAACGCGGCAAATGGACGTTTGCGCATTTGCCGGTTCTACCGCCTTATTTTGATTTGAAGCCGATTGCCAAGGCGGGTGAAAAGCTCAAAAGCCTTAAAAAGCTCATTCACCGCAAGGATGTCAGCCTTGTCATCAATGCATGCGACGCGGGGCGTGAAGGTGAATTGATCTTCCGCTACATCATGCAGGCGACAAAAAACGACAAACCCATCAAGCGTTTGTGGTTGCAATCCATGACGCCGGCGGCTATTCGCGAGGCTTTTGCGCACCTGCGTACCGATGAGGAAATGCAGACGCTTGCCGATGCCGCCCGCAGCCGTTCTGAGGCCGACTGGCTCGTCGGCATCAACGGTACGCGAGCCATGACGGCGTTTAACAGTTCCGACGGCGGCTTTTTCCTGACCACCGTCGGTCGAGTGCAGACGCCGACGCTTGCCATCGTGGTGCGCCGCGAAAACGAAATTCGCGCTTTCCGTCCGCGTGACTACTGGGAAGTCAAAGCGCAGTTTGCCGTGCCGAGCGGCAGTTACGAAGGCCGTTGGTTTGATCCCAAATTCAAGAAGAATCCCAACGACAACGCCTTGCGCGCCGAACGTTTGTTTGACGAACAGGCCGCTAAGGATGTGGTCGAACGCGTCAAGGGCAAGGTGGCGGTTGTTACCGAAACCTCCAAGCGTACGACGCAGCTCTCGCCTCAGCTCTTTGACCTGACAAGTCTTCAGCGCGAAGCCAATAACAAGTTTGGTTTTTCAGCCAAGACAACGCTTGCCATTGCACAGGCACTCTATGAAAAGCACAAGTTGTTGACATATCCGCGTACCGATTCCCGCGCGTTGCCCGAGGACTACCTCGGTACGGTGCAGGAAACGCTGCGTTTGCTTTCCGGCACGCAGGCATATCAGCCTTATGCGGAAGAGATTTTGCAAAAGAACTGGGTCAAGCCCAATCGCCGCATTTTTGACAATGCCAAAATCAGCGACCACTTTGCCATTATTCCGACGCTGCAGACGGTGAAAACGGGGCTCTCCGAGGCCGAGCTCAAGGTTTATGACCTGGTGGTGCGCCGCTTCATGGCGGTGTTCTATCCCGCTGCACAGTTTGATGTGACGACGCGCATCTCCAAAGTGGACGGAGATCATTTCAAAACTGAAGGCAAGGTGTTGATTGAACCCGGTTGGATGGCGGTTTACGGCCGCGAAGCGACTCAGGACGCCGCGTTGGTGCCGCTGAAAGGAGCCGATTCTGCGGACGTGATTGACGCTAAGCTAGAAAAGCTACAGACCCGTCCGCCGGTTCGATACAACGAAGCCACACTCCTCTCCGCGATGGAAGGTGCGGGAAAACTCGTTGAAGACGAAGAACTGCGCGAAGCTATGGCAGAAAAGGGGCTGGGGACGCCAGCCACGCGCGCGGCCATCATCGAAAACCTGATTGAGCAAAAGTACATTCAGCGCGATGGTCGCGATTTGCGAGCTACGGCTAAGGCGCAGCAGTTGCTGTCACTGATTGAAGGCTTAAACATCAAGGCTCTATCGGATCCGGCATTGACGGGCGAGTGGGAATACAAGCTGGCTCAAATCGCCAAGGGCAATTTGCCGCGCGAATCGTTCATGCACGAAATCCGTGACATGACCAACGTGATTGTCGCTGCGGCTAAAAACTACGAGGGAAACACCGTGCCTCTCGAAAATCCGCAGCACTTCAAGACGCCCTGTCCGAAGTGCGGCGGGGAGGTGGTGGAAAACTATCGCCGTTATGCCTGCACAACGCCGGGGTGCGACTTCAGTCTCACGAAGCATCCGGCCGGCCGCATGTTTGAGCCAGAGGAAGTCGAAGAACTGTTGGCCACTCGCCATGTCGGTCCGCTTTCGGGGTTCATCAGCAAAATGGGCCGTCCCTTTGAGGCCGAACTCAAACTAACGGATGATTACAAACTTGAATTCGACTTCGGCGACAAGCCCGAAGAGGCTGAACAGCCGGTTGATCCGGCTACGCTCGAAGAAATTGGTGTGTGTCCGAAGTGCGGGGGACGGGTTCTGGTCAGTCCCAATGCGTACGTCTGCGAACACACAATGGGTGACAAGAAGTGCGATTTCCGAATTAGTCGCACAATTCTGCAACAGGAAGTCAATCCGGAACAGGTTCGTCTGATCCTTACGCAGGGAAAGAGCGGCCTGATGACGGACTTTGTATCGGCTCGAACCAAGCGCAAGTTCAAGGCGTTTTTGGTGTGGGACGCCAAGAGTAAGAAGCTCGGTTTTGAATTCCCGCCGCGAGAGGAGGGAACCAAAAGCGCAACAAGCAAAACAACGCCGCGCAAGAAAGTTTCTTAGAGCATAGCGCAGTCTCAGCGGAAAAGAGGTGCTTTCCGGAAGGCGGACGGCACCTTTTTTTTGAATTATTTGTTCGCCGTCGAACAAAATTTGTGCTAGCATTCCGTTCGATGTCGAACGAATAAGGAAATTCATAATGCAGTTACCTAACCAGACCATGGTGCCTTTTCTTGCCGGTCTACTGCTGGCAGGAACAAGTGCGTTTGTCGCCGAGGAGATGCGCAAGCGCGGTATCGAGGATCTCATTCCTTCGCACGGTAATTTGCTAGTGCATCTTTTTGGGGGCGAAGCCTTGACGGTGACTGAGTTGGCACAGCGTACCGGACGCACCAAGTCGACGATTTCAGTGCTTGCCGGAAAATTGGAAAAAGCCGGCTATTTGCGCCGTGAACCTGATCCTGCTGATGCGCGTCTGTTGCGGTTGCGGCTAACTAAAAAAGGCGAGGCACTCGAAGACGCCTTTGCCGAAATCACAGCTGAAATGCACCGCAAGATCAGCGAAGGACTCGGCGAGCAGGAACTTGCTGTATTGGAAGCGCTTCTTGCCAAGAGCGCTCAGATCTTCAATCCGCAACCCGACAGCGTATACCGTGGCCCGGTTGCCAATGCCTAAGTATGAAAAAGGAGAAAATTATGACGGAAAACTTCAAATTGGTTTCTGTAGCCCAGGCGCCTCGTACCGAACTGCATGATCAGTTGGGATTGACCGGTTGCGAAGTGTCGATCAATAGCCTTCCCGCGGGCGCAGCCGTTCCTTTTGTGCATGCACACAAGCAAAACGAAGAACTCTACGGTGTGTTGAGCGGTTGTGGTGAAATTTGGATTGACGACGAAATTCACGGCATCAAGGCCGGAGACTGGTTCCGTGTTAGCCCTGCTGGCAAGCGTGCGATTCGTGCAGCCGAGACAGAAGGCATCACGTTTATCTGCGTGCAGACCAAGGCAGGAAGCCTTGAGAACTACACGATGACCGATGGTGTGATGTGTGAAGAAAAGGCACCTTGGTTGAAGTAAGCATCCCGTTTTTTCTTAGCTTGCCGAGCGCGTATCGGCGTCGGCAATGCGCTGAACCAGCACTTGGTCGATCTTGTTGGCGTCAACGTCAATCACTTCAAAGCGGTAACCGCCCCAGTCGAAGCGGTCCGTGCGTTTGGGGATCTTTCGCAACATATACATCATGAAGCCCGCCACAGTTTCGTAGTTCTGCGAATCGGGAAGTTCGTCCAGATCGAGTGTGTAGACCAGGTCTACCGTGGGCGTGGCGCCGTCGACAAGCCAACTGTGATCGTCACGCTCAATGATCTGGCTTTCTTCAGGTGTTAGCACCAGATCGCCCATCACCGTACTCATCACATCCTTTAAGGTCACGATGCCCACCACCAGAGCGTATTCATTGAGCACCACAGCAAAGTCGCCGCGCGAGCGCTGGAACATTTCCAGAATTTCCGAAAGCGTAAGCGTATCGGGGACAAATTGCACTTGTTGCACAAGACCTTGCTCAGTGATGGAAATGGGTTTGCCTTCCAGAAGGCGTCGAAGGACATTTTTGCTGTCGATAAAGCCGATGACGTGATCAATGTCACCGTCACAGACTAGGAAGTAGTTGTGCGGGTTTTGGCTGATTTGCTTGCGAATTTCCGCTTCGCTTTCGTCAAGAGTGAAATAGACGATGGATTCGCGCGCCGTCATGGCGGTGGTGACGGGACGATTTTCCATATTGAAAACGTTTTCGATCACCGCTTGTTCATTGGCATCAATGATGCCCTGATCGCTGCCGGCGCTTACCGTGGCGAGAATGTCATCGGACGTGAGCTTGTCTTTGGGAGCCAGAGGGATATTGAGCAGGCGCAGCACCGCATTGGCCAGATTGTCGAAAATCCAAACAAAGGGGCTGATGATGGTGCCGAAGATATGCATGGGCATGGACACCAAAATGGCGTTGCGCTCGGGATTGTTCATAGCCAGGCGCTTGGGCAGAAGGTCTGACAACAGCACCACGGCGCATGTGATCAGCAGAAACGAACAGATAAAGCCCAGTTGTGCGGCGGTTTCAGGGGACAGCACGTATCGAAACGCCGCTGTGAAGTAGGGGGAAAAGGCTGATTCGCCGACTATGCCGCCCATGATGGCGGCCATGTTGTTGCCGATCTGAATGACGGAGAAATAACGTCCCGGGTTTTCTTTTGTTTTGAGTGTTCGCGCGGCTCCCCGAACACCTTCTTCTGTCATGGCTCGGAGTCGGAGCTTGCGTGCGGCTGCAAGACTGATTTCCGAAAACGAAAAGAATCCACCGATACAGACGAGAAGAAGGAGACAAAAAATTTGAACGCCGAGCGACATAAAAATCCAAAATAATCAATACACTCGGCGCATTTTATCAGAGCCCGCGAAGCGTCATTTGAATGGATACCAGACCTGGAGAAAGTGCTCAGACGGATTGATTTGAGCCAAGAATTGGGGAATCAGCGGACAATCAAGGTGGAGAACAAAAGCGCTGGAGGATAAACTTTTTAAAGTTGGGTGCATCTAGCACCCAGCGACAAACAGACCGTTTTAATGAGAAAAAGTGAGCGTGCCGCCTGACGGACGCCGCAAAGGGAATAAAAGAAATGAACATCAAGACAGTTTGTGCAGTGGGAGCTTTGCTTGCACTTTGCTCGGCCGCCAATGCCGGTCCCGTTTTGGACGCCGTCAAGGCGCGCGGGCAGGTGATCTGCGGTGTCAATACCGCCGCCCCTGGTTTTGCAAGTGCCGACAGCAAAGGTCAGTGGACCGGTCTTGATGTCGACACCTGCCGCGCTGTGGCTGCAGCCGTACTCGGCGACGCTCAGAAGGTAAAGTTCGTGCCGCTTTCTTCTCCGCAGCGCTTTACGGCGCTGCAGTCGGGCGAGATTGACATTTTGTCGCGCAATACCACCTGGACGCTTACCCGTGACGCTTCTCAGGGCGCTGTCTTTGCAGCCATCAACTACTACGATGGTCAGGGCTTCATGGTTCCCAAGAAGCTCGGTGTCAAGAGCGCCAAACAGCTCAACGGCGCCACGGTTTGCCTGCAGTCGGGCACCAGTTCCGTTCAGGCTATGGCCGACTACTTTGCCGCCAATAACATGAAATACAAGCCGGTCATGTTTGACACGACGGAAGCCACGCAAAGCGCTTTTATTTCCGGTCGCTGCCAGGTTTACACGACCGACATGAGCGATCTTGCAGGCGCCCGAACACGCGCCCGCAATCCGGCTGATTTTGAAATTCTGCCGGAAACCATTTCCAAGGAACCGCTTGGCCCCTCCGTGCGCCGCGGTGACGACGAATGGTTCCAGATCGTCCGCTGGTCCTTCTACGCTATGGTTGAAGCCGAAGAAAACGGCATCACCAAGGCCAATGTTGATCAGATCCGCGCTTCGAGCAAGGTGCCTCAGGTGATGCGCCTGGTTGGCACGGGTGACGATACGGGCAAGCTTCTGGGCCTTGACAAGGACTGGTCATATCGCATCATTAAGCAAGTCGGCAACTACGGCGAAAGCTGGACGGCTAATTTTGGTCCGAGCACCAAACTGAACCTGCCCCGCGGTCTCAACAACTTGTGGACCAAGGGCGGCGTGATGTACGTGCCCCCGATCCGCTAAGCAAACGTCAACTAGCGCTTTTTTGACGAAGCGCATGCCCGAGTAGGCAAGATAGCTCGCTTCTTTCGGGCATTTGAGCCGCGGTAAGACGGCCTGGAAAACAGGCCGGCCGCGGCTTTTGCATTTAAAATGCAAATCTTATTCATTCGATCACCCCTAAGCGGAAAGAAAAAATGCAAAGCGAAGAGCAGCGCGGAGATGCTGCCTATCAACGAAGGGAGAGCGCCAAACGGAGACGGCAGTGGACCATTCAGCTCGTGGTACTTGTCGTGCTTGTGGCCTTTGTATGGCTTTTGGTGCACAACGTCTCAAGCAACTTGGCCGAACGCAGTATTCGCAGCGGCTTCGATTTCTTGAAAGGCGCAGCCAATTTTGAAATTGGTGAGGTGTTGCTTCCGTTTGACTCAAGTCAACCCGTCTGGCTTGCGTTTTTAAACGGCGTTCTCAACACGATTCGCGTGGCGGTATTTGCAATCATTACCTCGATGGTGCTCGGTGCCGTTGTGGGCATCATGCGTCTGTCCAATCACCCGATTTTGCGTTTTTTGGGGACGGCGCACGTTGAGGTGTATCGCAATATTCCGCTCATCATTCAGCTTTTTGCGGTGTACATGCTCATCACCGAACTGTTGCCGGCAAGTACTGAGCCGTTGCATGCGGGGTCTTGGGCGCTGCTCTCGAAAGCGGGCTTGCAGTTTGCCGTGCCGGCCCAAACGGGGCTGGCTGCGATGGCAGCGTTCATCGCAGGCGTTTTGACGGCGCTTTTGGTACGTGAAATTCAACGGCGGCGCGTTACCGATTTGGTGGCTGGACTTTTAGGTTTTGTGGCCGGCATCTTGGTGGCATTGGTTGTTTGGGTGATCTTCGGTTTTTACAGCGGCTGGAGTAAGCCGGTTGTTTCGGGTTTCATGATTGAGGGCGGTGCCGCGCTTTCTCCCGAATTTCTGGCGCTTTGGTTGGGGCTCACGTTTTTCACATCGGCGGCGATTGCCGAGATTGTTCGTGCCGGTGTTCTCGCTGTCAAGCAAGGTCAGTGGAATGCGGGTTTGGCGCTTGGTTTGACGCGCTCTCAGGTGGTGAGCTACATCGTGTTCCCGCAGTCAATGCGATTGGCGATTCCGCCGCTCACGAGTCAGTTCATGAATCTCACGAAGAACTCGTCACTTGCCGTGGTGATCGGCTACCCCGACATCGTGGCTGTGGGCAACTCGTCGATCAACATCACGGGACAGGCACTGGAGGTGATCGTGATCATCATGGCCGTCTATTTGTTTCTGAATCTCATCATCAGCGTACTCATGAATGCGCTCAACACTCGCGTCATGCGCGCGCCCCGCTAAAGGAGACATAATAATGGAAACGACTCCTGCGGGATTGAAGAAAACGATTTTTGAGCAAATCCGCGAACGCTTTTTCTATTCGAGTCAGGCCACGGGCATCACGGTGGTTGCCTGCTTTGTGCTGGCGCTGATCTTGTGGCGTCTGGTGGACTGGGCTGTTCTCGATGCGGTATTCCGTGCAGATCCCAATGCGTGTTATCAGGCCAGTGGCGCATGCTGGGGTTTTGTGGCGGAAAAGTGGCGTCTGATTATCTTCGGGCGCTTCCCGTATGATGAACAGTGGCGACCGGCTATTGCGACAGCTGCTATTGTGCTGATGCTGGTTCTCTCGGCTTGGCCGGGACTGTGGAATCGCAGAGGTTCGCGTATTTTGGCAGCGGGTTGGATTGCTGGATTTGCTGTCTTTTTCGGGCTGATGTATGGCGGTTTTGCCGGTATGACGGCCGTGCCGACCGACAGCTGGGGCGGTTTGCCCCTGACGGTCATATTGACGCTCTTGGGTATCGGGGTCTCAACGCCGATCGGCATTTTGTTGGCACTCGGTCGCCGCAGTAATCTGAGCCTTGTGCGGGTGCTTTCAACGGGCTATATCGAACTCGTGCGCGGCGTGCCGCTGATTACGGTTCTTTTTGTGGCAAGTTTCGTTTTCCCGCTGCTGCTTCCGAGCGGCGTGCGCATTGATCCGTTTTGGCGCGTGGCGGGCGGCATCATTCTCTTTCAGGCAGCTTACATGGCTGAAACGGTGCGCGGTGGACTGCAGACGGTGCCGGCCGGCCAATTCCTGGCAGCTGATTCGCTGGGTCTGACGACGGTTCAGCGCTATGTCTATGTGATTCTGCCGCAGGCTCTGGTGGCGGTGATTCCGGCCTTCGTCAACAATCTGCTTTCCATGTTCATGGACACGTCGCTTGTAACGGTTGTTTCTATGTTTGACCTGACTGGCAGTCTGCAGTTGGCGCTCGGTGACGCCAATTGGCGCGACTTCTTCCGCGAAGGATACATCTTTGTGGCAGCCATTTATTTTGTGAGCTCGTTTGTAATGAGCCGCTACAGTCAGTGGCTTGAAAAACGCATCGGCTCGGGTGCCAAAACCCGCTGAGTAACACTAACGGAACGATGCCTGATGACGAAAAGCGACGAGGCAATGAAAAAGCTATATTCGCACATTCAAATTCTTACGCAGGAAGCAGCCAAAACGGTTAATGAGGATGTGCTCTGGGAAGGGTTGATGCGGTTTGTGCGTGAACCCGAAAAGTTCAATGAACAGATCAGTTCCAGCACTGTGACGCCTGGAGCGGCTGACAGAGCAGGAACGGTGTTTGAACGTACGCTTGACTTTGGCACGCACCGTGTCAAAGAAACGGTGTACCTGAATAAGAATGCACGGCTGTTGGAATTTCATGTGCAGGAAACGAAAGACTACCCGTCGTCGTGTCTGCGTATGGAAATTTCTCGCACTCCGCAGCAGTTGCCCGCCGTCACATTCTCCTATTTTGCGACCAGTGAGCCGAAGGTTCCGGATTCGCTGCGCCCGTTGATTGAAAAAGCCTGGGAAGAAAAAGACAAAGCCATCCTTGAACGCATTCTTCTGGATGCGCTTGAGTCCGACGAACATTGATTGACATCGACGCTCTGCCGGCGAGTCGCTTTTGCGGCTGATTCGCAGCAGAGCTTTCCTTTTTTGCACTATGACCGAACTTACGAGTGACGTGCGCGCCGCCATTGAGACGCGCATTGCCAAAACGGTCGGCGCCCGCGTCGACCAAGTCCGAGCTGCCGTTACTTTGCTTGATGAAGGCGCAACGGTTCCGTTTATCGCTCGCTACCGTAAGGAAGCGACAGGAGGTCTTGACGACACACAGTTGCGCGATCTGCAGGAACAACTGATTTATCAGCGTGAACTCGAAGAGCGCCGCGCTGCCATTCTGACTGCGTTGTCCGAGTCGGGCAAACTGACCGAAGAGCTCGAGCGAGACATTTGGGGGGCCGACACCAAGCAACGTCTGGAAGACTTGTATCTGCCGTATAAGCCTAAGCGTCGAACTCGTGCGCAAATTGCCCGCGAGGCCGGTCTAGAGCCGTTGGCTAAATTACTGTGGGAAGACCCGTTGCGCGATCCCGAAACGGAAGCCGAGGCATTTGTCAACGCGGACAAGGGGGTGGCCGACGTACGTGCTGCACTTGACGGTGCTCGGGACATCCTGGCTGAAATGTTCTATGAAAACGCCGATATGCTCGAAGAATTGCGCGAATTCCTCTGGAAGAAGGCGTATCTGGTGAGCAAGGTTGTGCCGGAAAAGGAGACTGATCCGGCAGCAGCCAAGTACAGCGACTATTTTGACTACGATGAACCGATCGAAACCGTGCCGTCGCACCGAGCGCTTGCTGTGTTCCGCGGCCGTCAGGAAGGGCTTCTGACGGTAAAGGTGCTTCTTACTGAGGAAGAGGAAGCGCTTCCCGTGCATCCTTGTCAGGAACTCATCGCGCGTGCCCACGGCATCAAAAACCTGGGACGCCCGGCTGACGTTTGGCTGGCAAGTGTTGTGCGCTGGTGCTGGCGCGTTAAGTGTCTGGCTTCCGTTGAGGGAGATTTGCTTACTCGCTTGCGCGAGCGTGCCGAAACAGAGGCTATTGGCGTTTTCGGTACCAATCTGAAGGATTTGCTTTTGGCCGCTCCGGCCGGTCATAAAGGTGTGATCGGTCTGGATCCGGGCATTCGTACCGGCGTGAAGGTGGCGGTGATTTCGGATACCGGCGCGGTTTTGGATACGACGGTGATCTATCCGCACGAGCCTCGACGCGATTGGGAGGGCTCGATTCAGACGCTGGCGCAACTGGCACGGAAACACGGCTCAAAACTCATCTCCATCGGCAATGGGACAGCCAGCCGTGAAACCGATAAGCTTGCCGGCGACTTGATTGCACGTCACCCCGAACTGGGTCTTACGAAGATTGTGGTAAGCGAAGCCGGTGCGTCCGTGTATTCAGCTTCTGCGGCGGCTGCCGCCGAACTGCCTGATTTGGATGTGAGCTACCGCGGCGCTGTGTCCATTGCGCGACGTTTGCAGGATCCGCTTGCCGAACTCGTCAAAATCGATCCCAAAGCGATCGGCGTAGGACAGTATCAGCATGATGTCAATCAGTTGGAACTGGCTCGCAAGCTCGACGCAGTGGTGGAAGACTGCGTCAATGCTGTTGGCGTGGATGTCAACACGGCCTCCGCCGCCCTTTTGGTGCGTGTTGCCGGTCTTTCCTCACTGCAGGCCAAGTCGATCGTGAGCTGGCGCGAGAAAAACGGTGCTTTTGCCGCACGCAAGGCGCTTTTGGATGTACCTCGTTTAGGTCCCAAAACCTTTGAGCAGGCTGCGGGCTTTCTGCGCATTCCCGATGCCGCCGATCCGCTTGACGCTTCGGGCGTTCACCCGGAGGCCTATCCGGTTGTTCAGCGCATCGTGGAAAAGACAGGGTTGTCCGTCAATAAACTGATCGGCAATCACGAAGTCCTTTCACGCCTGAAGGCTTCGGACTACACAGACGAGCAGTTCGGCGTACCGACGGTAACGGACATTCTCAAGGAACTGGAAAAACCCGGTCGCGATCCTCGTCCCGAATTCAAAACCGCCAAGTTCCAGGAAGGAGTGCATGAGATCAGGGATTTGGTGCCCGGCATGACGCTCGAAGGTGTTGTTTCCAACGTGGCGGCCTTCGGTGCCTTTGTGGACATCGGCGTGCATCAGGACGGGCTTATCCATGTCTCTGAATTGTCCGATCGTTTCGTGCGGGACCCTAGAGAGGTTGTCAAAGTGGGCGATATCGTGCGTGTTCGCGTTCTTGATGTGGATGTGGCGCGCAAGCGTATCAGCCTGTCCATGCGAAGCCGTGAGAAGACGGGTAAAACCAGTACTCAGGCAGCCGACAAGCGCCCCAACCCCAACGCGCGTCCGATCAACCGGCTGCCGAAGTCGCCCTCGGGGACCATGGCGGCGGCTTTTGCGGGCTTAAAGCTCGGACGATGAGCTCAACGTAGGACAAGCACAAACGGTGCGAGGTCGACTAAGGACGGCGGCGCAACGTTTTTTATTTTGGGTTTGCAACAGACATATTCCGACAAAGGCAAAATCGATTGATCTGGGCTAGAGTTTGTGCGTCATTGGTTTCATATTGGAGAGAATGATCATGGATCCTAAACAGCTGGCTCCGGTGCTTTCGAACGTGACGGCTTCGGCCGACAAATTGGCGGCCTGCCCGACGGTCAAGGAAGCCCTTGCAGCGATTCTGCGCGATGAAAAAATCACGCTTGCCGATCAGATCGCCATTACGGAAGTGGAAGCGCCGCCCTTTCATGAAGACGAACGCGCCAAGGATTTGGTGCGTCGCTTTCAGGCGCTTGGCCTCACCGACGTCACGATTGATCAGGAAGGTAACGTCATTGCGCGCCGTCCCGGTACCGGCAATGGTCCTACGCTGGTTCTCGGAGCGCATCTCGATACGGTGTTTCCGGCAGGAACGGACGTGCGCGTTCGCGAGGAAAACGGCATTTATCACGCGCCCGGCATCAGTGACGACGCTCGCGGTCTGGCGGTGATTCTGCAGGTGCTTCGCACGATGCAGGAAAAGAACATTCAGACGATCGGCGATATTTGCTTTGTCTGTACGGTCGGCGAAGAAGGTAACGGTGACCTGCGTGGTTCCAAGTATCTCTTCCTGAAGTCGGGCATGAAGATTGACGGTTTTATCTCTGTTGACGGTGTCGATGTCGGTCGGCTTCTGTGTGCTGCCACGGGTTCCAAGCGCTACCGCGTGCACTTTGACGGTCCAGGCGGACACTCCTGGAAGAATTTCGGCTACGCTTCGGCCATTCACGCCATGGGGCGCGCGATTGCCAAGATTGCCGACGTGCATCCCTGCGAAGAGCCGAGAACAACGTTTACCTGCGGTACGATTGGCGGCGGCACGACCGTCAACTCCATTGCGGCGCACTGCGAGATGGAACTCGACATGCGCAGTGCCGGCGGTAAGGAGCTCGAAGAGATCGAAGCGCAAATTCTGCCCCTGATCCAAGCGGCTTGCGATGAAGAAAATGCCCGCTGGGGCGCCGAAGGCGACTTGGCCGTGAAGCTCACACTTGAGCCCATCGGTCACCGTCCGGGTGGTCAGCAGTCCGACGAGTCGAGCGTCTTGCAGGCTGCTCGCGCCGCGATGAACGAACTGGGTATCGAACTCAAGAAGTACGATGCGGCTTCGACCGACCACAACATTGCCATCCACTGCGGCATTCCTGCCACGACCCTGGGCGGCGGAGGAGCCGAAGGGTTCAACCATAACGTCAAGGAATGGTATGACCCTAGGGACGGATATCTAGGCGCGCAGCTTGCGTTTTTGACCTCTCTGTTGCTCGTCGGCATGCAGGGTGTCGCCGATCCGCTTTTGCCCAAGCGCGACTGAAGCTCTGAAAAGTGTCTAACGCCTTGAAGCAGCCTGAAAAAACGGTGTTTGCCGTTTGGCAGGAAAGCTGGAAATAGGCGAAAATAGCGCACCTTTCAAAAATAAAACTCGGCCCGTACGGGAGCTTTGACAAAAAGATCACCCGACGGGCCGTTGTTTGCGCGTGCGGCACACGGCCGCACCGTTTCTTTCGACTGATATTTCTCATCCATGTCCAAGCAAGCGCTTTTACGAGAAGTGCGCCGTCGTCGCACTTTTGCCATTATTTCTCACCCTGACGCGGGTAAAACGACCTTGACGGAAAAACTATTACTCTTTGGCGGCGCCATTCAGATGGCCGGTGCTGTCAAGGGGCGCAAGGCTGCGCGCCATGCCACAAGCGACTGGATGGAAGTGGAAAAGCAGCGCGGCATCTCGGTGACGAGTTCCGTGATGCAGTTCGAGTACAAGGATCACATTGTTAATTTGCTCGACACTCCTGGGCACGAAGACTTCTCGGAAGACACGTATCGTGTGCTCACGGCCGTGGATGCCGCCGTTATGGTCATTGACGCCGCCAAGGGTGTGGAAGCGCAGACGATCAAGCTTTTGAACGTTTGCCGTATGCGCAATACGCCGATCATCACGTTCATCAACAAACTTGACCGTGAAGTACGCGATCCGTTGGATTTGCTCGGTGAAATCGAATCGGTTCTCAAGTTGCAGTGTGTACCGATCACCTGGCCGATCGGTATGGGCAAGACGTTCCGCGGTGTCTTCAATTTGCGTAAGAACCATCTTGTGCGCTTTGAACCGGGAACCGAAAAGCTCGCAAAGGAAACCGAACTCATTGAGGGACTGGACAATCCGCGTCTCGACGAGCTTTTCCCGATGGAAATGCCGCCGGTACGCGAGGCTGTGGAACTTGTACAGGGAGCAACGGAACCGTTCTCGCTCGACGCCTTCTTGGCCGGTCAGCAAAGTCCGGTGTTCTTTGGCTCGGGTGTGAACAATTTCGGTGTGGAGGACGTTCTGGAAGCGTTGCTTGAATGGGCGCCGCAGCCTCAGCCGCGCGATGCTGGTACGCGTACCGTCGATCCTCTGGAAGAACCCTTTACGGGCTTTGTTTTCAAGATCCAGGCCAATATGGATCCGCGCCACCGCGACCGTATTGCATTCTTCCGCGTATGCTCCGGCGTGTACCAGCCCGGCATGAAGGTGCGTCATGTGCGCGAAGGCCGTGAAATGAAGATTGCCAATGCGCTGACCTTCATGGCCAACGAACGCGTACACATGCAGGAAGCTTACGCGGGCGATATCATCGGCATTTACAACCACGGTCAGTTGCATATCGGCGATACGCTTACCGAAGGCGAGACGCTGGGCTTTACCGGCATTCCGTACTTTGCTCCGGAACTTTTCCGCTCGGCTCGTGCGCGCGACCCATTAAAGGGAAAGCAGCTTCACCAGGGTCTCAAGGAGCTCGGTGAAGAAGGCGCCATTCAGGTGTTTGAAGGCGAATTCGGCAATCTGATGCTCGGCGCCGTGGGTCAATTGCAGTTTGAAATCGTGGCGCAGCGTTTGGCGACCGAATATAAAGTGGACGCCATCTACGAGTCCACCGACGTATCAACGGCTCGCTGGCTGGTGTTCCCGGACGAAAAAACCAAGAAGGACTTCTGTGAAGAGCAGGCGGCCCGTTTGGCGCGTGACAGTGAAGGCAACATTTGCTACATGGCCACAAGTATTTACAACCTGATGACTACGCAGAAGCACTGGCCGCAGGTGCAGTTCCTGACTACGCGCGAGCAGGGTCAGAAGTTTGAATGAGGTAAAACAGCATGCAGGAAAACGATCAGAACGTGCGCATTCGCAAGGCGACGATCCAGGATGCGGCACTGCTCACGCAGATTGAAGCCGCTTGCTTCCCGGCCGCAGAAGCGGCTACGCGTGATCGTTTTGATGCGCGTCTGGCGGCGTTTGCCGATCACTTTCTGATCTGCGAAGTCGACGGTCAGGCGGTGGGCTTTGTCGATGGAATGGTGATCGACAGTCCCTATATTGAAGACGTGATGTTTGAGAAAGCCGATATGCACTGTCCTGACGGTGCATGGCAGAGCATTTTCGGGCTCAATACGCTACCCGAGCATCGCCGTCACGGCTATGCGGCGCTCTTGATGCAAGCGCTCATTGCACAGGCCAAAGAAGAGGGTCGCCGCGGTGTGACGCTCACCTGCAAGGAGCACATGTTGCACTACTACGCCAAGTTCGGTTTTGTGCCGCTTGGCGCTTCCGATTCACAGCACGGCGGAGCCCGCTGGTTTGACATGGTGCTCGAGTTCAAGCCAGAGATTGCCGTCCAGCCGCCGGTGAAGGCTGTCCTGTTTGATTTGGACGGCACGTTGGTCGACTCGGTGCCGATGCTGACCGAAGCGGTCAATCGTGTGATGCGTGCCAACGGCTGCCCGGAATTTACCGAAGCTCAGATTGCCGCTATGGTCGGTAAGGGTGCAAAGGCGCTTATTGAAAGCGTCTGTGCGGCGCAGGGTATTGTTCCGTCCCCTGAAAATGTGCAGCGTTTTCTGAAGTCCTACGCCTCGGCCATGATGGGTAGCGACATGCCGGAAGAAAAGTTTTATCCCGGTGCCCGAGAAGCTGTGGCCGCATTGCAGGCGGCAGGCTTTAAGACGGCTCTTGTCACCAACAAGATGCGCATGGTGACGGAGGCGTTTGTTCAACGTACCGGTTTGAATGTGGACTTGAATGCTTTGGTGGCCGGGGACGATACTGATCATCCCAAACCTGCCCCCGATATGTTGCTGTTGGCTTGCAAAAAGCTCGGTGTAAGTTCTGCCGAAGCTGTCATGGTGGGTGATTCGGAAAACGACGCATTGGCAGCCAGAGCCGCAGGCATCCGCGCTATGCTCGTGAGTACCGGCTACAACGGCACGATACCCATGACGCAGTGGGCTGCAGAAAACGGTTTCTCCCTGGTTTTCGGCAGTGTTGCCGGCATCAAGGACTACATCTTTGCTTGTGAAGGCAAATTTGGAAATTGAGAAAAGGCGAGCCTTTTGGCGCGCTTTGCCCTATTAGTGAGCCGGCAAGCCGTTGCGGCTTCTGTAATGCAGTGACGAGCCGAAGTGATGCCGTCCGATGACGCGCCCTGTGACGGCTTCCAATTCTTGCTCAAGCAGGATATTGCTGTCGGGTTCGGACTCGGTGCCTTGCTTATTGTCGTAGAGCTGATAACTTGCGCGCGTACGTTGCGGCGTGACGTTGGGCATGATCACGTTGCAGCCGGAGAGAACACCAAGCGACCGGCCTCCGGTGACCAACGTTTCCAGGGCTGTGGCGGCAGCCATATTGACGGTGGGAAGCGCCAGGCGCGTTGCGGCGAGCATGTTGCGAGTGAGCGTGAGGAGCGCATCTTTTTGCATCATGCCGTCAGCCACCATGTCTCCGCCGTGACTTACCAGATAGGGCCCCATGCCGAGCATGTCGGCGTCAAGTTCCTCAAAGGTGCGGATATCTCGAACTAAATCTTCCAAACTCTGGCCTGGAATGCCGATCATTACGCCCGTGCCGACTTGATAGCCGAGCTTGCGAAGCGTCGCCAGCGCTTCAAGTCGAGCGGGCCATGTTTTTTGGGCACCGCCTTTGCCCGAGTGCAGATAGTTAAAGAGCTTGAGATTGCTTGTTTCGATGCGAAGCAGATAGCGCAAAGCCTTACGGTTGCCTGCCGCTTGCGCCCAACGCTCATAGGTTTCTTCGGTTTGTTCGCCGAAACTGAGAGTCACGCCGCAACCCTCGGCAATGCCTTCTTTAACGCTCATACGGTGGATGCGACGCAAAACATCTTCGACAAAGGCGATGAATTTTTCATCCGTGCGCTCGCCCGCCTGCAGTGCGACGGATCCGTAACCTGCACGAACCGCATAACGAGCCGCTTCGACGATTTCCTCTGGAGTCAGGGTATAGCGCTGTGCAAGGCGGTTTCCCTTGCGGATTCCACAGTAACGGCAGTCGTAGATACAGTAGTTGCTGATTTCAATGAGGCCTCGAAACCACAGTGCGTTGCCGTGAACACGGGTCGTGCGGTCATAGGCTTCGCGCCACAGACGAGAACAACACTCAGCATCGGTTAGTGACAAAAAGGCCAGCAGTTCTTCGTCGGAGAAAGTGTCTTTGGCAAGAACGGATTCAAGCGTTTGTAAGTTCATACGGCACGATCAGAAATGGTTGGCGAAGATTTCGCGAGCTTCATGAAATGCCTTCAGGGCTTTGGGGTGCAGTTCAAGCGCACGTTCGAGTACGCCTTGCAGGTGGCTGATTGCTACGCCGTAGTTGGTCATAGGGATGTTTTGACGCTTGGCCTGAGCCAAACGCGTGAGCATATGGCGGCGAGTGACGACGCAGCCGCCGCATTGCAGAATGAGTTTGTAAGGCGTGAGGTCCACGGGGAAGTCTTTGCCGACTACAACTTCAATGTCGAGTTCTCCGCCGACTTTTTTAGCGAGCCAGCGAGGTAGTTTTTTACGGCCGATGTCATCTGGCTGAGGATGGTGAGAGCACGTCTCGCAGATCATCACTTTGTCGCCGGGACGCAGAAAGTCGATCATGGCTGCGCCGCGTGCCATCTCAACAAGGTCACATTTGCTGTAGGCCATCTGAATCGAGAAGGTCGTTACCGGAATAGTTTTCGGCGTTTGCGCAACGACCGACTGCACCACCTGACTGTCGGTTACGACAAAGGCGGGCGGTTCTTTTTCGTTGGTCAATGTTTCGGCCAGACGGTTTTCACGCACAACGATACATTTGGCGTCGGCATCGAGTACTTCGCGTATGGCTTGTACTTGAGGAAGAATCATGCGCCCTTTGGGTGCGCCGGTGTCGATTGGGGTGACAAGCATCACGGTATCGCCCGGATGCACTAGATCACCCAACAATGGAAGGTCCGGCTCCACGGCATTTTGCGCGAGCTTTACGATGGCTTCACGCACGGCATCGATATTGAGCTTTTGACTGGCGCACACGGTAACCGGCTCATAACCCAATGAACGTACCTGCTCCTGCGTGGCGATCAGTTCTTTGGCATCGGCCGTATCGGCTTTGTTTAAGACAACGACGGTGGGCGTAGCCGTGCTTTTGACGGTTCGAATGAGTTCAAGTTCGCTTTCAGTAAGTGCTTTGGCGTCACAGACGATTAGTGCCACATCAACCCAACCCAGTACGGCCAAGGATCGCTCCGTACGAAGTCCGCCTAGTTCGCCAACGTCATCGACACCTGCGGTATCAATGAAGACAACCGGTCCGATCGGTGCCAGCTCGCAGGCCTTTTCGACTGGGTCGGTAGTGGTTCCGGGCACATCGCTCACAATGGCGATTTTTTGATTAGTTAGCGCATTGATAAGAGAACTTTTGCCGGCGTTGCGTCGACCGAAAAGGCCGATGTGAAGACGAAGTCCCTTGGGTGTTTGAGTGCGGGAAGCGATGCCGATGACCGGAGCAGACATATCTGTAAGGGAGAGTGGAAGGTTAGAAAATTTCATCCGTTTGAAGGCCTTGATTGTAGAGCCGCCAGACAGGTAAAAAAAATCCCGCTCGAAGGATTTTCTGTCTTTCGAGCGGGCTATCGGACGGCAAGCCTGACAAATCAGGCTTGCTGCAAGCGCAACCTTACTTTTCGATGTTGGTGCGGATGACGTCCTTTTCGAGCCACACGGGCGAGTGGTGTTCAGCAGCTTCCCAGCTGATGTCACCGGTGCCGATGCGCCAGATGCCGAGGAAGTGAGACATCGACAGCAGGGCGAGCGGGATGTGAGCGCAGACCACGAGCACGGTGATGAGGAGCGAACCCCAGACGTGGAGGTACCACATCGTAAGGAAGGCATCCTTACCGATGGCCGGAGCGAACACCCACAGCAGCCAGCCGGTGACGATGAGCATCACGATGGCAGCGGTGAAGAGCAGGTAAGAAGCTTTCTGGCCGGCGTTGTAGCGGCCCTGCGGCGTAACCTCAACCGGACCGAACGGGATCTTGAAGAAGCGACGCGGGTAGCCGCCGAAGTTGCGGAACCACAGGATCGTGTTCTTATCCCAGATCAAGCAGGCATTGATCATCAGCGCAAAGCGTTCGGGGGCGAACAGGAGATAGCCCACGAGGTTGAGCGTGAAGACGATGCCGAGGCCGACGTGCCAAGCCATGAGGCTTTCACCCGTAGCAGCTTCGGGCTTGCAGAGGTAGACGATAGCGCCGGTAATGACGAGCGCAAACCAAAGAATTGCGTTAAGACCGTGGAAGACCTTATCGGCAACATGGAAGCGCAAAATGCGGTCGTTGTGATTGGCCATGATTGCGACCTCCTTTAATTAGTGGTGAGCGGAAAGCTGCGTACGCTGGAAGTAGTGCGTGTGCAGCAGACCGTACATGGTGTTGTCCATCGGAGCGGCGCCAAGATCAACATAGATCTGACGCACGACGGGGTTCTGATGCGAGCTTGTCAGATTCATCTTCTGGCAGAGCTTGTCATCGGCGTAAAGCCCCTTCTGACGGGCAAGCAAAACGGAGTTGCGGTTCGCGAGCAGATCGCCGACAGCCCAACCGGTGGCACCAGCGGCGACAGCGCAAAGACCCACAACCTTAAACAGACCGCGGCGGCCGAGAATGACACTCGCCGGGCGTTCTTCAAACTGGTAAACGGACATTTGTGTGTTCCTTTCTATCGGCTAATGGGTTAGAGGCTCACGGGGAGCGGGAACAAGGGCTTGAGCCAGCCGGTGCCGGTGCCCTGGACAGGCTGACCGCCGCCGTTGACGCAACCGCCCGGGCAGTTCATCACTTCGATGAAGTGCCAACGATTCGGATTGCCACGCAGTTCGTCAAGAACGTGTTCGAGAGCCTGGTTGGCGCCGTTAACCACACAAACGCGCAACTCGAAGGTCTTGCCGTTCAATTCGGGCAGAGCAAGCGGAATCTTGGCTTCAACGTAGCTGTTGTCGAGGCCGCGCACCGGGATGATGTCGGCGTTGTCGAGTTCCTTGCCCATCAGGACGCGGTAGGCCGTACGCAGAGCAGCTTCCATCACGCCGCCGGAGCAGCCGAAAATGGTACCGGCGCCGGTGTAGACGTCGAGATTTTCGCGCTTGCGTTCCTTCGGGAGCGTGAGCGGATTGATATTGTGACGACGCAGCAGTTCGGCAATGTCACGGGCGGTGAGCACGGCGTCAACGTCAGGGAAGCGCGGCGTGTCGGCAGGAATCGTGCCGGCCTTGATGTGATGGCGCCAAGCGGTGTCCATTTCGGGACGGCTGGCTTCGAGGATCTTGGCCGTGCAGGGGGTGATAGCCACAACCTTGACGTTGCGAGGATCTGTGTTGTAGAGGAACTTCGGAGCCCACACCTTGGCGAGCACGCCGCCCATCTGAATCGGGCTCTTGGCCGTGGACAGATGCGGTAAGAAGTCGGCGTTGAAAGTTTCGGCGTTGCGAACCCAAGCCGGGCAGCAGCTCGTGAAGTGCGGCAGCGGATGGTGAGCAGCGCGTTCGAATTCGGGACCGCGCTTGCCGAGCACCCAGTACTGAACCTTGCGCACGAATTCCGTGCCTTCTTCCATGATGGTCTGGTCAGCGGAGCTGTTGACGTCGTAGGTCTTGAAGCCCAGTTTTTCAAAGGCGTTCATCATCTGATCGGTGGTGAGATCGCCGGGCTTGCCGCCGAATTCTTCGGCAATAGACACGCGAACGGCCGGGGAGGGGTGAGCCACCACGACGTTGCTCTTGTCAGCGAGCATTTTGTCGACCGTGTCCACAAAGCTCATCTGTTCGATGGCATTGAACGGGCAGCTGATCAAGCACTGACCGCAGGTCACACAGCGCTGATCGTCAATCTTGTGCTTGGCGCCAAGATGACCCTGAATGGCATCGACCGGGCAGACCTTGCGGCAAGTATCGCAGGCTTCGCACAGGTCTTGATTGATTTTGATGATGCCGCGCAACTCGCCTTTGCGGATGTTGCCGACAAAATCGGGGCCGTTCAAACCGAAGGAATCTGCCGTCGGATTGAACGTCTTGATTCTGATGGTTTTTGCACTCATCTTTAGGGATCTCCTGTTCTTTTAAAAAGGGCGCAGAGCCTGATTCGAGACAGAGCTGTCAAACGCCGCTTTCGCTGGTGCCGAGAAACCGAAACGAACCCATCCGCGGCAATTACAACAATTGCCTCGGACAAAACACAGAAAATCAAAACAGGGTTGTCGCGGCTTAGGGGAGGAACACAAAGAGACGGCTTCGCGTTCCGGCACTCGCGCGGGTCGATTTTATAGGCAACAGACGCGAAAAACTAGGCATTTCAGAAGATGGACGGTAAAGAAAAAGGATAGGAAGGAAGGAGATCGGAGGGTCATCCGAAAGTTTGATTTAGAACAAATTGCTTGCGAACAGAAAGATTTCGTAAAGGAAAAAAGCTTTAAAAACAAAAGGATGACCTTTATTTGTCATGAGTTCTGCCTATGAAATTGAGAAAAACCGGAAAAAGGACCTGAAAACTATTACTCCCAAAGGGGTAGATTGAGCTAGGGCAGAAGTAGCAATCAGTCTATTTTGGCGCGGTGTGGCAAAAGTTTGATTTATGTCAAAAATGCTGCAAAGTTTCAGCGCAACGGAGTGTTAGGTCAAGAACCGTTTCAATGTGGAAACGTGCAAGAAAAAGGCCGCCTAAAAGAGGCGGCCACAGAGCAGGTGCGCAAATAATCAGCAATCGATATCACGAAGCGGTTTTCTGAGTTCGGCGCGAACGTTATCCATACCGGAGTAGAAGGCTTTCATCATGACGAGCCCCAGGAATTTTCCCGCGTCGGTCACAATCAGGTTGTCGGGATCTTCCGGGTTGTCCTTGATAGCGCCGGCGATGCGGAGTCCGAGCATTTCCTTAAAAAGCGCCTTGTCGAGATCAACGCCGTGAACTTCACGGAAATACTTGCGGGACAGGCGAGCCGAGAAGAGTCCCAGAAGCAGGCGATACTGCAGTACGGCGTGCTTGTCGAATTGGCGACGGCGCTCTACACCGGTTTTCCCTTCTTTGATGCGCTCGTTGTAGCGGCGCAGGCTGAACGTGTTGACGTAGAGACTGCTGCCCAAGAACGAGAAAGCGCCGGAACCTACGCCCAGATATTCGTCGTGGTCGACCACGTACTCGTCAAAGCCTTCGTCGTGCGTGCGGCCAAATGTCCAACTCGTAAGCTGACGGTAGTGGTTGCCGAGCGTGTTCATGATCACGGCATATTGATCGGCAAGCTCAATACCCTTGGCGGCGATTGTCTGCTTGACGCTCTTTCGAGTCTGGCTTGTGACCATCAGCGGATACGTCGTGATCTGGCGCGGATTGAGTTCCACAAGCAGATCCATGTCGCGCTGCAACATTTCGAGATCCTGACCGCGGAAGCCGAAGATCATGTCGACATTGGTCGTCGGGAAGAGCTCAAGCGCTTCCTGCAAACGCTCGTAGATCAGAGCGCCGGAACCGAACTTGTCGTAGCGCTCGGTCATCTTGAGAATGTCGTCGTTAAAGCTCTGCACGCCGATGCTCATGCGGTCCACGAGCCCCTTGAGATTGCGGAACGTAGGGGTGGCAATTTGCAACGGATCGGTTTCGCACGACACTTCTTTGATGCTTGGGAAAAGCGTGCGGGCGTGTTCAATCGTGCGGATGAGCTCGTCTTCGAGAATCGTTGTCGTGCCCCCGCCGATGTACATACTCGTAAAGTCGTAGCCGAGCGCTTTGACATAGTCCATTTCCTTGCGCAGGTTCACAAAGTATTCGCGTGCCTTGTGTTCCTTAAACAGGAAGCGGTGGAAGGTACAGTATGAGCAAAGCGTCTTGCAGAACGGAATATGGGCGTAGAGCAGATATTGGTGACCGGGCTGCGGTTCCGGCGGTCGGTCGAGAACGACGGGATCGCAGTTGAGATAACGGTCGATGTAGTACTGCATGATTCGGTCGGTGAGGTTGATCATCCAGTTGGGCATCAACTTGCCGATGCGAACCTGAGGCTGTTCAGTCATAACTTCGAAAAACAGAAAAGACGGCTGCACGAGTTTTGTCATGCAGCCGGAAGGTAATGGTTAGGTTGAAGCAATTGTACGGATAAACACCACGTCCAAACCTTAAGCGCGGGCGTGTGAGAGGTACATCTCTTCGATCTGAGCGGCAAAACGCTCGGTGAGCGGCTTGCGTTTGAGCTTGAGCGTCGGTGTCAGCAAGCCGTTGTCGATGGTCCACGGCTCCAGTGTGAGCGCCACATTACGCGGCAACGCATAATGCGGGAAACCAGCGGCGGCAGCGCGAGCTCGCTTGAGCACAGCAGAACGTACCGCGTTACTTTGCAACGCGAGTTTGTCGTTGGGATCGACGCCGAGTTTGGCGGCCAGCTTTTTCCATTCTTCCGTATTGAGAACGGCGATGAAGGAAATGAAAGGACGCGCTTCACCCACGACGAAAGTTTGAGCAAAGAGCGGGTCGGTTTCGAGCGCCAGCTCCAAATCGACGGGCGGTACTTTTTCGCCGGTACTTGTCACGATAATTTCCTTGATGCGGCCGCGGATGCGCAGAAGGCCAGCATCGTTGAATTCACCGACGTCGCCTGTAGACAACCAACCGTCGGGCGAAAGTACTTTGGCTGTGTCTTCCGGACGGTTCCAATATCCTTTCATGACGGAAGGCGCACGTACCTGAATTTCATTGGTTTCGGGAGCCAGACGCAGTTCAACGTTTGGGAACGGGTACCCAACGGTTTCCGGCTGATTGATCGTCAGTGAGTTGCCGGCAATGATGGGCGAGGCCTCAGTCATGCCGTAGCCCTGAATTGGCGGAATGCCCAGGCCGCAAAACATACGAGCCACTTTGTGATTGAGCGCGGCGCCGCCCGCAATGGCGACTTTGAGTTTGCCGCCGAACTGCATCGCGACCTTGTTTGCCACCAGACGCTTGAGAATTGGCCAGACGATTGGATCGAGCCAGCTAAGGGTTCCGGATTCGACAGGCAAACGGTTGGCCTTGCAAAACCGTCGCCAGCCGACGTCAACGCAGGCGTTAAAGAGCGCGCGGGTAATGGTCGACTGTTTCCCCAGTCGATCCAGAATGCGTGCGTAAATGCGCTCGTAGATGCGGGGTACGGAAATGAGAACGTCAGGGTGTACCGTGCGGAAGTCTTCGCTCAAAAGCATGATCGAGCGGTTGAACACGATGGTGCATCCCATGCCAAGAGCCAGGTAGTAGCCTGCTGTGCGTTCAAATGTGTGCGAGAGCGGCAGGAAGGATAAAAAGACGTAACCGGGCTGAGGTGCCGGAGCAATATGTTCTAGCGTAGCGATGACGTTGGAGACGACATTGCCGTGCGTGAGCATGACGCCCTTGGGTTTGCCGGTGGTTCCGGAGGTATAGACGATGGCGGCAAGGTCTTCGGGAGTTGGACCTTCGGGCAACTGGTCGACTGCGTGGCCTAACGCCAAAAAATCATCGACACCGTAAATTTTTGGGCCGCCGCGCTTTTGTTTTGCCGGTGTCACTTCGTCGGTCAGGATGACCGTCTTGAGCGCAGGCAGTTTGGTTCCGATGGCTTCAATAGCAAGCCATCGCTCATACTTGTTTGTAATCAGACATTCGGCGCCGCTGTCGGCAAGAATGAAGGAGAGGGATCCTGGAGTGTCAATGGCGTGCAACGGCACGGGGATCAGGGCGTTGGCAAGTACGGACTGATCAGCCAGAACATGGTCGATCGAATTGTTAAGCAAAATGCTTACGCGTGCTCCGCGCGTCAGACCGAGCCCGGCAAGCGCTTTGCGCCACTCGACGATGCGGTCGTTGAGTTCCAGATAACTCAACGGCTCCCAAGTGTTGGACGTACGGTCAAACTGCTTCAGGGCAATTTCGCCGCCCGTGAGCGAAGCTCGCACGGGAACGAATTGATCAAGCGTGGTGCATTGCTTCAGAGCTGCAAGACGCTGCGCGGAATTGTCAACGGTTCTCTGATTCGACATCTTCAATTCAAGTTAAGCAAGGCGGTTCCGTATCTTACGGAGCATGACGCGCGAAATTTTAGCGCAGAGCTAGTTGGCGGCGATAAGCCCTTTTTCGTTGATTTTGAACGAAGTTATTCGCTGAAAAGCCCAGTTGAGAGATAACGCTCGCCCGAGTCGGGAAAAATGACGACGATGCGTCCATGATCATAGGGCGGTTTGCGGGCCAAACGAACGGCAGCCTCAAGAGCGCTGCCCGAACTGATGCCTACGAAAACGCCGTCGGTTTTAAGAACCAGACGCGTCATTGCCGCCGCCTCTTCATTGCCGACTTGCATGACTTCATGGTAGACCGACGTATCGAGTGTTCCCGGAACAAACCCTGCGCCGATACCTTGGATTTTGTGCGGACCGGCTTTACCGCCGGACAGGACGGGAGAGCCCTTGGGTTCGACCGCGACGACGCGAATGCCGGGATCGCAGCGTCGCAAGAATTGGCCGGTGCCCGTGATCGTTCCACCCGACCCGACGGCGCTGACAAACGCATCGATGCGTCCTTGCATATCGTCCCAGATTTCGGGTCCAGTGGTCTCGTAGTGCGCCTTGGCGTTGGCGGCATTGTCAAATTGGTTGGGCATGAAGGCACCCGGCGTGGAGGCAACGATTTCCTTGGCTTTGTCGACGGCTCCGCTCATACCGAGCGAGGCCGGCGTAAGCACGATTTCCGCGCCGTAAGTTTTGAGCAGCATGCGGCGCTCCACGCTCATTGATTCGGGCATGGTAAGAACGGTGCGAAAACCCAAGGCTCGTGCCACCAGCGCAAGACCGATGCCGGTGTTGCCGCTGGTCGGCTCCACGATGAGGCCGCCCGGCAGAAGTTTTCCTTCGGCCTGAGCCGTCTTGATCATAGAGAGTGCCGCACGGTCCTTGATGCTGCCGCCCGGGTTGAAGCATTCGAGCTTGGCGAAAATCTGGGCGGTCAAGCCGAGCTCTTTTTCAAGTCCTTTGAGTTCCAGAAGCGGCGTGCGCCCGATGGTTTCGGTGATGGATTGGCAAAGTGACATACTGACCTCAAGTGGTGAGAAAACCGTGTGCCGTACTTAGGGAATGATGTTTCCGGAAAGAGGTACGGGCTCGATGCGTCCGAGCAGATCCGTAAGATGGATCGGATCGTTCGTGTAGCGGGAATACTGCACGGTGTTGGCGGTAACGCGCATCACGTAGTCACGGGTTTCCGAATAGGGAATTGTTTCGGCAAAAAGCGCTCCTTCGACTTCCTTGGTGAGCGTTGAGCGCCAAGCGGCGGCTTTGGATGGGCCTGCGTTGTAGCTTGCGGTAGCAAGCGTCACATTGGGGCTCACGTTCTCTCTGACGAGGCGCAGATACTGCGTTCCCAGAAACAGATTGGTGTCAATGTCGGAGATTTTGCTGTTGTTATAACCTTCAAGTCCCGTCTGCTTGGCGACCCAGCGGGCCGTTGATGGCATGACCTGCATCAAGCCGCGTGCGCCCGCGGAACTGAGTGCCAGGCTGATAAAGCGCGACTCTTGACGAATAAGGCCGAAGATCAGATTTTGCGGCAGCTGTGCTTCGTCGGCAGCCCGATTGATCTTGTCGGCAAAAGGCTTCGGGTAGAGCTGGTTGAAGGCGGCAGCCCGGCCGGTGCTGGCGGCTGTGTTGATGCGGCGATGATCCAGACCGAGAGCGCCTGCGTATTCCGCAATTTCTAAGCGTTCGCGATTCTTCATGCCGATCAGGGCCCAGTTCCATTCGCGATGACCCTCGTAGGGTAGACCCAGCGCGTAAAAGCGCACCGCGCGTTGCACGGAAGGATTCTTGGAAAACTTGGCAAAACTTTCCTTTGAGGGCTCGGGCTTCATGCTTTCGGGACCTTTGTAATAAGGTTTCCCGAGGAAGTCTGCGGCCAGAAGGTTATAGAACTCATAGCCGCGCACGAGGCTTTGCATCAATTTGTCGGCCTGCGCTTTCTTGCCGACGGCCGCGAGCATGCGAGCCCGCCAATACGTCCAGTTGTCGGCTTTTTTCACGGAGGGAGAAAGCTGAGAAATCGCGGACAGAGCCTCTTGAGGCGTGCCGTTGCGCAATGCGGCGCGAGCCTGCCAGACCAGTACCGTGGCGCCGTTGACGATCAGTGTCGAGGAGGCAGCCGATTTCAATCCTTCGCCGGCAAGCTTGTAGTAACGCAGGCTGGCGGCGTCATGATCCACGGCCGCTTCATATCCGATGCGACCCCACAAAAGCGCTTTGGTGGATGAATTGATGCGGCCGTCAGTGGCATGCGCGATCGTGACAGCTGCGCCGATATCCTTTTGCACGATGCGAAGCGAAGCGGCGATCAAAAGGCGAACGGGTTTTTTCTTGAGCACCTTGCGGTTGCGCTGCAGCCAGCGCGACGGATTGGTCAGAATCTGCGAAAGCTCTTTCTTGTTAACCGGTAGGTATTTGGCAGGCGTTTCCTTGACCAACTGCGTAGCCAGCGTGTAGCGCTTTTTCTGCAGCAAAATCAACAGGTACTGCCACGTCCAACTGCGGTCGGCCTCAAGTGTTCTGGCGGCAAGTTTCTTGCACGCGTCGATTTGCGGTGCCGTGGTGCGCAACAGCAGACTCTTGGCTTGTGCAAGTGCCTGCGCGGAGGGTTTGCCGCTTCCGAGCGCAAACGTTTGGCGCATGCACAGGATGTCGCGCTCTTCTCGATTCCACTTGAGTTTCGGATAAAGGGCGGCAAAGCGCTTGGCATCGTTGGCTTGAGCGGCATAGCGCAGCCAATCCGTGCGGGCGCGTTCGGCAAGGTATTCCGACTCATGCGCTTCGATGAAGCGTGCGTAGCGCTTTTCGACGGCGGCCGTGAGCTTCTTGTTTTTTTTGAGATCCTGCTCGGCTTGGGCGTTGATTTCCCAAAGTTCGACATAGCCGCCCAGTGGATGATTCTTGACGCGTGCTGCCAGGGTCTTCAATTGAGCAACGTCGTTTTTCTGCGCGGCCTTCCGGGCAGCCAAAATGTCTTCGTCGCCTTCGAGTTCTTCGCCGAAGTGCGCGGGAAGAAGGTTGCTCGAAAGCGTTGCAGGCGGAACGAGTGTGTAGTCGGCCTTGGAAACAGGTTCAATAACAAAGCCCTGCTGTGGGACGACTGGAGCGGGAGAATAGGACGCAACCTGAGCGGCTTCGGATGTAGCAGTTGTGTCTGGCGTCAGCGGGGATGAGGGCAGAGTTTCGCCCGTGACAACGACGGCGACGCTCGGATCGATCTTGAGGGTTTCCACCGGCTCGGTCTTTTCTGCCACGACAGGTTCGGACGCGGTTTCGGCTGCGGCAGGCGTAATGGGAGTGGGCGGTGTCAGAGGCTGCCCGGAAACCGTGATGGCGGTTTCTCGAATGCCGTCGGCCGATTCGGTGACGGTTGTTTCGCGAATGCTCCCGACAGGCTGAGGCGAGACGGCGGTCGGTTCTGCAACGACGGCAGACGGCTGAATTTCGGTTGGGTAGACAGGCTCGGAAACGGTTTCACGCACGGTTTGCGACGCGGGTGCCGCACCGCTCGGCGTTTCGGCCTGAGCGGCCGCTTCGATTTCCTGCGGCAACTCGCGGCCGTCAAACTGCGATTCGATGCGTTCAATGCGGCTTTCTTCGATCTGCGCGGCAATTTCTTCTTCGGTGAGCTCCCGTTGACGAATGGCGGTTAGCTCTTCGATAGCCGGCGTCGTGATGGCCGAAGAGGCGAGCAAAAGCGAATAGACTGTAGCGGCAAATGGCATCGGAAAAAACCACAAGAAAAAAGGCGCGTGTCCATGAGTCGGACAAGCTCACACCCATAGCACCATGATAACGGCAAATAACAGCGCTGATTTCAAAGCGATCTCGCGTCAATCGTTACGAAAATTAATGTTGGAGAAGCGCAGCCGCGTACAGGTTGAATGTCCGACGGCGGTGGAAAACCTTTCGGCGCACCTGTTGCAATGGCTCGCCGAGCGGGCGGTTTCCCGATTGGGGTTTTATCGGCCGATAAAAAACGAACCGGATCTTACGGAGCCGCTTTTGACTTGGAAACTCGGTTCCCCGCAGCGTTGCCTTTGCGTGCCGGTGGTCGATGACAGTCGAAGCAAGACCATGCACTACGCGCGCTGGGAGGCCGAACGCGTGCGTATCGGATGCTACGGCATTGAGGAGCCGATCGAGGACATTCTTGTCGATCCCGAGGTGATTTTGGTTCCATGCGTGGGTGTGACGCGGGAAGGATTTCGTTTAGGCAACGGCGGCGGTTATTTTGATCGGTGGCTCGCCGAGCGGCAAAAAACGCCGGGGCTTGTAACGGTAGCCGTGGCGTTTGATTGCCTGGTGACGGAAGATTTTGTGCCGGAGATTTTTGACATTCCGTTGGATTGGATCTTGACGGAATCTGGGATGCGTCCGGCGGAAAAGAAAACGGGCCGCAACACGATGGATGCAGCCCGTTTGATGCAACACTAACGATTAATAGCGATAGTTTTCGCTCTTGTAGGGACCTTCGATCTTGACGCCGATGTAGTCAGCTTGCTTCTGCGTCAGAACGGAAAGTTCGGCGTTGAGCTTGGTGAGCTGCAGACGGGCAACTTTTTCGTCGAGAATCTTCGGAAGGATGTAGACGCCCACCGGATATTTGTCCGTGTTGGTGAAGAGTTCGATCTGAGCGAGAACCTGATTGGCAAAGGAGCTCGACATCACGTACGAGGGGTGCCCTGTGGCGCAACCGAGGTTCACGAGACGGCCTTCGGCCAGAAGAATGATGCGGTTGCCGGAGGGAAGTTCAATGTGGTCGACCTGCGGTTTGATGTTTTCCCACTTGTACTGTTTCATGGAGGCGACGTCAATTTCGCTGTCGAAATGGCCGATGTTGCAGACGATGGCCTGATCCTTCATGCGAATCATATGGTCGTGCGTGATCACGTGGTAGTTGCCGGTGGCTGTGACAAAAATGTCTGCCTTGTCGGCGGCCCATTCCATCGTGACGACGCGGTAGCCTTCCATGGCGGCCTGCAGGGCGCAGATCGGGTCGACTTCGGTAACCCAGACCTGAGCTGAGAGTGCACGCAGTGCTTGAGCGCAGCCCTTACCGACGTCACCGTAACCGCACACCACGGCGATCTTGCCCGCGACCATCACGTCGGTGGCGCGCTTGATGCCGTCGACAAGCGATTCGCGGCAGCCGTAGAGGTTGTCGAACTTGCTCTTTGTCACAGAGTCGTTGACATTGATGGCGGGAATCTTGAGTTCGCCTTTGGCGGCCATTTGATAGAGGCGATGCACGCCGGTGGTCGTTTCTTCGCTCACACCCTTGATGTGAGCCAGGCGCTTGGAGTACCAGTGCGGATCTTCCTGCAGGTGAGCGCGGATGGAGGCAAAGAGCACTTCTTCTTCTTCGCTTTCAGGCTTGTCGAGCACGGATAGGTCGCTTTCGGCCTTGGTGCCGAGGTGTAGCAGCAGCGTGGCATCGCCGCCGTCGTCCAGAATCATGTTGGAGTAGCCGCCGTCGTCCCATTCGAAGATCTTGTGGGTGTAGTTCCAGTAATCGGTGATCGTTTCACCCTTGACGGCAAACACAGGGATGCCTTCGGCGGCAATGGCGGCTGCGGCGTGGTCCTGTGTGGAGAAGATGTTGCAGGAAGCCCAACGGACTTCAGCGCCCAGTGCCGTGAGCGTTTCAATCAGAACGGCCGTCTGAATGGTCATGTGCAGGCTACCGGAAATACGAGCGCCCTTTAAGGGCTGGGCGGCTGCGTATTCCTTGCGAATGGCCATCAAACCGGGCATTTCCGTTTCGGCAATGCGGATTTCCTTGCGACCCCAGTCGGCCAGACCGATGTCGGCGATGATGTAGTTTGCGGTTGCGCTCATCTCGCGCACCTCCTTTAGAAAATGAGGATGAAAAAAGGAAAGGAAACGCGAGCGCCGTTGGAGTCTTTGCCGTCAACGGTGGTTGTGCGGCAGAGAAAAATCGGAGCTTGTGCCCGAGCCTGGACGCAGACGGTCAAACGGGCTGACCCGCGCTTGCAGCGCTCCTCGAGCAAAGCCAGGCGCATTATAAAAGCCCTAATTTTTTCTTGGCTGACAATTCTGGTTGTGGTGAGCAGTTTGGGGCGCAGTCTTGCGCTATGCTTTTTCGGTTGCAGTTCGAGACAGCATATGATGGATAAAAAGCCCACATCTATTTTTCTGATCGGCATGATGGCTAGCGGCAAGTCGACCGTCGGTCGGCGGCTTGCGGAGCGGCTTGGTTGGGCGTTTTACGATGCCGACCGCGAAATTGAGGCGCGCTGTGGTGTGCCGATCTCCTATATCTTTGAAAAAGAAGGAGAGGCGGGATTTCGAGCTCGGGAAACGCAGATGCTGGCTGAGCTGACCGCCAAGCACCATGTTGTGGTGGCAACAGGTGGCGGAGCACCGATGTTTGAAATCAATCGAAAGCTTCTTGCCAGAGGCTTGGTGATCCAATTGGCTTCGAGTGTGTCTGACATCATTGAGCGCACGCGCTTTGATTCCGTTCGACCACTGCTTGCTGGCGACGACCGTGCAGCGCGCATTCGATCAATCATGCTCGAAAGGGGGCCCGTATACGACGAGGTTTGCAATGAAAAGGTGATCACATCACGCAAACCGATTGATTTCGTGGTGGAAAAGATTCTGGCGTTGGAAAGCGTGCGAGAAGTGACGCAGCACAAACTCGAGGGAGGCGAGAAATGAAGGAACTGACAGTGGATTTGGGACAAAGGGCTTATCCGATTCATGTCGGAGAGGGCGCACTAGCGTTGCTCGGAGAAGAGCTCAAAAGACTGAAGGCGACACGCGTGCTTTTGGTGACTAATTCCACCGTTGGGCCGCTCTACGAGAGGGCCGCACTTCAGAGTATCTGCAAGGCGCAGACGGACCTGCCTGTTGCAGTCGTGACGCTTCCTGACGGGGAATGCTTCAAGGATTTGCACCACATCGAAAAGATTCTCTCGGCAGCTGTGGACGCCGGACTCGACCGCAAGAGCTACATCGTGGCTCTTGGTGGCGGCGTGATCGGTGACATGGCAGGCTTTGCGGCAAGCATGTGGATGCGTGGCATTGATTTCATTCAAGTGCCCACAACGCTCTTGGCGCAGGTCGACAGCAGCGTGGGCGGCAAAACCGGCGTGAATTTGCCGGCCGGGAAAAATCTCATCGGCGCTTTTCATCAGCCGCGTTCTGTGATTGCCGATACGACAGTTCTAAAAACATTGCCGCAGCGTGAAGTCAGTGCGGGCGTTGCTGAAATCATCAAATACGGCATGCTTGGTGATGCGGAATTTTTTGCCTATCTCGAAGAGAACATGGCGGCATTGTGCGCCTTGGATGCCGATGTGGTGGCGACGGTTGTGGCGCGCTGTTGCGAAATGAAAAAGGAAATCGTGCGTGAGGACGAACGGGAGTCAGGCGTGCGAGCCAAACTTAATCTCGGACACACGTTTGGTCACGCCATTGAAAAGCTCACCGGGTATTCGACTTGGTTGCACGGCGAGGCCGTGGCAGCAGGTTGCGTGATGGCGGCGATGCTCTCTGAGGAACTGGGGTACTTGAGCGAAGAGGATGTAGCACGCGTGAAGGCGCTGTTTGAAGCGGCGGGGCTGCCGACCTGCATTTCAGGACTTTCTATGGACGCTGCGATGAAGGCGATGGCTTCCGACAAAAAGTCCGTTGCAGGCGTCATCCGCTTTGTGCTGATGAAGAAAATCGGCACAAGCTTTGTTCAAGAGGCGCCTCGAGACAAGATTGAGAGCGTGATGATCCGCAGTGGTTGGTACTGATCAAAGCGGCGCCCGAAATTTCTATTTCCAGGGCGCCGCTTGTTGAAGAGCGTTAGCTCAGCCAATCCTTACCGAGCTTGGTGGGCTTGATGACCACTTTGCTCTGGAATGTCTTGGGCTTGCCCAGAAGAACGGCCCAAGCAAGTAATGCGTCGTCGCGGAAGGCGTGAATCAGAATTTCGTCGCCTTCTCCGTAACGGGCGAGCAGTTCGGGAAGGTTGCCGCCTTTGACCCGCACGCCGTCGAGCGCAATGATCACATCGCCTGGAGCAATACCGATCCACTGTGCCGTTTCTTTGTCATAAACCTGACGTACCGTAAAGCCGGCGTCATTGCCGAGGCCGCTGATGCCGAGAAGCTTGCGTTCGGCAGGCGTTTCCGACTCTTCTAGTGTGACGCCGAGCGGCTTGAGGAACTTGGCGTAATCAACCGGCATGGCCGTCTCAGTGAGATCGGCAATCAGGCCCGTGAGATCAAGTTCTGTGGCGCGTGCGACGATTTCCGGAACATCGTCGGAAGTGATGCCGCTGTAGTCGGCACCGGCAGCCTTGAAGTCTTCCCAGAGCAGGCGCAGCACGTCGTCGAGCGACTTCTTGGATTTTGTTTTGCGGCGGATTTCGGCGTCCAAAACCCAGGCGGCAAGTGCGCCCTGACGATAGTAGGAAACGTGAGCGTTGACGCTGTTGGCGCTGGGCTTGTAGAACTTTATCCAGGCGTCGAAGCTGGCCTGCGACAGGCTCTGCGCCATGTGAGCGGGTGTTTCGACAACGGCCTTGAGGTCCTTGGAGAGGAGCTTTCCTAAGACTTCGTCATCAATGAGTCCGGCGCGGCGCACTAGCATGCTTTCGTAGTAACTCGTAAAGCCTTCAAAGAGCCAGAGCAGAGACGTATAGGCTTCTTCGGAGAAATCGGCATCGATGAAGGCCGCCGGCTTGATTCGCTTCACAAGCCACGTGTGGAAGTATTCGTGGGCAAACAGCGTGAGCAACTGCACATAGTTGTCGGTGCGCTTTTTGTCGTGCGTGCAGGGTAACCATTTGCGCGGTGCCGCGAGTGCCGTGCTGTTGGCGTGCTCCAAGCCGCCGGCCGCGTTCGAGGTGACATTGAGCAGGAAAGTGTATTCATCGCCGGCGGGACACTTTCCTTTCTTGGGTTCGAAAAAGCCTATCACGGTTTCGGTGATTTTTTTGACGTCGGCAGCCAGCTGTTTTTCATCGAAGTTGACCGGGACTTCGTTGATGAGAATATGGTGCTGGGTACCCTTTGCCTTGAAAGAGATAACCGAGAAGTCAGAGAGCTCGATGGGACAATCACACAACTGAGCGTAGTTTTCGGCTTCATAGAGACCCCAACCGAAAGGTTCGGTATCGGCCGCACGCTTCAGTCCCGTCCCAACCTTCCAGGATTCGACGGCGAGGTGCAGTTCGTCGACCGGAGGAGTGAGATTGACGGCAAGGCGACCCTCGGTGCTGCCGAGCACTTCCATCAAAGCGGCTCCGGGATTGAAAAAGCCGCGGCAGTTGTCCAGGTAGCATCCGCGCACCGAGGTGTCGAAAGCCCATACCTGGTAGTACACGAAGAGTTCTTCATCGGCTTTGCGGCCGACTGTACTTACGCGCCAAGTAGTTTTGTCGACCTTTTCAATCGGAACAGGAGTTTCTCCCAGAAAAGCTTGTTCGGCCTGAACGGTGGAGGCGAAGTCGCGGATGAGATAAGAGCCCGCAATCCAAGCGGGTAGACGCAGGTACTGTTCATCTGGCGTCGGATCGTCAATGGTGATACCGACGATGTAAAGATGAGCTTCCGGATCAAGCGGACTGATGTCGTAGCGGATCATAAAACCCCAAAAGCTAAAGAAAACAAACGGTTGGACTCAATTGTACGGAGGGGCAAAAAAGTTTTTTAAAAATATTTCACAAAAGGGCTTGACAACCTGAAAAAGCCACTTCATAATTCGCAACTTCGTTTGACGGGAAGCCAAAAATGAGTCGCGAACAACGACTCTTTTTTATCGCCCGAAAAAGAGAAGAGCGAAAAGAAAAACAAAAATTTTTCGAAAAGCTCTTGACAAGACGAAATGAAGTTTTATAAAATTTCGATCTTGTCGCTGCTACGGCAGCAACGAAAAGTTCTTTAAAAACTAGGCAACGAACCGATAAGCGTGAGCGCGGTGAGAGAAAGCGAAAACTGCAAAGCAGTGGTCTCGAAAACAAACGAGACAAAGCGATTTGTCCCGAGCTCATGGCTTAAAGCAAAGGAAGATTGAGAAGGCTACAAAAGAGCCTGATCAATTCCGGCGAGAGTAATGAGCAAACCGGCCCCTTTTCACGAAGGGGCGAAAAAAACAGAGATTGAACTGAAGAGTTTGATCCTGGCTCAGATTGAACGCTGGCGGCATGCTTTACACATGCAAGTCGAA
>UPZS01000009.1 GCA_900538905.1 uncultured Sutterella sp.
CCAGCATTTTTAGCTCAATAATTTTAAAAATTTTGCACGTTGACTTTTTCAAGTCTGTAATAACGCTATTCACAATTTGAATGCAGATTTTGTCCTGCATTTCATTAGCTCTCACCATCTGCCAGGACAACAGACTAATTTTACGAATCTTTGATTTTGACTTCACTAATTTTTTACTTGCTTGACAGCTTACCCTGCCCTCTGTGGGCACAGAGCCGAAGGCAGTCAATATCTCTGATTAAGTTTCGATCAACGTGTTTGTTGTCGCCTTCTACATGAAAACTGAACCGATACTCTTCTCCATTTTTCTCTCTACACTGCCTAGAATTGAAGCAGGACCACTTGACTGGCTACGTTGTCTCTGACGTGTCAGCCACGGTGATAAGAGACGAGAACAAAAGAGGATCCGGTATGACAATGATCATTGGAATGACAGGCGGCATCGCCTGCGGTAAAACTGCTGCGACAGATGTTTTTCGCTCCTTGGGCGTACCGGTGATTGACGCCGACGAGATCAGTCGTGAGCTCACGGGCCCCGGCGGCAAAGCCCTTCCTGAAATTGCCGTCGCCTTCGGCGCCGACATGATCGGTACTCAGGGGATGAAGCGAGATTTGATGCGCGAAATCGTCTTTTCCGATCCGCACGCCAAGGAAAAACTCGAAGGGATCCTTCACCCCATGATCAAGCGCGAGATCTTCGAGCAACTCAAAGCCGTCAAGGCACCCTATGTCATTCTTTCGGTGCCGTTGCTCCTGGAGAGCGGCCGTTGGGCCGACGCTGTCAAGCGCGTGCTGGTGGTTGACGTTAGTGAAGAAGAACAAATCAACCGACTGGTCTATGACCGCCACCTCGGTGAAGAACAAGCTCGTGCCATCATTGAGACACAGATTTCCCGCGACAAGCGCATTGCGGCCGCCGACGACCTAATCGACAACAGCGGCACGCTTGAAGACCTTGAAGAAAAAGTGAAAGGCCTTCACAAGTTTTACTTGAAGATGGCCGAAGGCGAGCTTGCCTCCTAAGCTGTAGTAAATAAAAACAGCACGGTCCGTTGCATTTTCTGGTGCGGTCCGTGCTGTTCTTTGAAGAAATACCAAGCAAGTTTTCTATTTCTTCTTGCGTTCGTTTTCTTCCTGCTCTTTTTGCATCTTTTCGAGCTGCTCGACGATCAAGTCCGGATCGGCCGATCCCGGTTCGCCGCGAATCACGTAGTCGCCGCTCGCCCATGCCCCCAGATCAATGAGTTTGCACCGTTCCGAGCAGAACGGACGCCAGGGGCTGTTCATATCGTACTCGTGCAGTTTCTTGCACGTTGGGCACTTCACCATCATTTCTTCTGTCATTCCTTTCTCAAATGACAACGTAGACGCCTTGCGCGCCCAGTTGTATCAATCGGTCGTTTTCTTCTTCCGTTTCTCGCGCAGCAACATACAAAGGTAGCCGTTGTTCTGCGGTCTTCAGAATCGCTTCGGCGTCTGCCGTCGGCTCCAACGCTCCCACCAACCACTCCTGCAACTCCGTTGCTATGACATCCTCTGACCGCTCAAACCATTGTTGGCACACGATCATCGGTACACCGAGTCGTTTTGCCAAAGCCTCTTTTTCCGGCATAAATGAAGACGCCAAAATTGCTTTTGCTCCGCTTCCTTTGAAGTCTGCCTCCGTCACATCCGACAACGGCGACTTCACTAGTGCGACTCGGTCGGGCAACATCAATCGTTCGATCACAAGCGAACACATCGGCAACAACTTTTCGGCTTGTGCCTGCTTGAGACTTTCAAACCACAAAAAAGTTTGACCTTCTCGGGACTGCGGTACACCTTCCCAATCGGTGATACGGCAGAAATGCAGTCTCACGTAGGCGTGAGGATATTCGCGCTCAAATACAAACCACGGGCTGGCAATTTTTACCGTTACGCCGAGTTCTTCGGCATACTCGCGCCGCAACGCCTCAAGCACCGTTTCACCGACTTCAAGCTTTCCGCCCGGAAACTCCCACCAGCCCGCATAAGGTTTACCCTGCGGGCGGCTCGCCATCAGAAAACGCCCCTCTTTGTCAATCAGTACACCAACGGCAACTTCGGTCACTTCTCGCATGATTCTCTAGCCTTTGAGCGCTTCGCGAGCACTGACAAGCTTGGCAAACTGCATCGCGACACGACCGCTGCGGCCCCCTCGCTCGATTGCCCACTGCAACGCTTCAAGACGCAATTCTTCAGATGTTCGAACCTTGTCGGGCACAGGATAGACCTCAAAGGCCCGATCCAGTACCTGCAGGTACTCGGCTTGCGTAAAGGGATAGAAGGACAACCACAATCCGAAGCGTTCGGCCAAAGAGAGTTTCTCTTCCAGCACCTCACCCGGATGCAAATCCCCGTTTTCGTCCAGTTTGGAAGTGAGATTGTCGCTTGCAGGTTCCGGCATCAAATGACGACGGTTGCTGGTCGCATAGACCAGAATCCGACTGCCGCCGGTCGCAACCGAACCGTCAAGTGCCGCTTTAAGCGCTTTATAGCCGCTTTCGCCCAATTCAAAGGACAAATCGTCGCAATAAAGAATAAATCGCTCGCTGCGGCCTCTTAGTGCCTCCACGATCTCAAAAAGATCACGTAAGTCTTCTTTACCGACTTCAATCAGGCGCAGACCTTGGTCAAAAAAGCGCGACGCGCACCCGCGAATCAGAGAGCTTTTGCCGGTACCGCGAGCTCCCGTCAACAAGACGTTGTTGGCGGGAAGCCCCTTTACGAAAGCTTCTGTGTTGGCCAAAAGCAAATTTTTCTGGCGCTCAACATACAGCAACCGGTCAATATCGACGGATGCAAAGGCGTGCACCGGCTCCAGACGTCCGAGTTCTGTACCCAAATACGCGCGTTTGACCCAACGGTATGCCGGCGCCGTCCAATCGAAGTCCTCGGCAAGTGGAGGCAACAACTGCGAAAAACGCATCAAGAGATGACGCACAAGCTCCTCGTTGCCGCCCTGTCCCAAGGCTTTTGCAAGATCAATTTCAGAAGACATAGCTTTAGCTGCGGTAATCGGCGTTAATGGACACGTAGTCATGCGAAAGATCCGTGGTCCACACGGTTTCTTGCGCCGAACCGCGCCCCAAATCAATGCGCACCGTGATTTCCGGCTTGGCCATCACGCGCACGCCATCCTCTTCTTTGTACTCTGCAGCACGACCTCCGTTGCGGGCTACCTGCACCTCATCGAGCCACAGATTGACTTTATTGGCATCCAGATCTTCCACGCGGGCGTTGCCGACAGCCGCCAGAATGCGGCCGAGGTTCGGGTCGGAGGCAAAGAACGCCGTTTTGACCAGCGGCGAGTGAGCCACGGCATAGCAGACCTGCAACGCTTCGGATTCCGTGCGAGCGCCCTGCACCTGAATCGTGATGAACTTGCTTGCGCCTTCACCGTCTCGGATCATGGATTGCGCTAAATGTTGCCCGACGATCGTGAGCGCACCAACGAGTGCTTCCAGACGCGGATCGTCCTCACTTTCGATAGAAAGCTCGCTTTGCCCCGTGGCAATCGTGATGAAGGAGTCGTTTGTGCTGGTGTCGCCGTCAACCGTAATGCGGTTAAAACTCGCGTCAGCTACACGCTTGGCGACCTTGGCCAATACGTCCGGCGCCACGCCCGCATCGGTGGCAATAAAACCCAGCATTGTGGCCATGCGCGGCTCAATCATGCCCGACCCCTTGCTGATGCCCGTCACCGTAATGAGCTTACCGTCAATGAGCGCCTTCGTTGAAAACGCCTTTTGTAGGGTGTCGGTGGTCATGATGGCTTGCGCTGCCTCGATCCAATTGTTCGGGGCAAGATTGTCGACCGCCTTGGGAAGTCCTGCCAGAAGTCGATCCATCGGCAAAGGCTCCATGATGACTCCGGTGGAAAACACAAGTGTCTCTTCGGACTTGCAATCAAGAAGTTGAGCCAAAGCCTCACACGTTGCCTTGGCGTCGGCCAGCCCCGTTTCTCCCGTCCCTGCGTTTGCAATCCCCGTATTCACCACAAGACCGCGCACATTTTTGGTCACGGCCTGATGAGCGCGACACACCTGCACGGGAGCCGCCGCAAAGCGATTCTGCGTAAAGACGCCTGCCGCGTGCGTACCCGGGGTAAATCGCATCACCATCATGTCGCGCCGATTGGCTTTGCGAATAGAAGCCATCGTCGTGCCGAGCTCTACACCTGCCACAGGAAAAATCGTTTTCGGATCCGGAGCCGAAAGATTGACCGCCATTGAAAACACTCCTTGTATCGTTGTTTTTTATCGCTGAAGCAAGCGATGGTTCGAGGTGCCCCGCTTGCGAACGCATCTTTAAATTATGCCGCCGTCTCCCACGTCTGCAAATACGCTTTCTCGACAAGTTTCGCTCAGAAAAAAACTCCTGCAGCGGAAAACAAAGAACCGTCGCAGGAGTTTGATTGGAGGCCAGAGGCAAATGCCGAATTACTTCAGTTTGCCGTGGCAATCCTTAAAGCGCTTGCCGGAACCACAGGGGCAGGGATCGTTACGGCCGACATGCGAGAAGTCGAGCCCCTGCGCCTCGTCGTGCTGAGCGTTAGCATCCGCAAGGCGAGATTCGCCGGCTTCTTGACTTGCCTGAGCAGCCTGCTGAGCTTCTTCGGGCAACTGGATTTGAACATGCATGAGCACACGGCAAACGCCTTCGCGCACGGTGTCAAGCAACGTTTCGAACATGGAAAACGCTTCGCGCTTGTATTCCTGCTTGGGCTGCTTCTGAGCGTAACCGCGCAGATAGATGCCCTGACGCAGTGCATCGAGCGCCGTAATGTGCTGTCGCCACGTGGTGTCAAGCACCTGCAGCAGCACATGGCGGCAGAAGCCGGCCCAGGCGTCGTGCCCGACCAAATCTTCCTTAGCCTTTTCAATAGCGGCTGCGGATTCGAGAAGCTTATTGAGCAAGTCTTCATCAGTGGTGTCATTGCTCGCTTCGAGCATGCCCTTCATATCGATGTCGATACCCCAATTGTTCTTGAGGTCACCGAGCAGACCGTCGAGATCCCACTGTTCTTCCACCGTTTCGGCGGGCACGCGAGCGCGGAAGAGATCCGTGAAGTATCCGTCGCGCAGATTCTTGATCATTTCGCTCACGTCGGAGCTTTCGAGAATTTCGTTGCGCAAACGATAAATTTCGCGACGCTGATCGTTCTGAACGTCGTCAAACTCCAAGAGCTGCTTACGGATGTCGTAGTTGCGGCCTTCGACCTTGCGCTGAGCACTTTCGATCATGCGCGTGAGCATCTTGCTCTCAATAGCCACGCCTTCTTCGAGCTTCAGACGATCGGCAATGGCGCGCATGCGGTCACCGCCGAAGATGCGCAACAGCTGGTCTTCCATCGACAGGTAGAAAACGGAACTACCCGGGTCGCCCTGACGGCCGGAACGACCGCGCAGCTGATTGTCGATGCGGCGGGATTCGTGACGTTCGCTGCCGATGATGCGCAAGCCGCCGGCAGCCACAACCTGATCGTGCTGCACCTTCCATTCGGCCTTCAGAGCATCAATCTTTGCTTGCTTTTCCTCGGCGCTCATTTCGTCGTTGGCCAGAATCGCGTCAATCTGATGATTGATGCCGCCACCCAGCACAATGTCGGTACCGCGGCCGGCCATGTTGGTGGCAATCGTCACCATTCCCAAACGACCGGCTTCCAACACCACCTGGGCTTCGCGCTCATGCTGCTTGGCATTCAGAACGTTGTGTGCGATGCCTTCCTTCGTAAGGAGCTTGGAAATGCGCTCGGAGTTTTCAATCGAGGTGGTACCCACCAGTACGGGCTGACCGCGCTTCTGGCAGTCTTTGATGTCCTCGATGATGGCCGCGTACTTTTCATTTTCCGTACGGAACACCTTGTCCTGCTGATCGACGCGGATCATCTGGCGATTGGTGGGAATCACCACCGTTTCCAGACCGTAGATGTCCTGGAATTCGTAAGCTTCGGTGTCGGCCGTACCGGTCATGCCCGCGAGCTTCTTGTACATACGGAAGTAGTTCTGGAACGTGATGGAAGCCATCGTCTGGTTTTCCTGACGGATTTCCACGCCTTCCTTGGCTTCCACAGCCTGGTGCAGACCGTCCGACCAGCGGCGGCCGGGCATCAGACGTCCCGTGAATTCATCAACGATAACCACTTCGCCGTTCTGAACAACGTACTGCTGGTCACGGAAAAAGAGCGTATGCGCACGCAGCGATGCGTTCAGATGGTGCATCAGGATGATGTTCTGCGGCGAGTACAAGCTCGAACCATTGGCAATCAAACCGCGTTCCGTCAGGATCTTTTCGACCTTTTCGTGCCCCTTTTCGGAGAGGTACACCTGATGGGCCTTTTCATCAACCCAATAGTCGCCTTCCCCCTTTTCTTCGGCCTGGCGGGTGAGCAACGGCGGAATTTCGTTCACAGCCTTGTAGAGGTCTGTGTTGTCGTCCGCGGCACCGGAAATGATCAACGGCGTGCGGGCTTCGTCAATGAGAATCGAGTCCACTTCGTCAACAATCGCATAGGCCAGAGGGCGCTGACGACGGTTGGCGACTTCGTACTCCATGTTGTCGCGCAGATAGTCAAAACCGAATTCGTTGTTGGTACCATAGGTGATGTCGGCCGCATAAGCCGCCTTCTTCGATTCGGTGTCCTGCTGAGAAAGGATGGTGCCCACGGTCATGCCGAGGAAGTTGTATAGGCGTCCCATCCAAGCCGCGTCACGGCTTGCCAGATAGTCGTTGACGGTCACCACGTGCACACCCTTGGCAGGAAGCGCGTTGAGGTAAACCGCAAGCGTTGCGGTGAGCGTCTTGCCTTCGCCGGTGCGCATTTCGGCGATCTTGCCGTCGTTCAGAACCATGCCGCCGATGAGCTGCACGTCGAAGTGGCGCATACCCAGCACGCGGCGGCTGGCTTCGCGAACGACCGCAAATGCTTCGGGCAGCAGCGCGTCAAGCGTTTCACCCTTATCCAGACGTTCACGGAATTCAGCAGTCTTGCCACGAAGCTGCTCGTCGGTAAGCGCCTGAATTTCCGGTTCAAGCTTATTGATCTGAGCGCAGCGTTTGCGGTATTGACGAATCAAGCGGTCGTTGCGACTGCCGAAAATCTTGGTAAGAAACGAATCAAACATATATCAACCGATTAAATGTGCACTGTCAGCAAAAGCCTCGTGGACAGTACAAAAAATGGGCACAACACCGCCTGCGATGTCATGCTCGCACAATGGCGGTAATTATAAGCGACTGTAACAATGCCTTTTGGTTCGGAATTTTCCGACATTTGTGCCATTTTCTTTCCGTCACAGCGCTTTGAAGCAACCGCCTGTAGACTACGCGCACACCGTCTGTGTTTGTTTATTCGTTTGTTTGGCTGCCTGCCGTTGGTTTCTATGTTTGACAACGTCCGCATCACACGCGCCAATGCGCGCTCCTTTGCGCAAATCAGTCTTGACCGAAGCATGTCGGAAACGCTCGGTCAAGAGCTTTTTGACGTTCGTCGGATCGCGCGTGCCTTTCGTACGGCTGCCAAGTCGGTTAATGTCGGGCTCGACATCACAGACATCAAGAACATTCGGCGCGAGAACGGCGAAGTCGTGATCCTCGTAAAAAACACCGCTCAGCACGCCAAACTGCGGCAGATGCTCCCGCGCCTGAAAATGGCTCTGGAAGAAGCTGGGTTTCGTGACCCGATCACCCTTCGCATCAAACCTCCGACGCCTTCGATTCAACTGAGGGAAAATCTTGCTCTCGGTGCCCCGCGCGTGGCTTCCGACAAAAGCGTGGAACTGATTCGCAAAAAAGCCGAGAGTATGAAACCCTCGGCTTTGAAAGATGCGTTGGCTTCGCTTGCAAAAACGCTTGAGAAAGCCAACCGCGAAGACTGATTTAGATCGTGGCCGTCGCCTCGTCTTCTTTAAAGGGACGCTGCGCGGCTTGGACTTCGGTGATTTCCCAGGAGTCGGGTTCGGCCAGCAACGCTCGCAACAGGCGATTATTAAGCGCATGGCCCGATTTGTAGGCGACATATCGAGCCAGAAGCGGATGCCCCAGCACGTAAAGGTCACCCATCGCGTCCAAAATCTTGTGCTTCACAAATTCGTCGTCGGAACGAAGTCCGCCCACGTTAAGCACACGGAACTCATCCATCACGATGGCGTTTTCAAGCGTGCCGCCCTTGGCAAGTCCCATCGATCTGAGCAACTCCACTTCGGACACGAAGCCGAAAGTGCGCGCACGACTAACGGCTTGCTCATAGGTTTCAAGCCCCAAATCCACCACGGCATGCTGCACGGTCGAGTCAATCGCCGGATGACCGAAAGCAATCGCAAAATCGAGAACCATGCCGTTGTGCGGCTCCAGACGGGCCCATTTGTCGCCGTCGCGCACTTCGATTGTCTTTTTCACGCGTACGAAACGGCGCGGCACGGGCTGCTCCAAAATGCCGGCGCTACGGATGAGATAGACAAAAGTCGCACCGGAACCGTCCATGATCGGAATTTCCGGCGCATCCACTTCAACAATGAGGTTATCAATACCCAAGCCGTTGAGCGCGCTCATCAGATGCTCAATCGTGGAGACGATGACCTTGCCTTCGTTCAAAGTCGTCGCCAAACGCGTATCGTTGACGGCTTCGGCTCGACTCGGCAAATCCACCGCCGGCGTGATGTCGACGCGGCGAAACACAATACCCGTATCGGGCGGAGCCGGTCGCATCAGGAGTTTGACCTTGCGACCGGAATGTAGACCGATGCCGACGGCAGATGCCGTCTGTTTGATCGTTCGCTGCTTGATCATGCCCGACGACTAATTACTTGTTGCGAAGAATAGACGGAACGTTAGCCATCGAGAAAGGATCATTGCTGCCCGAAGAACCGCCCCAGACATCAGGTTCGGAAACACCGGTTGCCGGACGCATCGGCTGCGGAGCCGGTTCATAAGCAGGTTGCGGCGTGGCGGAGTGCAGCGGAGGCGCCGTCACCACCGGCTGCTGCGGCATAGCGGCAGGTTGCTGTGCCGGCGTCGCATTGGATCGAATCACGTTGTTGATGTTGACAGTGTCGGTCGCAGGCGCCTGCTGCATATCGGAAGCCGGGCGATCCAGACCGGTCGCCACCACCGTGACGCGCAGCTCTTCTCCCATTTCATTGTCAAAGGCCGTGCCGATGAGCTGGATGGCGTCCTTGCTCACGAAATTCTTCATCACGGTCATCACCTGTCGCACTTCGGCCTGCGTCATCGTATCGGCAGAAGCCGTCACGTACACCAGCAGACCGCGGGCGCCCTGCAGGTTGGCACCTTCAAGCAACGGGCAGGCAATGGCGCGCTGGGCCGCTTCACGGGCACGATCGGGGCCGGCGGCCGTTGCCGTGCCCATCATGGCCGTACCGCGTTCGCTCATCACCGTACGCAAGTCTTCGAAGTCAACGTTGATCAGGCCCGGCGTGTGGATGATTTCGGCAATACCGTTACAAGCCTTGTAGAGCACGTCGTCGGCAGCGGCAAAACACTCGACCATCGTGGCGTTGTCACCGACTTCCTCTTCGAGCTTGTCGTTGAGAATCACGATCAGGCTGTCGACCTGTTCCTTGAGATTTTCAATGCCGGCCTGAGCCTGACGCATACGGCGCGAGCCTTCAAATTCAAAGGGCTTGGTGACGACAGCCACCGTCAGAATGCCGAGTTCCTTGGCAATCTTGGCGATCACGGGAGCCGCACCGGTACCCGTTCCGCCGCCCATACCGGCCGTGATGAACAGCAAATGCGTGCCTTCGAGAGATTCGCGGATCTGTTCGGAAGCGTCAAGAGCGGCCGCCGCCCCCACTTCCGGCTTGGCACCGGCACCCAAACCGGTTTTGCCAAGCGGAATCACAATATCGGCACGGGAGCGATTGAGCGCCTGTTGGTCGGTGTTGGCAGCGATAAAGGTGATGCCCTGAGCTTTTTTATCAATCATGTGCTCGACGGCATTTCCGCCGCCGCCGCCCACACCGATCACCTTGATGCAGGCGTTGAAAATAGTGGTTGAACCGGTTTCCGGAGCAAAATCAAAGGACATTCGCTGTTTCCTTGTAATCCTTAAACACGCACAGACGCTGCCGCCCAGTTTGAGTCATGAACGCCTCTGCTGAGCAGTAAAAGACGTTCTGCGGCCGCTTTTCCACGAATCCGCTAATTATCGCCGATTTTGCACCGGAAAAGTGCACTTTTTTTAGCGCGTACGTTGCAAAAAGCAAATTTCGGCTAGACCAAAGAAAACGCTTGGGAAACCGACGCAATCGGTTCTCGCCCGTGAGCCTGCAACCAATCGTTGGCCGCCTTAAAGTGCCCGCACCCGATAAAAGGAACCGGCGGGCGACGAGCCGACAACGGAGAAGGGTGGTTGCTTGAGAGAACCAATACCTCGGCCTTGGCTCTGGCTTGGATGCGTTCCTTCTTTTTCTGTGCCGAAGCGCCCCACAACATAAAGACTGTGGGACGAGCCTCCTCTAGCACGCGATCAATCAAGCGATCCGTCAACGTTTCCCAACCTTTGCCCGCATGAGACTGCGGTGCGCCGTCTTCTACAGTGAGCGTCGCATTCATCAAAAGCACGCCCTGTCGCACCCAATCGGTCAGGTCACCCACGGCAGGATGTTCTCCCTCTCCTTCAAGGGCGATTTCCTTAAAGATGTTTTTGAGACTCGGAGGAAGCTTCTTTAACTGCGCGGGTACAGAAAAAGCCATGCCCATCGCCTGTCCCGGTCCGTGATACGGGTCCTGCCCCAAAATCACAACGCGCACGTCTTGGGGTTGCGTCAGTCGAAACACCCGATACGGATCCGGAGGATAAATCACGGCTCCATCCTTCAGTCGCTCCTGAAGGAAACTCAATAGATCTTTGCCCGCTTCGGATGCAAAGAAGGCATCAAATTCGCCCTTCCAAGACGTAGCAATACCGTCAGTCGCAAATCGATGCATCATGAGTTCCCAAAAAGCTCCTGCAGTGCGGCCCCGGGCGAAATTTCCCGCATAAAGGCTTCACCGACCAAAAATGCGCCCACACCGGCATGACGCAGACGCTGCACATCCTCTTGCGTACGAATTCCGCTTTCGGTCACAAACAATCGATCCTGAGGAATCAGTCGCTTCAGTTTCAAAGTTTGCTCAATGCTCGTTTCAAAGGTTCGAAGGTTGCGGTTGTTAATGCCGATCATCGGCGTTCCGGGAAGTTTGAGAGCCCGCTCGATTTCTTCTTCGTCGTGCGTTTCGACAAGCACGTCCATTCCAAGCGTTGCAGCACAGGCCGTCAATTCCGCCGCTTTTTCATCGCCAAGCGCCCGCATGATCACCAACACGGCGTCTGCCCCCATCGCACGCGCCTCATATACTTGGTAGACATCAATCAAAAAATCCTTGCGCAGCATCGGAATATTGACGTGTTTGCGCACGGCGACAAAGGTATCGTTCGACCCCATGAAAAATTCCCTGTCCGTCAACACCGACAGACACGCTGCTCCATGCGCTTCGTAATCAAGCCCCGTTTCAATGGGACGAAAATTTTCGCAAATCACACCTTTGCTCGGACTGGCTTTTTTCACTTCCGCAATCACAGCAGGCCGATTGGCATTCATTTTGCGTTGAAGAGCTTGAGCAAAGCCTCGGGCCGGCGATTGGGCAAGTGCCCGATCCTTTAACGCCGGTAATTCGACTTGAGTCTTTGCCAACTCAACTTCTTGAGCTTTGACAGCAAGAATCTTTTCCAAAATATCGGTCATAACTTTCTAAGAGCGCAACGGCTCAATCCTTTTTCGATACGTCTAGATTGTATCGACGAGCGATCGCCTGTCTGTTCTTCGGCAGTGTTTTTTACCTGAACCGACAACGCATTTCTGACCGCCGAAAAATCAAGTTTTCTTCGGTCGAACTTTTTTCGCGGAAAAATTTGCAAGAAACAAAAGTTTTCTTATAATGCGTGATTCCCGCGGGGTGTAGCGCAGCCCGGTAGCGCGCCTGCTTTGGGAGCAGGATGTCGGGAGTTCGAATCTCTTCACCCCGACCACTTGCTTGACAGAAGCATCTCTGCCCGTAGCTCAGTTGGATAGAGCATCGGCCTTCTAAGCCGAGGGTCGCTGGTTCGAATCCTGCCGGGCAGGCCAAGCGAGACGGGAACAAAAAATTTGATGGTGGGTGTAGCTCAGTTGGTAGAGTCCCGGATTGTGATTCCGGTTGTCGTGGGTTCGAGTCCCATCTCCCACCCCAGAATTCCGAACCTCTAGCCCTTGCGGCTGGAGGTTTGTTGTAAAAAAATAGGTTTTGCCCGGGTGGCGGAATGGTAGACGCAGAGGATTCAAAATCCTCCGCCTAAAAAGCGTGAGAGTTCGAGTCTCTCCCCGGGCACCACCACCGAAGAGCCTTCAGCAGCATCCTGCCGGAGGCTTTTTCGTTTCTGCCTCAAGCAGCATTTCAACACCAGAAACAACATCAAGAGTGTAAGCATGCAGCCCTGGCTTGCATGTTTTCGGTAAGGTAACGATGTGAATCTTTGCTTTACTTTTTAGCCGATCTCATCGCTATAGTTGCTTGTTTTTAAACATTTTTCAGCTTAATTTGCACCAATGGAATCCGCGCTTCTACCTTTGTGCGTTATTGGTATAAGAGCAATGCTTCACCAGGATCGTGACAGCAATTCGAACAGATGGCAAAACCGCCTCTAAGGACAGTAGGTCAGAGAGAGTCCGGAGTCCGACGATACATCACCGAGGCTATTTACCTAATGCACGGCAATCGTCTTGACCTGAGCCCATACATCCATGCCGGGGCGCAATTGAAGCTCGTGAGCCGCACGTGCCGTCAATTCGGACATGATGATCGTTCCGGCCGCCTCAACCTGCACCACTTTGCGACTCGGATCGCTACCGTCGTCAATGGCGGCCACCGTGCAGGGAAACACATTCTGAATGCTTGTCTGAGATGGTTTGCTGACGGAGAGCGACACGTCATCGGCATTGACCATCAGGCGCACGCTGCTTCCAAGTGCCACCCCCGTATCACGTACCCAGAAGTGCATGGCGCCGCTTACGACTTTCATCAGACTCCAGTCGCTGTCGCGCTCCTCTACTGTTCCCATCACCAGTAACGAACGGCTGGCTTTGCGGCCTTTTTTCTGCATCAGATGCAACCAGGTTTCCGCCACAGGCCCGTTGTCAACAAGTTTGCCGTTATCGATCACTGCTAATCGATCGGCCAGGCGCATCACTTCTTCTTCGGAGTGCGTTACGTAAAGAATCGGCAAATTGAGTTCTTTCTTCAGCCGATCAATCCAGGGCATGATTTCCAATCGACGGGCGTGATCCAAGGCGGCAAGCGGCTCGTCCATAAACAGCGCCGTCGGTTTGATTGCCAATGACCTCGCAATGGCACAGCGCTGACGTTCGCCGCCGGAAAGCTCCGACGTACGTCGTTCGAGCAGATGCCCGATCCCCAACAATTCGACCGCATCGTCCAGACGCTTTTCACCGTCCTTGTCAGAAATGCGCTTCAAGCCGAAGCGTAAATTTTCACGAACATTGAGGTGATCGAACAGACTGGCTTCCTGAAACACATAACCGATGCGGCGTTCATAGGTCGGCACGAAAATCCTCTTTTCGTCATCTTGCCAAACCTGGCCGGCGATTCGCACATAACCTTTCGCTTTTTCCAATCCGGCCGCACTGCGCAACACTGTGGTTTTGCCGCACCCTGATACGCCAAAAAGCACTGTCACGCCTCCGTTCGGAAGCGTCAGGTCCACATCCAGCGTAAAGCCCGTGCTGCGGAAAAGCGTCAGGCAAATGCGATCGTCAGTGTTCTCGGCCATGTCCACACTCAAAACGGTTTCGGAGTCGAAAATTCAAAGAAAAACGCTACACCGGCGTGGCCGACACATTGGCGGCCCTGGCACGACGGTTAAAGAGCGTCACAAAAAGCAGCACCAGGAAGGAAAAGACAAGCATGCCGCCAGCAAGCACATGCGCATTGTCATATTCCATGGCTTCCACGAAAGTGTAGATCTCGGTTGAGACTACCTGTGTCTTGCCCGGAATATTGCCGCCGATCATCAGCACCACGCCGAATTCTCCGATGGTGTGCGCAAAGGTAAGCACCATGGCAGTTAGGAACCCCGGTCGAGCCAGCGGAATCACGACGGAAAAAAAGGCGTCCAGGGGTTTGGCCCCCAAAGTTGCCGCCACTTCCATCGGTCGGTTGCCGATGGACTCAAACACCCCTTGCAGTGGTTGCACAGCAAAGGGCAAGGAATAGATGATGGAGCCCACGACCAAGCCGGAAAAATTGAAGGTCATCAGCCCCAATCCAAGCGATTGCGTGAGCTGGCCGATGGGGCCGTGCGGCCCCATCGCAACCAGAATGTAAAAACCCAGCACAGAAGGCGGCAACACCAAAGGCAAGGTCACAACGGCGCTGATCGGCGCACGCCAGGCGCTTTTGGTGCGGGCAAGCCACCAGGCAAGAGGCGTCGCAAGCACCAATAGAAATGCTGTGGTGACCGCCGCAAGCTTCAGACTCAACCAAACGGGTTCAAGTGAAATGTCTTCCATTTGTTCTCTTTCGTGCCGGATTTGACAGTGCCAACGACGAAATTACTTGTCGCCGTAGCCGTAGTCAAGCTTCACCTTGGCCGCTTCCTGGCCTTGCAGGAACTTCAGGAATTCCTTGGCCGCGTCCTGATTCTTGCCCTGCTTCAGAAGCACGGCGTCCTGAGCGATCTTGCCATAGAGTTCAGCCGGAACGATCCAGCCGGAACCCGAGGTGATCTTGCCGTTTTTATAAACCTGACTCAGAGCCACAAACCCGATGTCGGCGTTGGCGGTCTTCACAAAATTAAAAGTCTTGCCAATATTGTCGCCTTCCACAAACTTCGGACTCACCTTATCAAAGAGCCTCAAAGACTTGAGGGTTTCGTGGGCGGCCAGACCGTAAGGAGCAAGCTTGGGATTGGCCACGGCGCACTTATTGAAGTCGCCCGAAGCAAGCAGCGCCTTGCCGTCCTTGATCTTATTTGCGTCCGCACTCCACAAAACGAGCTTGCCGACGGCATACGTAAAGCTCGTCCCCTTTACGCCGTAACCTTCGTCGATGGCCTTCTTGGGCGTCTTGGCGTCAGCCGCCAACAGCACGTCATAGGTCGCACCGTTCTTGATCTGGCCATAGAACATACCGGTGGCGCCGAAGCTCAGAACCAACTTGTGGCCGGTCTGCTTTTCAAAAATCGGAGCCAGTTCTTTGGCCGGAGCCGTAAAGTTGGCGGCCACAGCTACATGCACTTCAGCTGCGCTCACGCAAAAAACGGTACCGAGCAGCGCGGCGGCAACGGCGGTTTTGACGAGTTTCATGTTTTCTTTCCCAAATTGAGATGAAGTGTCTTTCCAAGATTCGACCGCAGATATCGGTTGACATCCGCGGCCATTCAAATATTGAATAGCGCAACGTTATCACATTTATGAATACCGCAAAGAACAACACCTCAGCACTTGCCGTAAACTAGCGAAATGTTTTTAAGGGAATTGACGTATGACCACCTCCGACACCGAACGTCCTGAAAACTCGCCCTCGCAACTTGTTGCCGCGCCGATTGCGCTCACCCGCCAACTTGAGCAGCTCGTCGACAAGCGCATCAACATTTTGCGGCGCATTCACGAAACAGGCTCGATTTCGGAGGCAGCCCGCCTCTCCAACGTCTCATACAAAGCCGCTTGGCAAGCGCTTGAAACGCTCACCAACCTCGCGGGCGTTCCGTTGGTGGAAAAAGAAGTGGGCGGCAGCAAAGGCGGCGGCACGAAATTGACCGCAGCCGGCTTGACCGTACTGGAACTCTCCGAAAAACTCACGCAGGCTCGCGAATCCGTTCTGATGCAATTCGCCTCCCGCGTCACCCCCGAACTCGTCCCATTGAGTTCGGCTACCTTGCGCACCTCCATGCGCAATCAGTTCCCCGTCACGATCACGCACATCGCCCGTGGTCCTGCCCTGGTGCGCGTGCAGATGCGCATTGACGATGTCAACAACCTCAAAGCGACTCTCACTCAGGAAAGCGCCCAATTGCTCGGTCTCAACCAAGGCGACAAAGCGCTCGCCTTATTCAAAGCCACAAGCGTGGAAGTTGCTCATCACGTCGAATCGATCAAGGGCTCGAGCGTCATTTCGGGCACCGTCATTCGCAGCGCGCGTCAGGATAAGGGCGGAGAAGTTACGCTGCGTCTGGCCGGCGGCACGTCCCTTGTCGGCTTTGCCCGTGCCGGTCACGGTTTGAAGTTGGGAGACCATGCCGAAGCGCTCGTCACCGCGCAAGCCGTGGTCGTCGCGCAAATCGCCTAGGCCAAGTCATTCGTTCGGGCAGGCCGCTTCTGGGACATCCTCTTACAGGCTAAGGATGCGGTACACCTGAGATCCACGCAAGGAATTAGGCCGAATGGCCAAGCCAAAACGCTTTTTGACATAAATCAAAGCAAATCCTGCTTTCGCTCTTCAGGTTTGTTTAAGCGCGGTTTATGATTGCGGCCTAAACCTTGCGGTCGAATGTCCTTGTCCTTACTTGCTTTCTGCGGACGACATTCCTAGAACACCGCAGAGACTTTGTCTGCCGAACAAGATAAATAAACGGCCCCAACATACAGGTCAAACGGCGGCAAAGAGCAAGATCAAACAACAAGGAGGATTTTCGAATGGCTTTCAATAAGAACGGCAAGTGGTATGGTGCCGGCCTAGTGTTGGTCGGTGCCGTGATCGGCGTTGCTCTCGTGAGCGCCGGCACGTCTGTGGTTCATTGGTCCGGTTCCACCGAATTCTGCGGCACTTTCTGCCACTCGATGGACGCCGCCTACGCGTCCTACAAGAAGGGCCAGCACGCCCAGACCTTCTCCGGCGCCAAGGCCGAATGCGTGGACTGCCACCTGAAGTATGAATCCGTGCACTCCATCAGCCAGGCTCAGGTCGTCGGCCTGCTCTGGCACAAGGCCGTTTCCGGCTCCAACTCTCTGTGGGGTGAAATCCGCGGCACGCTCAGCACGCCCGAAAAGCAGATTGAAAAGCGTGAAGAAATGGCTGAAGCCGTTCAAAAGTGGATGGTTTCCGTTGATTACGTCACCTGCCGCGGCTGCCATGACATCGGCAACATGAAGGTCAACCCGGCCAAGCCGATGGTTGCGCCGATGCACAAGGCTTTTGCCGATCAGCCCAAGACCGACTGCGTGGCTTGCCACAGCACTGCCGGCCACAAGTACGAATAATTCGTACGGTCGACATTTTCGGCTTGCAGCGCCTGCCCGCCTTTGCCGCGCGCAGGCGTTTTTCTTTGCTTTTGCGCCGGCCGCAGGCGCGGTACAATCGTGTGTTGATTTCGTCTCGGCACCAAATGTCGAGCGCTTAGTATTTGTCACGGCCAACTTTTTGTTTGCCTTCGGAAAGTCTCCATGCAGTCTCAGGAACACACCACCGTTTACCGCAAGGACTATCGTCCCTATTCTCACAGCATTGACTCGGTCGAGCTCGACTTTGTCTTGAATCCCGAGTCCACAACGGTCACCTCCACCATGGTCGTCACGCCGCTGCGCGGTGCCGCCACCCATGACCTTGTCCTTGACGGCGGACACGATCTTTTTATCGAAAAGGTCCTCATTGACGGTCAGCAGGCAAACGAACGCTATCAGATGGGCCAGGGACAGCTCACCATCAAAAATATCTCCAAGCAGTCGACCGTCACCATCGTCAACCGCATCGTTCCCGTGAACAACACGTCGCTTTCGGGCATCTACATGAGCCGAGGCGCCTTCATGAGCCAGTGCGAAGCTCAGGGCTTTCGCAACATCACCTATTGGCCCGATCGCCCCGATGTGATGAGTCGCTTTACCGTCACGATTCACGCCGACAAGACGCTCTACCCCGTTCTGCTTTCCAACGGCAATCTGGTCGCCGAGGGAGACGAGGCCGACAATCGTCATTGGGTGCGCTGGGAAGATCCCTTTAAAAAACCGTGCTACCTCTTTGCTCTGGTAGCCGGTCAGTTCGTGGCCCGCGAAGACAAAATCAAAACGAAGAGCGGCCGCGAGGTGCTCCTGCAGGTTTGGACGGAAGAAAAGAACTACCCCAATTCCGAGCATGCGCTCGAAAGCCTCAAGAAGGCCATCGCCTGGGATGAAGAACGTTGGGGACTCGAACTTGATCTCGACCGCTTCATGATCGTTGCCACCGACGACTTCAACTTCGGGGCCATGGAAAACAAGGGCCTCAATATTTTCAATTCCCGCTATGTGATGGCTTCGCCCTCTATTGCCACCGACACGGACTACCAAAACATTGAATCCATTGTCGGTCACGAGTACTTCCACAACTGGACGGGCGATCGCATCACGCTGCGCGACTGGTTCCAGCTCACGCTCAAGGAAGGCCTGACGGTGTTTCGCGAGCAGGAATTCACGGCCGACATGCAGCCTGACGAATCGAGCCGCGCCGTCGCACGCATTCACGCTGTGCGCACGCTTCGCAGTAGCCAGTTCCCGGAAGACGCCGGCCCCATGGCTCACCCGATTCGCCCGGAAAGTTACCGAGAAATCGACAATTTCTACACAATGACGGTGTACGAAAAGGGCGCCGAAGTCATCCGTATGCTCCAGACGCTCCTCGGCAAAGACGGCTTTAAGAAGGGCATGGATCGTTACGTGCAGCTCTACGACGAATCGGCCGTTACCTGTAACGACTTCATTCAAGCCATGGCCGACGCCAACGGAGTTGATCTCACCAATTTCAGTCTGTGGTGGTCTCAAGCCGGCACCCCGCGCGTTTCCGTGGAAACGAACTGGAATCAGGACGACTGCACCTTCACGATTCGCGCTTCGCAATCGACGCCTCCGACGCCCGGGCAAGCTGAAAAGTACCCGCTTGTGATTCCGATTCTCGTCGGTTTGATCGGTCGCGACGGCAAAGATCTGCCCTTGAAGCTTGTCGGTTCCGACGAGGAACCCGTCACCACCGCCAAACTCGTTCTTGAGACGGCCGATGACGAATGGACTTTTGAAGGCATCGCGGAAAATCCGGTTCTGTCTCTGGGTCGAGGCTTTTCGGCTCCCGTGATCTTCGATTACGCCTATACGCTGCAAGAGCTTCAGTTCCTGGCACTGCACGATTCCGACGGTTTTAACCGCGCCGACGCTTTCGAGCGTTTGATGCTTGCCGTCATCAACGAAGTCGTCACCATGATCGAAAACGGAGTGGAACCCGACGTTCACGGCACGCTCATTTCGGCTTTCGAAGGCATTCTCACCAACACGAATCTGTCGCCCGAATACCGCGCCACCGTGCTCACGTTGCCTTCAGAAAAGAGCATCGCGGCTCACCGCGCCATGATCAACCCGCAGGCCATTCGTCAGGCCCGCATCTTCGTGATGGAAACGATCGGCCGCAAACTCTCGCACAAGCTCGGTCAGCCGCTTCATACCGAAAACATGCGCAACATGACGCTCGAATACCGATTCGATCCGAAGGAAGCCGGCAAACGCGCCCTGAGCAATCTCACGCTCGAGTATCTGCTCGCCGGCGGCAACGCCCGAGCCCTGTTGGATGCCCGCGATCAGTTCGAACTCTCGGACAACCTCACCGATCGTCTTGCCGCGCTGCGCATGATCGTCAACAGCCAGAGCCCGGCCAAGATCGACGTCTTGAATGCCGCAGGCAAACTCTGGGGCAACGAGCCGCTTCTGATTAACAAGTGGTTCTCGGTGCAGGCCACGGCACGCGTCTATCCCAACGAATGTCCGGTGCTCGACCGCATCAAGTCGTTGATGCAGTGTCCTGTGTTCTCGCTCAAGAACCCGAACAACGTCTATGCGCTTGTCAATACGTTCTTCGTGGCAAACGAACCTGAATTCCACCGCCCCGACGGCGCCGGCTACGAATTCTGGGCCGACATGGTGCTGCAGCTCGACTCCATCAACAGTCACGTGGCTGCCCGCCTGGCCCGTGCGCTGGACAACTGGCGCCGCTATACGCCGGAACTCGCACGCCTCATGCATGCGGCTCTCACCAAAGTCGCCCGCACCGAAAATCTTTCGGCCGGCGTGAGCGAAGTGGTGGAAAAAGCGCTCAACACCTACTGATTACCCATCATCCGTCCTTGCTCTAAAAAAGAGAAGAGTTATGCAACAGATCACTTTAAGCGACATGCTCGCCAACGAAGTCAAGACCAACGGCCTTGATGAAAAACTCGCCCGATTGATCGAAACCGTGGCTGCCTGCGGCGTGGAAATCAGCTCCGAAGTCGCCTGCGGCGCCCTCATGGGCGTGCTCGGCATGGCAGGCAGCGAAAACGTGCAGGGCGAAGAGCAGAAAAAACTCGACGTCATCAGCAACGACATCGTCACCAAGGCCGTGCTTGAGTCGGGCGTTGTCGCCGCCTGTGCTTCGGAAGAAATGGATCACTGTGTGGCAGCCGACTGTACAGATCGCCGCCCCTATCTCATCTGCTACGACCCGCTTGACGGCTCAAGCAACATCGACATCAACGTCTCGATCGGAACGATCTTTTCGATCCTGCCCAATCCGCACGAAGACGCTACCGCTCCGCAGGACGCCGACTTTCTGCAGCCCGGCGACCGTCAGCTTGCCGCCGGCTACATCATGTACGGTCCGCAAACGCAGATGGCGCTCACTCTCGGCCGCGGCGTGGTGATGTTTACGCTTGATCCCCGCACCAACACCTACATCCTCACCAACGACAACGTGCAGGTGCCCGAACAGGCCAAGGAATTTGCGATTAACTGCTCGAACAAGCGCCATTGGGAAGCTCCCGTGAACCGCTACATCGAAGAACTTCTTGCCGGCAAAACCGGCGTTCGAGGCAAGGACTACAACATGCGCTGGGTGGCGGCTATGGTTGCCGAAGTACACCGCATCCTTTGCCGCGGCGGAATCTTCATGTACCCCAAGGACAACCGCGATTCCTCCAAACCCGGCAAGCTTCGTCTGATGTACGAAGCCAATCCCATGTCCTGGTTGATGGAACAGGCCGGCGGCCGTGCCACCAACGGCTACGAACGCATTCTTTCGATCAAGCCCGAAAAACTGCATCAGCGTGTGGCCGTTTTCCTCGGTGCCAAAGAAGAAGTTGAGCGCGTGACGTCTTATCACGCCGCTTAATCTCCATTCGCTTTTTCGCAACACATCTCAAGCGCTTCGCCATCCGGCTGAGGCGCTTTTTAATATTTCAGATTTACCTCTTCGTAGGTATAGAGCTCCATTCTTACTTCTGGCACATCTCCATTCGTCTTCACATTTCTCTTTTTTATCAATAAGTTAAGCAAATTAATAGCTTTATATTTATCGAAATAATAGAGAATAAAATATTTGATTTATCAATCAAAAGGCGTAAGAATTCCACCAAAAGTAGGAAGGCTCGCTTCCCTTGATTTCACCCCATCAGACGCGCTGCGGTCACGACCCGCGCGAGGAGACAAACGCAATGGACAAAACGGAATTGAGTACCCGTTTCACTGACACCATGGCGAAGTTCACGGCGTACTTCGGCAAACATTTGCCCGACGACGTACTTGCCAAGCTCAAGGAAATGCGCACGCTGCAAGATACGCCGCTTGCCAAGGTGATGTACGACTCCATGTTTACGGATCTGGAACTCGCCGACAAGTTCAACGTGCCCTTCTGTCAGGACACCGGCGTCATTCAGTATTGGATTGAATGCGGCTCGGAATTTCCGCTCATCGGTCAGATGCAGGCATGCCTGAGAGAAGCGACGATCCGCGCCACCAAAGAAGCGCCGCTGCGCCACAACGCCGTTCAGATCTTCGACGAAAAGAACACCGGCAACAACACAGGCGTGCGCATTCCCTGGATCGACTGGGAAATTATCCCCGGATCGGATCAGTGCACCATCCACGGCTATATGGCCGGCGGCGGCTGCTCGCTTCCGGGTACGGCAAAAGTCCTGATGCCTGTCGAAGGCTACGAAGGCGTCGTGCGCTTTGCCTTTGACAACATCTGCGACCGCGGCATCAACGCCTGCCCGCCGCTGCTTGTGGGCATCGGCATTGCGGGTTCCGTCGAAGTGGCAGCCAACCTCTCCAAGAAAGCTCTGATGCGCCCGATCGGTTCACGCAACAGCAACACGCGCGGTGCCGAATTCGAACAGATCATCGAAAAAGGTCTCAACGACATCAACATCGGTCCGGGCGGACTCAAGGGTGCACTCTCGGTGATGGGCGTTCACGTCGAACAAGCCGCGCGTCACCCCTCGTGCCTGGCCGTCGGTCTGTCGGTAGGCTGCTGGGGTCATCGCCGCGCCACCATTCGCTTTAACGCCGATATGTCCTATGAAATGATCTCGCACAAAGGAGTCACGCTGTGAGCAAGAAAATTCTGACGACGCCGATTCGCAGTGAAGACCTCGAAGACATCCGCATCGGCGACATTATCTATCTCAACGGTTACCTCATCACAGCCCGCGACTGCGCGCACACGCGTCTGGTCAAGCACGGCCGCAAGATTCCCGTTGATCTCGCGGGCAAAGCGATCTTTCACGCCGGCCCCATCATGGTGCCCGATCAAAGTTCCGGCAGCGGCTTTAAGGTCGTGTCCATCGGTCCGACCACATCCATGCGCATGGAAAAGTTCGAGAAAGAGTTCATCGAAGAAACCGGCGTAAAGCTCATCGTCGGCAAGGGTGGCATGGGCCCCAATACGGTCGAAGGCTGCAGCCGCTTTAAGGCCTTGCACTGCGTCTTCCCGGGCGGCTGCGCGGTACTTGCCGCACAGTGCGTCGAAGAGGTCGAAGATGTGCAGTGGCCGGAACTGGGCATGCCCGAGTCGCTCTGGGTCATGCGCGTGAAAGAATTCGGTCCGCTCATCGTTTCGATCGACACCCACGGAGGCAACTTGTTCGAAGAAAACAAGAAGCTCTTTAACGAACGCAAAGCACCGATCGTTGAAGAAGTCGTCAAAAAGACCGAGTACATCGACTAATAAGAAAACGGGCGTCTCCGTTCATTTCGGAGGCGCCCAACCTTACGGGATTGACAGCCGTTGCGTTTTACAGAAGTCGCGACGGCTTTTTTTGTTGACTAGCCGTCGGCAAATTCGGTTTCGGCCACGCGGCGCATCACTTCGATGAGACTGCGGGCAGCCTTGGTAAGATAACCGTTCTTGCGATAGGCGGCCACCACCATGCGGTCGGGCCGCGCCGGCTCGATCGTGAAGTAGCGCACCGGTTGCGCCGGTCGGCACCGTTTGGCAAGCGTTTGCGTCACAAAAGTCGCGCCAAGTCCTGCACTGGCCAAATGGAGAGCCGCCACAGGCGATTCGCTTTCGAGCATCACACGAGGCGTTGTACGAGTCGCCCGGCACAGATCTTCGTAGAGGTTGCGGAACTTCTGCCCCTGCTTGATCGTGATGAAAGGTTCGCCGTTGAGACGATTAAACGGCATGGAAGCATAGCCGCCCGAAGCAGGCTGCGCCACGGTCTTTGCCACACGCGACTCGGGGCTCATCGCCAAAAGATACCGTTCACGAAACAGTTCGGCATATTCGAGTTCGCTGCGATAGAGCGGCGCAATCACCAGACTCAGATCGGTCACACCGTCAAAAGCGAAATCTTCGAGCTCCTTGGTAGTCCCCTCGGCCAAAGACACAGTAACACCGGGATACTCACGTCGGAAAATCGGCAACACCTCAGCCAGAAAGAACGTAGAGCGATAGTGTGACGAACCGATGGTGACATGACCTCTCACCCCCTCGCCGATGTCGGCAATGAGACGGGAGCGCATGCTGCGGAGCTGCTCAATTTCGCGCTCCGTCTTCATGAAGCATTCACCGGCGTAAGTCAGTCTCAGAGGCTTAGCGGAGCGATCAACAAGCTGTGTACCGACTTCCGTTTCCAGTCGATGCACAAACTGGGAGATGGACGGCTGAGAGATTTGCAGAACTCGTGCCGCTTTGGAAAACGACCCGGCTGTAATCAGTGTATCCAGATAGCGATAGACATTGCCGGACATAAGACCTCACCTTATCAATGAAACATTTTTTTGAAAAAGCCGTCCTTAGGCTTTGCGGTGGGCTCAACAGACTGCGCTGACTCCTCCTTTGCCGCGTCAGTCTTATCGGACACAGGAACCGACTCCGGTTCGGGAACGGCCGCAGGCGCCGTCGGTACAACCGGCGATTCAACGATTTCGTGCTTGGACGGCTCATGGGGCTTATTGGATTTGCTGCCCCCTAAAAAACCAAAAAAGCCGGACTTCTTGGGTTCCGGCGCAGGCAGTTCGGGCGCCGGTCCGATTTGCGCTTTGTCTGCAATTTGCTCAATGCGAAGTGAAAGCTTTTCAAGCGCTTTTTCAACAGCATCAAGACGCTTTTGGGCGTCCTGCGCGCTTGCCGTCGGAGCCTCGACGGCGGCCTTGATGCCAGCTAGTAACTCTTCGCGGCTCTTAATCATTTCCTGACGCAGACTCTCCTTAGTTTGCTCCAAGCGGGACTGCTCGGCGTGATCGGCCAATGACTTGTTGGCATTGGCCTCTTTATAGGCCTTGCGAATTTCCACAAGCGTCGAGGCCTGCTGCATCAGTGCCCAGGCAATGCCAAAGAGCCAGAGACCTCCAAGAATCACCAACAGGATCAGACCCAACGGAGCCTGGATCTCTTCAACGATCAAGTTGACCGGCACAGGCGCCGTGATTCCCTGCCAATTGAGAATCAGGAAGATCAAGGCAAGCAGACTCAGAATAGCCAGAACAACAGAACGCAGCGTCATAGATCTCTACCGCAAAAAATAAAAAGTCCGTACCGGCAAATTTATCATGCCTTTCATAATATTTTAATTATAGAGCCAAACCCTCCGTTTCAACGACAGTTTTTGTTAAGAGCCATTGCTGCAAATAGACACACCGCCGCACCCGGAGAAAATCCTTCCCCGAGTGCGGCGGTGCGAAGCAGCCGGTTGTAAGAAGTTCCGTATCAGCTCATCGGGATGATGCCCGGATCAATGAGCAGGACAGCAATCGAAATCACGATGATCGAGACCACATTAAGCCAGAAACCTGCCCGCAACATATCGCCGATCTTCAGACGGCCGGTACCGAATACCATAGCGTTGGGAGGCGTCCCCACCGGCATCATGAAGGCGCAGCTCGTTGCCATCGTGGCAGCAATCAACAGAGACTGCGGATTGGCATTGATGGAATCAGCCACGGCTGCCACAAGCGGCATCAGGGTTGCGGCAAGAGCCGTATTGGAGGTGAATTCCGAGGCAAAGCAAGCCAGAGTCGCGACACCACCCACGATCGCCCATTCGGGCAGGCCGCCCAGGGCCACGGCCGCGGCGCCCACGGCATCGGCCGCACCGGTACGCTGAATGGCTGCAGCCATGGCCAGACCGCCGCCGAACAAAAGCAGCACGTCCCAACTCACACCCTTGGCCGCACTCGACCAGTCCAGCGCATGGATGCCCTTTTTCGCGTCCACGGGGATGATAAAGAGAATGATGCCGGCAGCCATAGCGATCACGGTGTCGCTCATCGGCTTCAAGGGCTTGGTGCCTGCGATTTCAAGGCCGCGCAACACCGGACCGAACGTCCAAAGCAAAGCAGCAGCCACGAACACGATCAGAACCGTCCATTCGCCGCGGGTGAGCGGACCGAGATGCTTGATTTCGCTATTGACCCATTCCTTGCCGCCGGGCAGTTCACCGGGCTGTTCGCGGAAAAGCACGTGCACCAGGAGCAAATAGGTGGCGATGATGAGAATCGTCATGGTCGGGAACGAGATCTTGAGCCAATCGACGAAGCTCACGGGGTCGCCGTAAGTCTGCTCGACAAATCGAGCCAAAATGCCATTGGGCGGAGTACCGATAAGAGTGTAGACGCCGCCCAAGGAAGCTCCGTAGGCCACACTCAGAAGCAGGCACACGCCAAAGTTGCGTTCTGCCTTATCGATGGGCTGATCAATGCGTGTGGAGCGAACAACCGCCATCAGAGCAAGGGCAATCGGAAGCATCATGGCGGCCGTGGCCGTGTTGGACACCCAGGCCGACAGGAAACTCGTCGCGAGCATGATGCCGAGCACAATCTGCTTGGGCTTGGTACCCACGATGCGAATCGTATGCAGCGCAATACGACGGTCCAGGCCCCAGCGAGCGATACCGGCAGCGATCAAGAAGCCGCCCAAGAAGAGATAGATCGTATCGTTGGAGTATTCCTTGAGCGTCTGAGCCGGCGTTGCAACACCCAAGAGCGGGAAGCACACAATCGGCAACAGTGCAGTGACGGCAATCGGAACAGCTTCGGTAAACCACCAGATGGCCATCCAGAGCACCATACTCACGCAAGCGCGTGCGGCGTGGCTGAGCTGAGCCACATCACCTTTGGCACTGATGTACGTTTCGGGCAGGATGAAATAAAGAGCCAGGGCAAGCAAGGGGCCCAGGACGAGAGGGATGACTTTGGACTTGTTGTCCAGTGCGCCGATCTCAATACTGGATTCGTGCATGTTTGCCTCCTAAAAGAAGGGCAACTGTCTGGGTAAAGATCGGCGAAGAATGCCGTATCGACTGTTGCTCAGGGTTATTCGTACTCACGTCATCTCTTTGTTAAGAGATCATCGAGTTTTGATGTTAGTCAACGGCAGCGTGCTCTAAAACCCCTCTTTCTTAGTAAGAACCCTAATAAAATAAAAATATTTAAGCCATTTATAAAATTTTCACTATCAACCCCCATGCCTGCCTCTAATGTGTTCCGCTCAGGCGTTCGGCTCAAAAAAAACCGAACTCCCGCACAAACGGAAATTCGGCTTTTCGTGTCGTCTCCCCGGGTAAGGAGACTGGAGCCCGGGGAGATATGCTGTCGCAAACAGCCTTCGATTACTTGTCGGCGAACCAGTTAACGGTCGGAACGTAGCGGGTGGCGGCGTTGCCGGATTCCACGAGTTCCTTGCCATAACCCCAGTAGGTGTATGCCGTCAGAGAACCGCAGCAGATCATCAAGAAGGCGATCACAACCATGGCCTTGCGCAGACCGTGAGCGCGCCCCTTGATGACGTCCCACTTCACAGCCAGACGATACAGACCGATCATGCCGTGCAGTTCGGTGGCAACCAGGAAGATGAGCGTCCAGATCAGGCCGTTGTGATAGGTGTGAACGGACGAGAGGTTGGGATCGATTTCGGACGGAGCCGTGAGCATGCCCATGACGTGCGGGAACACCATGCCGGTGAGGATGATGGCGGTCACGAACTGGATGAACCACAGGGAGGAATCGGTGTGGTGCACAACCTTCACGTGAGCGCGGATGTCACGGAACTGCTTGTAGGAAGTCGGGAAGCGACGCAGAGCGCACAGAGCGTGGATGATGACGCAAAGCGTGATGATGCCCACGAACAAGAAGTGCAGCCAGATCTGTTCATGACCGAAGATCGGGGTGCCGCCGGAAACCTGAATCAGGTTCCAGAAGAGGTCCTTGCCGACCTGAATCGAGCTCGTGAAGGCCATGTGGCAGAACAGGAAGATGCCGAGGATGGCGCCGGTGACGGACTGAGCCACGTCAACGTAGGCAGGCCACTTGCTGGCACGCTTGGCATCCTTGAGGGTCACGCCGGCGATGACTTCGGGGCCGGTGGGGGTATGACCGTACTTGATGTTGTCGGGAGTCATGATCGATTTCCTTAATTTTTTATTGAAATGGGATCGCGGGCAGAGACGATCGCCCCGCCCCTTGATTTTGATGAGCGAATAATGCTCCTTTCAGATGTTTTTAATATTGATATAGATCAAATTTTTATCGCTTAGAAGGCAGTTTATTTCTCTGTTTCGCCATCATTTTACGGGTTATCCCGCATTAATGACGAAAATCCATTGACTCACCTCTTTCATATTTAAGGGTAAACCCTCGATTTTTCGAAAAATTTAACAGTTCGTCTTCTTATTGCGACTGCGCTTTTTAGGCGCCTTTCCGTCGGCCGTCGCATGCAACCATTGTCCGGTGATGCTCTCGGAGCACTGCATCAGGTCTTCGGGCGTCCCTTCAAAAACAAGTTGACCGCCCGCGTTGCCCCCTTCGGGACCGATATCGACCACCCAGTCGGCGCCGGCAATCACGTCGGTGTTATGCTCGATCACGATGACGGTGTTGCCAAGTGCCGTCAAACGGCGCAGCACCCGCATCAGTACGGCAACGTCTTCAAAATGAAGGCCGGTCGTGGGCTCGTCCAGTATATAAAGCGTGCGTCCCGTATCGCGCCGCGCCAACTCCTGGGCAAGTTTGATGCGCTGCGCTTCACCGCCCGAGAAGGTCACGGCGCTTTGCCCCAAACCGATGTAGCCAAGCCCCACTTCTTCGAGCATTTCAAGCTTGCGGACGATCTGCGTGTGAACGTCGAAAAAGGACAGTGCATCGCTCACCGTCATATCCAGTACATCGGCAATTGACTTGCCTTTGTACTTCACTTCCAGCGTTTCGCGGTTGTAGCGTTTGCCGTGGCAGACGGGGCAGTCTACGTACACCGGCGGCAAAAAGCCCATTTCAAACTTGATGCGGCCTTCGCCCTCGCAGGCTTCGCACGCGCCGCCTTCCGTATTGAAACTGAAGCGCCCCGGTCCGTAACCGCGCTCGAGCGCCGCCGGTGTAGCCGCAAATACTTCGCGAAGCGGCAACATGAGTCCGGTATAGGTTGCCGGGTTGGAGCGAGGCGTCTTGCCGATCGCACTCTGATCAACTTCAATAATCTTGTCGAAATAATCGGCACCTTCGATTTCTTCAAAATCAAGTGGTTGCAATTTGGCTCGATGCAGTCGCTTTTTCATATAGCGACCGAGTGTTTCGTTGATAAGCGTCGATTTGCCGGAGCCCGATACGCCCGTGACCGCCACCAGAGCGCCGACCGGGAAACGGCACGTAATGTGCTTGAGATTGCGCCCTGAGGCCCCCTTGATGACGAGCGCCTCAGAATCGGTCGTAAACACCTTGTGTGGTGCCTGGGGCATCTGAAGTCGGCCACTCAGATACGCGCCCGTTTTGGATGCTTCGCACGCGCAGATGTCTTTGACTTCCCCCTGACAGACGACCGTACCGCCCTGCGTGCCGGCCCCCGGCCCCATGTCCACCACCCAGTCGGCCGCACGAATCATCTCGGGGTCATGTTCGACCACGACGACCGTATTGCCGGCCTTCGTGAGTTTCTTGAGCATCTCAATGACGCGTCCCGTATCGCGCTGATGCAGGCCAACCGTCGGCTCATCGAGCACATAGGTCACGCCCGTCAAACCGGCGCCAAGTTGCCCGGCCAAACGAATGCGCTGAACTTCGCCGCCCGAAAGGCTTGACGTTTCGCGCGAAAGCGTAAGGTACCCCAAACCAACGTCAATCAAAAAGCGAACGCGCTTTAAGACTTCGTCAAAAAGAGGCTTGGCCACGCATTCCAATGCCGACGAAAGCTCCAACGCTTCAATGCGCGCCACAAGCTCAATGAGTGGCAGACGCTGCATTTCGATCAAATTGATGCGGTTTTCCGGCACGCCCACGTAGACATTTTTGACTTCGGCTCGGTGACGCGTGCCGTCGCAGGCCGGACAGACGATGGTGCGCCGCAACACGCGCATGCCGTTTTTGACCGCCTCGCTCGTCGTGCGCTTCCATTTCTTTTCAAGCTGTGCGATCACACCTTCAAAATCGGGCATGCCGAGTACGTCGCGCTGCGCCTTGTTCGGACCATAGAGCACATAGTCTTTGATATCCGGGGAAAGCTCCTCAAAAGCGACATCCAAAGAAAAGCCCAAAAGGCGCGAGGCCGTCGACAAATCCGCAAAATTGGCTCGGTTTTGCGGCGTACAGCCGCACACGGCTCCCTGCCGCAACGACAGTCGTGCGTCGCTTACCACCAATGCCGGATCGAATCGTTCGACTTCCCCCGAGCCCTCGCACACGGGGCAAGCTCCGAGCGCGTTATTAAACGAGAACATCGCGGGACTCAAATCAGGCGCCGTAGCCTCGCAAATCGGACAGCAATAGCGCGTGTGAAACACCCGACGTTCACCGTTGTCCATTCTCAGATAGGCTGCGCGACCGTCAGCGGCCTTGATGGCCGCTTCAAAGCTTTCGGCCAAACGCGAACGCTGAGCGTCGGAACTTTTGAGTCGATCAATCACGATGTCGATCGTGTGACTCGCCGCAGACTCGGCGAGCATTTCCTGCGACATATCGTCGAGCGCATATGTTTGGCCATCGAGCAAAAGACGCAGAAAGCCACGCTTGGTCAACTGTTTGCACACTTCGGCAAGCGAAACGGCTCCCGGGATTTTCAGCGGCGCCAAAATCAGAACGCGAGTTCCTTCTTCAAACCCCAACACAGCGTCAACCATGTCGTGTACGCCGCTTTTTTGCAGCGGCACGTCGTGCTCGGCACAGTACGGCACACCAACTCGCGCAAACAACACGCGCAGATAGTCGTTGATTTCGGTCATCGTGCCCACCGTTGAGCGCGATCCTGCAGTGGTCGTTCCTTGGCCGATGGCAATACACGGCGACAGTCCCTCGATACTGTCCACGTCGGGCTTATCCATCACATCCATGAAGCGACGCGCGTAGCTCGAGACACTTTCGGCGTAGCGTCGCTGACCTTCGGCGTACAGCGTATCGAACGCCACGGAACTCTTCCCCGAGCCCGACGGTCCGGTGACAACCGTGAGCTTGCCGCGCGGAATATCCACATCGACATTTTTGAGGTTATGCGTACGAGCGCCGCGAATACGGATGGTGTTGGGCATGAACGAACCTTTCTTTTACGAACAAGCACCCAGCTTAAGTTTTGGCTTAGGCGAATCGATTACTATACAGCGCAATTCGCTCTAAAGCAGTGTTTTTTTCTTCTTATGTCTTCAACCTTGACCGGCACGCCAACTGCTCCATTGCGCCTCACACGACAGGAACGCACCGCCTCCATGACGCTCGGTGCGGTGTTTGCGTTGCGCCTGCTGGGCATTTTTCTGATTCTTCCCGTCTTTTCCGTCTGGGCACAGACGCTCGATGGCGGCACGAACGCCTTTATGGTCGGTTTGGCACTCGGCGTCTACGGTCTGACGCAAGCCGTACTCCAAATTCCTTTCGGCGCCGCGAGCGACCGATTCGGACGCAAACCCGTGATCGTGACGGGGCTCTTAATTTTCATCTTTGGAAGTCTTTTGGCCTATACAGCCGATGACATCACAACGCTGCTTTTTGCGCGGGCCTTGCAGGGTGCCGGAGCTGTGTCTGCCGCCGTCACCGCCATGATCTCCGACAGTGTCCGCGACAAACTGCTCACGCGCGCCATGGCTTTTGTCGGCGCTTCCATCGGCATCAGCTTTACCTTTTCACTCGTTCTTGCCCCCGTTTTGGCCGATTCGATCGGCGTACCGGGCATCTTCCTTCTAACAGCCGTGTTATGCGTACTGGCCATCGTCGCCGTGCTGATGCTTCCGACCGCTCCCGTCAAGCGATTTGAGGATTTTCAAGCACGAGCCAGGTTAAGAGACGTGTTTTTGCACGGTCAACTGATGCGCCTCAATTTGGGAATTTTTTCGTTACACATGGCTCAAATGGCGCTTTTCGTCGTCATTCCTCTTCGCCTTGTGGAACTCGATCTGGCCGTGGCGCACCACTGGACTGTTTATCTTCCGGCCGTGCTTGTGAGTCTGGCCTTTCTGATGCCCGTTCTAAAACACGCCGAAAAAACGGGACGCACCAAAGAATTGTTCGTCGGCGCCATTTGTCTGGTGTTGGTCGCCTTTGCCGGATTTGAGATTTTTGACAACTCAGTTCTTCTCATTTCCGTTTTGCTGTTAGTATTCTTCTCCGGCTTTAACGTCCTGGAAGCTTCCCTGCCCTCGCTCGTGTCAAAAACGGCGCCGCAGGAGTGCAAAGGATTGGCGCTCGGCGTGTACAACACCACGCAGTCCGTCGGTGTCTTCATCGGCGGAGCCGCCGGCGGCTGGCTTTATTCAGCCTTCGGCACGCACGGCGTGTACGGCTTTTGCGCCGCGCTGATGATTCTCTGGATTATTGCGGCGCAGGGCATGACGGCTCCGACCCCAAGAAACGTTGAAGCGGACTCTTGACTCTCTCGAGAGATTAAAGTTGGTATCTAACTACATATTTGGCTTTATTAGGATTTTTTAGTCATGGCTTCTATTAACAAGGTCATCTTGATTGGCAACCTCGGCAGAGATCCCGAAACGCGTTACACCGCTGACGGCGGCACTGCCATCTGCAATATCTTGATGGCCACTTCGCGTCGCTACAAGGACAGTCAGGGTCAGCTGCAGGAAGAAACCGAGTGGCACCGTGTTGTTTTCTTCGGTCGTCAGGCCGAAGTTGCGCAGACCTATCTGCGCAAGGGCAATCCGGTCTACATCGAAGGTCGTTTGCGTACCCGCCGCTACACCGACAAAGAAGGCGTCGAGCGCTATTACACCGAAATCATCTGCGAAACGATGCAGTTGCTCGGCAGCCGCAATTCCTCGTCGGCTCCGGCACATCAAAGCGATGAAGCGTTCGAGTCTCCGCGCCGTGCAGCCCCCGCAGCTCGCCCGGCCGCTCAGCCTGCCCAGCCCGCTCAGCCGGCTGTCGCAGCCGACAGCTTCAGTGATGATGACATTCCGTTCTAATCACTGAAAACATCCCGATCGTTTTCCCAAACCGGCCTTCCGAATGACTCGGACGGCCGGTTTTCTTTATTCGTGGCGAACGGCTTCAATCGGGTCGAGTCGCGCGGCGCGCCTTGCCGGGAAATAACCGAAGATGACACCAGTGAGTGCGGCAAAGGCAAAGCTCACGATGTTGATCATCGGATCGAACGTATAAGGAACATCCATCCAGCCGGTGATCAGATAGGAAGAACCGGTGGCAAGCAAGATGCCGATGACGCCGCCCATGCAGCCGAGTACCACGGCTTCGATCAAAAACTGCATCAGCACTTCGCGGGCCGTAGCACCGATTGCCAAACGCACGCCAATTTCCCGTGTACGTTCCGTGACCGACACCAACATGATATTCATGATGCCGATGCCGCCGACAAGCAGACTCACTGCAGCCACGGCTCCTAGCAATGCCGTCATGATCTGCGTGGTCGAAGCCACTTTTTCAGCCACTTCTGCCGTATCAAGAATCGAGAAGTTGTCGTCGTCACCTTCGGACAAAGATCGACGCTCTCGCATCAGATCTCGCACGAGCCCCTTGAGATGCACGCGGTCACTTTGCGGATCAATGCTGATGAGAATCGTGTTGACGCGATTGTTGCCGATCAAGCGGCGCGCGGCCGTATTAAACGGAATGACCACGAGATCATCCTGGTCGCCCCCCATCGCTGCCGTTCCCTTCTCGTTAAGAAGCCCCACAATACGGCAGGAAAATGAATTGACGCGCAGCATTTCACCGATCACAGGAGCACCGGGGCCGAACAATTCTTTTTGGATGGTTGTGCCGATCACGCAAACGGCGGCACCGGACATTTCCTCGGCCGGTTCAAAAAATCGACCTTCAGCAAGCGTTCGGTTATCGGTGGTGAAGTAGTCCGAACTTGAACCGATGATTGTCGTCGTCCAGTTCTTGCCGTTGGCCACCACGATGGTGCTTCGCTGCGACTGAGGCGCAGCTGACAAAACGCCTGCGATTTGGTCTTCGAGCGCCTCGACGTCCTCGAGTTTAAAACTCGGAGCGCCGGCCGCACCGCCCGGTCCCATGCGCTGTCCTTTGCGAAGCATCAGCTGATTGCTGCCGAAACTTTCGATCTGTTCCTTGACGGCTTCAGTGGCGCCGTTGCCCACCGTCACCATCGTAATGACGGCCGCCACACCGATCACGATACCCAAGACCGTCAGAAGCGAGCGCAAAGGATTACGCCGGATCTGGCGAAATGCCAACAAAAACGCGTTGCCGAGCATTTATTTACCCTCCTGCGGCGTATCGCTAGCGATCATTCCGTCGATGCAATGCACGCAGCGCCGCGCGTAAGCCGCCATGTCAGGCTCATGCGTCACGAGCACAATGGTGATCTTGTCGGACTTGTTGAGGTCAGTGAGGAGCTCCATGATTTCCACACTCTTGCGGCTGTCAAGGCTTCCCGTCGGTTCATCGGCCATCAAAAGAAGCGGCTTGGTGACAATGGCTCGAGCAATGGCCACGCGCTGTTGCTGGCCGCCCGAGAGTTCCGCCGGCGTATGGTCTTCCCACTGCAGCAGCCCCACGCGATCGAGCGCAGCGCGCGCCAATTCGTGACGCTCTGTCGTCGGTACGCCACGGTACAAAAGCGGAAGCTCCACGTTTTCAAGAGCTGTCGTACGAGCTAAAAGATTGAACCCTTGGAAGACAAACCCCATGAAGCGTCGACGCAAGAGCGCCCGCTCGTCGTTGGTGAGCCTCTCCACATGCAAACCTTGAAAGAGATACTCGCCGCTGGTGGGACTATCGAGCGCACCGATGATGTTCATGGTCGTTGACTTGCCCGATCCCGAGGGGCCCATGATCGCCACGAACTCACCTTGATCAATCGTCAGATCGATCCCGCCCAAGGCATTGAAAGCTGCCTCCCCGGTGCCGTAACGCTTGACGATGCGACGCAGTTCAATGAGATGTTCACTCATCGTTCACTCCCATCTCCCCTAGGGCATACCCTTGAGCTGATCGGTAATCACTTTGTCACCGGCCTGAAGCGGACCGGAAATCACTTCGGTCATCCGTCCGTTGGTCAGCCCCGTCACAATTTCCACCGGCTTGGCGTTGCCTTTTTCGTCAACCACGTAAACGGTTTGATTACGTTGGTATTGAGCAAGCGACACTTCTTTGGCGGTCTTCGTGCCACGCGGGCGATGCGGCGGCATCATGATGCCCACACCGGATTTTTGTGAATCTGAGTTCACAACCGGCTTAAAGCGCAGCGCTGTGCTCGGTACCAAAAGTGCGTTTTCGCTTTTGGCCGTATTGATCGTTGCCGTCGCCGTCATTCCTGGACGCAACTCGAGCTGTGGATTTTTAACATCCAGATACGCCGTGTACGTGATCACGTTGTCTGTGGAAGTGGTCGAACCGTAAGCCACCTTGGTGAGTTTGGCGGGAAAACGCTTATTGGGGTAGCTTGCCACCGTAAAGGTTGCATCCTGCCCTTCCTTCACCTGTCCGACATCGGCTTCGTCGACATCCACCTCAAGTTCCAGTTCACGCAAATCGGTTGCCACCGTCAGAAGCTCAACGGCCTGCAGACTTGCCGCCACCGCGTAACCAGGTTCAACCGAACGCGTAAGCACCACACCGTTGACCGGACTCTTGATCTGAGATTTGGAAAGGTCGGTAAGCCGCGTATCCAGCGTTGCCTGCGCATCGTCAATTGCCGCCAGAGCCGACTGCACGCCGGCTTTGGACTTCAGGACCGTTGCGCGTTGCACGTCAAGTTCCGTGCGCGAGGGCAAACGCCCGCCCGAACTCTTGTTGAGCTCTTCATAGCGGCGCATCTTTGCTTCGGCTTCCACAAGCGTTGCCTGCGCTTCGGCCAAAGAAGCTTTCGCGCTTGCGAGCGAAGCCTTGGCCTGATTGACATTGGCCTTGAGGTTGGAGTCATCAAGTTCAATTAGAACGTCACCCGCCTTGACGACGCTGTTGACGTCAACGTTGACCTTGCGCACGATGCCCGACAGCTCGGAGCCAATCGAAACCGTACGCACCGGATTGACGGTGCCATTGGCCACCACGGTCACTTCCAGAGGTCCGCGGGTAATTTCCACCGTGCGATAAGTCGGAGCCTTCACCTTATCGGCAAATCCAAAATACCAGACACCGGCTGCGGCAACGGCCGCAATGACCGCAACGACTCCGATTCGAAACGCGCGGGAGCTCTTGGTGCCGGCGCGCAATTCGTTAATCGTCAATTTCTTCTCTGTCATTTTTTATCCTGCCGTTTCATTGTCGGTCGCCCGAGGGGTTGTGTCTGCCGCCTTTGTTTCCACGGCGGGCTTCCATCCGCCTCCCATCGCGCGATAGAGCGCAATAAGCTGCGTGGCCAAATCGGCCTTGTTACTTTGTTCGTTTTCGCGAACGGAATAAAGCGTTCGCTGCGTGTTGAGCACAGTCTGATAGTCGGTCAGCCCCGCTGAATATTGCTGCATGGCAAGGTCAGCCGCCGACTCGGCAGCTGTGAGAGCTCGCTGCAGTGCGTCAGCCCGACTCTGCGATGTGGTGATCCCCGTAATCGCGTTTTCGGTCTGCTCGAGCGCTGCCAGAAGCGTCTTGGTGTAGTTCGCGCGAGCCTGATCCAAAGCGGCGAGCTGCTGCTCAGTTGCCGTCACCTGCGCACCCCAGTCCAGAAGCGGTAAGGAAAGAGCGGCTAAGATGCCCGCAACCCCCGTGCCGGACGCTCCCAGCGTTGAAATCGTTGCCGCCTGCGTTCCAAGATTGCCTGACAAGTTCAACGTCGGGAACCACTGACTGCGCGCTTCATAGACACGATCGGACGCCGCTTCCAAAGAATAGGTCGCCGCTCTCATATCCGGCCTCTGCTTGAGCGTTTCTGCAGGAAGCGATACGGCCAACGCCATCGGAGCAGCCGGCACCGTTTCAGCCGGTTTTACGTCAAGCGTAGCCACCGACTGCCCGGTTAACCGCGCCAGAGCGTTGCGATAGCTGTCGATGCTTTGTTCAAGAAGCGGGATCTGCGCCCGAGCGTTTTCTTCATTGGACACTGCCTGGTCAACTTCCGTTTTGTCACTCAAGCCCGATTCATAGTTCCAACGGGCAATGTCGGCTGCCTGCTTGTAATTGGACAGCGTCATTTCGGCAATGAGCTTTTGCACATACGCAAGACGCAGATTCACATAAGTTTGTGCCACTTCAGCCGCCACGGCAATGCGCGTGTCTTCCAGCGTCATGGCACTGGCCATTGCTTCCAGATCGGCCGCTCGCTTGGCTGCGATATTGCCGCCAGCAAGCGAAATCGACCACACGCCCGAAGCGCCCGCCTGCCAACCTTCCGTCCAGTTGTTCTGCGCTCGATTGCCCGAGCCCTGCCCGTTTGCCGTCAACGTCGGGAACAACGCAGCCGTCGCATCGTCGGCCAACGCAGCCGCCGAGCGCAAATTCGCGAGCGCCGTCAGAATGTCGGTATTGTGCTGTGCCGCCGCCTGCAACAAAGCGGTCAGTTCCGGATTGTTCCAGGCCTGCCACCAAGTTTTGTCCCCCAGCAGCGAAGGAGGCTGAAGCTGCGGCATCGCCGCCGTCCATTTGGCGGGCTCGAGCTTTGCCTGCTCTTCAAGAAACTGCGTGTTGCTTGCACAACCGGCAAGTAGCGCACAGACAGCAGCAATCAAAGTGAGATGCGTTCGTTTCATTGTTTCAAATTTCAAAATCTGAATCTTCGTTCAGTGCCGATTGGTCTCTTCACACGGTAATCTAGAGCGTGTCTTTACAAAGAAGGGCAAAAGTTTTGTAAAGCTACGCAAATTTCGACTTCAGTACAATGCCGAATCCGCACAAACGGTTTTGCTTGTGCAATTATCTTGACACAGAGCCTCGGCATTGAGAGAACGCCGGGGGAGTTTTTTCGCAAAACTATTCGACTGCGATCGCTTGTTTCAGTTTTCGGGAGCTTTTTTATGTACGCACGTCCTTCGAAAATCCTCATCATCGACGACGACGTTGAACTCGTCACGCTGCTCGTCGACTATTTCACGCTCGAAGGATTCGAAGCCTCGCCCGCACACTCGGGCATCGAGGGGCTGCAAGTCCTTGAACACAAAGAATTCGACCTCATCATTCTCGACGTTATGATGCCCGGCATCTCCGGCGTCGAGACTCTTCAGCGTATCCGTGAGAAGTGGCGTACTCCCGTACTCATGCTCACTGCCCGCGGCGATCCTGTCGACCGCATTCTCGGTTTAGAGCTCGGAGCAGACGACTACGTTCCGAAGCCCTGCTCGCCGCGCGAACTCGTCGCACGCATCCGCGCCATCCTGCGCCGCGTGGCAGGTAACGAGAGCAACCGCGGTCCGGTACAGGTAGGCAAACTACAGATTGACCTGGCACAACGCCGTGCTCATTACGACGGCAAGCAGATTCCACTCACAGGAACAGAACTTTCTCTGCTTGAAATGCTTGCTCGCTCCGCAGGCCAGCCTGTTCCCAAAACGGAAATTTATCCGCGTATATTGGGTCGTCCCATGGGGCGTTACGACCGCGCCATTGATGTACACATCAGCGCCATCCGCCACAAGCTCGCTCAGGAAGGCGTTGAGGGGATTGCCATCGAAAGCGTGCGAGGTGTCGGCTATCAGCTCGTGCGTTTGGACTAATTGCAAAGGATCTTCGGTTTGGTGCGTTTGAACTCCGTCAGCGGCATTTTCTTCCGCTTCTTTGCCGGTATCTGGCTCACGCTTCTGCTCGTGGGAGCTTTGGTTTGGGGGGCCTCTTCTTTTTTTACTGAGGCACCTTCGAATTACGGTTCCTTTGAGCGCAGTCCGGCCGCTGAGCGCGCAATTGGCACGGCACTGGGCATTGCCCGCTGGGGCGGGGAAGATGCCCTGATCACTTGGCTCAAAGATCCCGAAGTCAACACTCGCCCTGAAGTTTTTGTCTTGGATCCTTTCGGGCACGAAATTTCCGGGCGCTCCATACCTCAAAAAGCGGCAGAGAGTCTGGCAAATTCCGGTCCCCAGGAAGGCGTTTATACGATGCGGGGACACGGCCGACACATGCGACCGTTCCAAGGCTACCGATTCTTTGCCGTACGCACCGACATTCCGCCGAGCCCCATTCGACTCATCATGTGGAAAATGCCCTGGTGGGGCTGGGCTCTGATAGCGGCTTTGATTTCCGTGTTTGTGGCCGGCAGCGTGGCGTGGACCTCCACGCGTCCGATCAAAAAACTGCAATGGGCCATGCAAAAGGCTTCTCAAGGTGTCTTTGACGTTCGCATTGCCAACGAAGTTGGGCACGAACACGATGAAATCGGTGAACTCGCCCGTCAGTTTGACGCCATGGCCGAACGCATTCACGGACTTTTTGACCGACAAAAACGGCTCTTTCACGACGTAAGTCATGAGCTGCGCAGCCCACTGGCTCGCATTTCGGTGGCCGTCGAGCTGGCGGAAAAATCACCGGAAAAAGCACATGAGTTTTTGCAGCGCATCGAAGGCGACGTCCAAGTTCTCAATGCCATGGTCGATGAACTGCTCACCTACGCTCGTCTTGATGAAAACGCCGTGATTCACTTCGAGCGAACCGATCTGGTACCGCTTCTGGAGGCCATCACCGACGACGCCGATTTCGAAGGGTCGGCTACGGGAACGCACGTCACGCTGCAGTCCCCCGACTCGATCCAAATGAATATGCATGTCGATTCGCTCATGCGTGCCGTTGAGAATCTGGTGCGCAACGCTCTGCGGTATTCGGGCCCGGGTCAGCAGGTTTCCGTTGTAGCCAAAGAAGAAAACGAGCACGTTGTGATCACGGTCACCGACAGCGGTCCCGGTATGGATCCTTCCGAACTGGAAAAGATTTTCGATCCGTTCGTACGCGGCAAAAATCAACCCACGGGCGGAGGTTTTGGTCTGGGCCTGGCGATCGCCAAACGCGCGGTGCAACGCCACGGCGGCACTCTTACGGCAACAAATGTCAAACCTCACGGACTTTGCATGCGCATCGACATTCCGCTGACCGGTCCCAATGCCGTCACCTCATCTACGGCAACCGTCTAAGATAGAGAAAGGCGCAGGAAACGCCTTTCTCTGTAGTCAAAAACCAGATATTTCGGAAATTATTTCCCCGAACTTCTCATTTTCTTATCCTGAAGTCAAAGAGGAAGTCCGTCACCTGCTCGGTTGAGCAAGGCAATCACTTCGCCGTGAATGCCGCCAGCCGTGCACACAGCCGACAGGTCCTTGAGCGGATTGCCGCCGGTCATTGACGTAAGCGTGCCTCCAGCACCTTCCACGACCGGCAAAAGCGCAGCGATGTCCCAATAGCTCAAATCGGGATCAATCATGATGTCGGCTCCGCCCGAAGCCACGGCAAAGTAGCCGAAGCAATCGCCAAAAGTACGGTAGAGTTTGACGACATCGATCAGCTTTTGAATTCGCACGTCACCTTTTTGCTCCCCTGTCGTCCAGTGACTCGTTGCCAGAAGCGTTGCCTCGGACAACTGAGTGCAGTTACGCACATGAAGAGGACGAACCAAGGGACTGATGCCGTTGTCGTAGTAAAGCGTGGTGCCCGAAAGCGATCCCACCGTGCGTACGCGCGCCGCAGGATGACTGACGGACGAGAGAATCGGCCTGAAGCCCGCACCGTCGTCGCGCTCCAACGCGATCAGCGTGCCGAAAAGAAAGCTGTTCGTGATAAAGCTGCGGGTGCCGTCAATCGGATCCAGAATCCAGCGATAGCGAACGCCGTCAACTTCTTCGCTTTCTTTGATGCCAAATTCCTCGCCGAAAATTCCATGCTTCGGGTAACGCGCTTCAATGAGCTTGCGCATGACGGCTTCGGCTTGTTTATCGGCCTGTGTCACGGGCGTGCCGTTGTCCTTGTCGTCAACCTCGATGCCACGCAAAAATCTTGCTGAAATCTCAGCAAAGGAAGCATCCAAAAGCTCAAAAAGAAACGGCGTGAAACGCTCGATTTCCGCCGGCGTTGCCGGCGCGCAATAGCGAGTGGCGGTCACTGCGGAACTCCCAAAAGAATCGCAATCTGTCATTTCGAATCCTAACGCTAAAAATCGTGTCTTAAGAAAACCAAACGGGTAATTTGTTGCGGCATTGTGACCGATAGATATGTCCTATCCATGACATTGAAACCGCCTCTATTTTGCACTACCGCCCAGTCGCTGCACATAGACACTTTTCCCTTTCTTTTCAGCGTCTTACATCGTTTTAAAAATCACTAGTAACGATTTCTCACATCCCCATCGGCTTTTTCTTTTTTTACCACCCCTTTTACACCGGTGCTTCTGATAGATTTTTCACACACGATGAGCGGCAACAAACCGCAAATCACACCAGTTTGAAATCCCGTTTTTTGTAAGGAATACTCCGATGTCCATTCTTCGCACCGAAGTTCTCCCGTTCAAGGCCACCGCTTTCAAGGATGGCGACTTCATCAACATTTCCGAAGCCGATCTCCACGGCAAGTGGTCCGTCGTCTTCTTCTATCCGGCAGATTTCACGTTCGTCTGCCCGACCGAACTCGAAGATCTCGCCGAGCACTACGAAGAGTTTCAGAAGCGCGGCGTTGAAATCTATTCCGTATCCACGGACACTCACTTCACGCACATGGCCTGGCACGGTTCGAGCCCGGCTGTCGGCAAGGTGCGCTTCCCGATGGTGGGTGACCCCACGGGCGTGATCTGCCGCAACTTCGGCGTCATGATCGAAGAAGCCGGTCTTGCCGAACGCGGCACCTTCGTGATCAACCCCGAAGGCAAGATTGTGGCCTGTGAAATCCACGACGGCGGCATCGGCCGCGACGCATCCGAACTGTTGCGCAAGGTAGAAGCCGCTCAATACGTTGCAGCCAACCCCGGTGAAGTCTGCCCGGCTCGCTGGCGTCCGGGTGCTCAAACGCTCAAGCCTTCTGCAGAACTGGTTGGCAAACTTTAATCTGACTCTTTCCCAATCAGTAGTCTGATTGGAATTTGCGGCAGACGTCCGGTGCGTCTGCCGCTTTTTTCTTGTCATCGTTTTTACACAAAACCATCACTGTTTCGACACACCTTCCGATTATCGTTGCGGCGTCTTTGAAAAGAACAAAGAAACACCACACTGGTTCCCTACTTCAGGATGATAAAAATGACTACTATCAGTCGCCGCAACTTCGGCAAATTAGCTTTTGGTTCCGCTTTGATGATGAGCGGTTTCGGCTTCACAAACGTTTTTGCGCAAACCGGCAAAACCGCCATCTGCTACAACGTTCCTGCTGAATGGGCCGGCTGGGGCAATATGCTTCAGCTCATTGCCAAAGAAACCGGCATCAACGTGCCCATCGATAACAAAAATTCCGGTCAATCGGTCTCTCAAGTCATCGCCGAAGCCAAAAATCCTGTAGCCGACGCTATGTACCTCGGCATTTCCTTTGCCATCAATGCCAAAAAAGCCGGCATCATCGAACCCTTCAAGGGCAAAGGCTGGCAGTCTGTTCCGGATAATCTCAAGGATCCCGACGGTTACTGGGTTTCCATCCACGCAGGCACTGTCGGCTTCATGGTCAACAAAGAAGCGTTGGGCGATGTTCCGGTCCCGAAGAGTTGGAAAGATTTGTTGGATCCGAAATACGACGGCATGGTCGGCTTCCTGGATCCGTCTTCCGCATTTGTCGGCTATGCCTGTGCCGTTGCCGCAAACCAGGCATTAGGCGGCTCGCTTGATAACTTCAAACCCGGCATTGAGTTCTATAAGAAGCTTCTTGAAAACCACCCGATCATTCCGAAGCAGACGGCATACGCTCGCTGCCTGTCCGGTGAAATTCCGATTCTGTTTGACTATGACTTCGATGCCTATCGAGCCAAATACACCGACAAGGCGCCGATTGAGTTTGTCATCCCCCAGGAAGGCACGATTCAGGTTCCGTACGTGATGTGCATGGTTAAGAACGCGCCGCACCGAGAAAACGGGCAGGCTGTGATCGATTTTGTTCTCAGCGAAAAAGGTCAGCAGTTCTGGGCTGAAAACTATCTGCGTCCGGTTCTCGGCGAACTGCCGGCTTCCGCTAAGGAAAAATTCCTGCCGGATTCGGAATACAAACGTGCAATCGGCATTGACTATGCCCGCATGGCTGCCGTGCAGGAAAGTTTCGGCGAAGCCTACCTCAAAGCCACCAAGGGCTAATCAAAGCATTGAGAGTCACTATGAAATCCCGTTCTACGTGGCTCTATCTGCTTCCGGCGATCACCATTCTGGCAGCGTTTTTTGTGCTGCCGGTGGTGAGACTTATTCCGGCATCCGTGTCGTCGGAAAGCGGCTTAGGGCTTTATCTAGAAATCATCACCAATCCCCGCTACAGCACAAGCGTCCTGTCGACCATTGTGCTTTCCGTCTTTGTGACGCTTGCCAGCCTTTTCGTGGGAGGCCTGAGCGGGCTTTTTCTCGAACGCCACCGTTTTTGGGGACGTGATGCGGTCGTCGGACTTATCACGTTGCCGTTGTCATTTCCCGGCGTGGTGGTCGGCTTCATGATCATCATGCTCGGCGGTCGCAACGGTCTGATCGGCATGTTTACCCAAGGGTTGGGTGCCGGCAAGCTCGTGTTCGCGTACGGCATGGCAGGCCTTTTCTTGGGCTATCTCTACTTTTCGATTCCGCGCGTTGTCACCACTGTCATGGCAGCGGCAAAGAAAATGGATCCGATGTACGAGGAAGCGGCCCGAACGCTCGGAGCCTCGTCGTTCCGTATTCTCAAGGACGTCACGCTTCCAGCTCTGGCTCCTGCTCTCTTTTCCACCGGCGCGCTCTGTTTTGCGACATCCATGGGGGCCTTCGGTACCGCCTTTACGCTTGCGACCGACATCAATGTTCTGCCGATCACGATTTACACGGAATTTACGCTTTCGGCCAACATCGCCTCTGCGGCAATGCTTTCTGTCGTTTTGGGATTGATCACTTGGATCATGCTTGTCGCAGCGCGCTACTTCTCCGGCTCCTCTACCGTTACCGGTGCCGCTTAAGAACAGGAGCAAACAATGTCAGCAAAAAAATCCTTTAACGGCGCTGTTTGTTTTGAAGCAGCTCTAACCGGACTTACGCTCCTGTTTTTGATGGTACCCGTGATCCAAATGGTCATCACGGCCTTTACAGTCAACGCTTTTCGCGGCATCAAATCCGGACTCACCACACAGTGGCTCGTCAAAGTTCTCGAACTGTACGGCGATACGATTGTCAGAAGTCTTGGGCTTGCTCTGATGACGCTCATCGTCTGCGTCATCGTCGGTGTTCCTGCCGCTTGGGTCTTGGTGCGTGAACAGCGAAAGCGTTGGGCTGCTTTTGTCGAAGAGGCATTCATCCTGCCGCTTTCGATGCCGGGGCTGGCAGTTGGTCTGGGCATTCTGCTCATCTGGGGCGGATTTTCCTATTTCCGGCAGAGCATCTTCTTTCTTCTGGCCGGTCACGTCATGTTCTGTCTACCCTTCATGGTTCGTTCGGTTACTGCCGTGCTGCGCGTCGAGCCGCTTTCGCAGTATGAGGAAGCCTCGGCCACGCTCGGCGCTTCGGCCTGGACGACATTCCGAAGAGTCGTCGTCCCGGTGGCAATGCCGGGAATATTGGCGGGCGCCCTGATGGTCGTCACGGTCTCGCTCGGTGAATTCAACATTTCCTGGATGCTTCAAACCCCCTACACCAAAACGCTTCCGGTCGGCCTGGCAGACAGCTACGCGTCAATGCGGCTGGAAGTGGGCAGCGCCTACACATTCATCTTCTTTGTCATCTTAGTGCCGCTTCTCACGCTCATGCAGAAACTTCCGGAACGCCTGAGCAAACGCCGTGCGCTCAAAAACAAATAAGAACTGGTAAGAAATATGGATCAGAACCTCAATCCGGGACAGGAGTCTGTCTCGATCGAACTCAAAAACGTCAGCAAGCACTATGGCGAGACACTGGTGCTTACCCCCTTTTCGCTCACGATGGAAGCCGGCTGCCGTACCGTGCTGCTGGGACCTTCCGGTTGCGGCAAAACAACGCTGCTGCGCATGATTGCGGGCCTGGAAACTCCCGATGAAGGCTCTCAAATTTGGATCGGCGGAAAAGACGTAACCAACATTCCCGCCGAAAAAAGACAAATCGGTTTCATGTTCCAGTCCTATGCCCTTTTTCCCAACATGACGGTTGCTGAAAATGTGGCATACGGCCTGACAGTACGCAAAGAAGATCCTCAAAAAATCAAAGAAACGGTCGCAAGAATGCTCGGACTCGTCAATCTTGAGCCCTACGCCGATCGTCCCGTTCAAGCACTTTCGGGCGGACAAAGGCAGCGCGTCGCTCTTGCCCGCGCATTGGCCATTCGGCCTCGCGTACTCCTTCTCGATGAGCCGTTGACTGCCCTTGACGCGCTCTTGCGACACAAAGTGCGAGAAGAGCTCGCAGTCATCCTGAAACGTTTGGGGATCACTGCCGTCATCGTCACTCATGATCAGGACGAAGCCATGGTTCTCGGCGACAAAATCGTCGTCATGCAGGGCGGCGTCATCCATCAGGCAGATACGCCTCAGAACGTTTGGGACAATCCTGCTACCGATTTTGTGGCCGGCTTTGTCGGAAACAGCAATAAGCTCAAGGGGACACTTTCGAACGGCATTTTGGATATTGACGGCGGAACGATTGCCGTCAGCGACCTTTCTCCCTCCAGCCAAGAACGCTTGAAAGGTTTGGATCAAATGACCGTGCGAGCTTTTGTCCGTCCCGAATCAGCCAGTATTGAACTCACTACGCAACACTACAAAGAACCGGTGTTACGTGTTCCGGTCATCGTGCGCGATTTTCACTTTATGGGCAGCTTCATCCGCATTTCCGTCGAATTGAAATCGCACACCAAACTTGTGAAGGTCAATATGTCCGAAATCCCGGCCGGAATTGAACCGGGTTGTGAAGCGACAATGATTATCCCTGCCGGTGACCTGATGGTGTTTGCAGGCAGTAAGGTTGAAGAAAAATGATGAAAATTCTGCACTTATCCGACCTTCACGTCGAACCGGTCGGCAAACTTGCCTACGCTCGTGCCAACACTGCTCGTCGCATGATTGAGCTTACGGAATGGCTGGCACATCACAAAGATGAGTACGACGCGATTGCCGTTTCCGGCGATTTGAGCTGTGACGGAAATATTGATTCATACCATCTCATTGACGCTATTTTCCGTTCTCTTCCCAAGCCCTGTTTCATGGTTCCGGGCAATCACGACCGCAGAAAACCATTTTTAGAATGTCTTTCGCACTTCTGCCCGAATGTCTATAGTCCCGAAAACTTGAGTTTTTCGGTCGATCTCGGAGCCTACCGACTTTTCATGCTCGATACGCTTCAACCGGGCATTCACTGGGGCGCTTTGCCCGACGGTGTACTCGACTGGCTTGAAGCCGAGCTAAAAAACACTCACAAACCTTCTTTGGTTTTCTGTCACCACACGCCGGTCAAACCCGGCATGGGTTATATGGATGAACCGTTCGGTAACGGAGACCGATTCATTGAGATTCTCTCGCGCCAGCAGGACGTACGTCTCTGTACAGGCCATCTACACCGCCCCGTGGCAACACTTGCCAAAAACAAAGTTGCCGTTGTCACAGCACCGTCCGTTTCTTTGCAAATGCTGCTTGACTTAACCCCCAAGGGTGGTGACGAATTTGTCTTTGAAACACCGGGCTACGCCGTGCACACCTTCCTGGATGACGGTTGGGTAACACACTTCGGTCAATTCCCGTTCCCCAGCGACTTCAGCGGTCCGTATCCGTTTATCAACACAATCAATCCAGACGCTTAAGTCCAGTTCTGAAAAAGAACGCGGAAGAGCATTCGCCTCCTTCCGCGTTCTTTTTTCAGGTTTCAGGACTGTCGAAAATCACTGACCGGATGCGATCTTGTCCTGAAATTCGCAGTACGTCTCCTTCGTAAAGACGGGTTTGAAGTTGGCGCAAATTTCTTCGGCCTTCTTCGCATCGTCGTACAGAAGATCAATGATTGTCATCGCGAGCACTTCGGGCGACTTTTCGTAGGCCACTTCTTCGTTATCGAGAACGAAGTTGGCGCCGTGCAAAACACCCTTAGCGCAACCCACCCACGGGTGCACAACCGGAATGAGATGCGAAACGTCGCCCATTTCGGTACTGCCGGCGTTGTGCGCGCCGACGGCCACGTGTTCTTCACCGAAAAGCGCCACAGCATTGTCGCGCAACACGTTGCGCAGATTTTCGTCAGGACGCAACGGCAGGTAACCCGGCAGGTCCTGCAGTTCACAGGTCGCCCCCACGGCATCGGCCCCCGCACGCAGTGCACGGTTGATGTCGGTGTTGTAGCGAAGCAGTGCGTCCACATTGGCTGCACGCGTATAACTTTCCATCGTGACGTAATCGGGAATGACGTTCACCAGGTCGCCGCCCGAGTTGATGATCGGATGGAAGCGCACGAAGTCATCTTCGCGGAAACGTTCGCGGATGGCATTGACTCCCATCACGCCCATCATGGCGGCATTGAGCGCATTGATACCCTTGTCGGGAGCGCCCGCTGCGTGAGCCGCACGTCCGCGATACGTCATAAGCTTTCCGACGAAACCGTTGCAGCTGCCGCCCAGATCATAGAAGCCATGCGGATCGTTTGTGATGTTGGCGTGCATCTGCATGGCAATATCAATGCCGTCGAAAGCGCCTTCGGCAATCAGTTGCTGCTTGCCGCCGAGATAACGCAGGTCACCCTTTTCACGCAGGCCGTTGCGGAAGTCAATTTCGACATACTCTTCGGCAGGAACGGCAAAGAGCATCAGGTCGCCGTCAAGTTCGTCCATGATGCCGGCATCCTTAAAGGCCATGCCGACGGCGAGCATGTTGGCTAGCTGCACGTGGTGACCGCAGCAGTGAGCCGCACCGGTCTTTGGATCAGCATGCGGATGGTCGCGGCAGATGATGGCGTCGAGTTCGCCCAGTAGCGCCACCGTCTTCTTGCTCTTCTTGCCCTTCATGCGGGCGCGAACGCCCGTGATACCCCAACCGGTTTCGCATGTCAGACCGAGCTTTTCAAACTCTGCCTTGATTTTGTCGGATGTCTTCGTTTCCTTAAAGCCCAATTCGGGTTCGGCAAAAACGCTTTCGGCAACAGCCTTGATGTCGGCACGGCGTGCACGAATAGCTTCGCACACGCGTCGCTTGAGATCTTCCTTACTCATGATGTTTCTGTGCGTAAAGGTTCAACAAAAAAGGCGAGCTCTTCAGACAGCACACAAGCCGCTGGAGCTCGCCTGCGCATTACTAGGCGTCAGAATACACCTTCGAGGCCCAACATGATTTCGGCCAACACCGTTGCGCAAATGAAGCTACCGGCAGCCACGGCCAATGCCACGGGGATGATTCGCCAGGAAAGCGCCTTGAAGGCTTCCATATCCTTACCCACCGAAAGACCGGCGTAAGCAAGCAGCGGCGTGGTCAACGCAAGGAAGCTCACTTGCTTGGTGTAGCTGATCACAACGTCACCGCCCGGAAATCCTGGAATGGACACCATCACGGCCACGATCGAGACCCAGAACACCATCGGAAGCTTGTGAAAGCCCGGAAGCTTCGAAATAAAGATACCGATGGAAGCCAGCACGACCAGAAGGAAAACGCCGATGGCGCTGGCGCCCAGATCCGGATGGATGTTGATGAGGTTGGCTACCCAGCTGAAAACACCCGTCACCAGAAGGATAAAAACCATATCCTTCATTTCATTCAAAATTTTCATCATGATCTTTCTCTCTTTAACTTTGCAGTCTTGGTTGTTACGTTCTCGATTCGTCAAGCCGCTTTTTTGGAGCGCAGCGAATCCATCCAGCCGTAGACCTTAACGGTCACCGGCAGCGAGATAAAGAGCGCAAAGTAAATACCCAGAACGGTGGTGAGCAGGTTGGCGGCAGCCGCGTAGGCCTGCACCGTTTCAGCCCATTCGGGATGAGAAGCAATAATTGAGGCAGTCGAAGCAGCCATCATGGAGGCACTGCCGATGCCGGCGCCCATAGCAAGAGCGTGCGGATGGAAGATGCCCATCTGAGCAATGACGCCCGCAAGGATCGAGACCCAAAGTGCACCAAAAACGGTGCCGCAGATGTACATGCCCATCACACCGCGACCTTCCGGAGAATCCAAACCGTAGCGTTCGGCAATAATGGCAATATTGGGTTCACGGTCAATGGAGTAGCACGCACCGATAGCTTCGCGCTTCATGCCCACGAGGAAAGCCACTGGCAACCCAAAGACAAGCGTACCGAAGAAGTGACCGAATTCCTGAACAAGCAAGGCCAGCGAAGAGTTAGCCAACTGCTCCAGGTTCGGACCGATATCCAAGCCCAACTTGGTCACCAAAATGAGCATGCCCACGGAAAGAACACGGGAAGCACGCTCCATCTCGGGCAGCTTCAGAATCTTGAAGTTGGGATAACTGATGATGCCGCCGATGATCAGGGCATAAAACAGCGGCAGGAAAATGATCAGGTCAAAGCGCTTCATGCCGATCGATTCTGCGACGATCACGATCAGAAGCGCCAGCAGATGAAGCTTCCAGTTTTTAATAAGGTCCATTTGGTTCTTCCTTGTTGTCCGATCTCTGGCATTTTTTGCCGACATCGTTTGTACCTGAGGTTGGCAGCTTCTCGTGCACAGGCTTCCGTTAAGAAGCCAAGCATGCAGAAAACACAAACGGAGGCAAGATTTTTGTCGATCTCCCTCCGCTACAGTGTCCTCGCAATGCCCTCGACGGAATTTTCCTTTCCGCCGATGCTGCGCGGCAGCTGTCTCTTTATCCGTTTACGCTTGGCGCGCTCGAGTCACGCGGCAGTCACCACGACACGCCTGAAAAGCGAATCCGCTGATGTTGCTTGGAAAAATTGCCGCGAGGATCATTTTGAATCGTGTCGATTGCGTTCAAGCGTTACGGAAAAGCAGGGCCGGCGGGAGGCCCTCTAGGTCGGACAGTACCACGCCGAAGCCCAAAAACTCAAGGAAATCGCGGTTTTGCACGCAAAATTAGCCATCTAGCCTAAGGAATTTTGCTCACTTTTGCCTCCGTTTTGACATCCTTCCGGGCAATTGCAAAGAAACCTCAAAGTTTTGAGCCGCGTCAGCAATCCAAGTCTTCAGTTTTGTCAAGACACGCATTCCTTTAGGTCATCGGCTTGAGTTTTACTTGCGCTCGGGAGCAAAATGCAGAAATCATCTTACGAAAGAAGGAGGGCCTGCGATGTCCAATTACCTCACCGAAAACCTTCGTACTGTAGCCTTGGTCGGGCACAGCGCTTCCGGCAAGACGAGTCTTGTCGAAGCTATGCTGGTTCGTACCGGCGCCATCGCTGAAGCCGGCTCCGTCGAACGCGGCAATACCGTATGCGACAACGACCCGCAGGAAAAAGCGGTCGGTCACTCGCTTCGTATGGCCGTGGCGCACATCGACACCGCTATGCCCGACCTGACCCCGGTGCGCATTCACGTCATTGACACCCCGGGGGGCCCTGACTACGTTGGTCAAGCGCTGTCCGCTCTTGACGCCGTCAAATCGGTTGCTGTGGTGGTCGACGCCACCAAGGGCATCGAACTGATGACGCGCCGCATGATGAAATGGGCCGAAGAGCGCGGACTGTGCCGCGTGATCGTCGTCAACAAGATCGATGCTCCCGACATCAACCTTCATGAACTTCTTGACGAACTCAAGGAAGCCTTCGGCGACGGCGTTTTGCCGATCAACCTTCCCACCAAGGGCTGCACCCGCGTCATCGACTGCTTTGACAAGGATTCGGGCGAAAGCGACATCATGACGGTGAGCGATGTTCACCGCGCCTTCATCGAACGCGTCGTGGAAGTCGACGACGAAACGATGGAAAAATATCTCGAAGAAGGCGATGTGGATCCCTCCACTCTTCACGGCCCCGTGACGAAGGCCCTACGAGAAGCCCACGTCATTCCGGTGTGCTTCACCTCTGCGAAGAACCTCATCGGCATTCGCGACTTCATGAAGGTGATCATCCGCCACCTGCCCTCTCCGAGCGAAGCCAACGATGCTCAGTTCATCGACAAGGAAGGCGCTCCCTATCAGACTCAGCCCGACAAGACGCTGCCCGTCGTGGCTCACGTCTTCAAGGTCGTGAGCGACCCGTTCGTCGGCAAGATCGGCGTCTTCCGCGTACATCAGGGTTGCATCACTGCCGGTTCCACTCTGTACGTCAACGACAACAAGAAGCCCATCAAGGCAGCCCGTCCGTTGATTCTGCAGGGCAAAAACACGTTTGAAACCGACGAACTGCACCCCGGCGACATCGGTGCTCTCAACAAGATCGACGAACTTACCTACGGTTGCATCCTGCATTCCGACCCGAACCTCGACATCCGCATGCGTCCTCTGCCCTTCCCCAAGCCCATGCTCGGCTTGGCGATTGCTCCGGCTCGCCGCGGCGACGAAGGCCGCATGAGCGAAGTGCTCGGCAAGATGCTTGCTGAAGATCCGACGCTTTCGGTCGACCACGACGTCGTTCTGAACGAAACGGTGCTGCGCGGTCTGACCGAAATGCATGTGCGTACGGTACTCGAACGCATGAAGGAACAGTTCAAGCTTGAAGTGACGACCAAGACGCCGTCCGTACCCTACCGCGAAACGATTTCGGGTTCGGCCGAAGGCCATGCTCGTCACAAGAAGCAAACGGGCGGTGCCGGTCAGTTCGGTGAAGTCTATCTGCGCGTCGAACCGCTACCGCGCGGCGAAGGCTTTGTCTTTGCCGATGAAGTCAAGGGCGGCGCCATTCCGTTCAACCTGATCCCGGCCGTGGAAAAGGGCGTGCGCGAAGTGCTCGCCACGGGCTTCGTTGCCGGTTACCCGATCGAAGACATCAAGGTAACGGTCTACGACGGCAAGTACCACCCGGTGGATTCCAAGGAAGTGGCCTTCGTTTCGGCCGGCCGCAAGGCCATGCTCGATGCGCTTGCCAAGGCCTCGCCCCAGGTGCTCGAACCGATCGTGGAAATGATCATCACGGCTCCCGACGGCTACATGGGCGACATCACCGGCGACCTCGCAAGCCGTCGCGGCCAGATTGTCGGCACGGATAATCTCCCGGGCGGCATGATGGAAATCCGCGCTCAGGTTCCTCTGGCTGAACTAGAAAATTACGCTACGCGTCTGCATGCCCTCACGCAGGGCGCCGGCGCCTTCTCGATGGATCTGTCGGGCTATCAACCCGTTCCGTCCCAGAAGCAGGCCGAACTTGCCTCCAAGTTCAGTCTTAAGGCTGAAGAAGACTAACCAACTCTCACAAACACCCGCTTCCGTTGCGAAACGGGTGCAATTTTCCTCCCGAGCGGCATTTACTTTGTGAACTGCCGCTCATTTTTTGCCCAAAGCAAACGGCCGGAAAGTGTGACCTTG
>UPZS01000010.1 GCA_900538905.1 uncultured Sutterella sp.
CAAGCTCTCGTGGTCTGGCGTTTTTTTCTTCAGGAAGAAAACAACATTGGTTCGGTTTTTCGTATCCACTTCCTCAACAGCATTACACTTTTGAAGATTTTTACAACTGAGGCCTCGTTTTTTACGGGCTCGTTGCGTAATCTTTGAGGCAGTCGTAGTAATAACCATTAAAATGAATCCCTAAGGCTCGAATCAACTCTGCCCCCGACAAGCGACAGCTTCCCAAACAGGTCTCTGGCTCCGGCCTCCCCTGTTTTTTTGTTTTGTCGGCATTCACAGATGTACGCGCACCGGCGCCTCTGCGAAGCAACTCTCGAGCCAGTTTGGTTAAAAGAATTACAAGCCGCCCATGCCCAGTAAAACTCTGTCGGACTTTAAAGACCGCTTTCTGAAGCCTAGTCCCACGAGATCGAAAGAACACCACGCCGCCAAGCACACCTTGCCGGCCTCTTTTGCTCTTTTCCTGATTTCAATCTTTATTCCGTTTGAACGTGCTTTCTGGCAGGGCATAATCGCTCGTCGTCGCGAGCTCTATCCGCACGTCAATTTTGATCATCTGTGTTTTGCCGATGTTCTGCGCATCTGTATTCAGACGATTTTTCTTGCCCTCTTTACGACGCTGCCGGTACGCGACTTCTGGCAATTCAATCCGCTCGCGCGTTTCGTTCGAGCCGTCATTCGTGCGGTCGGCCGCATCGGCGAGGCTATAGGGCGTCTGGGCGGACGGATTATCTTCAACATCGGTGCCAATATTGTCAAAAGCCGTCGCCGCGTCGGTCGAGAGCATGTCTCGAAATTCCAAAACTCGATTTTTTGGGCCGCCGGCATCGTAGCCGGTCTTCTTGCCGTCCTCTGCATCACCCAGCCTTTTAATGTGCAAGGCCAGGTGGTGTTCCTTTCGATTGTGCTTTTATCGGCTTGGTCGCTCACACACATCAAGGCCCGCATCTCCCTGATGCTCCTTTTTGTGCTTTCGGTGACCGTTTCGGGCCGCTACCTCTGGTGGCGCTATACCTCGACCATTCATGCTGACGGCGCCGTCAGTCTCTTTTTGTCGTGTCTGCTTCTGGCAGCCGAAACCTACGCCTTCATCGTGATGGTTCTGGGCTATTTCCAGGTTTGTTGGCCGCTTGACCGTCGCCCGAAGCGACTGCCTGCCGATCGCACAACTTGGCCCACGGTCGACATCTTCATTCCGACTTACAACGAATCTCTTGAAGTCATTAAGCCCACGGTTTTTGCCGCCAAGAACCTTGACTGGCCCGAAGACAAAATCAACGTCTATATTCTCGACGACGGTAGTCGCGACTGGGTTGAAGCTTTTGCAAAAGCTGCCGGCGTTCACTACATCAAGCGTGACGAACACAACCACGCCAAGGCAGGCAACATCAATAACGCGATGAAGCACACCTCCGGTGAATTCATTACGATCTACGACTGCGACCACGTTCCTTCTTCAGACTTTTTAACAAGCACGGTCGGCTGGCTCGTGCATGACAAAAAGATTGCCTTGGTGCAAACGCCGCATCACTTTTACTCGCCCGATCCGTTTGAAAAGAACCTGCATCTCGACCGCGCCATGCCGTTCGAGAACTCGCTCTTTCACGACTACATTCAGAAAGGCAACGATACTTGGAACGCGGTCATGTTCTGCGGCTCCAACGCTGTGATGCGCCGCAGCGCTTTGGAAGAAATCGGCGGCATTGCCGTGGAAACGGTGACCGAAGACGCACATACGTCTTTGAAACTAAACCGCCGCGGCTGGAAGTCAGCCTGCATTTCCAAGCCTCTGGCTTCAGGCCTCTCAACCGAATCGCTTTCGGCTCATATCGGTCAGCGCATCCGTTGGGCACGCGGCATGATCCAGATCTTCCGTCTTGACAATCCCTTGCTGAAAAAAGGCCTCACGCTGCCGCAGCGCCTGTGTTTCATGAACGCGATGATTCACTTCCTGCACGGGTTGCCGCGCATCATCTTCCTGCTGGCTCCCCTGCCCTACATGTTCTTTGACATCTACGTCATCTACGCCACGGCAGCGGCTATTTTCGCCTACGTAATTCCGCACATGGTTCACGCGGCCATCACCAACCAGCAGCTGCAGCGCGGCTATCGATATCCGTTCCTGGGCGGCGTCTATGAAACGGTGCTGTCCTGGTACATTCTGCTGCCGACGACCGTCGCCCTGATCTTCCCGCACAAGGGCAAGTTCAACGTGACGGCCAAGGGCATGACTATCGACAAGAAGTATGTCGACTGGCGCATTGCAACACCGGTGCTCATTTTGATGGTGTTGAACCTACTCGGCCTTGCCATCGGCATCTATAAGACTGTAACGGCTGCCGACCCGCAGGTTTCCACCCTTATCATCAACATTGCTTGGATAGCCTACAACCTGTTGGTACTGGGTGCCGCTTTCGCTGTGGCTGTGGAAGAAATCATGGAGCATCCGCTGCCTCGCGTGCCGCTGAAGGCAGGCGCCGTCGTGATTACCGACGACGGCAGCAGACATGCCGTGCCGGTCGTCGAATTCAGTCAAACCGAACTTGTTCTTGATCTCAAGGGCCTCGCCGTGGGCGAATCGGTTGCCATCGAAATGACGGGCAACGGTCACACGGACACATTCAAGGCAACTGTTGCTCGAGAAGCTAAAGGCTTTACGGAATTTGATCTTATTTTCGAATCGGTTGAAGATGAAATTCGCTTCAACCGCCAAACGTTTGCGCGGGAAGGACATTGGGGCGACAAATTTGACCATCATGTCGACGATCGTTTTGTTGCCGGCTTCCTGCGTCTAGTCGGCTTTGCCGCATACGGCTTCAAGTCACTTATTGAATTTCTGCCGGGGACGGCAGGACGCATTGTTCGCTATGTCGTGAGCTTCATGCCGCGCATGCCCAAAACGTCCGTCGGCCTCTAATATTTTTGAGTTTCACCCAAATGAACAAAAGAGACTTCTCTTTCAAGCATTCCCTCACCACGTTGTCGGTCTGCTCCCTTTTGGCATTTTCCGCAACCCACGCACTGGCTCAGACCGGTGACGCACCTGTGTGGCGTACGGACCTGACGGGCGGCGAAACGACAACGTACGCACTGTCCGACCTGGCTCCCGGCATGGCGGGCAAACCCATCAAGCTCACAGGATCGAACAATTCCGGATACTTTGATTTCACAGTCAAACCCGATGAAGTGGTCATGGGCGGCGAACTGACGCTGAACTTCACCGTCTCGCCCTCGATGCTTGCCAACGTCACGCAGCTCAACATCTTTCTGAACGGGGAACTGCAGGAAACAGCGGCCTTGTCTGCCAAACAAATCGGCAAACCTCAGTCTCTTATCTTCAATCTCGGCTCGAAGTCTTTCCGTACCGGACAAAACCAGGTTCGCGTGGAATTTGTCGGCCACTATCAGACGGTGTGCGAAAACGCCTCCAATCCCTCGCTTTGGATGGACATCGCCCCCGAAAGCGAACTTGCTCTCAACAAAGCTTTTGTGAGACTGCCCAACGATTTGTCGCAGTTCCCAGCTCCCTTTATCGCAGCAGGCGACTCCGGTCAAAACACGACTCTTCCGATCGTCTTTGCGCAACAGCCTACCGACAAAGAAGCCACCGCAGCAGCGATTGTCGCGGGTTACACAGGCAGCCTATCTCAATGGGGTAAAGCAGAATTCCCCGTCTACTTCGGTGAAGTTCCTGCCAAAGGCCATTTCGTCGTCTTTGCCACCAACGACCGCAAGCCGGCATTTCTCTCGGAACTGCCCGCTTTTGAAGGTCCCCGCATTGAGCTTCGCGACGTTCCGGGCGGACAGCACGAAAAGATGCTCCTCATCAGCGGCCGTAACGATGAGGATCTTGTCGTAGCCGCCAAGGTGCTCACTTCCGGTACGCAAATGATCGGTGACAACCACCGCGTTCGCGACTTCAAAGACGAACCCGTTCAGAGCGCCTATCAGGCTCCGAACTGGATTGACCCGCAGCAGGCCATTACGCTGAGTTCTCTCATGCGTTACCCGACACAGCTCACCTCGCGCGGCGCCGTGTTGCCTGCCATTCACCTTAATCTGAATATGGCTCCCGACATCTACGCCATTGACGGAGCCAAGGCCGACCTCAACCTCTTTTACCGCTACAGCAAGCCCGCCGAAGGTCAGGTTGCGCAGATGCGTGTCCTCATGAACACAGCACTTGCCGGCAGCGACAACATGGACAGCGGTACGGATCGCGCCCGCTCCGAAGTGTTCGTGCAGGCGGCTCCCGGCCCGCTTTTCTCGGCCGTAGGTCCGCGCGACGGCATGTCACTCACCAATGACCTCTCGATAGAGGCCTTCTACGGCACGCAAGCCCTGGAAGGTACGCCCGAAAATTGTCGCACCGTGGCACTTCCGAGCCACAACTTCCAGATCGATCCGTCTTCGAGCATCGCCTTCAGCGGCTTTTATCACTATGCACAGCTGCCGGAAATTGCACTCTATACCAAAGGCGGTTTCCCCTTCTCCAAATACGCCGACTTGTCGCAGACAGTTGCCGTTTTGTCGGACGCCTCCAACACTCAGTACGTGACCACGCTTTTAAACGCCATCGGCCGCATTTCTTCTGCCACAGGCTCTGTGCCGTTGCAGGTAACCGTCACTTCCAAGCTTGGCAACGATGTGCTCAAAGGTAAGGACGTGCTTTACGTGGGCGGGCTGCCTGCCAACATCACAAGCCTGAACGACGATACAGCCAAGAATCTTGAAAAGGCTGTTGTCGATTTTCTTGGCGGCAAATCTGCTCAAACCGGTGTTGAAGATCCGGAAAATGCCCCCCTGGCGGCTTTGCTTTCCGTGAAGTCGCCGGCTGACAGCGGACGCGCTGTGGTGGCGCTTCTATCCGACGGCTCGCGCGGCGCAAAGCTTCTCAACGATTCGCTTGCCAACCGCGCTCAGCTTCAGGATGCCAGCGGCGGAACGGTTTTCGTGTCCTCGCAGGGACTCACCTCCTTCAAGCCCTCGCAGACATGGTGGGTTGGAGATCTCCCCTGGTACCAACGCGTCTGGGTTTCCTTTGCCAATCGTCCGTTCCTGTTGGTGCTCTGCGCTCTGATTGCCGCAGTTGTGGCCGGCTGGGGCATCTTTGCCGGCATGCGCCGTTGGCTGCGCGGCCGTTCGTCGCTCTAATCCGATCGGAGAACAAAACATGAAATTCATTTCCCGTTCGATTTGCGCCGCTTCCGTCTGTGCCGTGCTGGCCGGTCTTTGCACCTCGGCTCAAGCTTGGGACAAGTGGGATGCTTTCAAGGCAGCAAACGTCAACGACTCTTTCCGCGTTGTGGATTACAGCGACAACCGCCGCATCACGACAAGTGAAGGCCAGTCCTACGCCATGTTCTTTGCCTTGGTTGCCGGTGATAAGGACTCGTTCGAAAAACTCCTGAAGTGGACGGAAAACAATCTCGCTTCTGGCGACATCACCAAGTACAAGCCGTCTTGGCTTTGGGGTAAGCACGGCAACAGCTGGGGCATCATCGACAGCAACAACGCCGCCGACAGTGACATGTGGATTGCCTACTGTCTGCTCGAAGCAGGCCGCCTGTGGGATCGTCCGGACTATACGGCCAAGGGCAAAGCCATGATGGATTTGCTCATGAAGGATGTGCGCGACGTCAAGGGACTCGGCAAGGTTCTTCTGCCGGGCTACAAGGGCTTTGAGCAGGAAAATTTCGTAACGCTCAATCCGTCTTACTACCCGGTCTTCATCATGCGCCGCTTTGCAGTGGAAGATCAGTCCTGGAATCCGGTTATCGAAGGTACGGTACGCTCGCTCGTACGCTCCGCTCCTCGCGGCTACGCGCCCGACTGGGTGCGCTTTGACCGTCAGGGTAAGGTCATTCCCGAAAAGGGAGCGGACTACACTCTCGGCTCCTACAACGCCATTCGCACCTATATGTGGGCAGCCATGATGTCCCCGGCCGATCCGGTGCACGACATTCTGGTTGAGCACTTCGAGCCGTTTGCCAAGCTCACACGCGACACCAACATGCCGCCCGAAAAGATCAACATCATCACTGGTGAACGTCACGGTTACGGCTCTCCTGGCTTTGCCGCCTGCGTGCTTGAACTGCTTGGCAAGGGCCCCACGCAGGATTACTTACGCACCGTGATCGAAAACGATCCGATCATCGGCGAAAACTACTACCGCAATACGCTGATGCTTTATGCCATCGGCTTTGACCGTGGTCTGTACCGATTCGATCGAAACGGCTACCTGCAACTCTCACCTAAGGCACAGCTCACACAGGTACCGCCCAAGGCAATGGTGCCTGTCGATAAGTCTGCCGACAAAGAAGATCATCAGGAAGAGGCTGAAGAAGCGCCTGAGCAGGTCAAGACCGATGCGGCAACCCCCGCCACAAACAATGTAACGCCGGCTCCGGCGGTTTCGGCTTCCATGGCAACTCAGCCTACGGCCCCGGCTACCGCCGCTCCGAAGGCTGTCGAGCAAGCTCAGCAGCCCAAGGCTTCAGCCGATAACAGCGTACCGACATCAACTCAAGCACCAGCCGCCCCTGCTGTATCAACTCCTGCCGCTCCGGCAGCACCGGCAGGTGGTGCTACAGCAACGACTGAGGGAACCAACAAGTGAAATCCGTCGGAAACTTTACCGGACGCATGGTCGGCGGCCTCGGGTTATGGAACGTCTACTTCATCTGCAAGTTTTTCCTGACCCAGCTCGGCTACCTGCGACTCGAACTTTTTGCCAACATCGCGCTTTTCTGCTTCCTGTTGTTGCCTGCCAACTCCAAAGGCATGCGCGTCTTAAAGCAGCTGATCGCGTTGGGTTGCGGCATTGCACTGCTTTGGTCGGAAAGCTGGCTTCCCGGCCCGCAGAGCATTATGGCTAATGCGACCGGCATCACGGGCTTTTCCGTTAACTACGTCCTGCAGCTCATTTGGGACTTCATCAACTGGCGTATGGTCTTTGCAGGCTGTGCGATTCTGTTGATTTACTACGCTGCGCGCGACTTCATCCGAGTAACGGCCGTCACCGGCTGTTGGCTGTTGTTCCTCATCGTCTCGCCTTTCTTCGGTTCGGCGCCTTCGCAGCAAAGCAACCTCGTGCCGCAAACAGCCACAGGCAAGACAGCTGTAGGCAACCCGACCGATACGGCCGCGGCACTTGCTGCTGCCAAAGGTACCTCTCAGGGCGAAGCATCTTCCGAAGAAATCGACAAGTGGTACCAGACGTTCATCGCCTACGAAAAGGATCGCGTGGCAAAGTTCCCGGACTCCATCAAACCTAAAGACACGCCGTTTGACATCGTAATCCTCAATATCTGTTCGCTTTCGACGGACGACTTGATTGCGGCCAACTTGATCAACAACAGGACGTTCAGTCAGTTCAACATCCGTTTTGATCACTTCAATTCGGCCACGTCGTATTCGGGACCGGCTGCTTTGCGCCTGTTAAACGGCGCCTGTGGTCAGCCTTCACATGATGCGCTCTATGACACGCGTCGTCCGGAATGCGAAATTATGAATCGTCTCGATTCACTCGGTTTTAAGCAACATCTGTTCCTGGACCACAGCGGTGTATACGACAACTACCTCAATGCCATGCGCACGCAGGCAGGTCTAACCGCACCTTTCGAGCGCCGCCGTTATCCGGTCAAGTACGTGAGTTTCAACAACGAAGAAATTGCCGATACGCTCTCCGTGTTCCGTCACTGGCGCAGCGTCGTCAACAAGGCCAAGGATCCGCGCAGCGTTTCGCTCTTTAATTTTATTGCTCTACACGACGGCAACCGCCAGCCGGGCAAGTCCCGTTGGGAAGAGTTTGAGCCGCGTGCCCGTGCCTTCATTGATGCGCTTGACGTCTTTATTGCAGACCTGCAAAAGAGCAAGCGCAAAGTGATGCTGATCATCGTTCCGGAACACGGTGCCGCCGTCCGCGGCGACCGCATTCAGACTCCTCGTCTGCGCGACATCCCGAGTCGTCGCATCACACAGGTGCCGGTCATGGTGAAATTCTTTGGACTGAACAAACTGCCGAAGACGCCTGTGCACGTGACTTCCGATACAAGCTATCTGGCTTTGTCGACTCTGATCGGCCGTGTCATCGAAACGAATTATTTCAGCAAACCTGAAGGCGCCGTTCCGATCGCCGATCTCGTCAACGATCTTCCCACGACACACATGGTGAGCGAAAATGCTCAGGCCATGGTGCTTGAATACAAGGGTAAGGACTATCTGAAGATGTCCAAAGGTCAGTGGCGCTTGTACGACGCCGACTAGTCGGTTTCGTACCGTCCGATCTGTAAAAAGTCCGCTTCGGCGGACTTTTTGCTTTGCGGACGATCCGTTCTCCGAACGTAACGTTGATCGGCCAAAAAGAAACCTCGGAAAGCTCGACAACCTTCCGAGGCAATTGAACTCCCGCATTCGGAGCAGACCGCATGCGGGGAGTTGACAGGTTCAGAAGAACCTGCTTGCGACGCATTTTTTAGTTCTTGGACTTATCCACAAGCTTGTGCGCGGTGATCCAGGGCATCATTGCGCGCAACTTGGCACCCGTCACTTCGATGCCGTGTTCACTCGTCAGACGACGGTTGGCCGAAAGCGTCGGATACTTCAAGCCGCATTCCAGAAGGAAGCTCTTGGCGTATTCGCCGTTTTGAATCTGACGCAGGCATTCCTTCATGGCCTTGCGGCTTTCGTCGTTGATGATCTTCGGACCGGTGTAATACTGGCCGTATTCGGCATTATTGGAGATGGAGTAGTCCATCGTTGCAATTCCGCCTTCGTAAATCAGATCAACAATGAGCTTCATTTCATGGCAGCACTCGAAGTAGGCCATTTCAGGCTCGTAACCGGCTTCGACAAGCGCCTCAAAACCCGACTTGATCAGTTCGACGAGACCACCGCAAAGCACGGCCTGTTCACCGAAGAGGTCGGTTTCTGTTTCGGCGCGGAACGTCGTTTCGAGCACACCGGCACGGCCGCCGCCCGCAGCGCAGGCGTAGGACAGGGCCAAGTCATGAGCTTTGCCGGAATTGTCCTGATAGACGGCAATAAGCATCGGCGTGCCGGCACCGGCGACGTAGGTGGAACGCACCGTGTGACCGGGAGCCTTCGGGGCGATCATGATGACATCCAGGTCCTTGCGCGGAACGATCTGCGCGTAGTGGATGTTAAAGCCATGAGCAAACGCCAGGGCCGCACCCTCTTTGATGTTCGGTTCGATTTGCTTGTGGTAAACGTCGGCAATGAATTCGTCGGGCAACAGAATCATCACGACATCGGCGCCTTGGGTCGCCTCTTCGATGGTTTTGACCGTAAGACCGGCGTTCTCAGCCTTGGCCCAGGACGAACCGCCCTTACGAAGACCGACAACGACATCGCAGCCGGAGTCGTGCAGGTTCAGGGCGTGTGCGTGACCCTGGCTGCCGTAGCCAATGATGGCGACCTTTTTACCCTTGATAAGCGAAAGATCGGCGTCCTTGTCGTAAAAGACTTTCATGTTTTGTCTCCCTTTTAAGCAAACAGGTATGTAAATCAGATTTTGAGGATGCGCTCGCCGCGAGCTATGCCGCTTGCGCCGGTGCGCACTGTTTCCAGAATCAGTTTTTCGTCAATCGACTTCATGAAGGCGTCAAGCTTGCGGCTGTCGCCCGTGACTTCGATCGTGTAGGTTTTGTCGGTGACGTCGATAACGCGCGCACGGAAAATTTCCGTGATGCGCAGCATCTCGTCTCGGTCGCGACCGATGGCACGCACCTTGATGAGCATCAGTTCACGCTCAACGTAGTCGCTTTCCATCAGATCGTAGACCTTGATCACTTCGATGATGCGGTTCAGGTGCTTGGTGATCTGCTCCATCTTCTTTTCATCGGCGTACGACACGATGGTCATGCGCGAAATGCTGTCGCTTTCCGTCGGAGCGACCGTCAGGGATTCGATGTTGTAACCGCGGGCAGAGAAAAGACCGACAACGCGCGAGAGCGCACCCGAAGTGTTCTTGAGAAGAACCGAAAGAATATGACGCGTCTGCATTCTTACTTCTCCTCCGAAAGAACCATCTCGGTAAGCCCCTGACCAGGACCCACCATCGGTCGCACCGGCTCTTCACGCTCGATGTGTACGTCAATGAAAACAAGGTCGTCCTTGTACTTGCCGAAGGCCTCCTCAATGCAGCGGTCGAGCTCTTCGTAGGTGGTGGCACGCAGGCCAACGTGACCGTAGCTTTCAACAAGCTTGACGAAGTCGGGCTGAACCTCCATTACCGACTCACTCATGTGACCGTTGTAATAGGCGCGCTGCCAGACGGCGACCATGCCGAGGTAGGCGTTGTTGAGCAGGAAGATCTTGGGCTTGACGCCATACTGCTTGGCGGTGCCCAGTTCCTGAATGTTCATCTGAATGGAACCGTCACCGGTAAAGCACACGACATCCTCGTCGGGATGTGCAAAGCACGCACCGATCGCTGCCGGGAATCCGTAGCCCATCGTACCCAAGCCGCCGCTCGTAAGCCACCTGCGCGGCTTGCGGAGCTTGAGGTACTGAGCGCACCACATCTGATGCTCTCCCACGTCGGTGGCATAAATGGCCTCTCCCTTGGTCTTTTGCCAGACGCGTTCGATCACGGCCTGCGGACGGATCGCTCCCTCAGGGTTGACGGTGTACTTGAGGCACTGCATCGCGCGCCATCCGTCGATGCGCTTATTCCATGCTGCCAGTTCGTTTTCGTCCAGTCGCTCGGTCGTTGTTTCCAGAATGCCGACCATTTCCTTGAGCACTTCGTAGACATCGCCCACGATGGGGATGTCCGTCGTCACGTTCTTGGAAATCGAGCTCGGGTCGATATCGATCTGAACGATCGTGTGGGGATTGGCTTCAAAATCCGAGGGGCAGCCAATCACTCGGTCGTCGAATCGAGCACCGACGGCAAAAAGAACATCGCAGTGCTGCATGGCCATATTGGCTTCGTAGGTACCGTGCATGCCTACCATGCCCAGGTGCTTTTCGTCGCAACCGTTGAAGGCACCCAGGCCCATCAGTGTCGAAACCACGGGGTAGCCAGTGAGCTGCGCAAAACGGTTGACCAGCTCGCTTGCGGCTGTCGAGGTCGCGCCGCCACCCACGTACAGAAGCGGGCGCTTAGCCGAAAGCAGAACCTGCATGGCCTTCTTAATCTGGCCGCTGTGTCCGCGCGTCACGGGACGGTAGCTCACGATGTCGCAACTCTTGGGATATTCGAAAGCACAGCTGCCGCACTGCACGTCCTTAGGCAGATCCACCAGAACGGGACCGGGGCGGCCGGTTCTTGCGATATAGAAAGCCTTCTTGATGGTGGCGGCAAGATCGCGTACGTCCTTGACAAGGTAGTTGTGCTTGACACAGGGCCGCGTAATGCCCACCGTGTCGCACTCCTGGAAGGCGTCCGTACCGATGAGACTCGTGCCCACCTGGCCGCTGAAGACAACCATCGGAATGCTGTCGGCATAAGCCGTAGCAATGCCCGTAACGGCATTGGTGGCGCCGGGGCCGGACGTTACCAAAGCTACGCCGATCTTGTCCGTGCAACGCGAATAGGCATCGGCGGCGTGAACCGCAGCCTGTTCGTGACGCACAAGCACATGTTTGAAGTACTTCTGCTTGTAGATCTCATCGTAGATCGGAAGAACCGCTCCTCCCGGATAGCCGAAAACGTATTCGACTCCTTCGGCATGAAGAGCTTCGATGAGAATCCTCGCGCCGATCATCACCGGTGCGGCGGCGCCGTTCTCTTCTGTGGTCTGCATAGGAAAATCGTTCCCTGTTGTTTCGCATCCATGGCTTTGTTATGGAGTACCTTCGGATGCGCTTTGTGCCGTAGGAAGGGCAATCAGGGCGTGATTGTGCGGTGGCGTGCCCGTCAACGAGCACCAGTACCGGCTTGACACCGTTCGCCGCCCGCCTCTGCGGTAACAGAAGACGTCCGAAGGTGCGTTGCGTGCCGTGGTATGCAAAGAAATTCACAACGCATTGGCTAATTTATCGTTTTTCTTCTGAAAAACCAAAGGTAAAAGAACTTCTGCGCACCGTTTCATGGCAAGTTTTAAGCTTTTGTCAAATGCGGTAAGATGCCGATCTTAGGGAGAATTTATTAGAACGGTTCTGCGCTGGACTGTTGAAATTGTATTTCGCATCGAAAGCCCCGCATCGCGATTGACATCAGATAACGGTCGGCTAGCAATCGACAACCTACTTCCCCCTCAATCAACACAACACAACAAACAAACCAAACAATATGGCAACCACCGCAACAACCTGGGGGTCCAGAATCGGCTTCATTTTGGCCGGTGCAGGCTCGGCCATCGGCCTGGGCTCCATCTGGAAATTTCCGTTCTGGGCCGGCATCAACGGCGGCTCGGGCTTCATCATTCCGTACATTATTTTTACGTTCACAATCGGCATCACGCTGCTGATTGCTGAACTCGTCGTGGGCCGTGCCGGCCGCGGTTCGGCACTGCATGCTCTCAAGCACCTGGGAGGTCCAGTCTTTTCGGTTATGGGCGGCATCGCCGTTCTCACATCCTTCGTGATCCTGTCTTACTACTCCGTTGTCGGCGGTTGGTGCGTAAAGTACCTTTTTGACAGTCTGTGCGGCGAATTGGTCACAAACGACCCCAAGGTGTTGCAAGCCACGTTCGGCGCTCTTGTCGGAGACGGCCTAACGAACTCGCTTTGGCACTTCTCTTTCCTGACCCTAACCTGCGGTGTCGTGGCGCTCGGCGTCGTTAACGGTATTGAACGTTTGTCGAAGTATCTCCTCCCCACGCTTTTCATCCTGATGATCGTCATCATGATCCGTTCGCTCTCGCTGCCCGGAGCCATGGAAGGCGTGAAATTTCTCTTTGACTTCAGCTTTGACAAACTCACCTGGATGAGCGTTTTGAATGCCATGGGCTTTACATTCTTCAGCCTTTCGTTGGGCTGCGGCATCATGGTGACCTATGGCGCCTACCTGAAGGACTCCACCGACATTCCCAATTCGTCGCTGTGGATTGCTTACCTTGCCATTCAGACGGCTCTGCTTGCCGGACTCATGATCATGCCGGCCGTGTTTGCCATGGGGCAAGATCCCAACGCCGGTCCGGGTCTCGTCTTCGTAACTATCCCGTTCATTTTCTCGCAGATTCCTTTCGGCTGGTTCTTCATGATCCTCTTTAACGTGTGCCTGTTGGTAGCCGCGTTGACGAGTTCCGTTTCGCTTCTGGAAGTCTGTATCGCTTATCTGCAAAACGAATGGCACATGAAGCGCATCTCCGCTTCGATTCTGTGCTACGTAGGCCTGGCACTTTTGGGCTGCGTCTCCGCACTTTCCTTCGGCGTATGGAGTGAGGTCAAGATTTTCGACCGCATCATCTTCGACTTCCTCGACTGGTTCTGCTCGAACATCATGATGCCTCTGGGCGGCCTCTCGATTGCACTGCTTGCCGGCTGGAAAGCTTGGAATTCGACCTACGTACAGGTCAATCTTGTGAGAAAGTACAGTGCTTCGGCCAACTCCTTTATCAAGTTCTCGCTGCGCTTTCTGGCTCCCCTGTTGGTACTCGTTGTGATCGCCACGGGCGTCTGATAGGTACCCAGAAAACAAAACAGCGCCGCAGCATGCGCCTTTCCTTAGGGCGATCTGCGGCGCTGCTTTTATTCTTGCTGAATTTTTTGTCTCTCTCGCGTGTTTGCATAAGCTTGACCGTTTTGCCAACCGCAAAAATGCTATAAAGAGAAGTTCGGGACGGTCTGTCATAAACCATGACTTCAAAATGACCGCCAAATGCATAAGAATATTTCAGGGACACTTCAATGTCTGACAACAGATCAACCTGGACAAGCCGCATCGGTTTTATTCTGGCCAGTGCGGGTGCCGCCATCGGCCTGGGCGCCATTTGGAAATTTCCCTATCTGGCAGGATCCAACGGCGGTAGCGTCTTCATGTTCCCCTACATCATTCTCTCGTTTACGATCGGACTCGTGCTTCTCATTGCAGAAGTCGGTTTGGGGCGTACGGGCAAAGGCTGTATTGTGACGGCCTATCGCGCTATCGCCGGCAAAAATTGGACGATCTGGGGCTATCTTGGCGTTCTCACGGGCTTTATGGTGCTGTGCTTTTATTCCACCATCGGCGGTTGGACGCTTTCCTATCTGATAGATTCCGCCGTCGGCAAAGGGCTCGTTTCCAATCAGGAAGAACTCGGTGCAATTTTCGGCGGCCTCGTATCCGATCCTATCAAGTCAATGGGCTTTCAGGCGCTTTTCCTGTTCTTGACCGGCTGGGTGGTTGCCTATGAAATCAGCCGTGGCATTGAAAAAATTTCCAAAGTCCTGATGCCGCTTCTGCTCGTTCTCGTCATCGTCGTAATCGTGCGCGGCGTGACACTGCCCGGAGCCTCCGAGGGGCTTGCGTATCTTTTTAGCTGGAATCCGGAAGCATTCAGCTGGAAGAGTCTGCTGGCCGCGATGGGCTTTACCTTCTTCTCGCTGTGTATCGGTTGCGGATGCATGCTCACGTACGGCTCCTACCTCTCGCAGGATTCCAACCTCATCAACGGGTGTGCCTGGATCACGTTCCTTGCAACCGCCGCCTCCATTCTCGGCGGTTTGATGATCATGCCGGCGGTTTTTGCCTTCAACCTTGATCCTTCGGCGGGCCCCGGGCTCACTTTCATGACTATGCCGGTGGTCTTTGCGCAGCTTCCCTTCGGACAGCTCTTTGCATTTGCCTTCTATCTGTGTCTGGCTGTAGCAGCCATCACAAGTTCCGTGTCTCTTCTGGAACTCGTCGTGGCATTTCTCGTCGACGAACTCAAGATGCGTCGCGTAACGGCCTCTTTGGTAAGCTGCATCGCAATGCTCGCAGTGGGCTCTCTGTGCACGCTCTCCTTCGGCCCGCTTGCAGACATCAAGCCGCTCTTCGGTCGAAACTTCTTCGATCTGTTCGATTACTTCACGAGCAATCTGTCCTTGCCGATCGGCGGTCTGGTGATCTGTGCCTTGGTCGGCATCAAGCGATGGGCAATGATGAAGGATGAAATTCGCATGGGTTCGGGCGTCTCCGAGTCGATGATGTCTGTCTTCCGCGGAATTCTTACCGTCGGTTGCCCGCTTCTGATTATCGTGGTGCTGATTTCCGGTCTGATGCCTAGTTAAGTTTCCGACTTTTTCTGAAGTCGAAAGCGGCGCGACCAACTTTATTTCGGTGGCGCGCCGCTTTTCTCATGTCCGGACAGAACCTCAAGCCGCGCCAACAAAAAAACCGGACCACTCACATAAGAGCAATCCGGTTTGCGTTAAGCCTGTTTTTTATGGTTTCAGCCTACTGAGCAAACCATTTGGAGTAAATTTTCTTGTCTTCGCCGGCCTGACGAACGGCTTCAAGCCCCTTGTTAAGCTTATCAAGAAGTTCTTTGTTGCCCTTTTTCACGGCAAAGCCGTACTGCTGGGCGTCTTCGATGGCAGGCTGCAGCTGCAGTGACTGCGACATACGGGGCTGAGTCTTCATGAAATACGCAAGCACGGGACGATCATGCACCACAGCGGAGGCGTTACCGCTCGTGAGCGCCATGAAAGCCTCGCTCGTGGCGTTGTAATTGGTCACCTTGGCACCGGGAATATCCTTAGCCTTATCGGCACCAGTTGTACCAATCTGCACGGCGATCGCCTGATTTTGCAAAGCCTTGAAGTCAGGGTACTTGGCGGCGTCTTCCTTTCGAACGAGCATGGAGAGACCGGCCGTGTAGTAGGGTTTCGTAAAGTCCACGCGCTTTGCGCGTTCTTCCGTGATGGTAACGCCTGCAGCCACTACGTCAACCACACCCATTCCCAGAGCGGGAATCAGTGCGTCAAATCCCATGTTGACAACCTTGATGTCGTATCCTGCTTTGTCGGCAATAGCGCGAATCAAGTCAATGTCGTAACCCACAAATTCGCGGGTCTGGGTATCCATAAATTCAAACGGAGCAAAAGTGGGCTCCGTGCCGACACGAAGCGTGTCGCGAGCCGAGGCATCGTCGGCAGAAGCAACCGAGAGCGCCGCAACCGCGCAGACGCTCATGATCATTTTTTTTAAAACCATGTGTCCTGTGGCTGAGTCATACTCAACCGTTACGAAAAGCAAAGATTGGATTATACAGAGGCGTGTTTGACAGTAAAAGCGTGCGGATTCAAGCTTGTAGCGTTAAGCGCCGGCCAATAGTCGTCGACGTCGCTGCTCGAAAAGACAAACAGCGGCAGCGGCCCCCACATTGAGCGATTCGCAGGCTTCTTCGATCGGAATCAGATAGCGTTCGTCGGCAACAGCCAACGCTTTGAGCGAAAGTCCAGGACCTTCGGCTCCCATCATCCAGACAACAGGCCCCTTTTCCCATCCCGGCGTACGGAACAAGTCCATGCCGCCGCGTGCATCGGCTGCAAGCACGCGTCCGGCAAAAAGCGTATGTATCTCTTCGGCCGAAACATTGTCGTAGAGTTTGGCACTGAAGTGAGCGCCCATGCCGGCACGCAAGACCTTTGGAGCCCAGAAACCGGCTGACCCGGAACTCGCCGCTATGTGACGAACACCTGCAGCCAAGGCAGTCCGAATGAGCGTACCCATATTGCCCGCGTCCTGAACACCGTCCAGATAAAGCGCATCTTCGGCAATCGGCTGCACGGGTCGATCGGCAAAAGTTGCTGCCACCTCCACCATGATGCCAGTCCCGTTCTCAACAGGACAAACCGCGTCGTAGAGTTTGTCGGTCACTGTGAGGAGCTTCGCACCGGTCGCCTCTGCCACACGTTCTGCCAAGGCCAAAACGTCCGACTGCACGTTGTTTTCACGAACAACGACAGCACGCGTCAACGGGCGTTTTTGACAGATCACTTCCGCCAAATGAATACCTTCGGCTAGTGTCGTACCGATTTTTTTGGCACCTCTGGGATGTTCGGAGATTTTTCTCCACCGCTTGATGTTGTCGTTGGCTGCGGAATTGATGAACGTCATGGAAAGGAAACGAATCGGTGAAAAGAGGCGTTAATTCTATCGTTTACAGATCGAGAGTTTGGAAATCCAGACAAAGCTCGCAAAATGGCAATGTTTTGCACCATGTCAGTGCATATTTTGATTTTGCTCTTTACCAGTCTTTTTCTTAAGAGTGCTGATTATTTGATCTGCATCAAAATTTTGGTTTCAGGTTTTGCTCTGCTCCTTCGATGTGAAGGTGGTGATACCGGGCAACAAATGACTTTGTGCCAAGCAAAGACAATACCGTGCAAAAAACGACAGAGGCTTGTGGGAAGAGAAAACTTTTCCGGAGACTGAGTTAAGCAAAAAGGTTGACATCGTTTACTCAAATATGTCCGACGTCAACCTTTTTCAGATCGCCTGCTTGAAGTCTTCGGCGACCAAACCGAGCTTCAAATTCTGAGGAGCTGTTGAGGAGCAACGCATATGTGTGTCTGCGATCATTGCCAAAGTAGCACGTCAGCAAACTCCGCGAAAGAGCGGTTTTTATCCATTAGAAAGACTACATAGGGGTTTACGCGCACAGCGGCTTACACGCCGCTCAAAAATGCTCGTTTTTGGTGCACGTCTTCGATTCGCCTCTCTAGCTGCAACGCCTCTTCCTGAACGAATACGCGCTTGGAAAATGCATTTTTGAGAAACAATGCACCGTCATTTCCGGCGGCCAGACGAACGGCGATCAGAAAAGCGACGGGCAAAAGCGCCAGTGTCATGCATAAGTCCGAACGAGTCTCGCGTTTGGCCAAAAGCTTTTCTCGTTCTTCGGGATCGGGCATCGCATAGGACAGCACGCTCATAGCAAGCACCGCGTGCAGTCCGGCGCTTCGCTTTTGCTGCGCCTGACGGCGATGAGCGTCAACCTCCTCCATGTATTGCGCAAGCCCTTCTTCGTCGTCTCGCTCTTTGTAATAGACCACCATCCGAGAGTCGGCTTTACGACCAAACGTCATGCAAACAACAAACACCGCCAGAAACGGCGCTATCACGGGAAAGGCAAACTGGACGACCGCAGCCAAGAGCACCTCTTCTTCCCTGTTATAGCGACATGCTTGAATCGAACAAAAGAGAACGCAAGCCGCAATGCTTGCAAAGTACGCCAATGCAAACCGTTCTGTCCCGCCAAAGACCAGAATCAAGACGGCAGCACAAGCCGCTGCAAAACTCCGCAGATCCGGATAGATAACGATGCCGTCATTGGGCGTAAGCTTTTTCATTGCCCGAGTACCACGACGAACAAAGCAGCCAAACACGCCGAGCAGTGCCATGGCGAAAACAACACACGCGACAAAACCAGCCGGCACGATCCACAGTCGCATCAGCGTTGCAATCGAGGCATACCCCACGAAAAAGCAGGCCGCAAAAAGACAGGCAAAAAGCACTTGCCTCGTGTATTTATCGCTGCGAAACATCCTTCTGATAACAAGCAAAAGTTTGGAACTTCGGACAATTTTGTCTTCCTGAGATTGTAGAAGTTCATAGGACAGTGAATTTCACGGTTGTGTGAAAGGTGCGAGCGGCATCATCCGAACGGATGATGCTCGGCGGTATTGAATCGGGCGCGCGGTATAGTTCGAGAATTGCTTAAATGAATACCCCGACGGCAAGGATTTTGTTTATTTCAATGTTTCGAAATCGCCGTCTCAGAAAGGAAACCGCTGTGACCGACCCAACCGATTCCATGCAAATGCGCCGCGCCGAGCTTCAGCTTCTGCGCACGCTTCCCGAACTGCTCACCCATCACCTGGAGCATCGGCCGCAGATTCCGGTTTACATGCAGTACGATAACCGCGTCAAGCAGTGGCAGACACTCACCGTACAGGATACCTACGAGCGCGTGATGCGCTGGGCGCACGCCTTTGCCGCTCTCGGTCTCAAAAGAGGCGAACGCGTAGCCATGCTGCTTCCCAACGGTATTGACGCGATTTGTTTTGACATGGCTGCGCTCATGTGCGCTCTTGTGCCTGTACCTCTGCATGCCATCGATACCGCCGGATCCTCCGCTTTCATCCTGCGCGACTCGGGCGCACGCTTCCTTGTTACGACAAAATTCAATCGCTGGCGTGACATCGGCGCAGCCATGGATTTGCCCGACCTTCAGACCGTGGTGATCACCGACGAAGGCATTGAAACCACCGTTGCCGACGGGCGCACCGTCACGAGTGTTGATCATTGGCTTGCAACGGGCCAGGATGCCGAATTGCCTCCCGGTCCCGAACCCACAGATCTCGCCGCCCTCGTCTACACCTCAGGCACAACGGGCAAGCCCAAGGGCGTGATGCTCACGCACCGTGCGATTCTCTCGAACATCAACGGCGTTCTGAGTAGCATCTGTCCGCGCGTCAACGAGGTCTGGCTCTCGTTTCTTCCCCTTTCTCACACGCTTGAGCGTCTCGCTTCGTACTACCTTGCGCTCGGCGTCGGCAATCTCGTGGCCTTCAACCGCAACATCGGCTTGTTGCAGGAAGATATGCGCGTCATACGCCCTACCATCATGCTGAGCGTGCCGCGCGTCTACGAAAAAATTTACGCCAAAATCCAAGACCGACTGTCAGCTCAGTCTCCCTTTGTGCAAAAAATCTTCCGGTGGGCGGTTAACGTCGGTTGGCGCCGTTTTTGCCGCAAAAACGGTCTGCCCTGCCCGGCCGGCTTTTCGGCAATTTTTGACCCGCTTGTAGCCGGTTTCCTCGACAAGAAGGTCGGCACCGGGATTCGCAATATTTTCGGCGGTCGTCCTTATATCTACATCTCCGGCGGCGCCGCCTTCAATCCGCAGGTTGCAAAGGTCTTTCTTGCCCTGGGAGTGGAAATCCTTCAAGGCTACGGCATGACCGAGGCCTCCCCTGTGGTCTGCGTCAATAAGCTTGGCTCCAATCATCCTCAAACAGTGGGCGTACCTCTTGACAACCTCGAAACCAAGCTCGGCCCTAACGACGAACTGATGGTGCGCGGCCCCAACGTGATGGTCGGCTATTGGATGCGTCCTGAAGACACGCGTGCCGTTCTCACAGAAGACGGCTGGCTCAAGACGGGCGATCAGGCCGACATCTACAAGAGCGGACACATCCGTATCAAAGGTCGCATCAAGGAAATCATTGTCACCAGCACCGGTGAAAAGATTCCGCCGGGAGACTTGGAGCAAGCCATCGAAACTGACAATCTGTTTGATCAGGTGATGGCTGTTGGCGAAGATCGTCCCTACATCGCTTGTTTAGCGGTCGTTAATCCCGAGCAATTTGACAAGTTTGTCAAGGAACTCGGCAAGGATCCCAAGAGCGAAGGTATCTTCATGGACAAAGAAGTGCGCAACGCCGCGCTGCGACGCATCAAGGCCTTGACGCGCGACTTCCCGAACTACGGTATTCCGCGCAACGTGCGTCTGCTCGCCGAACCTTGGACCATTGAAGGCGGTTTGCTTACGCCGACTCTTAAGCTCAAGCGAGCTAAGATCCGCGAACGTTTCCACGCTGAAATTGATGAACTGTACGGCGATCGCCGCAGCTAAGGTGTTTCGTCGGTTACGAATTCAGCGGGCTTTTGCATTTCGGTCAAAAGCCCGCTGTCTTTGATTCGTCAGAGCTGTAAAAAATTTTTCAGCAGTTCGTGCCCGAATTCGCTTGCTATTGACTCCGGATGAAACTGTACGGTTTCGATCAGCAAGCTTTTATGTCTCAGCCCTTGAATCTCGCCGTCCGAACTCACTGCCGTCACTTCCAGACAATCCGGCAACGTCTCTCGCTCAACCACCAGCGAGTGATAGCGTGCGACCGTCAGCGGCGAAGGCAAACCGCGGAAAAGTCCTTTACCGTCATGCGTGATGCGATCTGTCTTGCCATGCATAACCTTTCCCGCCCGAACCACACGCCCGCCGAAGACTTCTCCGACAGCCTGATGCCCGAGACAGACTCCCAACACCGGTACATACTGCGAAAAACGCACAATGGCGTCCTTGGAAATGCCTGCCTGCGCCGGAGCACATGGTCCCGGTGAGATGCAGACTCGGTCGGGTTTGCGTTTCAAAAGCTCTTCAAGGGTCGCTTCGTCGTTTCTCACAACCTGCACCTCTTCTCCGAGTTCTTGAAAATACTGCACGAGGTTGTAGGTAAAACTGTCATAGTTGTCGATCATCAGGAGCATTTGCTTTTTCCTCGTCTCATTCATAACCCAGTTTCGAAACCGGCTTCCGCCTGTTCCGCCGCACGCAAGACAGCTCGCGCTTTATGCTCCGTTTCCGCATATTCCATCTCCGGAATGCTGTCGGCGACAATGCCGGCAGCCGCTTGGGCATACAAACGTTTGTCTTTGATGACGGCAGTTCTTATTGCTATCGCGAGATCCATGTCCCCCGCAAACGAGATGTAACCTACCGCTCCCCCATAGATACCGCGCGAAACAGGCTCCAGCTCGTCAATGATTTCCATTGCCCGCACTTTCGGCGCCCCGGTTAGCGTTCCAGCAGGAAAAGTCGCTTTCAAAACATCAATATTGTCGAGTCCGTCAAGAAGCTCTCCTTCAACGTGGCTTACCAAATGCTGTACTTGTGAGTAACGCTCAATGGCATATTTGTCGGTAACTCGCACCGTGCCCGGTTTGGCAATGCGGCCGATGTCATTGCGCGCCAAATCGATCAACATTAGATGTTCGGCTCGTTCTTTGGGATCGTGCAGAAGTTCTTCGGCAAGCCGGCGATCGTCTTGCACATCAACTCCTCTCGGTCGAGTTCCCGCAATAGGACGGATCGTCGCTATCCGTTTGCCGTCGCGCAATTCCTGTCGCACCAGGATTTCCGGCGAAGCGCCGACAACGAAATGGTCTCCGAAGTTGTAGTAGTACATATACGGCGAAGGATTGAGACTTCGCAGCGCCCGGTACAAGGAAATCGGACTTTCGGTAAAGCTGCGCTCAATGCGTTGACCAATTTGCACCTGCATACAGTCGCCGGCCAGAATGTAGTCCTTGGCCTTCCGCACAGCCTTCAAATAATTTTCCCTGTCAAACGGACGCTCGGATTCGTGAACGATGCCACCGGCAGCATACGGAGCTTCTACCGGTCGAGCCAATGCCTGTTTGAGACTTCGAAGACGACGAACGGCTGCCGAGTATGCCCCTGGAACACTTGGATCAGCATTAATAACGATGTACATACGACCTTTAAAACTGTCGATCACAACGAGTTCTTCGCACAACAGCAAACAGATATCCGGCACCTCGATACCTCCGGCCTTATTGCGCCCCAATTTGCTGCGTTCGATCATTCGAACCGTGTCATAGCCGAAGTACCCGACCAGTCCGCCCGTCAAGCGTGGCAACCCCTTAGGCAAGGCAACACGAAAGCGTTTGATAAATCTCTGCACAAAGTTAAGGGGATTTGTTTCGGTGTCGCGTTCGGTCTCTTTTCCGTCAGTCAAAACCTGAGTGCAAAAACCAGAATCTGTCAGATGACTGACAATCTTTATGTGAGCCTTTAACCCCACAAAACTGTAGCGTGAAAAGCTTTTGCCGCCTTCCGCACTCTCAAGCAGAAAGGTGTCGTTGTCGCGTCCGGCGAGCTTCAGGTAAACCGACAGCGGCGTTTCCAAATCACACAAGCATTCGCTTACCAACGCGATACGGTTGAAGCCTTCGCGGGCGGTCGCTTCGAATTCGATTTCGGTCATCATGATTGAAAAGTTCCTCAAGAACGGATTCCGCCCTACACTGAACAACACACTTTGGTCGTCATTCGGCGCATCTGTCGACAAAGGCGTCGCCAGCAAAACACGCGGAAATCAATGAATTTAAATCGGGAAAGAAACTCAACAGCTCACAAGAAAGCTGTTAAGACTTACGCAGAAAACTAACCCGACATTCGCCGGCGAGCATCTGCGAAATCAGGGAAAGTTTTAGGACCGCCAGCACCAAGCCCCCCGTGCATACCAGCCGGACGGCTTATGCACGCGGCGTACCGAGCGAATGTGTGCAAATTGTGCTGCAGACAAAATCATGGTGTCGGAACTGCCGATGGACAAATTCTGGGACAAAAAGAAGGAACCTGTATTGGTTGCCCCCTAGTTTTAGCGAATGCGATAGGGCTTCGTAATAGGCAAAAGAATGTAGAAAACGGAAGCGGCATTGATCAACCGCTTCCGTTTACTGAGGTCAATTGAAGTTATCGGAACAAAGTGACAGGCTCATTACCAGTTGTTGATCTTGGGCCAAATCGTCTGAACGTTGTTGTTCTCGTCAACAACGAAATACTTGTCGAAGGCGGCAGCCGTAGGACAGGCGTGATTGGGAAGGATTCTCAAGCGCGTGCCAATGGGAAAATCCTCCGGACGGATCGGCGAGCCGTCTCGGCTGCAGACAATACCGTGCTCCTGGTTAGCTGATTTCATCCAGAGGTTTTCAATCGGCTTACCGGTTTCATCGCAAACAAGGCCGTAACCCCAGTCCACCGACTGAGCCGCCGTGCCTCGATCTCGACTCATTGCCATCCAGCCACCGTCAGTGATAATCCAGCCCTTTTGCGGCTGATGACCGATGACTGTCACAAGAACGGATATGGCAATATCTTTAACTTTGCAAACATTGAGGCCCGCCATCACCAGATCTTGGAAAACACCTACGCCGCTACGGTATTCCGTAACGCCTTCAGTGTCTTTGACGGCCGTAAAGGTCGGGGTTGAGCCAACGGAAATGATTTCACATGTGTAGCCTGCTGCCTTGAGCGTATTGGCTGCTGTCATGATCTGGCGAACCTCGTTGGCTGCGTAGGCTTCGAGTTCTTCGCGGCTACGGGAAAGATAACTGTCGCCGGCATGCGTCAGGACTCCCTTGAAGACGGCACCGTCGGTCAACGCCTTGGCAACCGTCACCAAAGCGGGATCGTCGGGTTTCAAACCGGAACGGTGGCCGTCGCAGTCTATCTCGAGCAACACGCCGATATTGGTGTTGTGTGTGCGACAAAACTCACTTACGGCCATGGCACTTGCTAGATTGTCAAGAATGATCTTGACATCCGCGCCGCGACTATTGAGAAGTGCAATACGAGTCAACTTCTGCGGGGCGATGCCGACGGCATAAATGATGTCCTTGATGCCTTCCTCTTCGAACATGTACTCGGCTTCCTTGACTGTCGAAACCGTAATGCCGCCGAACATTCCCTGCACCTGCATGGCGGCAATAGGAGCACACTTATGGGTCTTCACGTGCGGGCGCCAGTTGACGTCAAGTTCGTGAGCTCGTCTCTGGCAGTAATCGATGTTTTCAAAAAGCTTTGCCTTGTCGATCAATAGACTCGGGGTGTCGAGTTCGCTCAACTTCAGACTGATGGACATGTCTCATCTCCGGACTGGGTTTGCTGAAAAGTTATCCGATTTTACGGGCACGTACAGTAAGTGTAATCGCCGAAAACTGAGACATACCTCCTAGGCGTCTTTGCCTGTATTACTTGGTAAAGATCAAGATTTCTGTTCTAACTTGTCAGGAACTGAGCCAACAATCCCGAAAGGTGCTCAAAGTTTGCGACAATCAGAAAGTCTTGTGCGCGGCAATTTATTTTGACAAAACCGTTTGCCGTCACGCCTAACTCAACTAAAAAGAGACTCGCCCTATGGCCATTATTGTTCACAAGTACGGCGGCACTTCAATGGGAAGCGTCGAGCGCATTAAGAATGTCGCCAGACGCGTAGCCAAGTGGCACCGCGCCGGCTATCAGATGGTGGTGGTGGTTTCAGCGATGAGTGGTGAAACAAACCGCCTCATCGCACTTGCCAAGGAAATCATGCCCAATCCCGATCCTCGGGAGCTTGACGTCATCGCCAGTACCGGCGAACAGGTCTCCATCGGCCTGCTCGCAATGGCACTCAAAAGCATCGGCGTTGATGCCGTGAGCTTCAACGGTTCTCAGGTCGCCGTACACACGGACAGCGCCTTCACAAAAGCCCGCATTGAGTCGATCGACAGCGAACCGGTTATGCGTGAACTGAACGCCGGCAAGGTTGTCATTGTCGCCGGTTTCCAAGGTCGTGACAGCGCGGGCAACGTTACCACGCTCGGCCGCGGCGGCTCTGACACCTCGGGCGTAGCACTTGCCGTGGCACTTAAGGCCCAGGAATGCCTCATCTTCACGGATGTTGACGGCGTCTATACCACCGATCCGCGCATTGAGCCCAAAGCTCGCAAGCTTGACGTCATCAGCTTTGAAGAAATGCTCGAGCTCGCCAGTCTCGGCTCTAAAGTGCTACAGATCCGCAGCGTGGAATTTGCCGGCAAATATCACGTACCCGTGCGTGTTCTCTCAAGCCTTACCGACCCCAATATTCCCGTTGACGTCGAAGCGTCCAGCGGTACCCTGATTTCTTTTGAGGATGATCCGAAGATGGAGAAAGCCCTTGTTTCCGGCATCGCCTGCACCCGCGATGAAGCCAAAATCACGCTCTCGCGCGTTCCCGATACTCCGGGCGTCGCCTATAAGATTCTCGGCCCTGTGGCCCAGCACAACATTGACGTTGACATGATCGTTCAGAACGACGGTCTCGACGGCACAACAGACTTCTCCTTTACCGTTCCACGCGGAGACGTAGACAAGTGCTTAAAGGTGCTCAACGACGAAGTCGTCCCGGTCTGCCATCCCGAGGGCATCCATACCAACGTTGATATCGCTAAAGTCAGTGTGGTGGGCATCGGTATGCGCACTCACGCAGGCGTTGCCTGCCGTATGTTTGAGTCGTTGGCAGCTGAAGGCATCAACATCGAAATGATCAGTACCTCCGAAATCAAGGTGAGCCTGGTAATTCAGGACAAGTACATGGAGCTTGCCGTGCGTGCCCTGCATAAGGCTTTCAATCTTGAAGGAAACTCTGCCAAGCTCTGATTACACCCAGATCTTTGCTTGTGAGCTGAAAACAAAGTCCTGTCGGCACGGTCGGCAGGACTTTTCGCTATCATTCGCGCAACTGTTTCATCTTCATTATTTCAAAGGCTTGCCCATGCAAAACACCGTCATTGCACCATCCATCCTTTCGGCCGATTTCGGACGTCTTGCCGAAGAAGTCCGTGATGTGGTCTCAGCCGGTGCCGATTGGATTCACTTTGACGTGATGGACAACCATTACGTACCGAATCTCACCGTCGGTCCGCTCGTGTGCGAAGCGATTCGTCCGCACACACAAGCCGTCATTGACGTTCATTTGATGATTGAGCCTGTTGATAGCCTAGTGCCAGCCTTTGCCAAAGCCGGTGCCGACATCATTACCTTCCACTGTGAAGCAAGCCGACACATTGATCGCACACTGCAGCTGATTCACAACGAAGGCTGCAAGGCAGGTCTGGTTTTCAATCCTGCCACTCCGCTCGACTATCTCGACTACGTCATCGACAAAGTCGACATGGTTCTTCTGATGAGCGTCAATCCGGGTTTCGGCGGTCAGAGCTTCATTGACTCGGTCTACAACAAAATCCGTGCCATGCGTGCCAAACTGGATGCCTATGAAGCCCGTTCGGGACGCAGTATCCGTCTGGAAGTTGACGGCGGAATTAAAACCACCAACATCGCCGAAGTCGCTAAAGCCGGCGCCGATACGTTTGTTGCAGGTTCCGCCGTGTTCGGCATGAAAAGTCCCGAAGGCTACAAAGAAGTGATCACTGCAATGAAAAACGCCGTCGCTGCCGCTCGCTAAGAAACGTATTGCTCACTGGTGAAAAAGCCGCACTCGAATCAACGGTGCGGCTTTTTTACCTTGCCTGATGAATTTCAAAGCTTCTTGAGTTCTTCCTTGACCGTCAGTCGAACCGTGTTTTCCACGGCCTTCTGAAGATCGGACCGGATACGTGTTGCTGCCGTCTTGAGAGTAACGTCCACGATAATCTCAATTTGAGAGTTAAGCCGCTCCACAACCTTCGGAACAATTCTTGCAACGAGCTCTTCTTCGGAGAGTCCCAATGACGTCACTTGTTCATGCTCGGGTCGAGCCTGAACAGGCTTCGACTGAGGTTCAGGGTTCTCAATTGCATCTGAATGCTGTGTTGTTTCGGGCTGCGGTGCAATTGTCCGAGAAGTCGCTTCTACCTCGGACAGCCCGGGAATTGAGCCGTGCTTGAGCTCCTGCGCCGCGCGCTTGAGCTCCTCCCAATCGTACGGAACACGGTCTTTCAAAAGCGGAGAATGGTAAGAAGTCATTTTTTAACCTGCGCTACGGTCGTAGGCGTTAAGCGTCACACCGGCGGTCTTGTAAAGCCGATAGCGGGCGCGGGAATTAAGAAGTTCCTTCTGATTGGTTGAGACGATGTCCACGACACGATTAAAGGGCGCAAGCGTCTGCTGCCAATCAGGCGGGACCATTTCGTCAAGCAAAATGATGACGTCGGCAGGCTTCAACAGCGTGATGTCACTGGCAAAAACGACAGGCGCATCAGCTTCAAACGCAGAACCTGCCCAAGCGTGCGCGATGAAGGTCAAATCCTCAAAGCGCCAAAGATCGTCGTAGGCGCGCCGCAACAGCACTTCGTTGCTGCTCCAAACGGCAACGGTAAATCCCATCTTGCGCACCTTCTTGATCAGACGACAAGTGTAGATCGTGCGTTGCGCAACATTGAAGTGAAAGTCGATTTGCTGCATACGGCGTCTTGTTCGGGGTCTCAACCTCTGTTACAGCAAAGCCTTACTTTGCGGTCGTCTTCGTCTTGGACGCTGCCTTAACCTTCTCAGTCTTCACTTTTGAGACCTTGGGAGCCGGAGCACGGGAAAGCAACCACTCAAGGAGCAACGGCAACGGACGCGCCGTACCGCCTCCCTTGCCTCCTGCAGCCTGTGCAGTACCGGCCACGTCAAGATGCGCCCAGGGGCACTTTGGGGCAAACGCCGCTAGGAATGTTGCAGCTGTGCAGGCACCGGCACCTGCCGTCCAGCTGATGTTGGCAAGATCGGCCACGGAGCTTTCAAGGGCCTTTTTGTAGGTGCCGCCCATCGGCATCGGCCAGACGGGATCGTGTGCGCTGTCAGCCGCGCAAGCAAGCGCTGCAGTAAGCGGCTCATCTTCACAAAACAGCCCCGAGACGTCGTTACCGAGTGCCACAATGCAGGCACCCGTGAGCGTAGCCACGTCAATGCAGACTTCAGGGGCAAATTCGGCAGCTCGCGCCAGAGCATCGGCCAGAATCAAACGACCTTCGGCATCGGTGTTGAGAACTTCGACGGTCAAACCACTCAGCGTAGTGATGACATCAGCAGGCTTCAATGCAGAACCCGAAGGCAGGTTTTCCACGGCCGGCACTAGCGCCACCACGTTTTCCTTAAGTTGCATTTCGGCGGCGGCCTTGACAGCAGCCATCACGACGGCAGCCCCCGACATATCGAATTTCATTTGATCCATCGTGCGGCTGGGCTTGAGGGAGATGCCCCCCGCATCAAAGGTTACGCCCTTACCCACCAGAACAACCGGAGCTTTGGTCGTTGCCGCCCCCTGCCAGGCAAGTTCAATGAAAACGGGATCGGTGTGGCTTCCTTTGCTCACGCCGATCACACCGCCCATGCCGGCTTCGTCGATGGCGTCTTTGTCGAGCACCCTGACGGTAAGCTTGCCTTTGGTGGTCTTGCCCGCTGACTTATCAAATTCGCGCACCACGCTTTCGGCAGCTTCGGCAAGGAACTGCGGGTCACAGATATTGGGTGGAAGATCCTGGAGTTCCTTGGCCCATATCATGGCACCTGCGGAAATGCACCCCACTTCGAGACTGGATGCTACGTCCGTTTCGGACACCCAAAGAATCTTTTCCACGACCTGCGGGCCCTTTCCTTTGGTCTTGAGACCGCGAGACTTGTGGGAAGCAAAAAGAAGCTCACGCACAGCACTGCGCGCTGCCCACGCTTCGTCACGTTCGGGCAGCGTCCACTCTGCAGAAGTCAAAGCAACAGAGCCGCATTTGACAAAACGTGCCACTTTGCGGTGCACATTGATGAAGGTCTTTTCGCTGAAAGCGTCCTTCATGCCCAGACCCACAGCAATCACGCGCTTGAAATCCAAACCGGGAACAGCGTAGAAAACAGCAACTTCGGAAGGCTTACCCTTGAAGTCGCCTGCTTTGATCTGAGCGCTCAAGAGGCCACCTAAATTATCGACGGCCTGAGCCGAAGCTGTGAGTTCAGGTTTACCCTCTTCTCCACCGCACCAGACACCCACCACGAGTGTGTCGGCCTGCAATTCAGTGAGTTTCTTTTCAACTTCAATTTGCATGTCTCGTCTCTCCAAATCTGTCCGAAGAGCCTTCCGACAAGCAGAAGGCTCTCAAAAAAAGAAGAATTTCGTTCCTTAATGGTAGGAAGCCTTTTTGGCTTCGTCGACACGAATGGGCGGAAAGCTGTCCCAGCGTTCGCAGCCCGGGCACTGCCACGAAAATGTGTGTGCCAGGAAGCCGCAGTGACTGCACTGATAGCGTGCAAAAAGCTTGCTCTGCTTGGTCGTAACCTCGGCCAGAAGTCGTGCCTGTTCGTCATCGGGATCGGCTTTGGATCGCAGATTGCACAAAACCGAGAACGCTGAAAGCGACGGACGGCTCTTGAGCGCTTCGCCGGCAAAAGCAGCGGCTGTAGGCGCATCGGCCCAAACAGACATGCGAGCAACGGCTGCGGTCAGAACATCGACAGACCCCGACTTCGCAAATGTCTCCTTTAAATATTTCATAGCAGCAGCTTTATCTGTTTCTGCCAGAACGTCAGCCTTTTTAGCGGCAATAAGCGGCGCGTAAGCAGGCTTGGCATTTTCGATTTGACTCCAAGCCGAAATCGCATCTTGAGTTTTGCCGGCGTCAAGCGCGAGATCTGCCGCCAATGACAAGGCACGCGGATTTTCCGGATTGGCCTGCAGCGCACTCGTCACGAATTCGGACGCGCGTGCGGCATCCTTGGTGCAACGAGCCAGATTAGCCAACTCACAATAGTAGTGACTGATTTCAACATGCAAATCTTTGCCGCTTTTTTGCAGTCTCTCCGCCGTTTCCACTGCTTTCTTCCATTCGTGTTCGGTGCAGTAGATGTGCATCAGTGCTTCCAAAGCCTCAACTTCGCGTCCCTTGAAGGTCGAAAGCTGCTCGTAGGCCGATTCTGCACGGTCGTACATACCGGACTTAAGATAATCAAGAGCAAGTTCGGCCATGGCCAATGCACGTTCTTTTTCGGGAAGTTCGGCTCGATTAACGAGGAAACTGTGCAGACGAATAGCACGGTCAAACTGACCACGGCGGCGGAACAGATTGCCGAGCGCATGGTGCAATTCGATCGTCTCGGGGTCCAATCGCACGACTTCGATAAAAAGGTCGATGGCTTTGTCTGCCTTGACAGGGTCGTCGCTCAACAGAAGAGAAAGCCCTTTGGCATAGTGCTCATCAATGCCCTGCGTCGCCTTTTTGTGCTGTTTGAAATCAACCCCGCGCAACCACCAACCGGCAGCAAAAAGAATCGGGACTGCAATCAAATACCAGAGTTCGAATTCCATTTATTTCACTAGTCAATAAAAATCACTTCAATCCTGAGGCAGGTTTTTCTTGGCAAACAGGATATCGTGCCAACCGAGTTCCTTGGCCACAGGATTGCGCAGCAGATAGGACGGATGATACGTGACCACCGCGGGCACCTTTCGGCCCGCAATCTCCATTTCGTACAAACGTCCGCGCATCTGCGAGATAGGGCGTGTTTCGCCAAGCAGTCTGTACACAGCATGCTTACCCATCAAAATCAAGAGTTTGGGCTGCAACAATTCGAGCTGACGGTCCAGAAAAGCGGAACACGCCGCTACTTCATCGGGTTTGGGGTCACGATTTCCGGGAGGACGGCACTTCAAAACATTACAAATGGCAACGTCCTTGCCTCGTTCCAGAGAACAAGACTTGAGAATTTCGGTCAAAAGCTTGCCGCTGTTGCCGACAAAAGGAATGCCCGAAAGATCTTCTTCTCGCCCAGGCGCCTCTCCCACCATCACGATAGGACAGCCCGGTGCTCCGTCGGCCACCACCGTATTGGTGCGTTCGGACGCCATAGGACAGACGCGGCAACGATCGGCAATCGCCTTGATATCTTCCCAACGCGCCGTTCGAAGTTCGGCAACAAGCTGTGCGTCGGCTTGCACTTGGACCGAGACCGGCTGAGGAGCCATGATAGGACGCAGAGCAGGACGCGCAACGACCTTCGGTGTTACCGCAGGTTTGAGCGATACGGAAGGTTGTGCGGAAGTGATGGGTGCAGATTTCGCAAAAGTACTTGCCGCAGGGGACGCAGTCTGAATGTCAACAGCGGCCTGCTGGCGCCGCAAGCGCGTCGCCATCGGACCGCGGCGCACCATGGCGGGGACTGCAGAAGCGGAACCGGCCGAAATTGTTGCCGACGGCGAAACAGCCGCTGGCGCAGCCTCTGCCGATGCGTGAACGGCAAGTACCGCAGGCTTGGGTTCAGGCGCAAGCGGATCAACGCCGTCGCGCAGTACCCACTGCACGCCGACATTCATTGCCTGCCAAATTTGACTTTGTTCCCGCGTAAGCGCCATCGATGGGTTTCTTTCTTTGTCTTCTTAGTCGTGTGACACGGATTCGGAAAACTGAGCCGTCATCAAAATCGCATCTTCCCGACCATTTCCCGTCGGGTAGTAATTCTTACGACGCCCGGTTTCTTCAAATCCGAACGAAGTGTACATTTTACGCGCACGGGCGTTGCTCTCCCGAACTTCCAAAAACATCCGGGCCGCGCCGTTGCGTCGGGCAAGACTCATTACCTCTTTCAAGAGCGCTTTTCCGTATCCCTTGCCTTGCATGGCGGGTTCCACCGCAATCTCCAGAAGTTCCGACTCGTCAATGACGTGCATCACAGCGGCAATGCCTGCCGTCCTGCCGTCAACCGATAAAACAGTGAGCGTGTTTCCTGAAGCGTGCGCGTCCGAAAAGTTTCTCAACGTCCAGCCGAACGGATCAGCCCGATGCGTGAGATCCGCGACGACTTCAAGGTCAGCCGGTGTCAGCGCACGAAATACAACTTCGCTCAAAGCTTTTCTCCGGCGCGGCGTTGTTCAATCGTAAGGGCCACGCGATTGCGGACATACAAAGGTGCGGCCAGATGCGGATCGGTCGTCATGCCGGCAGCAAACATCACGGCGGCAAGTTCCACGATCTCCTTGGCGGAGACCTGCTCGGTCTCTATTACAGTGACACGTTCCGGAACTTCGATTTCTTCTCCATAAGCCGTAAAAGCCGTACCGATGACAGCCTCAATACCATCCGCGAGAAGACATTCCTTGACGTCACCGGGCTTGACCAATTCGGGAGCACGAAGCTCAAGAGGCATACCGCCCTGCGCAGCGCGTTCGTATGAGGCTGTATAACACTCATGCATGCGCGCATCGTTAACCACACAAATACGATTGATATCCGGATGCGATTGGAAAACAGAGTACGCAGCGGCAGCGAGATTGCCCACCTGGACCGTGGGCTTACCGATCGCCCAAGACAGCCCCTGCGCTACCCCGCAGGCCACTCGCAAACCGGTAAAGGCACCGGGGCCCGCACCGAACGCAACGGCATTCATATCGGCCACCTTGAGGTTCTTGCGACTGAGCACCTCATCGGCAAGCGAGATCAAGCTTTCGGTATGACGGTTTTTCTCTTTAAAAATGCTACAGACGACTTCGCCGTCGGCCAACAGTGCAGCGCTGGCATAGTCACCGCTCGTTTCAACAGCTAGGATTCGAGTCACGATTTTTGAATTCTGCTTGAGTTATTCCTGAGGCTTCCGTCAGAAACGGATTCTTCCTCATCACCAGGCAACGCAAAAAGCTGCGCCATCGGACGATTTAAAGCCTCGTTCGTTGAAAATTGTTTCCACCAATCGGCCAAAATACCGACGGCGCCATCTTTTCCGGCCAAGCGTTGCATCTTACTCGAAACAAGCGAATTGCCTCCGCTTACCGCAAAAAATTCAAACGCACGCAAAAGCGTTGTCTTCTGACTGTCGGCCACAAGCACCCACTCCTGCGTGCGGCCTCCCGCCTCCGTTGTCACCGGTGCCACATAGCCCGCTTCTGCCAATCGAGAAAGAATGCGTTCTGCCGCTTCAGGATAAGTATCCGCGGCATCACACAGTTCTTCCACATCCAAGATCGGTCGCTTTTGACGCAAACGCAGATGCACGAGCTCACGCAACATCGCCAAAGCGGTCAAAAATTCATTACCCGGTCGGTAATAATCCAGGAAGCGCCCCGCGGTGAGTTTAGGAATCGTCGCGGCAATCGCAGCACCGGCAAAAAAGAGATACCAAGCCACATAAACCCAGAGAACAAAGACGGGAATCGCCACAAAAGCGCCGTAAATATTGGTCAGCGTTCCAGCCGTCACCCACATGCCGAAAAGTTGCTTGACAACCAAGCCGCAAACGCTCACGACTGAGCCGCCCACGAGCGCGTGACTGAAATGCACGCGACAAGCCGGCACAAACTTGTAGATCACGGCAAAACCAAAAGCCTGCAGGAACACCTGACCGACGTTGTAAAGCGTTTTGGAAACACCGGGATCAATTCCTTCCAAAGCCATAGCTGCGTAGTGGCCGGTCATAGTAAGACTCACAGCAACTGCCAGAGGACCCACGGTCATCAAGGCCCAGTAAATCAACACTCTTTGAAACCAAGGACGCGGCGCCGTCACCTTAAAAATGCGATTCAGCGTTACGAAAAGCTTGTCTATCAAAAGAAACGCCGTGACGGCCAAACCAAGCAAACCGAAGGTTGTCAGACCTGCGGCGTGCGACGTGAACTGACTGATATAACCCAACAACTGCTCGCTATACTGTTCGGGCAGTAAGCTCATCACGATCAGGTCTTCGAGCGCCTGTCTGGCGCCGGCAAAGCCCGGAAAAGCAGAAAAAGCAGCAAGCGACAAAGCGAGCACCGGCACGATAGCCGTCAATGTCGCAAGTGCCATCGTGGACGTGACTTCCGTGAGGTCGTTTTCACGCGCGCGATCGGCGGCAAATCGCAACAGAGTGCGAAAGCTAGAGATGAGCCCTTTTTTGCGCAATTTTTCGCGCAGAGTCAGACGATGACGCAAGCCGAGGCGCCGTCCGGGATTATTCGCAGACGAAGAACGTTCCTGAGTGTTTGCCGATGATGTCATGGAGATGAAAATTGCAGCCTGTTTTGTAATTATCGCAGGCTTGGCGCATAGCAGATGCGATTTGTATTGCCAACGGCTACGGCGGGTTTCTTGAAAAGCCGTCATTGATAAGCCTTTTCAAGCAACAGGCGGCCGCAGTACAATAACACGCTCTTTTTGGTATGAGACACCCTTTTCGTCTCTTTTTGCAATTCGACATTCATGCGCGCCAGTCAATTTTTCATCAAGACGCTCAAGGAAGCTCCGGCCGACGCCGAAATTCCCAGTCAGATTTATTCGGCCCGTGCCGGGCTTATCAAAAAACTTGCTGCAGGTGTGTTCACATTCATGCCGATGGGCATGCGTGTCATGCGCAAGATTTCTGCCATCATCCGAGAAGAAATGGATCGCGCGGGCGCCATCGAGCTATCCATGCCGATCGTACAACCTGCCGAACTCTGGCAGGAATCCGGCCGTTGGGCCAAGTACGGTCCCGAGCTTCTACGCTTCAAGGACCGCCATCAGCGCGACTTTGTGATCCAGCCCACAAGCGAAGAAGTGATCACCGATCTGGCGCGTCAGGAAATCACGAGTTGGCGTCAGCTTCCGGTCAACTTCTACCAGATCCGCACGAAGTTCCGCGACGAACGTCGTCCTCGTTTCGGCGTCATGCGCGCCCGCGAATTCGTGATGAAGGACGCATACAGCTTTGATCGCAACGCCGAAGAAGCCGGTAAGTCCTACGAAGTCATGTTCGATGCGTATATGCGCATCTTTACCCGTCTGGGTCTGGTATTTCGCGCCGTTCGTGCCGACAGCGGTGCCATCGGCGGTTCTCGCTCTCAGGAATTCCAAGTGATCGCCGACGTCGGTGAAGACGTGATCGCCTACTGTCCCGATTCCGATTACGCGGCCAACATTGAGCTCGCCGAAGCCTTCTCGTTGATTGACGCTCGCAAGGCTCCCTCTCAGGAAATGGTCAAACATGCCACGCCGGGCAAAGAAAAGTGTGAAGACGTCGCCCCGTTCCTCGGCATTGCTCTTACCGACTGCGTCAAGAGCATCGTTCTGGCGCACGACGAAGAAGATGAAAACGGCAAAGCGCTGCCTGCCAAAATTGTGCTCGTTTTGCTGCGCGCTGATCACGACTTAAACGAAGTCAAGGTCGGTAAACTGCCTGAAATGAAAGGCGCTCTTCGTTTTGCCACGGAGGAAGAAATTCGCACTCATTTTAACGGTGCCAACCCTGGATCTCTCGGACCCATCGGCGTCGCTGAAAATGTCGTGGTCTACGCCGACCGCACGGTTGCCAACATGAGCGATTTCTGCTGCGGCGCCAACGAAACCGGTTTCCACTACACAGGGGTCAACTTCGGCCGCGACCTGCCCGAACCCAAAGTGGCCGACCTGCGCAATGTCGTCGAGGGTGACAAGAGCCCGGACGGCAAGGGGCAGATTCGTCTTCAGCGCGGCATTGAAGTCGGTCATGTCTTCTATCTCGGCACAAAGTATTCCGAAGCCATGAAGGCGACCTACCTCGATGAAAACGGCAAGCCGCAGGTTCTTGAAATGGGTTGTTACGGCATCGGCGTCTCCCGTGTCGCAGGTGCCGCCATCGAACAGTGCCACGACGACAAGGGCATCATCTGGCCCGACCAAATCGCTCCGTTTGAAGTCGTCATCTGCCCGATGAACTACGCCAAGAGCGAAGCTGTGCGAGCAGCCGCCGACAAGCTTTATGCCGAACTCAAAGATCTCGGTGCTGACGTCATCCTCGACGATCGTGATATGCGCGCCGGCCCCATGTTTGCCGACTGGGAACTGATCGGTGTGCCGCACCGCATCGTAATCGGCGATCGCGGTCTCAAGACCGGTGAAGTCGAATACGTCTGTCGCCGCAGTCTCGACAAGAAGGAGATGCTGCCGGTAGGTGAGGCAGCCTCAATCGTGAAGTCACGCATCGCGAACGCTTAAAGTCCCGACTTCGGTTAACTGATATCCGACGCCGCTTTGCTCAATTCGGGCATAGCGGCGTTTTTTGTAAAAATGGAAGCTCAATTATTTGATTTAAATCAAATTCACCCTCTTCGCTTTTCGTTCGCTGTCAGATCAAAAAAGAACTGCCGACGCCTCTCATCCCGATCGCGTCAATAAACCCTTCATTTCTAACGATTTTTTGACTGCTCACGCCTCTCAATCCGTAAGATTCCTACTGCCGGCGGCACTCTTTCTTCCGGCACATCTGAGTCTTTCTGTTTCTCTCTCCTTCGGTCCGACAAGGATCTTCCGGTTCCTATGAAATCTTGGATTGAGTGCCGCTGGCGCGGCGTACTATCTTCCGTCGTGATCGGCGCCGCCGCACTGTTTGTCTCCAACACGTACGGCGGCCCGACCGTTCTCTACGCCCTGCTTCTCGGCATGGCGTTTCATTTCATCTCCGAGGACAATCGCGCAGTGGCGGGCATTGAACTGTGCGCCAAGAATTTCCTGCGCATCGGCGTGGGACTTCTCGGCGCGCGCATCACCGCCGAAGAACTCGCGCAACTCTCCCTGGGCTCCATCACCGTCCTCATCACGGGTGTCTTTGCAACCGTGGCTTTTTCCATGCTTTTGAACCGCTGGATCAGATGGCCGCGTGCGGAAGGTGCTCTGGCCGGCGCCTCGGTTGCCATTTGCGGCGCCAGTGCCGCAGCCGCCTTAGCGCTCGTGATCGACAAAAAGGCATTAAGAGAGCAGGCTCTTTTGGCCATCATCGTGACCGTGACGGCCTTGTCCACGATTTCGATGATCCTCTACCCGATCCTCTGCGAACTTCTCGGGTTTGAATCGTCTCGCGCCGGATTGCTTCTGGGCGGCACCATCCACGACGTAGCCCAGGTGGTGGGCGCGGGCGCAATGCTCGGCAACGACGCGCTTCAGACCGCAACCATGACCAAGATGCTGCGCGTGGCGATGCTCATTCCGATGATGTTCGTCTTTACTGCGTTGTTTGCCGCCAAGGGCGAACACGGAGAACCCAACGGCCCCAAGACCGTCAATCCCTTTGCGCAAATTCCCCTCTTTCTGATCGGCTTCGTGGTGCTCGCCGCACTCAATGTTGCCGGAGTCATCCCGACGTCGGTAAGCGACACGCTTGCTCAGGCCTCGCAGCTTCTCATTCTTGTAGCAATGGGCGCGCTCGGCATCAAGACGAGCCTCGGCAAGCTCAAGGCCGTAGGCTGGGCGCCGATCATTCTGATGACAGCCAACACCGTCTTTCTCTTTGTCTGGGTGCTCGCAGGTATCCTGCTTTTGGCTTGACCATCCCGAAGGCGCCCATTGAGGCGCCTTTTTGTTGTTCCCACGAGCTTATAAGTCTAGACAACGCCCCTCTTCAGATGGGAGTTGTTTAGATCCCATGCACCGAGGACCGATTTTCCAGGTGAAGTTTTCCTGAACGATTGGGCCGAGGCAGGCCTACCGAAACCGTCGGTAGCACGTTGCTCAAAATTGGCTCAAATACCTTTGACAACGCTGAAGGAAAGCTTGTTATACGCGATTGAGTAATCCGGATGCAATTAAGGCATGTCAAGCACTTCAGAAACTCGGCGTTCTCTCCAGTTTCTGAAATTTTGTAACGGAAGCTTTGCCTGTTGCTAAAATGCGCGGCATGGTGGATAGGTGTCTGAACCAATGTTTCGACACTGCGTGTAATATTGTCAACCCTGCCGACAAACAGGGTTATATGACCGGAGAAATCAAAGTGGAGTCGCTGAAGCCGCTGGTGCGCGTGATTGACGACGATGACGCAATGCGTCGTTCATGGGCCTTTCTGATCGAGGGTGAAGGCTGGGATGTGGCAGTCTATTCCGATGCCCTGGACTTCATCAGCTCCGGCGATTTCCAGCGTCCCGGCTGCCTCGTTCTCGACGTTCGCATGCCCCGCATGAGCGGCCTGGAACTCCAGGACAAGATGCGTGAACTCGGCATTGATCTGCCGATCATCTTCATTTCCGGCCACGGTGACATTGATATGGCCGTGCGCACGTTAAAGCTCGGCGCCGTTGACTTCCTGCAAAAGCCCGTCGACGATCAGCGTCTTCTGACCGCCATCGGCAGCGCTGTGATGAACAACCTCAACCACCGCCGCACGGAAATGGAACTCTCCTCCTTCCGCAGCCGTCTGATGCAGCTCACGCAGCGCGAACGCGAAGTGATCCGCATGGTCGCCCACGGCATGAGCAATAAGCAGGTTGCCGAAAATCTCGGCATCAGCGAAAAGACGGTTCAGGTGCATCGCGGTTCGGCCTATCGCAAGCTCGATCTGCACAACGCCGCCGAAATCGCACGTCTGTTGTTACGTTCGGGCGACCCGCTCTGATGAATTTCTTCACAGGACCCCGCAGATAACTGATTGCGGTTCACTTTTCAGACAAAAACAGCGCGAATTTCGCGCTGTTTTTGTCTGTCCATGAAAGACTATCGGTTCCCTGTCATTTTTTCTTCTCGACAACAACGGGGACGGTCTTTTGAACGCCCATTCGATTTTCGTACTTCAGAACATCAATGACTTGCGGGTTGTTAATCCGGACCATCTTGTCGTCGTACAACATTCCGTCCACAGATTTGGGAATGAATACGATTTTTCCAAAACAAACCAAAGCATCCGGTCTGTCACAGCTTTCTGCAAGTGCCCCATCGTCCAGAGTCTGGAACACTTTGTAGTACCCAACTTCAGGTGCTTCTGCCTTACGCTCCTGCATTGATACTTTTTTTGCTTCGGCAAGCTGAGCCTCAAGTTCGGCAATCCGCCGCTTCATCAAGGCTTCCGAATCCGTGTTTGAAGTTACGGTAGTCACCTCCGGGTCATAGGACACGGCAAGCGATTGAGATTGGGACTGAGGCATTGTTTCGCAACCTGTCAACAGGGTTGCGAAGCTCAAAATAACAATTAGCTTTCTCATTTGCGTTCGTCCTCCGGAATAGGGAGCGTCAACACAGATAGATCCATTGTAATCGGTACCGTTCGCCCCCTCCCCGACTTCGGAATTAAGGCAACGACTCTCCTCTTGCCACCAACACGCGCTTGGCCTTGCCGGGCAACCCGCTCATCCACGGAAACTCCCGTTCGTGCTGCTCGCGAAAACGCTTGACCTCATCGATTTCGGCGAGCGTCGTATCGACCATGTCAAGGCCCAGCTCGAGCATGCGGCTGTGACGCGGTGCAATCGCAAAGCTGACAACAATGTCGCCGGTACAAACCGTCCGTGCGGCGAGATCAACAGTAAAAACAGCTTGAGGATCCTTGCGCAGGACATCAAAAAGCTTTTCCAAATCGTCGACCGAAACTTTGCACGCCAAAAGGCCGTTGTTGAAACAATTGCTGTAGAAGATCTCTCCGAAGCTCGGCGCCACAACCACTCGGAAACCACCTTGCAAAAGTCCCCAGACGGCGTGTTCGCGGCTTGAACCGCATCCGAAGTTAGGGCCGGCCAGGAGTACGGCGGCCTTAGCCGCAGCAGGGGAATTGAGCACGCACTTCGGATCCAACGAGCCGTCCGCCTTGTGCCTGAGGTTGTAGAAGAGCCCCTTGTCGAGTCCCGACTTGTCGATGCCTCGTAGAAATTGTTTGGGCATGATCTGATCGGTATCGATATTGTCAGCTTCTAAAGCGACGGCTCCGGTTGTCAGCGTGGAAAACTTGTCCATTTTGAGCTCCTATCTGTTACAGCGTAGCGGGATCAGTGAGTTTTCCCGTAATAGCGGCAGCCGCTGCAGCGGCGGGACTCACCAGATGCGTTCGGGCTCCTCTGCCCTGACGTCCTTCGAAATTGCGGTTTGTTGTTGAGGCACAACGAACGCCGGCCTGCAAAATGTCGTCGTTCATGGCCAAACACAGTGAGCAACCGCTCTTTCGCCATTCAAAACCAGCTTCCCTAAAGATGTCGGCCAATCCTTCGTCTTCTGCCTGCTTGCGTACGCGCATACTGCCCGGCACCACCTGCGCACGAACGCCCGTTGCCACCTTTTTACCCTTGACAACAGTCGCGGCAGCTCTCAAATCCGAAATACGTGCATTGGTGCACGAACCGATAAAGACGTGCTGCACAGAGAGATCAGTCATTCGCTGTCCTGCTTCAATGCCCTGATATTTCTGCGCACGAACGGCCGCCGCTTTCTGTACGGGGTCATCAAACGAAGCAGCCGCAGGCACAGGTTCGTCATAGGCCACACACTGATCGGGGCTCGTTCCCCAAGTCACCATGGGCTTGACCTCGCTTGCGTTGATTTCAACGGTTTTCGCATAGGTTGCATCGTCGTCGGACGAAAGCGTTCCCCAATAGCGTGACGCAGCCTCGAACTCCTCTTCAGAAAAATCAAGCCAATGTGCGCGAACCCACTCAATCGTCTTCTCGTCCGGTGCGATGATGGCACCGCGTGCTCCCGCTTCCACTGTGAGGTTGCAAAGCGTCATGCGCTCTTCAACGGTAAGTGCCGTTACTCCCGTGCCCTGGTATTCAACGACACAACCCAAAGCGCCTCGGGCCGTGATTGCTCTGAGGACAAAAAGCGCCAAATCTTTCGCCGTGGATCCCGGTTTCAATTGACCATTGATACGGATCAACATGGGCTTAGCAAGACGATAGACAAGTGTTTGCGTCGCCAAAATGTGTTCAATTTCGGACGTACCGATACCAAAGGCAAGAGCGCCCAGTGCGCCGTGCGTCGTCGTGTGACTGTCGCCGCAAATCACCACCATACCGGGACGCACCAGACCCTGTTCGTCCATCAGTACGTGTTCAATGCCTTGCGCCGGATCATTGGGACCGTAGAACGCCGTAATGCCGAAGTCACGGCAATTCTTGGCCAAGTTTGAGGCCTGCAGAGCGCTTGCCGCATCGTGAATGACGCGCGGATTGAGATCAGCAGACGGAATGATGTGGTCAACCACGCACAGATGTGACTCGGGCGCCAATACACCGCAGCCACGTTGACGCACACCGCTAAACGCCTGAGGACTTGTGTATTCGTTGGCAAAGTGAGCATCCACGTAAAGGAGCACCGTTTCATTGTCAATGCGCTTGACCGTGTGGCTCTCCACAATCTTCTCATATAGCGTCTTTGCTATCGCCATCTTCGCCTCCTTGTTATCGCTTATATTTCAGACAATAGGAATTCAACAATGCCTGTATTGTACGCCTCGCCCGCGGGGACTTCGCCTTTACGGACGGTTCTGAAAACACGATTCGCTCGTTTAGAATGCCATCGTTTCTCGTCCGTTGTTTCAACTTCGCCGTCATGCCGCTTCAAGTACGCAACAGTTTCATTCTTTTCTTGTGCGCCGTCATCTGGGGTTCCGCTTTCGTTGCGCAAGCCCTCGGCATGAATCACATCGGTCCGTTTGCCTTCACGTTTGCCCGCTCCATCATCGGCGGTTTGTTTTTGCTTGCCGTGCTACCGATTCTCGATCGCCTGACCCGCAAGAAGAATGAAACGCAGAACGCCCCCAAAACCTCCCCCTGGAGAAACCCAAAACTCTGGACGGGCGGCATTCTCTGCGGCCTCGTACTTTTCATTTCCGAGTCTCTGCAGCAGTTTGGGCTTCTATACACAACGGTGGGAAAAGCGGGTTTCCTGACGTGCTTGTATATCGTCATCGTTCCCGTCGTGGGGATGTTCATCGGACGCAAAACGGGTTTTCTGGTCTGGATTGCAGTTGTGCTTTCCTGTCTGGGCCTCTACTACCTGTGCATGCCGCCTGGAGAGTTTTCGCTTAGCCTTGGCGACGGACTTGTGCTTGCCTGCGCGTTCAGTTACACCGCACACATTCTCGTCATTGACCACTACACGGATCACGTTGACGGCGTGCGCATGAGTTGCATTCAGTTTTTTGTCGGCAGTCTTCTGGGGTTGATTTTGATGATGGCCTTCGAACCGCCCTCGCTGGACGCCATGAAAGCCGCTGCTCCCGCCTTCCTTTACGCCGGCATCTGCAGCAACGGCATCGCCTACACGCTTCAGATCATCGGCCAGCGCGGCGTCAATCCGACCGTGGCTTCTCTGATCCTGAGTCTTGAAAGCGTTGTGAGCGTCATCGCCGGCTGGCTGATTCTGTCGCAATCCATGAATTCCCGCGAACTTCTAGGCTGCACCCTGATGCTGAGCGCCGTCATTCTGGCTCAGCTTCCGAGATCGTTTTTCAAGCGTCTGTTTGCGTGACGCATGAGCCACTGACAGAAAACCGTATCCTACGATTGATTTTCTCAAGCCTGGGGTTGCCTTTGGCCCTAACCACCGACGTTTCGTCGCCATTCGCCTTTATTCGTTTCTGTGGCTAGGAACCGACTCTCGTACAATTTTCCTCAGGCTTACGGACACAAAAAACCGGAAGGTCAGCTATCGATCTTCCGGTTCCTCGTTTCGATGCCGCCGTGAAAGCGGCACCTTGAGAGCTAAAGCTTATTCGGCCTTCTTTTCCTCAGCACCCGGCAGGTAGTCCTTGCTCAGGACCACAGCGTTGTGCTTGGCGCGCATGCTGTCGAGATAGGCGTTTTCTTCGGCCTGACCGAACATGCCGGCCAGCTCGTTGCGCGTGCCTTCCAGAGCGGAGGCGTCGGGCTCAACCGTCTCGGACTTGGTGATATGCACCAGCGTGTAGCCCGTGGGAGTGCGCACGCCGATATATGCGGGCAGTTCCTTGGCGGGAACTCGCATGAGCGAATTGATCAGGTTGAAGTCCCAACCCAGAGGCTGAGAACGGGACACGGTCACGGCTTTGTCGAACTTCACGTCCTTAGCTTCACCGGACTTGATCTTGGCAAGCAGAGCCTGACCGTCCTTTTCGGCGGCGTCAAGAGCGCGTTCGGTTGTCAGAAGCGAAAGAATATCGGCGCGAACGTCTTCAAACTTGGCGATGTGAGCCGGCTGATAAGCCGTCACGCGAGCGGCAACGAGCGTGTTGGAAGCAACTTCGATGGCCTGCGTGTTGCGCTTTTCAACCAGACATTCTTCACCGAAGAGGCTTTCCATGACGTGCTGGTTGAGGAACTTCTTCTGAACCGCATCGCTCGGGCCTTCAGCCGTCACATTGTTGAGCGTCATGGGCTTGAGGTTGTACTTTTCGATCACGCTCTTGAGCGAATCGCTTTGTTCGTAAACCATGTTGGTGAAGTTGTCGGCTTCTTCGGCAAAGCGCTTCTGGCTTTCCTGATCCTGATAGAGCTTCACGATTTCGGCACGAACGTCGGCCAGGGGCTTGGCGGCCGTCGCCTTGACGCCGGTGACCGAAATGATGTGGAAACCGAATTCGGATTCCACCGGACCGACAATGTCGCCTTCCTTGGCGTTAAAGACCGCGTCTTCAAACGCCGGCACCATCATGCCCTTCGTGAACCAGCCCAGATCGCCGCCTTCCTTGGCGCTGCCCGGATCAGCCGATTCCTTCTTGGCCACGTCTGCGAAAGTCTTGGGGTCAGCCTTGACCTGCTTGAAGATTTCTTCAGCCTTGGCCTTAGCCTTGTCCTTACCCTGACTAAAGTCAATCAGAATGTGGGAGGCACGGCGTTCTTCCGGAGCCTGGAAGCGGCTCATATTCTGCTCGTAGAACGTTTTGATGTCCTCTTCACTCGGTTCGACATTCTTAAAGAGATCGGGCGAGAAAACGACATACTCCACATTGACGGCGTCAGGACGCTCAAACTGCTTCTGATTGTCCGTCCAATACTTCTTGGCATCTTCGTCGGAGACCTTCACCTTGACCATGTATTCACCGACGCTCAGATTGTGCACGGCAGCTTCACGCTTTTCGGTAAGAAGGTTAAAGATGTTACGCGAGGCGGTATCGGGCACCAACGTCGTGCGGGTAATGCCTTCTGTAAGAAGATTGCGGCTGATTTCACCACGGATCATGTGCACGAAATATTCATCACTCATGCCGGAAGCGGCCAGATAGTTGGTGTATTTCTCGGCGTCGAATTTGCCGTCGGTGAGAAAGCGCGGGAAGGTCTTGATCATTTCGATGGCGACCTGTTCGCTCACATGAATGTCTTCAAGAGACGTCTCACCGATGAGACTGCGTTCGTTCATGATCGCTTCGAGCAGCGCGACCTTGGCCTCCTGGCTGTCGAGCATATTGGAGCGGAATTCTTCACCGAGACGCACGCGCAGGTTTTCCAGACGTTGGCGCTTGGCTTCGTCAAACTGCTGCGGAAGGATCGAAACGTCGTCAACCTTGGCGATGGCGCCGTCGTCGCTGATCATTCGGTTGTAGGAATAGATACCTGTGACCACAAAGCTGGGAATCACGAGCACCATGGCAATGAACATCAGCCAGCGCTTGTGATTGCGGAACAACTCAAGAAGCATGAAATTAGCCTTTGGATTAAACAAAAATGCGGACTGCCGCATAAAGCCGCAGGGCCGCTGCGCGCCCACGACAAACGCTGAGCGCACTTTTCTACTCAATAGCCGTGCATTCTAACAAAAGCAAGCTGTCGGCTCGCTTAATTTCGCGCATCAGCCGCGTTGCAAAACGTTTTTTTCGTAACTCTGAAATCAGCCGATCTCGTCGACTGCAAAGACCGGGCACTCCAACCACAGCGCCTGCGGGAATCGACTGAAACAATACCGCTTCATATATTCCCGCGTATCCTCTTCAATCGTTGCGTCGGGCATCGGGTTGCATTGATTGAAGATCACGGCCGAAAGTTCGGCCCCGCGTCGCTGCAGCGCTTCAAGAGACAACACGGCGTGATTGATGGAGCCTAACCTCCCCGAAGTCACGAAAACAAAAGGCCAGTTCTGCGCGCACACAAAATCAACCGTCAGTAAATTTTCCGTCAGGGGCACGGCCAAACCTCCGGCGCCTTCGACAAGCACCACATCGTAGCTTTCGGCCAGTTTGTTCGCGCAGTCAATCAAATGAGCGAGATCGATCGGTCGGCCATCGATTTTGGCTGCCAGATGAGGTGACGCCGGGTAGGTGAAAAGTTCGGGCGCGGTGATCCCTTCCTCGTCTTCGGGCAGCGTCACCCCCATCACACGCCGGTGCAGGCGAATGTCCGGACTGTAGTCTCCGCAACCGGTCTGTACCAATTTCATGGTGGCCACACGACGTCCGCAGCGCAGAAGTTCGCGGGCAAGCCACCCCGTGCAGACGGTCTTTCCCGCATCCGTATCGATGCCGCTCACGAAATGAATTCCTGAAGATAGCTTCACTACATTGTCCTGCATCAGTGCCATCGTTGATCACTCATAAACGGTTGCATTTAATCTGTTATTGGTGTTGTCACGACAAGGATTCTTCTTCAATGACATCAATATTTTCCGGCGTCACGATGGTCACCGGCGTATCAGGATAAGCGCGCTCGAAGGCTCGAATCGACGTCGTCTTGGATTTGTTGCTCGACTTGCATTCGAACGCTCTGACTTTTCCGTTATGGACCTCCAGAAAATCAACTTCATGCTGTTGGCGCGTTCTCCAGAAGAAGATCTCTGCGCCGTCACAACGAAAAGCGTGTTGTTTCAATCGTTCCGTGAAAAACAAATTTTCCCAAAGCGCTCCGACATCGGTTCTCGCCGGCAGTGGAGAAAAGTCTCTGATGATTGCATTGCGAATACCGTTGTCGTAAAAGTAGATCTTCTTGCCAAGCTTGATTTCCGATTGCGGGTTACGTGAAAGCGATGGCACAACCTTGACGATGAAGCACGATTCGAGCAAGTCAATGTAACGCTCAATGGTTTTATTCTGAATGCCGAGTTCGCTGGCCACCGTGCCGTACTTCACTTCGGAACCAACGTTGAAAGCCAAGTATTTGACCAGCTTCATGAGTTCTGTCGGTTTTCGCATTTCCGCAAGCTTGAACAAGTCCTTGTAGAGAACAGCGTCGGCAAAGTCGAGCAAATATTGTTGAGCACGACGAGGCTCGTTGACGACAGCCGGCAGGCACCCGAAGATCATACGATCGTAAATACTGCGCTTGACTTCAATCCAGGATGTGTGCTCGGCAAGTTCAGCCAAAGAAAACGGCCAGAGGTTGTAGGTGTTGAAGCGCCCGGCAGCCGATTCCTTCATGCCTCCGGCGAGTTCAAGCGAGCTGGAACCGGTCACAAAAAGTCTGTTATCAGCATGAGATGAATCCACCATGCGCTTTACGATACGACCGATTCCGGGAACGAACTGAGCCTCGTCGATGACAATGTACGGGAACTGATCCAGAAGCTTGAGATACGACTTCGAATCCGCAAGCAAGGCCAGATCGTCATCATCTTCGCCTGTGAGTATCAAATGCCGCTTGCCTTCGACAAGCTTATTGAGAAGTGTCGTTTTTCCGACCTGTCTCGGCCCCAGAATGATTTCAGCCCGCCCGGACGAATTCGGCGGTGACAACACATTTTCCATCTGCCTGGATATGTACGGAAAATTGAGCATTTTGGTATCGTAATCCCAAATCGTTTAACTTTTTTGGGATTGTAATACCAAAATGTTTAAATTTCGTGTTTTTTGGCTGCCTCAGACTGGTTTCAGTTACACCCCGAACTCAACGACCTTCTTTGAGCATTGACCGAGATTAACAGCTTATATTCGATCTTTAAATCTTCTCTTCCACCCAATTGCGCGTCACCTTGACGAAACCGACAATCAATGTCTGCAGTTCATCGGGTTCGATCACAAAGGGCGGCATCACGTAGAAGATATTTCCGAAGGGACGCACCCAAATGCCTTCCTTGACGAACTGTGCGGCCAGAATTCTGTTGTCGGCAGCACGCTCGGTTTCCACTACACCGATGGCTCCGAGCACGCGCACGTCCTTAACCCCCGAGACTTTGCGCAAAGGCTCCAAACCTTTCTTCAGTTCGGATTCAATACGACGAACCTTGGCTTCCCAGTCTTCGGACATGTATACGTCCATCGCCGCGACAGCCGCCGCGCAAGCAATCGGATTGGCCATGAAAGTGGGACCGTGCATCAATGCATTCGGCGCATGACAACTCACCGTATCAGCCACCGCATTGGAGGTGCACACGGCGCTTAACGTCACCGCGCCTCCCGTGAGAGCTTTACCGAGCGTCATGATGTCTGGTACGATCTCGGCCCAATCGCAGGCAAATCGCTTGCCGGTCCGACCGAACCCCGTCGCAATTTCGTCAACGATTAAAAGAATGTCGTACTTGTCGCACAAGCGGCGCGCTTCACGCAGGAACTGCGGGTGGTAGAACCGCATAGCGCTTGCACCCTGAACGATCGGTTCGAGAATCAGCGCGCATATTTCGTCCTGTAGCGCTTCGAAAACGCGCTCAAGTTCCTCAATGTCCCCCGGGTTCCATTGACCTCCGAAAACGGAAGACGGTTCATCAATAAAGATGCGCTTCTGCAGCGCTCCGGAAAAAAAGCCGTGCATTCCCGCAACCGGATCGCACACCCCCATCGCGTTCCAGGTGTCGCCGTGATAACCCTTGCGGATCGTCGCGAAGTTCGTGCGCGTCTTTCGGCCTTTGGCCAATTGATACTGCACGGCAAGCTTCATGGCCACCTCAACGGCAACCGATCCGGAATCCGCATAGAAAATCTTCGTGAGCTTCTCAGGCAGCAGACGAGTCAATCGTTTGCCCAGTTCCACCGCAGGTTGATGTGTAAACCCTGCAAACATGACGTGAGTGAGTTTGCTTGCCTGTTTTTGAATCGCCTCGACGATTTCAGGACGGTTGTATCCGAAGGCCGCGCACCACCAACTCGAAGTACCGTCGATGAGTTCTCTGCCGTCTTCCAAAACAATGCGCGCACCATGACCTCCCGCAGCGACATTGACGGGAGGCGGTAAGGTGGCCGACGCATACGGATGCCACAAATGCGCTTCGTCAAAGGTTTTGATATCTTGCGTCTGATATCCGACCTCGGAAACAAGCTCGCGGTCGGTATCAATTGCACTGCCCTTCGTCGTCAGCATGTCTCCGGCAATGGCGGCGTTGATCCCGCACTCGAGTGCCGCCTTCTGAACTTCTCGTGACAAACGGGCTCTTCCACCCGCAAAGCGCAACTGAGCCTTGGGATTGATCAGTCGAAACAGAGCGACAGACCTCAGAATCTCTTCGTCGGACAGGAGCGGCTGATGCTCGAGCGCCGTGCCGGCAATGGGCGAGAGAATGTTGACGGGAATCGAAAGCACGTTGAGCGCACGCAATTGAAGTGCCAAATCGATGCGATCGCTTTCGCTCTCCCCCATCCCGATGATGCCGCCCGAGCAGACGTCCATGCCAACCGCGCGTGCGTTCATGAGCGTTTTGACTTTGTCAGCGGTTGTATGTGTCGAGCAGAGTTTTCCGAAATACGATTCACTCGACTCAAGATTGCAGTGATAACGCACGACGCCTGCTTCAAAGAGACTTTGCAGTTCCTTCTCAGTCAACAGACCCGCGCTCAGGCACATCTGAAGATTCGTTTCCTTGCGAATAACTCGCACGAGTTCAATTGTTTCGCGCACTTCACGCGCAGAGAGCTTTCGGCCGCTCGTCACGAGCGAAAACCGCGTGAGACCGTTTGCCTGTGCTTGTTTTGCAGCTTCGAGCGCCTTGTCGGCATTGATGAGCGGATAGATGGGAATGCCTGTGACAAAACGCCGCGACTGGGAGCACCAAGCGCAGTCTTCCGAACAACGGCCTGATTTGGCATTGATGATGCCGCAGAAGTTAAAAACCCGATCTGCGAACTTGATCGTCGCCTCTTTGGCGGCGGCCACGAGCGTCTGCGTGGAATACGCGCTCAGTTTCAGAGACTCCTCCCGAGTCGGCACGCGTTCCAGCGATCTGACGGTAAAGTCCAGGCAGGCGTTTCTTTCGGCTATCGGTTCCATTGTCTGCTTCTCATCCTTGAATTCTCTTGTGTGGCGGTCAGAAACTAATATATTGCAAATAAGCTGTTATCGCCTCTTTTTTTTTCTTAACACATCAACCGTGCAGGGAAGAAAAAGAGTCCTTAAAAGCAATGTTGTTCAATTTCGACCGTCTCGGCGAACAGGCAGAATACCAAACATCCTCATCCGTTTCGCTTGTTTTGAAACGAGAATTTGCAGACAATAAAAAAAACCTGAAGATGCAAATCTACAGGGCATTTGGTGCTATGGCGGAGTGGACGGGACTCGAACCCGCGACCCCCGACGTGACAGGCCGGTATTCTAACCAACTGAACTACCACTCCGCAGAGCTTTTCAAATTGTCAAATTAATCGTGGCGGAGTGGACGGGACTCGAACCCGCGACCCCCGACGTGACAGGCCGGTATTCTAACCAACTGAACTACCACTCC
>UPZS01000011.1 GCA_900538905.1 uncultured Sutterella sp.
GTGTCCAAAAATCCGATACCACTTCACTGAAGCACAAAAAAGAAAACGTTCGTGAGAAACACAAACAAGCCCATGGAAAGTCCGGTTTGGCGACTCAGAACAATAGCAGCGGAACTCACAGTACCGGTACCGAGTCCTGCATGGGTCACGGTGGCGATGCCCAGTGAGAGCACGACCAGGCCAAAAAGAAAAATAAGAACTCTTGAAAGCATCTCTACACTCGTAAACAAAACAACGCGGCCGCGATCAAAAATTGTCTTTTCTTGTCTGTCGGCAAACTCAGCAGATCGGGCCGAAAAGAGTCGTTGCATTTTAGACACACCTTGTGTTTTCAGCATCAGCAAAAGGAAGTAGTCAATATCCGATACACAATGGGAACCCGAAGCGGGAAAACGAGAAATTCCAACAAAATGCTGTCGTGTTACGTGCGCTTGCATCCTTTTGACAGCGCAACGAGCGCTCTCGCGGCATAATTTCGATAAAAGCGGCGCGCTCATTTCGAGCGGGCTGCGTCTTGACGTCCCCAGAGAACAAGGTACGAGAAGTGTTTCAGTTTCAGTTGATGACGCCCATTGTGTGGCTCACCCGACTTTTGGTCGGCGCCTATCCTCAGTGGGAAGGCTGCAAGCCCTCAAAGCGCCAACGCATTTATTTCGCCAATCACACCAGTCACCTTGATACGATCGTGATCTGGACTTCGTTGCCGAGCATCCTGCGCCGTCATACGCGCCCGGTTGCCGCCAAGGACTATTGGGATCACGGCCTCTTTCGCAAGCGCATCGCCATGAAAGAATTGAACGTCGTGCTCATTGATCGCAAGCGCACCGAACACGCTGATCCGCTCGGTCCCTTAAAGGAAGCTTTGCGCGCCGGTGATTCGCTCATCATCTTCCCGGAAGGCACCCGTCGTCCGCAGCCGTTGCCGAGCGAATTCAAAAGCGGCATCTGGCGTCTGATGCGTGAATTTCCCGAAGTCGAACTCATCCCGGTATACATCGAAAACCTGCACCGCGCTATGCCCAAAGGCGTATACATTCCGGTGCCCACCATCTGTTCCGTCCACTTCGGCGCTCCGCTTGAACACAGCCCCGAAGATCCCAAGGAAGTGTTCCTCACCCGCGCTCGCCAGGCCGTGATTGACCTCGCGCAACAGCAGTAAAGGAGGCAAAAAAAATGATGCGACTCGGTATCAGCCTCCAGGAAGGCTATCTGATCATTCTGGCCACGCTCATTGTCCTACAAGGCGCAGGCACCATCTACGGGCTGTGGGCGCAGGGACGCGCCGCTACACCCGAAGCCGTTCGCCGTCTGGCCGTTGCCAACTCGCGCGTGCGCATGGGGTGGTGGCTGATCATCGTCTTTACGGTGGCATGGTGGTGGGGCATGGCTTCGCTGGTCGTGCTCTTTGCGATCTTCTCCTTTTTCCTGCTAAGAGAGTTCATCGCATTGACTCCGATTCGACACACCGACCATTGGGTGTTGGTTGTGGCGTTTTACCTGGCCATCCCAGCGCAGTATGCATTGGTGTATTTCAACCTCACTCACGTCTTTACGCTCTTTATTCCGGTATACCTCTTCCTGGTGTTGCCTGTGATCGCCGCCATGAGCCATGACACAGAGCGCTATCTGGAGCGCGTTGCAAAAGTTCAGTGGGGTTTGATGATCTGCGTCTTTTGCGTCAGTCACGCGCCTGCCATCGCCACGCTTGATTTTGAAAGCCGCAAGACATCGGGTGAATTGATGCTGCTTTTCTTCCTTATCATCGTGTTTCTCGCTGACCTCTTTTCGGTGCTCGCAAGTTCTGCCTTAGGCGGCAAAGCGCTCAAGATGAACCCGAACAAGACCGTTAAAGGCCTGACTGTCGGCTCGTGTCTCGCAGTGATTGCAGGCATCGCTCTTTATTGGCTCACGCCTTTCTCGATCCTTCAAACGGCTCTTTACGCGCTGGCAATCGTGCTTTCCTGCATAATGGGCGACATGGTCATCAGTTCCGTGAAGCGCAGTCTCGGCTCCAAGTCCTGGGAAAGTGAGTTTTATATCGGACGAGGCATCATCGAACGCCTGGCACCGCTTACGTTCGCTGCGCCCGTGTTTTATCACCTCACGCTGATTTTCCAGAACTTCGCTCACTTTCCAAGTATGAACTGACCGCTTACGCGGTAAACTCTCGGGCGCAGGATTTTCGTCAAAGAGTCCTGCGCTTTTTGTTTGAGGAACCCACTGTTCCTCGTGCTTTGAAATAACACGATCAGCCGGAGGTTTGAAGTCAAACAAGCCGGATTTGCAAGGATTGAACCATGCTCAGCAATCAATACGAAACGCTTCTCGAACACGTCTACAAAACAGGTGTCGACAAAAACGACCGTACCGGTGTCGGTACGCGTTCCGTATTCGGTTATCAGATGCGATTCAATCTTGCCGAGGGCTTTCCCCTTGTCACAACCAAAAAGCTTCACATCCGCTCCATCGTCCATGAGCTACTCTGGTTTCTTTCGGGCTCGAGCAACATCAAATATCTGCACGACAACGGCGTGTCGATCTGGGATGAGTGGGCCGATGAAAACGGAGATCTGGGCCCTGTCTACGGAGTACAATGGCGCAGCTGGCCGGCTGCCGACGGCCGCAAAATCGACCAGATTACGAATCTGGTCGAAGGCATCAAGAAGAATCCCGACAGCCGCCGTCATCTGGTTGTTGCATGGAATCCGGCCGAAGTCGACAAGATGGCCTTGCCGCCATGCCACTGTCTCTTTCAGTTCTATGTGGCAAACGGCAAACTCTCCTGTCAACTCTATCAGCGTAGCTGCGACATTTTCCTTGGCGTGCCTTTTAACATTGCCAGCTACTCATTGCTGACGCACATGATTGCTCAGCAATGTGATTTGGACGTCGGCGACTTCGTCTGGACAGGTGGCGACTGCCACATTTACAAAAACCACTTCGAGCAAGTCGAACTGCAGCTTTCGCGCACGCCGCGCGCCTATCCTAAGCTGGTGATTGGTCGCAAGCCCGCATCCATCTTCGACTACAAGTTCGAAGACTTCGTAATCGAAGGCTACGATCCCTGGCCGCATATCAAGGCTCCGATCGCCGTCTGAACCTCAGAGTCATTCAGACAGCCGCGACGATTTGCGCCACGGCCCGCGTGAGTTTCTTGAGATAGTCAAGTCTCAGCATCTCGTTGGGCCCGTGCGCGTTGGATTCCGGTCCAAGAACTCCTGTGAGCAGGTATTGCGGCGAACCGAAGAACTTATCAAAGAGCGGCAAAATGCCGATTGATCCTCCACAGCCGCAATAGACCGGGTCCGAGCCGAAACAGTCTTGTGCTGCCTCGGCAACAGCCTGCTTGAATCGAGACGTTTCCTGCGGTGCGTTCCATCCGCCTTCGGCATGCGCATTCTCCACTGTCACACGGCACCCGAACATCGGCTTAGCGGTCAGCGTTTCAGTTAACCACTCAAGCGCCCGTGCTCCGTCAGCCGTAGGCGGCAGTCGCACAGAGAGCTTTAACTTCGTGTAAGCACGCAACACATTGCCGGCACTTTCCACAGGAGGTATCCCCTCGGCACCCGTCACGCACAGTTGCGGCTTCCATGTGTTCATCACCACCGTCTCAAACGGATCCGAACTTCTTGCATGCGTGCCGCCGGCCCACGGAATATCTGCAAAAACACCTTCGCCAACCGTTTCGGCATAACGCTTCATCTGCTCAAGACGAACAGGCGGAATTTCGACGTTAAGCGCCTCAGCCGTCATTTCTCCTGTCTGTGCATTTTCAATGCGATCAAGCAGTGCGCGTGCGATCATGAAGGAACTCGGCGCAATACCCGAAACAAGTCCCGAGTGCATGCCGTGCTCGGCGACTCGAACATTGAGCGTCAAAACCGCCGCGCCGCGAAAACTTACCGTGGACCAGAGATGTTCATAGTCAGCGCCGCCGCAATCCATGACCACGACCAAGCCCACACTTTCATACCGCCCGCGGCAGATTTGCATCCAATACTCAAAATCTCGCGAACCGCATTCTTCGTCCGTCTCGTAGAGTCCCACGACACGACTGTGAGGAACTCCTGCCCCTCGAAGTGACAAAAGCGCCACCATTGCCGCGTAGAAGTTGTAACCGTCGTCCGCCGCGCCGCGCCCATAAAGACGGTCACCTTCCAACGTCGGCTCAAAAGGCTTACGGTTTATGCTCCAGCCTTCCCCTTCAGGCTGCTTGTCGAAATGACCGTAGAAAAAAACGGCCTTTTCGTTATCTTTACCACTTGCCGGAATGTCAAAGAAAAGCGCCGGCGTACGGCCGGGTTCGATCAAAACCTCAAAAACAGCTTCAGGAAACAAACGCCGTCCCCAAGCAGCCGCGTTGCGGCAGACCTGCAACAGAAAACCGTTGGCTTCCCAATCGACATCGAAATCCTTCGATTTGCACGGCATGCGAACGTAGTTTTTGAGTTCGTTAAGAGCTCCGCCCTGCCAGGCCTCGTCTACAACAGCTTTGATTGTTTGCTTGGTTGCGGCTTTCGTCATTTGTGTTCGATCCTTATCGATGTGTTTTGTCTTTAGGCTCGTCGCCGTCGGCACGCGGTTTCGACTCTACCACGATTTTTCCCGGTGAAATTTGTTAGATTTCGCCTCGTTGATTACCGTACTTCGACGAACAAAAATTTTTTCGACAACACTATGGCTCAACTTGCAATCATCGTTGCTCACGCGCAAAACGGTACGATCGGACTTGCTGGCAATATGCCCTGGCGCCTTCCTGAAGATCTCAAGCATTTCAAGGAAGTCACCATGGGGCACCCCGTCATCATGGGACGTGTCACGCACGAATCAATCGGCCGTCCCCTGCCCGGACGCAAAAACATCGTCATCAGCCGCAATCCCGACTACCGCCCCGAAGGATGCCTCACGGCGACATCTCTTGAAGAGGCTGCCGCCATGGTCCTGGACAGTGAACTGGCATTTGTAATCGGCGGCGCGCAAATCTACGCTCAAGCGCTGCAGTCGGTTGACACCTGCTGGATTACGGAAATTCAAGCTGAGTACCCGGGTGACGCCTTCTTCGGTCCTTTGAGCCTTGAAGAATGGAATCGCGAAGTTCTCTCGGAATTGCCCGCCAACGACAAGCGCCCGGCGCTCACTTTCTGCATCTACCGCCGCAAGCACTAAACTTCGGGAATAGATCCGGCCGGTTGTTTTGTCATGTCGCCGCTTTTCACGCTGTTTCTGGTCACAAGCTTTGCCAACATTGCCACGCCCGGCATCGGTGCCGTTATGGCCGTTAATCTTGGGCTCTCCCTGGGATGGCAAAAGGCCATACCAGGATGTTTGGGAATTGCTATCGGCATTGCTTTTCTTTTCGTGATCGCTCTTTCCGGCACCGGTGCCGTGCTCGCAACGCATCCGGCAGCTTTTTCGGTAATTCAGCTCATCGGCGCAGCCTTTCTGGTATATCTCGGCGTGAGATCGATTCTTAAGAAACCTTCGCATGCCTCCCTCATTGGCCGCAGTGACGAACAAACCGAAAGCGGCTTTTCGCAGTTCATAAAATGTGCGGCGATCTCTGCGGCCAACCCGCAACCCATCATTTTCGGTCTTACTGTGCTGCCGTCCTTCATTGATCCGACGCTTTCCTACGTTGTGCAATCAGCGGTAATGATTGCCATCTACGCCCTGATCGTTTTCGTGATGATGATGGCCTATGCGATTTTGGCAGCCCACGCCCGCGTCTTTTTGAGCGGACCGCGGGGGCCTCGCGTGATCAATTGCATTTCAGGCGTCGTCTTCCTGCTGCTGGCAGCGTTTTTGCTTTACCGCGCACTTGTGCTCTGAATGCTAGGAAAGAAGCAAAGTCGTCCTTTTCGGTGTTTCTCGCCAAAAAAACTTTTCGCTACAATACTCGATTCAATTTGTTGGTCTTTTGCGCCAGTCCGCGCACTCGAAGATTGAGCCACCGGCTCACGCGCGCTGCGGATGAATTGAACCGAATTTCTAAACCCATACGAGATACGAAAGAAAATGACTCACGTTGTTTGCGAAGCCTGCATCAACTGCAAGCGCACCGACTGTGTGGACGTCTGTCCGGTTGACTGCTTCCACGAAGGCCCCAACTTCCTGGCCATCGATCCCGACGAATGCATTGACTGTGCCGTGTGCGTACCTGAATGCCCCGAAGGCGCCATTTTTGCTGAAGAAGACGTTCCTGCTGACCAGCTCGATTTCATTCAGATAAACGCCGAACTCTCACACCAGTGGCCGTCAATCACCCGCAAGAAGCCCTATCCGGACGATGCTGACGAATGGGTCAACGTTCCCAATAAACGCCAGTACCTGAAGCGTTAATCTTTTCTCAGTCGCAAAGACTTTTTTCCCAGCTGAGGAGTTGCACTATGGCGATTTGCCAAACCAAAGTTGTGCACGCGCAAGCCGTTGCCGACAACGTCACGCATCTGAAATTGGCCGTGCCTGAAGGTTGTCAATGGGTCACCGGTCAGTTTGCTCGCATCGCGATGCCCTCGACGAACGAACCGCAGTGGCGCTGCTACTCGATTGCCAGCAAAGCAGGTGCAGACACGCTGGACTTCTTCATTGCCCGCGTCAAGGGCGGTGCGGTCAGTCCGCGCCTGTGCAACCTCAAAGTCGGTGAAACAATTCTTCTTGATACCGAAATGAACGGTATGCTGATTGAGTCGCGACTGCAGCCGGGCGGCCGCGATCTGTGGCTGCTTTCTACGGGGACAGGTGTGGCACCTTTCGTGGCTATCGTTTCCGACGACTCGATCATGGACAAATACGAGCGCGTCTTCCTGGTTCACGGCGTGCGCAATTGGAACGAAACGCAATATCTGCAACATGTGCTGAAACTGCAACCCAAATTGCGCGTCATGGCATCCGTCACGCGTGACGAAGGCGCCGTGATTGATGTCCGCATTCCCGACGCTCTTGAAAGTGGTTTGCTCGAAGCCACGGCGGAAGCCAAGCTCACGCCGCAAGCAAGCCGTGTGATGCTGTGCGGCAACCCCGCCATGGTCAAGGCTGTTCGAGCCAGTATGCGTGCCCGCGGCATCGTCAGTCCGAGAAACGGCGAACCCGGACAGCTTCTCGCCGAAAACTTCTGGCTCTGATTCTTGCCTGCTGCCGATTACCAAACACGCGAATATCGGCAGCTTCTTCTTCCGATGTTTGCGATGTCTGAACCAAACACCACAGAGCGCCTCGCTGAGGCGCTTTGCCGTCTTTTGCCCCAAACCCAATGCCGCCAATGCGGCTTTGACGGATGCGCGCAGTACGCCCGCGCCATTGCCGAGGACCGAGCTGAAATCAACCGCTGTGCACCAGGCGGAAAAAAAGGCGTCGAAAAGCTTGCCGCACTTACAGGACATCCGGCTCTCGAGATTGATTCGGAATATGGACGGGAACTGCCCTTTGCCGTGGCCCGCATTGATCCCAAACGTTGCATTGGATGCCGCCTTTGCCACAGCGCCTGCCCCGTTGGGGCCGTTTCAGGACTGCCCAAGCATCTTTTTGCCGTCATCGAATCCTCTTGCACGGGCTGCGGTCTGTGCGTGTGCGCGTGCCCTGTCAACGCGGTTGAAATGATCGAAAACGGACATGTTTGGACAACTGAAGACGCTGCTCGCGCAAAAGCCGACTATGAGCGCACCAACGCTCGCCGAAAGGCAAGTGCCGAGCAACGCCGCGCGCAACTGGAAAAAGCAACCGACAACAAGAGCGCCGTGCTCATGCAAGCACTTTTGAAGGCCAAATCTCTCAAGAAATCGTGAGGTCCAGCTGTGAACGCACAAACTCGTCGTCAAATCATGGAGCGGCTCAAGGCCGAACGCCCCGAGCCTGAGAGTGAACTCAATCACAAAAACGCCTTCGAGCTTCTGATCGCCGTGATGCTCTCGGCGCAAGCCACCGATAAAAGCGTCAATCTGGCTACACCCGCTCTTTTTGCCGCGATGCCCGACGCAGCGACGATGGCGCAAAAAACTCCCGAAGAAATCGAGCCTTTCATCAAGACCATCGGCCTATACCGCAATAAAGCAAAGCACGCAGTGGGTATTGCAAAAGCTTTGCTCGAGCGCTTCGACGGTGAAGTGCCCCAAACATTGAAGGAACTCACGTCACTACCCGGCGTTGGTGAAAAAACAGCCAAAGTGGTTTTGAACGTCGCCTTTAACAAACCTTTCATTCCGGTTGATACACATATATTTCGCGTATGTCAACGCACCGGTCTCGTTCAAGCCAAAACAGCCAACGAATGCAGTGATAAACTCGAGAAACTATTGCCCGAAGAGTTCCGACTGGGAGCGCATCACTGGATTTTGCTGCATGGCCGATACTGCTGTACGGCCCGCAAGCCTCAATGCTCGAAGTGTCCGATCTCGGATCTGTGTCGCTGGCCTGAAAAGGAACTCTCCTAGAGGATCTCGACGCAACGGACAATCTTGCAGGCAGTGACGCGCCATGGAAAACATAACGCTTGAACTCTTGCTCTATTTAGCTGCAGGTGCCGCTTTGGGCGGCTACGTCAACGGTTTGGCGGGTTTTGGAACCGGACTGATGAGTCTCGGTATCTGGCTGCAGGTGATGAGTGTGGAAGAAGCCGTCCCGGTTGTGGCAGCTATGAGCGTTGTAAGCGGCGTGCAAAGTCTCTGGCTCACACGACAAGGCGTCAAGACGGGGCTGCATCGTCTGCCCCGCTTTCTGGTTCCCGCATTGATCGGTTTGCCGGTGGGAGCGTGGCTTCTCAATTGGATCGACGCCGCGCATTTGAAACTCGCCGTCGCCTTTTTCATGCTCTTTTATACGGCGTTTTTCCTGCTACGCGGACAGCTTGCCAAAGCGTTTACCAAAGAGCGTCCATTTTGCGACGGACTGGCCGGATTCACAGGTGGCGTCATGGGCGGCGCGGCTTCTCTATCGGGCGTTGTTCCCACAATGTGGTGTGCTTTGCAACCTTGGGACAAGTTTCAGACGAGTGCCGTTTTGCGTCCTTACAACGTCGTTATTTTGACGTTGGCCTTCATTTGGTATCTCGCTGCGGGTCATGTCTCGCTTATGACCTGGATCTTTACCGCAATCGCCTTTCCCGTCACGCTCATTTTTTCTCGCCTGGGAGTTGCTACTTTTCGTCGACTCACCGACACAATGTTTCGCAACGTGCTGGTTGCGCTGATGGTTGTGAGCGCCTTTTCGATTCTGGCGCGAGAATTTCTTGTCTAACTGCTTTCCGTTATGCAGAATCCCTACCTCTCCTACGCCTCCGCACGCCTGGCCTGCATGTTCTACTTCATGGCGCCGGGCCTGGCCTACGGTCTTGTCACCTCGCGCATGCCTGCTCTTAAGAACATGACGGGGGCAACGGAAGGTGAACTCGGCATCATTCTGCTTTGCTTCGGATTATCGGCATTGATCGGTCTGGCATTTGCGCCGCGTTTGATCGCAAAAATCTCCGCCAAAACGACGCTTCTTGCTTCGAGTCTCGCCTGCATGGTGTTCGTCGTTTTGGTGTCCTTTTCATCTTCAGTGTGGTTCTTCGGCATCGCGATGGCGCTGCTGGGCATCTGCATGGGCTTGTGCGACGTCACCATGAACGTGCAAGGCGTCGAAGTCGAACGCGCCTACAAAAAGAGTTCCATGAACATCCTGCACGCAGGCTACAACATCGGTGCCGCCGCTGCTGCATGTGCTGGCTCGATCTTTGCCGCCACAAATTTTGGCGTCTGGGTGAATTTTGTCTTGCCCGTTGCCATCATGGCCGGCATGCTCTGGTGGGCTGAGCCGCGATTGGTCACGGAGAACCTCGAAAAACCAGAAAGATCCGAATCATCGCCTTTGGTATCGGTCGAACCTAAAAAGCGCCTGCCGTTTCTGGTTTGGGTCTGCGGGTTGCTGTGTGTATGCTGTTATGTTTCCGAAGGCAGCGTCGGCGAATGGGGAAGTCTCTATCTTCATCAGGAAAAAGCCGCTCCCGAGTCAATCGCCGCTTTGGTTTTCGCCGGCTTTTCCATCTGTTCGCTCATGTGCCGCCTGGTTGCCGATCGTCTGCGCAACAATTTCGGTGACTTTTTGGTCAGCACGGCGGGCGCAACGCTTGCGCTTGCCGGCATGCTGACGGTACTCTCTTCCTCAAGCTGGTCCATCTGCCTGATCGGCTACGCAATGATGGGACTGGGCCAAGCCCCGATCGTGCCGATTGCCTTTAGCCGCGCCGGTGCCATCAAAGGTGTTTCCACCGCCCGCGCCACATCGCTCGTTTCGCTTCTCGCTTATGCCGGACTTTTGTTTGCACCCCCCGCCTTCGGCCTTTCTGCCGAACACTTCGGGCTGCACACCGCCCTTTGCGCCGTACCGGTACTTCTGACGATCACGGTTTTGCTAGCTTTCCTGCTCGGGCGTCTTATCAAACACTCTCGCGAAGACACCCAAGCGTTTGGATCCTGACCAGCTCCAAACGTCCGTCAATTATTGTCGCAACAACTGAGCATGCGCTAGACTTTGGAGCATCAAAACTCCGGAGGCGTTTGTCATGGCCATTATTGAATCCGCAAGCCGGGATGCTCTTTTCGTCATCACCATCCTTAGGCTCATTCCCCGCAACAAATGGATCTCCACCACGGAAATCAAACAGGCGCTTGAAGAATTAGGCTACAGCGTCGAACCTCGTCGTCTGCAACGTATTTTGCGCGACATCCACAAATGCGACGATTTGTATGTGGAATGCAACACCTCCGGGAAACCCTACGGCTATCGCCGCCGTATGCCCGACTCGGATTTGGCAGCGGACAAACTGCGGGCTCCCGAGAGTCTCCTGCTTCGTCTGGCCGAAGAACACCTCAAATATCAACTGCCCACCTCTATCATGAAGACTCTGGCGCCCCTGTTTGACTCCGCCAGACGATCACTCAAGGAAGAAGGCACCTCCGCCCGACAAAGCGCCTGGATGCAAAAGGTCGCATTCGTACCCGACTCGATCTCGCTGATGCCGCCCAGGATTCTCACACGTATCTTTGAAGGTGTTAGCGAAGGTCTTTATCGCGACTCTAAGCTTGACATTGAGTATCAAAACGTCAACGGCGAATGTAAGAAACGCACCGTTTCCCCGCTGGGGCTTGTTCAGCAAGAGCACCGTCTCTACCTGATCTGCAAGTTCGATGGTTATGACGACATCCGTCATCTGGCCCTGCACCGCATCAAAACGGTTGAAGTGCTCGACTTCCCGGCCGATCGGCCGAAGAACTTCAGGCTGCAGGAATACATCTCTCAGCGGCACGTCAACTACAGCAACGGCCGCAAGGTTCGTTTCACCGTGGAATTCACAAACCCCGCCACCAAGACGATTCTTGAAGAAACTCCCTTTAATCGAACCCAAACCCTTGAGGAATTGCCAGATGGCGCCTGGCGTCTGACAGCGATTATGGACGACACCGTTCTACTCGACGGCTGGGCTGCCGCATGGAAAGAAATTGCTGGCATTCGCTTCGTCGAGAAAGTGCTTATCGAGTCAATCTCTTAGCAGAAGAGGATTTTTTCGAGCCAACGGCCCCTTTGACCTTGAGTTCTTCCTCTAGGCGAGCGACAAAGTCTTCGGCGAAGCACAACGCCAAAATCGGCTTTGTCGTTCTACGGCAGTCAAATCCCCCGGCTTGAACCAGAAACAGCAGCCGAATTCATCGCTGTCGCCGAAACTGCACGTATCGATGTCTGTCCTGACATCGGCACGATAAAGCAAACGCAACATCCAGAGGTCGAATGTTTTTTGAGATGTGCTGTACAGTTTGCTAAGTGACGTCCGGCGTGCCATATCCAATTGGCCTCTTCTTCTTTTTATTTCTATTGCGAGCATCGTACAGTCGTGTGCGTCAACGACCGTCGCTGTCGAAAAAGATCGCAAAAAGAGGTCGAAAAGGTTATGAGCCTATTTTTCGCACGCAGCGACAAGCTCGCAGTAGAAAGCGTAGCGTTCGGGTTGGATACGCCCTTCTGCAAGCGCAGCTTTCACGGAGCAGCCGGGCTCAGAAGTGTGCGTACAGTTGTAGAAGCGGCAACCGTCCACACAATCGGCAATATCCGGCATGGCGCGCAAAACATCAATCTTGGTGAGATGCGCAAGTCCAAATTCCTGAAACCCCGGACTATCGATGAGCGCGCTTTCTTTACCTTCGAACACGGCACTGTAGAGCGTCGTGTTGGTGGTGGTTTGCTTGCCCAAATCGAGCGCTTCGGAAAATTCCTGCGTGCGGGCCTGCGCCTCGGGGCAAAGCACGTTAAGAATAGTGCTCTTGCCCATACCGGACTGTCCCATCAAAAGAACACGCTCGCCGGCAAATTTCGTTGACAATAGCTTACGAGCGTTTTCCGGGTCACTCAGTGCCGAAACACTGAGCGTATGCACACCTAAAACCTGAAGTGAGGACAAAAAATCTTCCGCCTCTTTCGCCTTGTCGGCCAGATCGGCTTTGTTGCGAATCACCAGCACCGGAATATCAGCCGCCTGCGCCGCCACAATCGCCTTCCAGACAAACTTCGGATTGAAAGTCGGACGGGAGGCAAAGACGCAAGCAACTAAAGTCAGGTTGCTTGCAAGCTCCTTGATGCGCCACTCATCACTTCGGTAAAGCAAATTGACACGCGGCTCGATGCTTTCTATAGCCACAACACCACCAGATGGTTGCGAGCAGGTCACAATGTCGCCTACCACCACGTCTGACTTTTTGCCGCGACGATGAGCTTCATAAATATTGCCATCTTCTGTCGTGACGTAATGGTGACGACCGTGCGTACGCGTGACGCATCCGGTGAGTCGCGAACCATCGGCAACCGTTTGCTGTGTGACCTTTCGCTGACGAGCCATAACTTATGCCTGCTGCATAGAAAAATCGCGATGACGCAAAGCACTGGCCTCGCGCAAAATCTCGCTTTTGCGACGTAACCGAGCATCAAGCTTTTCATCACGCAGCTTGCGGCGGCGTTCGAGCGCCATGTTAAAGCGCGTGGCCTGTGTACGACGTTCATCGTTAACGGCCGAAGCCTGATTGAAACGATCACGCTGTTCGACTAGCAAAGCGGCACGGATACGATGGGTCACGTGCGGACGACGATGATTAGCAAGCGAATAGAGAATATTGGGCACAAGCGAATTGCGGTAGTCGCGGTGCAACTTGGCAATTGCGCGCACCAACGGCTTGGAGCCCACCAGGGCTACGGCGTAGGCATCTTCGTCGTAGTCGAGCAAACGGGTAAAAGCGTGTACCAGAAAGACAGCCGGATAAAGCACCACAGGAACTACTGCAATGCAAATTGCAAAAAGAAGTCCCGGATTGATGGCACCGTTGGGAATCGCCAGCGATGGTTCGATATTCAACGAAGCATAAAACCACGTCTTTTCTGAAAGAAATGCGAGTCCCCACCAAAACAATGTCGACAGACCGATGAAAAAAAACAATCGCGCAGCGTTATGGCACCGATTGATGCGACCGATAGCACAGGCAGCAACCGCACAAATTTCTTCATCTGTCAAACGAGCCAGCACATGATTGAAGATCACCAGACGGAACTTACCGCGGCGTTTGACGAAAATCGCGTTGCCATGGCGCCAGCTCTTGGGACGAGCCATGGTATAGATCTCAGCACTGTCAAGTTCCAACCGCCGCAGAAGCTTCGTAAGTCGCTCCTTAAGCGAGCCTTCTCTCAGGGGTTTGGCCTGAGCCGAGAACCCGATGATTTTGGGGGCCAGCGCAATGCGCCAGATATACCAAGCCGCCGTCAGCATCAGCGCAAACGACCACCAGTGATACGAGGCGCTTTCACAAATAACCAGCACAGCTACAAGAACCGGCGCAAGCGAACACCACCCCAGAATCAGTTCCTTGAGCGCTTTGACAAGCCATTGTTTTGCCGGCGTCTTCTCAAAACCGTATCGCTCATTGATGCGGAACTCCTTCCACCAACACAACGGAAAATCAATAAGCGCCAACACGAAGCTGATTAAAAGCGCCAGCGTGATGTGTGCGGCCAGCCCCTGCCCGCACAAAGTCGTGATACCGGCAAGCAACACAGTAAAACCGCCGCCGAAAGTCAAAAGCAATGCTATGCCCGCGCCAATCAAAGCGGCAACAAGATCACTTTGAATGACTTCGCCCGTGTAATCAATCGCCTTACGATGTTCAGCTAAAGAGACGCGAGGCCGAAAGGCGGCCGGCACGACATTGGCCCCCGCCTCGGCGCTTTTGACCTCGGAAATGGTGAGCGCCGTATGAACGCAAACATAAAAGGCGATCAAAAGGACAAACAGAATACTGAGAACAGACGCAATGTCGGTCATGAAAAAACGATTACGAGGCGAAGCGGATACAATAACCTATTAATCTTAATGGCGTTGCGCAGGAAATGCGCTTTTTTTACACTTACTGAGCACAAATGTCGGAAACGATCGAAAAAGACCCGCACTACAGCGAAAACAATCTGATTTGGCTGGACATGGAGATGACGGGCCTGCAGCCCGAAGTCAACCGTATCATCGAAATTGCATCTGTCATCACGGACGCCCAACTCAACGTTCTCGCCGAAGGTCCGGTTATTGCCATTCATCAGTCCGAAGCTGTCATGAAGTCGATGGACAGCTGGAACACCGCCACGCACGGTCGGAGCGGCCTCACAAAGCGCGTGTTGGAAAGCACAATATCCGAAGAGGAAGCCACGGACATTTGCCTGGCGCATTGGTCTCGCTTCGTGCCCGCCGGCAAGTCGCCAATGTGTGGTAATACCATCGGTCAAGATCGCCGTTTCATGGCTCGCTGGATGCCACGTCTGGAAGACTTTTTCCACTATCGCAGCATTGACGTGAGTTCCATTAAAGAACTCGTACGTCGCTGGAATCCGGCTATTATGAGTCAGTACCAGAAGTCCTCCAAACATGAAGCTTTGAGCGACATCTACGACTCGATTGCCGAAATGAAGTTTTATCGCGAAAACGTCTTCAAAATCTGATCGCAAATCGCAAAAAAACTTCCCAAAACTCGACGAGTTTTTAGTAAAATGGCGCACTCGTTTTCGGTTTATCCGCAAACGACCGGGCCCATAGCTCAGTCGGTTAGAGCAGGGGACTCATAATCCCTTGGTCGAAGGTTCAAGTCCTTCTGGGCCTACCAATTCGCCGTTTCGGCTGGCAGAAGCCTCACAGGTCTTACGTGACCCGTGAGGTTTTTTGCTTTTTGATGGAAATCAGTGAGCAAGCGGTTTGATTTCGGCAAGATTGAACAGGAGTCGAACCGCCGTCTGCGGGGCATAAAGGCGGCTGCTTGAACGGTTCATCACGTCAACAGTGAGTTCGGTGCCAAGTGCTGCGATGCGGTAGCGAATAACGTTGCCGAGAAGCTGGTGTGAGACCACCGTTCCCTGCACCGGGCTTGAGCACGTGCCCGGATAGATGCCGCCTTGCTCCTGCACATAAATTGATTCCGGTCGCACGGCGTAAAGTCCTTTGTCTTGCACATCAAAGATCGCTGACGCCTGCTCTTTGCTCAGAAGGTTGTAGGAACCGATAAAACGCGCGGCAAATTCGGATGCAGGAGACAAATATACCTCTTCGGGGGTACCTGTCTGCACAAACTGTCCCTTGTTCATCAGAAAAATGCGATCGCTCATCGTCATCGCTTCTTCCTGATCGTGCGTCACGAAAATCGTCGTAAGCTGCATTTCACGTTGAATCGATCGGATTTCATCGCGCAGATTACGGCGGATTCTCGCGTCAAGCGCCGAAAGCGGTTCGTCTAACAACAGAATGCGGGGCTTGACAACCAAAGCGCGCGCAAGCGCGACACGCTGACGCTGTCCGCCTGAGAGCTGGTTGGGATACTTTTTCTCGTTGTTGGTAAGTTCGACCGTGCGAATAGCCTGCGCCACGCGATGCAATATTTCGCTCTTGGCGAGCCCCTGCATTTTGAGGCCGAAGGCGATGTTTTCAGCCGCCGTCATATTGGGGAACAGAGCGTAACTTTGAAACACCATGCCGATACCGCGTTTCTGCGGCTTGACATGCGTGATGTCTTCACCATTGACAAAGATACTGCCTTCGTCCGGCGTCTCGAGACCGGCTAAACAGCGCAGCAGCGTTGATTTACCGCATCCCGAAGGGCCCAAGAGCGTAATGAACTCTCCCTCTTCGATCGCAAAGGAAAGATCCTCGAAAACCTTGGACGCACCGAAATGCTTGCTAAGGCCTTTCACATCAACATAGTGGTTTGCTTGTTCCATGACTTGCTTTCTTTGTTCGGTATCGGTTAGCTCGAGGTAGTGTTTCAGGAAGCTTCCTTGCTGCGCTCGCGCTTGGGACGAGACAGATACATGGCAATCCACGTGAGAATCAGCGTGAGGAAGAAATATGTCGCCACAATGGCTGCATTTAAATGTCCGCTTGTCATGCGCTTGGTGTAAAGATAAATCTGAAGCGTTTCAAAGCGTGTACCCACGAGAATGTTGGCAAAAACAAATTCGCCCATCAAAAACGAAAAGCTCAAGAAAAGCGAGGCCAGCAACGCTCGATTGAGATTCGGCAAAATGCAGCGCATGAAGGCAGAAAAAGTGCTGGCTCCAAGCAGATGCGCGGCGTCAATCAAGTCTTTAAGATTGATGCCTTCAAGTCCGTTGGCTAGCGATCGGTACATGAACGGTACCGCGATGGTGAAATACGTGCCCACCAGAATCCAGGGCGTTCCCACAATCTCGAAAGGTTCACCGGCATAGATCTGCAGCAAACCCACGGAACTCACCACGGGCGGCACCGCAAAGGGCAAAATGATGAGAATTTCCATCAAGTCCTTGAGCTTGGGGAAGTAATAGAAGACGGCAAATACGGCAGGCAGCACAAGGAGCGTCGAAAAAGCAAGCGTTGCCAGACAAATGAAGAAGCTTCGGCCCATGGCCGCCATAAAGCGCGGGTCAGACAACAATTGCTCAAACCATCGCGTCGTGAGACCGTCAGGAAGAATGGTCGCGCCCCAGCTCGAAGAAAAGGCGTAAATCACAGTCGCTGCAATCGGAAGTAACAAAATGAGCGCCGTCACGCCGATCACGGTCTTGTGGTAGAGCTGCCAACCGCGGCTTTTATCCTGCAGATTAAAACGCGGCATGGTAAGACCTCCGGATCAAGAAACGGTAGAGCGCCGTGACAAAACCTAAAATCAAAATCAGCAGCACCGACAGAGCCGCCGCCAGATTGGGCTGGAAGAAGATGTCGCCCACAACAAGCTGACCGATGCGGATTGTGATGAGGTTGTAGTTGCCGACAGTAAGAGCATAAGCGCTTGCATAAGCACCCATGGCATTAGCAAAAAGAATCGTAAAGGTACCGGCAAGCGCAGGCAACATCACCGGAATGGCCACGCGGCACCAGTATTGGAGGCGACTCGCGCCCATGGTAAACGCCGCCTCCTCCCACTCCGGCTTCAAAGCACCGAAGGCCGGGAAAAGAAGCAAGGTACCCAACGGGATCTGAAAGTACGTATAGATAAGAAAGAGCCCTTCAATCCCGTAAACATTGAAGTTGTCGATGATGCCCCACTTCTTGAGCAGCAAAGTGATGGCACCGTTGAAACCCAGAATAATGATAAATGCAAAGGCAAGCGGAACACCCGAGAAATTACTCGTCATGTTGGTAAAACTCACCATCGCGTTACGCAAAGTCCCGGGAACCTTTTGGAGACTGGCTGCAGCAAAAGAAGCAATCAGGAGTCCCACAAAGGCACTGCCGAAACTCAACCACAGCGAATTGGTAAAGGCCTGCGCATAAAAGGCATCGCCAATAAGTTCGGTGTAGTTTGTAAGTCCCCACTCGACATCTTCCTCAACCCAGAACGAATTGATGAGCACCCATATCATGGGAACGATCTGGAAAGCAAAAAAGACGACGGCAAAAGGCACAAGCAAAAGCGAGCGTCCGATGTTCGACCATCGATCTGACAGAGTTTTCATACTTTGACTAAAAATTTCTACCGGACGGCAAGAACTCACCCGGCACAACGCGCCTCGGAAGGAATTGCCAGTTCGTCTCGGATTTTACAGCACAGGCCGTATAGCCCCAGAATTCAGCCAAGGAGAACGACAATCAAACGCACTGAGTCATCACACCCAGAGAAAAAGCGGCTCCGGCAACAAACCGGGAACCGCTTTCGCTAAAGCCGATGAAGCAATCCGGGATGGATTACTTCATGTGGATCGAAACTTTGCTCTGCCAATTGCGCGAAAGACGTGCGGTGGTCTTCGTCCAAACGGCAAAGTCCTTCACCGGTCGGGCATTGGCGTACTGTTCGCTCGGCAACATCTTAGCAGCCACGTCTTCGGGCAACTTGATGTGATCAATGCGGATCGGACGGGCGTAGCCTCCTGCCAGATTAATCTGACCTTCATCGGAGAGGATGAATTCGCGCGTGAACTTCGCGGCATTCGGATGCTTGCTGTACTTGTTGAGAATCGTCGTATAGCCGCTCATTACGCTGCCTTCCGAAGGAATCACGACTTCAAAGCGGTTGCGGTCAATCTGATCGCGGTAGTTGAGCGCATTGAAATCCCACAGCATACCGACTTCAACTTCCCCTTTTTCGAGATTGGCCACCACCGGGTCAACCATCGAGAGACGTCCCTGCTTGGCGATCTTGGCAAAGAAGTCGTAAGCGGGATTAAGGTTCTTTTCATCGCCGCCGAAAGCAATCGCCGCGGCCAGCACGGCATAGTTAGCTTGAGCAGCCGAACCCACAGCACCCACAGAAACACGGTAGGTACCCTTCAGAAGATCGCTCCACGTGCGCGGAATGTCTTTCACAAGCTCCTTGTTGATAATAAAGGCCACCGTGCCGGTGTAGGCAAGGCACCAATGACCGTCCGGGTCTTTTGCCCAGCCTGGAATCTGATCCCAGGTCGAAGGCTTGTACGGCATCGTGATGCCGCGCTTCTTGGCGATTTCACCAAATTCAAAACCCACGTCACCGATGTCAGAAGTCGCGTTTTCGCCCTCGGCCATAAACTTCGAAATCTGTTCGGCCGAAGCCATGTCCGTGTCCTGCGTCTTGATCTTGTACTTCGTCTGCAGATCACTCCAGGTTTTCACCCAGTTTGCCCAGGTGTTGGGCATGCCCACCGAATAGACGGCGCCTTCCTTCTGCGCGGCCTGCAGAAGGGCTTCCACTTCAGGAGTGGCGGCCTGTACGGCCGTCACGGTCAAAGCGGAGGCGGCAACAAGCGTTGCAGCAAGCGTGTTCTTCATGGCAATTAGCTCCTTATGATGCTTGGAAGTTTCATTCGTTGTTTATTTCGCGTGCAAACCGGCGCAGTCGCCCAATCAGATACCCCGCCGTATGGGCTGTAGCCTGAATAGCTTCAATGGCTGCGTCGATATTGACGATCGGCAAGCGCCCCGCAATGTATTGGCGTATTTCATCACGCAGCACATCCTCAGCCGGACGTTTCTGCATCTGCGCCATCGTTTCGAGAGCAATGCGCGCCTGAGGCGGCAGAGCTCGCATGGCAATTTCAAGTTCTTCGGAAGAAAGATTTTGGGGATCCACGGTTATCTCGATCTTCTTTTTTTTGCTTGCTGTCGACTCAGCAGGACAACTAAAGGGCAGTATAGCAACTGAGCGTTTGACCTTTCTCAAAAAAACACCATGTAATCCATTAGTTCTTTGCACATTAGCACTTTCGCGTTTCGCTACACTCCATTGTCGGTCAAATTCTAGAATTTACGAACAAGAGTAGTTGAATCTCAATATGTTTCGCCAGAACGGTACGCACTTACGAGTCGAATTTCACCTTGACAGAACCAGCCCTATTTCCCTTGATCGTCAGATTGCACAGACGGTGCGGGAAGCCGTTCAAAAAGGATTGCTTCAGCCAGGCGACCGCATCGTACCAATTCGTCTGCTGGCAAAACATCTGGGCGTTGCACGCGCCACGGTTGACTCCGCTTTCGCCATTCTGATTGCTGAAGGATATCTAGAGACGTCGCGTGGCCGCGGCAGTTTCATTTCCACAAAACTGCCCCTGCAAACCAATTTCGACGTCGTCTCCTGCAACTTGCCAAACGTTACGCAGGTAAAAACCAAGAGTTTGGGGCGCCATGCCGCCTTCTGTGCGCAAGCGCTCGACGATCTCGCAGTGCAAACTTCTACTCCGCTGGCCATAGCAAGTACTTCACGCGAAGCGAGTCCCGGTCGAGAATTCACCGACATTCTCATCAAACACGTTCAGCAAAACACGCTCAAGCTCGTCTACTCCGATCCTCAAGGCAACGAAGAATTGCGGGAAGCGATCTGCGGCATTGCGCAGCGACTGCGCGGCGTACGAGCACGCCCCGAACAAGTGATCGTCACATCGGGAAGCCAGCTCGGCCTCTTGATGTGCCTCAAAATCCTCTTTTCGCCCGGCGACAAAGTGTGGATTGAGGATCCGCAATATCCTCTGCTGAGAGCGGCAACCAAGACCCAGGATATTGTTCCGGTTTATGTACCGGTCGACAACGAAGGCTTCAATCTGCAAACGGCGCTTGCTCTGGAGCCGAACGCGAAAGGAGTTTTTCTCACTCCTTCACATCAGTGTCCTCTCGGCATGCTGATGAGCATCCAGCGCCGTCGCAACATTCTTCAATGGGCGAGTGAATCGGGCGGATGGATCGTTGAGGATGACTACGACAACGAACTTCGCTACGGAGGCAACCTCGCCTATCCAAGTCTGCAAGGGATGGATTCCGGCAACAACGTAATTTATGTCGGGACGTTTTCAAAGTCGCTTTTTCCCGGGTTGCGACTGGGCTACATGGTCGTCCCGGAGGAGTTGGTCAAACCTTTTTCAGGTATGCGCTTTCTGATTGATCGCCAAAGCAATGAAATATTGCAGATGGCTGTGGCCGAATTCATCAAGACCGGACTATATGAAACGCATCTCCTCAAAATGCGCCGCATTTTTGAGGCTCGGCGTGACTACCTGATTCAAGCGGTACAAGAAAACTTCGGCGACTGGGGCAAATTCATCGCCACCGGGCAGGGTATGCACCTGACTTTCGTCTTCAACAATTCGGATATTAACGATGAAGCTGTTGCCGACCTGTGCCGTCAGCAGGGCGTTGAACTTCGCTCTATTTCATCCTTTTCAATCGGTACACCGCTCTACAAGGGCCTAATCATGGGTTTCGGTCACTTCCCGCCCGCTCAGCTTCTTGCAGCCGTTTCCCGCATCGGCTTTGTTCTCAGGGACAAATTCGCCGCTTTCGGTCCGAACTGAAAATCAGCTTCAGGCACAAAAAAGCCTCCCGCATCGCCTCGAAAAGAGAAGACTCGGAAGGCTCTTCTTTATTGTCCTGCTCCTTGCTCGGAGCAGGACAGCAGATCGAACAGTCGATTACTTGCCGGCGATCGTAGCGAGCTTGCGCCAGGTATCGACAACGGTGTCAGGATTGAGCGAAATCGACTCAATACCTTCTTCCATCAACCAGGCAGCAAAATCGGCATGATCAGAGGGACCCTGACCACAAATGCCGACATACTTGCCGCGTTCACGGCATGTGCGGATGGCGATCTTGAGAAGTTCCTTCACGGCCGGATCGCGTTCGTCGAAGCTGCTTGCCACAAGACCGGAGTCGCGGTCCAGACCCAGCGTGAGCTGCGTGAGATCGTTGGAACCGATCGAGAAGCCGTCGACATAGTCGAGGAACTGGTTGGCAAGGATGGCATTGGACGGAATTTCGCACATCATGTTCAGGCGCAGACCGTTTTCACCGCGCTTGAGACCATGCTTGGCAAGGATTTCCGTGACGGCCTTAATTTCGCCGATCGTGCGAACGAAGGGAACCATCAGTTCAACATTGGTAAGCCCCATTTCATCACGCACACGCTTCATGGCAAGGCATTCCATTTCGAAGCAATCCGAGAAGCTGTGAGCGATGTAACGAGAAGCACCGCGGAAACCCAGCATCGGGTTTTCTTCATCCGGTTCGTAGCACGCGCCGCCAATGAGCTTCTTGTATTCGTTACTCTTAAAGTCGGACATACGAACGATCACTTTGCGCGGCCAGAAAGCGCACGCGATGGTGGCCACGCCTTCGGCAAGCTTGCTGATGAAGAACTCGCGCGGGCTTTCGTAGCCCTGCGAAAGACGATCCACCGTGTCGCGCAGTTCGCTCGGGATGTTCGGATAGTCGAGCACCAACTTCGGATGCAGACCGATGTTGTTGTTGATGATGAATTCAAGACGAGCCAGACCGACGCCTTTGTTTGGAATCTGGCAGAACTCGAACGCCAGCTGCGGGTTGCCGATGTTCATCATCACTTTGACAGGAATTTCGGGCAAAGCGCCGCGCTTGACTTCTTCAACCGAGAAGTCGAGCAAACCGTCGTAAATGTTGCCTGTGTCGCCTTCAGCACAGGAAACGGTGACCTGCTGGTCTTCCACGAGAACTTCGGTAGCATCGCCACAGCCGACTACGGCCGGGATACCGAGCTCACGGGCAATAATGGCAGCGTGGCAAGTACGACCGCCGCGGTTAGTAACGATAGCCGAGGCACGCTTCATCACAGGTTCCCAGTTGGGATCCGTCATGTCGGTAACGAGCACATCGCCCTTCTGCACGCGATCCATTTCAGCAGCGCTGTTCACGATGCGCACGGGGCCCGCACCGATCTTCTGTCCAATAGCGCGGCCCTGGACGAGCACCTTGCCCTTGGCGTTCAAGGTATAGCGCTGCTGCACATCGGCGTTGGCCTGACGGCTCTTAACCGTTTCCGGACGAGCCTGAAGAATGTAGATCTTGCCGTCAAGACCGTCCTTACCCCATTCGATATCCATCGGACGACCGTAATGCTTTTCGATAATGCAGGCGAACTTGGCAAGTTCCATCACGTCTTCGTCAGTAATGGCAAAGCGGCGGCGATCTTCGTCGGGCACATCAATTGTGCGGACCGTACGACCGCTCGTACCTTCCGTATCGAATTCCATCTTGATGAGTTTGCTACCGAGCGTCTTGCGGACAATCGCCTTCTTGCCCTGTTCGAGCATGGGCTTGTGCACATAAAACTCATCGGGGTTGACGGCACCCTGCACAACGGTTTCACCAAGGCCGTAGCTGGCCGTCACGAACACAACCTGATCAAAGCCGCTTTCGGTATCAAGCGTGAACATCACGCCAGCAGCACCCTTGTCAGAACGGCACATACGCTGCACGCCGGCGGACAAGGCCACCTCAACATGGGTAAAGCCCTTGTGAACTCGGTAGCTGATGGCACGATCGTTGTAGAGCGAGGCAAACACTTCACGCATATGATGCAACACAGCGTCAATGCCAACCACATTCAAAACAGTTTCTTGCTGACCGGCAAAGGAAGCATCAGGCAAGTCTTCGGCGGTAGCCGACGAACGCACTGCCACGGAGATTTCTTCCTGACCGTCCTTGAGCCATTCGTAGAATTCACGAATTTCCTTTTCAAGTTCGGCAGGGAACGGAGCTGCCTCAACCCAGCTACGAATTTCTGCACCGGCCTTGGCAAGTTCGTTCACATCATCAACGTCAAGACCTTCCAGACGCGCTGCAATGCGGTCTTCAAGGCCTCCTTCCTTCAGGAACAGACGAAACGCTTCAGCCGTCGTGGCAAAGCCGTCCGGCACACGAATACCAGCATCGGTCAGCTGACTGAGCAGTTCGCCCAGAGAAGCATTTTTGCCGCCCACACGATCAACGTCGGTCATGCGCAGCTGGCTGAAGGGAAATACATAACGGCCTTGAACCATTTGATCCTCTTTTTCACCCGGAATATTTACGCCCGGGCAGTTTGTTGGTAAAAAACGTACGTATTTTAACGACTCCACCGTGCCCATACCAATAGAGCCGGTCCAGCCGTCTAGGCAGAGTATAGTAGCAATTTGCAACGAAACTCGCTTCGGCAATACTACGCCTCTCTGAACAGTAGCGCTGTCCATACCTACTTTGTGTTCGAGAAAGCTCTGAAAGTACAAAACAAGCACAAGAAAAAAACTGGCTTCCGCCTTCAAGAACCATGTCTCAAACTTGTTCAAAATATTGAAGACGGCTTTCGAATTGCAGAGTTCAAACCGGAACATATCGATATCATGAACAGCTGAGTGACGTTTCCGAAGATCGGACAACAAGTTATTCCTTTCAGTCTTCTCTGAGAATCTTTTCTGGATCGTGCCTTGTTTTGTTACACTTTGTCTCTGCATGACGCGTTGACAGACAACGCGTTCACCGACCTATGTCATTGAGCACATCCCATGCAGGAAGAACAAAAGACCGAAACCCCCGCCAAAGCAAACTGGCGTCCTGTTTTTATCGTAAGCGACGGTACGGCTATTACAGCCGAAACGTTGGCTCATTCCGTCCTCACGCAGTTTCCCAACCTCAGTTACGATCGAGAGCGTATTCCTTTTATCGATACGGTTGAAAAGGCCAAGCAGACGGCTGAACGCATCAACGCCGTTCAACATCGCACCGGGGTGCGTCCGTTGGTGTTCTCCACTTTTGTTGATCCGGTCATTTCCCGAGCTTTCATCAGCAGCAATGAGGGTTTTCAAATTGAACTCTTCCGTTCCTTCGTCGGACCACTCGAACACGAGTTATGCATGAAGAGTGAACACACGATTGGTGCCACACATAAGATTCGCGACGAAGAGCGCTACAACAAGCGAATTGCCGCCATTGACTACACCCTTTCACACGATGACGGTCAAACAAACCGCGGGTTGGATCAGGCCGAAGTCATTCTCGTGGGCGTCTCCCGCTCCGGAAAAACGCCGACGTCACTTTTCCTTGCCATGCAATTCGGCATCAAAGTCGCCAACTATCCGCTTATCCCGGAAGATTTCGACCGCGGCTGTCTGCCCGACATCCTTCTGCCGTTGCGCCACAAGCTATTTGGTCTTTCCATCAAACCGGAACGATTGTCGGAAATCCGAAACGAACGCCGCCCGGGCTCTCGCTACGCCAGCATTGAGAACTGCCGCGAAGAAATCCGCAACGCCGAAGCGCTGATGACTCGCAACGGTATTGAGTGGCTCAATTCGACCACCAAATCCATTGAAGAAATTGCCGCGACAATCGTCGCCAAGTTCCACTTGCAGGGTGTCTCGAAAAGCCTTTGACGCATCGCATTGGTTCTGCAAGTTCGAAAGTCGGCTTTGTTTCGCAAAGTCGGCTTTTTTGTTTTCGTCGGCCTTATTCATAAGCGGATCACTATGAACACTATTATCTTTATTGTCTTTTAACTTTTATTTGATGCGGATCAAATCGTTTCGAACCGTTAAGTCCCTCTTTTCCCTCCTGTGTTCTTTTGAATAATTTTTCTTTTAATTCAGTCAGTTACATATCGCAACTTGCCGGCAAAACTCTTTTCCTCATGCGAATTGACGATCCCGGCAAGCTTGTTTTTCACGCACAAGAAGCTGTCATTAGCATTAGGATTGCAGTCAAAGTGCCCGATCCGCCCGCCGACGACCTCCTCGACCCGTCCAAGGTTTGATCGGCTTGCACACTGTCGTCCGAGCACGATGTGTGCGATTGAACGAAGACTAATTTGCATCAAGGAGATGAATTCCATGAAGAAACCTGTTCGCGTTGCCGTGACCGGTCCTGCTGGCAATATTGGCTATGCTCTGCTTTTCCGCATTGCCGCTGGTGACATGCTCGGCCCCGATCAGCCTGTCATTTTGCAGCTGCTCGAACGCAATACGCCGGAAAGCGCTGCTCGACTCAAGGGCGTGATGATGGAATTGGCTGATTGCGCCTTCCCGCTTCTGGCAGACATGACTTCCACGGCCGACCCGATGATCGCATTCAAGGATGCCGATGCCGCCATTCTTGTGGGTGCCCGTCCGCGCACCAAAGGCATGGAACGCTCCGAATTGCTCTCTGCCAACGGTGCCATCTTCACCGAACAGGGCAAAGCACTTGACGCTGTTGCCAGCCGCAACGTCAAGGTGCTCGTTGTGGGCAACCCCTGCAACACCAATGCCTACATCGCTATGAAATCGGCTCCGTCGCTCTCGCCCAAGTGCTTCTCGGCTATGCTCCGACTGGATCACAACCGTGCTCTCTCCCAGCTCTCCGGCATCACCGGCAAGCCCGTAACGACCATGCATAAGATGGCTGTTTGGGGCAACCACGCTCCCTCGATGTACCCGGACATCCGTTACTGCACGATTGACGGCAAAGCCGCCGCTGACTGCGTGGATCCGACCTGGTACCGTGATACTTTCATCCCAACCGTCGGCAAGCGCGGAGCAGCCATCATCGATGCTCGCGGTGCCAGCTCTGCCGCTTCGGCAGCTTCTGCCGCCATTGATCACATGCGCGATTGGTTCCTCGGCAGTAACGGCGACTGGGTCACGATGGGCGTTCCATCCGACGGCAGCTACGGCATTCCGGAGGGAATCGTCTGCGGCATGCCCTGCATCTGTGACGGTCAGGGCAACTACGAAATCGTACAAGGACTTGATTTCGACGCTTTCAGTCAGGAAAAACTCGACAAGACCGTGGGCGAGCTTATCGCTGAAGCTCAGGCTGTTCAAGGCCTTCTCTAACACCTCGCGAAATGGCAGGTCTCTCCAAGAGCAGATCTGCCGTGCACAGCCGTTCAAACACCGCTTCGGTAGACTTCCAGGCGGTGTTTTGTTTTTTCCTGCAGAACTATGACCGAAAACTCGCCTCTACAACATGATGCGACACCGCGCTTATCCCTCATCCTCACTCGACTCGACAATCTGCCTGCGATTGAGGCCTCTGAGCTTGCCACACACCCGCGCGAAACACCGTTGGTCGTTCTTGACACAAACGTTCTTTTCGACATTTGGTACTGGAACGACAAGGATGCGCAGGCACTCAAATCGGCCATTTTCGAAAACCGACTGCGTCCGGTGTCAACCCCAAGCTGTCTGAAGGAATTTGCCGTCGTACTGACCCGACCTCATTTCGCGCTTTCTGAAGAAGAGCAGGACAGGCTACTCACAAACGTTTTATCTCTCACCCTCGTTACACGCACTTCTGTTGAAGGCGTCGTGCGCTGTCGAGACGCCGACGACGAGAAATTTCTGAACCTTGCGTTTGAAAGTCGAGCAGACTTTCTCTTTACAAAGGACAAAAACGTACTTCGCTCAGGACGCAGACTTGCCGCGCTAGGCATAAAAACACAAAAGCCCGCAGAATTCGACGGGCTCTGATGATGGCGCAGTTTTTTTGCTTTCTTATGCTTGCAGAAGCGAATCTTCGCATTCGCCGCCGCGTCGTACGGCTTCGATAAACTTTTGAATCTTGTCGTGATCCTTGATACCGCGGGCCGTTTCAACCCCGCTGGCGGCATCCACCGCCCAAGGACGCATAACGCGGATAGCCTGGCTTACGTTTTGCTCCTTCAAACCTCCGGCCACAATGAGAGGTTTACGGATCTGATCGCGAATCTTACCGACCCCTTCCCAATCAAAAGACTTCCCGCAGCCGCCAAATTCAGGCGTTGCAGCATCGGCCAACAACGCTACGGCCATAGGATATTCGTCCTGCGCCCTGAGCAGATCTTCAGGTTGCTTAACCGACACCGCCTTAACATAGGGCACATGAAACTGATCACAGAAGGCGCGCGATTCGTTTCCGTGAAATTGCAACACGCAGTCCGGGAACATCGCCAGGTGCTCCCGCACCTCTTCGCTTGTCGGATTAACAAACACGAGAACCTTGGTCACCGAAGACGGCACCATGCTCAAAAGACACATGAGCCGGGACGGCGTGACATACCGGGGGCTTGCCGGATAACACACGAAACCCACAGCATCAGCACCCGATTGAACGGCGGTCAATACATCGTCTTCCAACGTCAGTCCGCACAATTTGATGCGGACACGATTCGTATCATCTGCGGCGGTATTTGAGAACAGCATTTTTTCTTTCTTCTTTATTGCTGATAAAAGAGGCTCTCCCGAGGAGCGCTCGAGCATGGGCGAATGGTACCGATTCGGCGACTGCCTTGCATAGGCAGGACATCTTAGTTGGAAGAAATTTCGAGTTTCATAACCCGAAAAATTTTTACTAAGAAACGACAGCGGCCAGAGCCAAACCGATGAATATGAACGCAGAGGCTTTGTTAAGAACAATCTGCACCCGAGGCGAACGGATCGTGTCCGACAACACCCCAGCAAAAAGAGCGCAACCAGCCATGACAACAAATGCGCAAACAGTAAAAATCACCCCAAGAAGCCCCATTTCCATGGCCATCTGCCAGCCGGTCGCTCCTCTGGTTGCAAACTGCGGAAAGAAAGCCAAAAAGAAAATCTGCACCTTGGGATTCGTTACATTCATAATGATCCCCCGACGCAATAACGCGGAGCTATCAATCACTGTAGCACGCGCCGTCTGCGCTGAAGTCGGCGCATGCCAGGCTCCCCACGCAAGATACAAAAGGTATGCCGCTCCGGCCAAACGAATGGTCCAGAAGAGCCATGGGCTGGCCGCAACCACAGCAGCCAGCCCCGCTGCCGCGGCTGCTGTCTGAATCAGGCAACCGACCATAAGGCCTATGACCACCGTCAAACCCGCGCGTGCACCAGATTGCGCAGACTGAGCCAATACGTAGAGAATGTCAGGACCAGGTGCAGCAGCAAGCACCAGACTGGCAGCAGCAAACGAAAGCAGTACGGCAACATCCATCCGGACAAAACCCTCAAAAAAAGGCCCGAAGGAAGCGAAGTTCCAACAGGCCTGTATGTCAAGCGTTACGCCAGAGGCTTAACCCACCCAAACGCGAGCGTTTTCAAACATACGCATCCACGGCGAGAAGGCCCCCATTTCTCGCGGATGCCAGGAAAGCTGCACCGTGCGATGGCTGCGTTCCGGATGAGGCATCATAATAGTGAATCGACCGTCGGTCGTAGTCACGGACGTCACACCGCCAACCGATCCGTTGGGGTTCAACGGATACCGTTCGGTGGGTTGCCCGTTGCCGTCAACATAACGCGCCGCAATATGAGCTGCCTGAGCGTCTTCCGGACGATCCCACTGCACACGACCTTCACCATGCGAATTCACGATCGGCATACAGCTACCGGCCATGCCGCGGAAAAGAATCGAGGGGCTGTCTTCAATACGAAGCTCTACACAACGCGCTTCAAACTGTTCGGAACGGTTACGAACAAACTGAGGCCAGGCTTCTGCGCCGGGAATGAGGCCCTTTAAGCGGCTCATCATCTGGCAACCGTTGCAAATACCCAAAGCAAAGGTATCCGTACGATTGAAGAAGGCCGAGAACATATCCGAAAGCATGGCGTTGTGAAGAATAGTCTTGGCCCAGCCACCGCCAGCTCCCAGCACGTCACCATAGGAGAAGCCGCCGCAAACGGCAAGCCCAACAAAGTCTTCGAGCGTGATGCGGCCGGTCAGAAGATCGGTCATGTGCACGTCATAGGCTTCAAAACCAGCACGAGTGAAGGCTGCCGCCATCTCGGTCTGCGAATTGACGCCCTGCTCACGCAACACGGCAAGCTTGGGACGCACGCCCGTTGCAATGTAAGGAGCCGCGATGCGTTCGTTGTTATCAAAAGAGGTCTTCACAAACAAGCCCTTGACATCCTTGTCGCACATCCAGTCGGTTTCGCTGTCGGCGCATACAGGATTGTCGCGGTTGCGGGCGATGGCGTTTGAGACTTCGCACCAAGCGCGCGTGAGATCCGTGCGGGCTTCGCGAAGAATTTCCTGACCGTTTTCATACACCACGAGTGCATCTTCATCGTTCAGTTCGCCGACGGTCTTAAAGACCGCCTCAAGACCTTCAGCCCGGACTTCGGCCATCACTTCGTCGATTCGATCGGCAGGAACCTGAATCAGAGCGCCAAGCTCTTCGGCAAAAAGTCCTTCGAGAGCGTTCGTCCCCAACTTATCAGCATGAAGCGTCACGCCGCAATGCGAAGCAAACATCATTTCCGCTGCCGTCGTTGCAAAACCACCGTCGCTGCGGTCATGATAGGACAGGACGCAACCGGCAAGCGTGAGCTTACGGATCATGCGCACAAACTTTGCCAGTGTTTCGGGACAATCCACATCGGGAGCCGTGTCACCGAAACTCTGCACGCACTGAGCAAGAATCGAAGCACCCATGCGATTCTTACCAAAACCCAAATCGACGGCAAGAAGCACGCTCTTGGTATCCTTACGAAGTTCAGGCGTGAGTGTCAAACGCACGTTGCCCACAGGAGCGGCTGCCGACACAATAAGCGAAACGGGGCTCGTCACACACTTGGATTCCTGCCCATCTTTCCATGCGGTGCGCATTGAGCAGGAGTCCTTGCCCACGGGAATCGAAATACCAAGCTTCTGGCAAATACCGCTTGCAGCTTCCACAGCACTAAAGAGCTTGGCATCTTCACCTGCAGCACCACACGCAGCCATCCAGTTGGCAGACAACTTAACCAACGAAAGATCAATATCGGCGGCGGCAATGTTGGTCAGTGCCTCACCTACGGCCATACGGCTGGCGGCGGCGGCATCAATCACGGCAACAGGTGTGCGCTCGCCCATCGCCATAGCTTCGCCCGCTTCAGACGTAAAGGAAACACAGGTTACGGCACAGTCGGCCACCGGAACCTGCCAGGGACCAACCATCTGATCGCGGCTCACAAGACCGCCCACGGACCGGTCGCCAATCGAAATCAAGAAGGATTTGTTTGCCACGGTCGGATGCTTGAGCACGCGGTAGAGTGCATCCTTGAGCGAGATGTCGGTCTTGAAACCGGCCAAATCAGCTTTGACGCTTGTCACATTACGATGCATACGCGGGGGCTTGCCAAGGAGAACTTCCATGGGCATCTGCACAGCCCGGTTTTCACCCTTACGGCCTTCGACAATCAGCTCTCCGTCTTCGGAAATGGAGCCGAGAACAGCATACGGACAACGTTCGCGACGGCAGAAGTCGTCAAACTTCTCAAGAGACTCTGGCGCAATCGCCAACGCATAACGTTCCTGACTTTCGTTGCACCAGACTTCCAACGGGCTCATGCCCTTTTCTTCCACCGGCACTTTGTCAAGGGACAAGCGTGCGCCGTGACCCGAAAGATCGGCAAGCTCAGGCATGGCGTTGGACAGACCGCCTGCGCCGATATCGTGAATGGCGAGAATCGGATTGTCCTTGCCGCAGGACCAACAACGGTCAATCACTTCCTGAGCACGACGTTCCATTTCAGGATTGCCGCGCTGCACGCTGTCGAAATCAAGCGCTTCGGCATTCGAACCAGACGTCATGGAGCTTGCAGCACCGCCGCCCAGCCCGATGCGCATACCCGGACCGCCCAGCACGATGAGGAGGGTTCCGGCCGGCAATTCCAGTTTCTTCGTCTGATCGTCACGGATATTGCCAATGCCGCCCGCAAGCATAATGGGCTTGTGGTAGCCATACCGAGTCTCGCCCACACGTGCCTCAAAGGCGCGGAAGTAACCGAGAATATTGGCTCGGCCGAATTCATTGTTAAAGCTTGCCGCACCGATCGGGCCTTCGGTCATGATGGACAAAGGCGTTGCGATGCGCGAAGGAGCTCCGTAAACCTTGTCTTTGCCGCAGTCGCAGTCGGCCGCAGTGTTCTTGTCGTTTTCCCACTCCTGAATCTTGCCAGGCAAGTGCAGCGCCGAGACGGTAAAGCCGCAGAGGCCTGCCTTCGGACGAGCACCGCGCCCCGTTGCGCCTTCGTCTCGAATTTCACCACCCGAACCCGTCGAAGCACCCGGGAACGGAGAAATGGCCGTCGGGTGGTTGTGGGTTTCCACCTTAAAGACGGTATGCGTCGGCTCTTTGATTTCTTCGTAGTGCGAACCGAAGCGATCTTCGGCAGAAGGACGCGGATAGAGACGATCAACTTCCGGTCCTTCAAAAACGGCGGCATTATCGGCATAAGCAATAATGGTCCCGCGGGGCGCTGCCTTGTGCGTTTCACGGATCATTCCGAAAAGAGTCTTTTCCTGATCCACGCCGTCAATAGTGAACTTTGCGTTGAAAATCTTGTGGCGGCAATGCTCGGAGTTGGCCTGAGCAAACATCATCAACTCCACGTCAGTCGGATTGCGCTGCTGCTTAGTGAAGGCCTCGACCAGATAGTCAATTTCATCGGGAGCAAGCGCAAGCCCCATTTCGACGTTGGCTGCCTCAAGCGCAGCCTTGCCGCCGGCGAGAATATCAACGGTGCGCATCTCGCGACCTTGCACATCGGAGAAAAGAACGGCGGGATCCGCGTCGGCGGCAAGCACCGTTTCGGTCATGCGATCGTGCAACAAAGCGGCGACGGCTGTCTCATCAACATCGCCCTCGACAGCCAGTGTGTAGAGTACGCCGCGCTCCACGCGAGCCACAGCATCAATGCCCGTGTTGTGCACGATGTCGGTCGCTTTGGAAGCCCAGGGGCTAATGGTGCCCAGACGCGGAACAACCAAGAACTGAAGATTGCCGGTCTTTTCGTTTGCCGGGTCTCCATAATCAAGAAGCGCGGCCAAACGCTGCGCTTCATCTTCGGTCAAATCCCTCGTAACATGCACAAAGTGCAGGTAGCGGCCCGCAACGGCCTGAACGGCAGGGCATACGCCGCGCAACTGCTTGAGAAGACGCTCAGCACGGAATTCGGATAACGCGCAAGAGCCGGGAATGCGAAGAACGGAGGTCTGTGACATCTTAGAAATTCAACCGCTGAAATTGCAAAGAAAGCCCGCCGACACGGCGCCGCACGGGCAATTGAATCTATGAATTATAACGGTCCCGGACTTTGTTCTGTCGAACGCAATCCGATTTGCGGAAGTCTGACGAAATGGTGCAAGTACAATGGACTAAATCACCAAGACTACTCTTTATCCATTCTTAAAACTTCAAAGGAATTCCGTCATGCCGAGCATCACTGTTTCAGGTTCTATTGATCCGCTGCTGAGCGTTGTTCTCAACAAGGGTGAAAGCATTTTTGCCGAGCGAAACGCCATGGTATCCATGGATGCCACCCTCGCTCTGACGGGGCGTGCCAAAGGCGGATTCTTTTCTGCGCTCTCGCGTAAAGTACTCAACGACGAGAGCTTTTTTCAGCAAAAGATAGAAGCGGTCGACGGTCCGGGCGAAGTGCTGCTCACGCCGACTCTGCCTGGCGACATTGCCGTGTTGCAAACGGGCGGGCGTCAATACATGATCGCCGACGGCGCCTATTTGGCCAGCACCGAGGATGTTGAACTCGATGCCAAGACACAGGGATTGGGGCGCGCATTATTAGGCGACTCCGGCGGTTTTTTCGTCATCCGCACAAACGGTAAGGGTGAAGTGGCTGTGAGCGGCTTCGGTTCCATGCGCGCCATCGATCTGGACGGTAGCCGCTCCGTGTACGTCGACAACGGGCACCTGGTGGCATGGGATACGGAGCTTGACTATGAACTGGCACTCAATACGGCCAAACAGGGCTTCTTTGGGAAAATTTTCCACAGCCAAACCTCCGGCGAAGGCATTGTTCTCAAATTTTCAGGCAAAGGACGCCTCTACGTCTGCTCACGTAATCGCGGCGGTTTTGTCGATTGGCTCTTCTCGCAGATGCCTCAGGAAAAGATGGTAAAAAACGATTAAGCAACCTGCGGCGTACAATTGCGCATCTTTTTTCGACACCGAGTTTGCATAATTCACCATGGCTCAGCAAATCCTTAATCTTGACGAACTTGCTTCGCTCGAACACCGCTATCAGTCTCAGCTTCCCGCCGCCGAACTCATGCGCCGCGCCGGCCTTGTAATCGCCGATCGCGTCTGTGAGTCGCTTGAACCCGGCAAGCATGTTGTCTTTATCTGCGGCCCCGGCAACAACGGCGGCGACGGCTTTGCCGCCGCGCGTTTGTTGCTTGATCGTGAGTATCGTGTGACGGTGGCACTGATCGGCTGCGACAAGCCCAAGACCGAAGATGCACTTGCCATGTACAACGCCTATGTAAACGTAGGCGGCGTCGTGATCAGCGACCCCTACAACGCCGACAAAGCCGAAGTCGTGATCGATGCGCTTTTCGGCACGGGCATGAAAAAGCCGTTGGCAGGAGACTTCCAAGACGCCGCCATGTGGTTTAACGAACGTCAGGCTCTGCACATCAGTGTCGACATCCCCTCCGGTCTGAATCCGATGACCGGCCGCTGGGTGGGCGGCGTTAAGGGCTGCATGGCCGACATTACGCTTGCCATGCTCGCACCGAAGGCAGGTTGTTTCATGTGCGAAGGGGCCGATGCCGCCGGTGTCGTCGAAGTGAACGAACTCGGCGTTTCCGTGCCCCTCTCCACAATCGGTCTCGTCGAACCTGACGACTTCCGCCATGTTCTCGAAGAACGCAGCCGCAACAGTCACAAGGGAAACTACGGTCATGTGGCCGTGGTGGGCGGCGAAACCGGTACGATCGGAGCGGCCGTTCTGGCGGCCCGTGCGGCCATCGTAACAGGCGCTGGCCGCGTCACAGTCGAATTTATGAGCGACAAGGCCCCGGCTTTTGACACGATCTATCCGGAACTCATGGTCGCCGACGGCGAAGTTGACCTCACGAAGACCTCCTGCAACGTCGTGGGCTGCGGCATGGGATTTTCCGACAAAGCACGCAAGCGCCTAACCGACGCCATCGCCGCACCGGTTCCGCTGATTCTTGACGCCGACGCACTTCGCATGATTGCCGACGACATGTCACTGCAGGACGCATTGCTAGCCCGCAAGGCTCACACGGTCATCACGCCGCACCCGGGTGAAGCTGCCGCCATCATCCGCAGCACCGTCGAAAAAGTTCAGGCCGATCGTATTGGTGCAGCCCGAGAACTCGCTGTTCAGACCGGTGCCATTTCGATTCTGAAGGGTGCCGGCAGCGTCATCACGCTGCGCAGCTCGCGCACCTGGATCAATCCCACGGGCAACGCCATGCTCGCCACCGCCGGTTCTGGCGATGTGCTAAGCGGCATGCTCGGTGCCTTCTTTGCGCAAGGCTACGACCTCGTAAGCGCCACGCTTGCCGCCGTATATCTGCACGGCAAGGCAAGTGAAGAATATGCCGCGGGCTTTACGGCGAGCGATATTGCGCCGGCTGCCGCCGCAATACTCAACACAATGCGCCTGAGCCGCCCGGACCCCGAAGCATAATCATCGCCTCTGAGCAGAGAATTTGATTGAGCGCCGCAGATGCATTCGTCTGCGGCGTTCAGTTTCTTAGGCTATGCATCAAGTCTGCAGAATCTCCTTTTGGGTTCGCAAAATCTAGTAGATACCCGAGACCTTTTGGGTACAATTTCCTTCCGACGCGTTGCCGTGTTTCCTTTTTGCGCTCGCAAAGAGCGCAAGGCGGCATTTTGAAGCCCATAGTATCCGCGCCGGCTGTTCACGCGAACGGTTCAAAGAAGCTGAGCAACGCGAAAAATTAATCCAAGGAAGGAAAGGACATGTCCAAGAAAAAACTTCTGACCGTGCTCGCAGGTCTTGCCTCTTTGTGCCTCGGCGTTAACGCTGCCGAACTCAACGCCTACTCCGTGATGCCGGAGAAGTACGCTTCGCGCATCTTCGCCGAATTCACCAAGGACACGGGCATCAAAGTGAACTTCCTTCGCTTTTCCACTGGTGAGGCACTGGCTCGTCTGACCGCAGAAAAGGGCAACCCGCAGGTCGACATCATGATGGGCGGTCCTGCCGACATGTATGCCGCCGCCAGCAAGGAAGGTATCTTCGAAGCCTATCGTCCGGCCGACTCCGACGCGATCGACGCCTCCTTGCGCGATCCCAACAACTACTGGACCGGCATCGGCGTCATTCCGCTGTGCTTCCTCACCAACACCAAGTTCCTGAAGAAGAACAACATGGAACCGCCAAAGAAGTGGGCCGACCTTCTTGATCCGCGCTACAAGAAGAATCTGCAAATGGCCGATGCCCGTACGTCCGGCACCGCCACCGAACGCATCTTCTCGCTCGTGAAGATCATGGGTGAAGACGAAGCCTTCAAGTTCCAGAAGCAACTCAACGGCAACATCCAGATGTACACCAAGAGCGGTGCGGGCGGCGCCATGCCGATTGCGACCGGTCAGTGCGCTTCGGGCATCTTCTACATTGTCGACGCTTTGGACATCCAGCAGCAGGGTTATCCGGTCGTGATTACCTATCCTGAAGACGGCGTGAGCTACGGCATTGAAGCCACGGGCGTCATCAAAGGTGGCAAGAACAACGCCGAAGCCAAAAAGTTCGTCGACTGGGCCGTTTCCAAGAAGTTTGCCGAATTCATCGTCGCCAACAAGATCAATTACGTTCCGACCCGCAATGACGTGAAGACGGACAATCCCATTCTCGATCTCACCAAGATCAAGATGATTCCCACCGACGTCACCTGGAAGGGCGAAAAGCGCAAGGAATACACCCAGCGCTGGATCAACGAAGTCATCAAGTAAGACTTCGTCTCACGCGAACGCCGTCCGGCAATTTGTTTAACGGCGGCGCTCGCCGGCAATACTTATTTTTTTCATCGGCGTTCGGAGGCTGACATTTGCTCGGCCTCCCTCTTCTCTTTTTTATCGAACCACTATGACGACCTCTTCCGGTGCAACGGGACGAGACGCCACGACACGTCTCACCGTGGCGATGCTGTGGCTTTTGATCGGCGTCTTCGTGCTTTATCCGCTCTGCCGGCTTCTTGCCATGACCTTCTGGGGCGAGAGCGGTTTTACCTTTGAAAATCTCAAGCCCTTCGTCTCAAGCTGGTACGACCAGCAGGCAGCTGTCAACAGCATCCTGCTTGGCTTTTCCGTAGGCCTGGCCGGTACCGTTCTGGGCTTTATCTTCGCCTTTGCCGTCACGCGTCTGCGCATGCCCGCTTGGGTGAAATTCATCATCAGCGCAATCACGATCCTGCCTCTGATTTCTCCTCCCTTTACAAGCAGTATCGCGCTCACGCTTCTCTTGGGTCCCAACGGCATGATCCTCACGCTTTTGGGCATCGAGGACTTCAACTTCTACGGCTTCTGGGGCACCTTCATTTCCGAAACGCTTACCTTTTTCCCGGTGGCGTTCATGACGCTCTCGACCATTCTCTCGCGCATCGATCCGAACCTGGAAGACGCTGCCTATTCTCTGGGCGCTTCGAGTCTTACGGTCTTTCGTACGGTCACGATGCCGCTTGCCGTTCCCGGCATCGCCAACGCGTTTCTTCTCGTTTTCTCCTGTTCGCTCGCCGACTTCGCAACGCCTCAGGTCTTGGGCGGACACTCCTTCCCGGTGCTCCCGACACAGGCTTATCTGCAGATTACCGGCATGTACGACTTTAAGGGCGGCGCAGCGCTTTCTTTCATGCTGCTCATTCCGGCTCTCGCCGTATACCTACTGCAACACTACTGGGTAAGCCGCAAGAACTTCGTGACAGTGAGCGGTAAAGCCGGCGGACGCAGCTCGATTCACGGCCCGGGGCCGCTCGTGACGACCGTCATGGCCGTGGTCATCGCAGCCGTAATCGCCCTGATCATCGCTATCTACTCGGTCATCGTTCTGGGCAGTGTCGTCAAGGTGTGGGGCGTCGACAACTCGATTACCTTCGCCAACTACGAATACGTCATGACCCACGGCATGAAAGCCATCAAGGACACGCTGCTGATCGCCTGCATCGGTACGCCTTTGGGTGGTTTGCTTGCTGTTCTCGTGGGCTACGTGACGACTCGCCTGAAGGTGCGCGGTCACAAAACTCTGGAAACGGCCTCGCTTCTGAACTACACGCTGCCGGGCACCGTGGTCGGTATCGCCTACATCATCGCCTTCAACGACAAGCCGATCGTTCTAACCGGCACGATCTACATCCTGATTGCGGCATACGTCTTCCGTTATTCTTCGGCTGGCATCCGCAACGTCATCGCCGCGCTCTCCCAGATCGATCCTTCGATCGAAGAAGCCAGCCGAAGCCTGGGCGCCTCGTCTGTGAAAACCTTCACGTCGATCACGATTCCGCTCGTCCTGCCGGCCATCCTCTCGGGCATGAAGTATCTCTTCATCCACTCGATGACGGCCATCAGCGCCACGATCTTCCTCGTGTCGGTTCACTGGACTCTGATCACAACCCGCATTCTGGAATGCATGACCGAACTGCAGTTTGCGCAGGCCTGCGCCTTCTCGGTTGTGCTGATTCTTCTCGTCTTCCTGGCCTCCGGCGCCATGTCGCTGCTGGCCCGCGTACTGTGCCGCAACGGCGACACCATTGGAGCACGCTAAATGTCCGTTTCTCTCAGTCTTAAAAACATCTGCCGCCGTTTCATCAAGGACAACGAAGAGTTCCTGGCGGTCAACAATGTCAATCTGGAAGTGCTGCCCGGCGAATTCTTGACCTTCCTCGGCCCGTCGGGCTGCGGCAAAACCACAACACTTCGCATGATCGCAGGTTTCGAAACCCCGAGCTCGGGCCAGATCCTCGTCGACGGCGTTGACATTACGAACGTTCCTGCCAACGAACGCGGACTGGGCTTCGTGTTCCAGAACTATGCGCTTTTCCCGCACATGACGATCTTTGACAATGTCGCGTACGGTCTTAAGATCCGCGGCGAATCGAAAGAAACCATGGCCACCAAAGTGCGCGAGGCTCTTGCATTGGTTGGTCTTGCCAAAGCCGAACAACGCTATCCGAGTCAGCTCTCGGGCGGTGAGCAACAACGTGTGGCACTTGCCCGCGTGCTCGTTCTTCGTCCCAAGCTCCTCTTGATGGACGAACCACTTTCGAACCTTGATGCCAAGCTTCGTCTGCACATGCGCACTGAAATCCGCCGCATTCAACAGAAACTCGGCATCACGTGTCTATACGTGACGCACGATCAGAAAGAAGCACTCACGATGTCGGATCGCATCATGGTCATGCACGGCGGCAAGATCGAACAAATCGGCACGCCGATGCAGCTCTACGAAGATCCCGCGACACCTTTCGTGGCAGACTTCATCGGGCAGGCTAACCTCATCGAAGGCCGCTTGGAAGCAATCGAAGCCGACGGATTTGGCATTATTTCCGTGGCCGGCCAGAAACTGCGCGCCCGCATGGGCAAACAAAATCCCCCGGCCGTGGGTGAAAACGCCTATTTGGTGGTGCGCCCCGAAAACCTGCATCTGCAGGCTGGTTCTGAGAGCTTCAACGTGCAGATCGTCAATCGCCTCTTTGAGGGTGATCGAATCGACTATCACGTCCAGATTCCGAACTCGAACCAGGCAAAGCACTACAGCATGTCTGTTCCGTTCCTGCCCGGGACCAAACTCATTGATGTCGGCACTGAACTGCAGGCAACCTTTACGCCACAAGCCGGCGTAATCATCAAGCGCTAAAAGCTGTACCCAACAAAAACGCCGTCGGTTTTTCCGGCGGCGTTCTTTTGTCGGCTCAATAGTCGAGCTTCACACGTTTTCCATCACTCAAGCATTGAGCACAAAGAACTTTTCTACCAAACCCTCGTCACTCACGCGCACAGCATAGCGATGCAAACGAGCCTGGCGCAAAAGAGCCTGATCAATATCGTCCTGCACCTTGCGAGCCTCTTTCTGAAGATCGGCAAGGAATCCGTCGTGAATTTCTGTAAGTTCCTGCGCATGCTTTGAAATAGCTGTAGCGCGCGAAATTTCGTGTTCGCCCTCTGTCCGCATACGCGAAGGATCAAGCTTGTCATGTGCCACCTTTTGAGCGGCGGCAATAAGCGCGCGTACGTCCGTAAACTGGTTGACATCACCAGCCACCGCATTGGCACAACGCACTTCTTCTTCAAAAGAATCGCCGATTGACACGCGCAATAGCGAGCAGATGCGCATGAAGCGAACCGTGAGGTCTCGCACGTACATATAAGCGATCGCGTGAATCAATGCGTCATCAGCGTCTTCTAGGTTAAAGACCTTTGCCGCACGCTGTTCAATGGCTTCGTCAATACGATCAGCCTGTTCATGCATATCCTTGGAAATCAAGTCGATTTCGTTCAAATATTCCGGCACTTGCTCGGCTGTCACTCCGCTTTTGACGGCGACCACTACCGCCGAAAGGCTCGCGTAGCGCATCGTCCAGCTTGCCACCGTTTCATATGCGACATGCTGAGGCAAATCTGACAAGCGTTTGGCAACTTCCGCATTTTCCTTATCGAGCTCGGCACGCAGTTCGTGAGGCATTCCTTTGGGATTGAACGCTGACCACAACGCAGCCACAAGCCCCAGCTTGGAAGCTGCCAAAGACATCTTCATGGGGTCACCCAGCGCCTCACCCGTTTCATCGATAGCTGACACATGAGTGACAACGCCCGCCGAACAATCCGTACGGAAAATCCCTTCTTGGAGAGCAGCCTCAAGCGCTGGCGCAAAACTCACCGAATAGATGTGACGTTCGAAAGCACTTCCAGGCACCCAGGCAAGTTGGCAAACATGAGCAAAAAGTACATCCAATTTCCGCCGCGTTTCTTCGGTCGATTCGATTTCCATCCAATGCTCGCGATCAATCTTGAAAGCACGTTGGATAAACACTTCGGGAGAAACTGCATTTTCACGCACGGTCGTGAGTGCCAACATTGTCGGGCGATGGACATTGACGGCATCAAATTCCTGCACTTCTGGCGGCTTTTTGACCGCACCGCGCGCCGGGTTTTCATTAGGCACGGGACGTCCGCTCTGAATATGCTTTGTCTTGGCGGTCGACTTGCCGCCTCCCTCTTTGCTCAGTCGACGCAGGATAAAGCCCAGCGCCACGAGCGCAACAACCATTAATAAAAGAAAAACACCGGATAGTTCTTGCTGCATCTTTGGCGATCCGAAAGAAAAGCTTTCTTGCTTGGATTGTAGTCCGTTCGGTGCCCCTGCCGCCTACTGAAAACGCCCGAGAAACATTGGATTTTATGCGTATGTAGAGGCTTTAGCGTGCCAGCGAAACACATCTGTCTCCTCGTTTTCGCTAAGTCTCTGAATCGATTCTTTTTTTGCCCGTAACATTGAAAAGACGCCCTGATACAATGCGTCAAACTAAAAATCATCGGCCGTCGTTTTCCGGTTCCATCCGGTTATAAACGGAACAGGCCTGTTCCAAACACTTAGGGAGTTTCACTTTGCCCACCATTGCCAGCGGCTTTCGTCTTGCAAATAACGTCAAAATTCCTTGTGTCGGCCTTGGAACCTGGCAGGTTCCGGACGACGAGAAATTGATTGAGCACATTCACGACGCTATCAACATCGGTTATCGCCACATTGACACTGCCTTCATTTACGGCAACGAAGCCGGTGTGGGCGAAGCCGTTCGTACCTGTGGCATTCCGCGTGAGAAACTTTTCATCACAAGCAAGCTCTGGAATGCAGATCGCGGATACGATGCCGCCATGCGAGCCTTTGATAACACCCTGCAAAAAATGGATCTGTCCTATCTGGATTTGTTCCTCATTCATTGGCCTGCCGCCAAAGGGGAACCGATGACCTGGCAAAGCATCAACTCCGGCACCTGGCGAGCCCTCGAAGACCTTTACGAGCAGGGAGTTGTACGAGCCATCGGTGTAAGCAACTTCCTTTCGCACCATCTGGTGCCATTGCTTGCTCGCGCCCGCATCGCTCCGATGGTCAACCAGATTGAATTTCACCCCGGTTATCGTCAAGCCAGTACATTCGACTTCTGCTGCAGCCGCAACATTCAGGTCGTTGCCTGGTCGCCGCTGGCGCGCGGAGCCCTGGTACGCAATCCTGTTCTGCTCGAAATCGCCAACCATCACGGCGTCTCGACCGGTCAGGTTTGCCTGCGTTGGTGTCTGCAACACGGCGTTGCGGCCGTCGTAAAGTCTCTGTCGCCCGAACGTCGCCGAATGAATGCGGATTTGTTCAGCTTCAGCCTGTCGCCGGAAGAAATGCAGCGGCTCGACAATATGCCGCAGACGGGATTCTCAGGTCTCGATCCGGATCACGTGACATTCTGATCCGCCATTGCATCTCGGGGAAAAAAGGACGCTATCCTTTTCGGACGCGTCCTTTTTCATTGTGTCGATGCCCACGACTTACTTTTCGAGACCTTCAGCAATGCGCTTGCCTCGAGGCGTTCCGTATGTGAGCGCCACACGCGGCGACATCACAAAATACAGACTCCATCCGATACTCCATCCAAAGAGCTGGATCAGACTCATTTCGGTGAGTGCCAGACCAAAATACCAACTCTGCAACATGGCCGCGCAAGGTCCCATCAGCCAAACGCCAACCACAGCAAAAGCCACCGCATTGGGAGAACGCTTGGCCGCAATCTGCCAGATCACCCACGCTCCAATGCAGATGGAAACGAGACCTGGCACAACCGCTACAAAGGCCGCCAGCATGGTCTGCGAATTGCGTTCCAGCATAAACCAGAGTTCACTCGTCATATAAACGGTCTGCCAGACGAGCGTCAAAAGCCAACCGATTTGCCCTGCCAGAAAGAGCCAGAGAACGCCACCGAAACCACTTTTGGCACGCGATGAAGTCAAAAGCGGCGGTCGCGTCTGAGCGTAACGGCCAACAAAAAAAGTAGGAATCAAAACCACGGCCGCCGCCAGAAGCCAGCCGATCATACCCCCGAACAAATGCATATTGGTGTGTTCCGTTCAAAAAAGAGTTTTCGCAATTTAGCAAAAGAGAAGCACCTGGGCGCTTGAACTGAAGCTCGCTTGTGTTACTTGATTTTGCGGTGAGCTTGTCCGCAGCAGCACCCGATCTCGAATTCGCGACAACAGTCACAGGAATCAGTAAACGACTCAAGCTCTTGCAATATGCCGCATGACTTACCCTCGTGATTCCCAGTGCAGTGGCACTCTAATGCTTGCAATTTCTGCTTGAGCTCCATCAATTCTCGAATGCGGCTGTCGATGTCTCGGATGTGCGCACCAATTGTTTCATGCACCACTTCGAAGTCGCGAGGCTGCGCGTTCTCAAGGTTCGTGAGCTTGGCGATTTCCTCAAGACTCATGTCAAGCAACCGACAATGGCGAATAAAGTGAAGTCTTGCCAGATGTTTGCGTGTGTAATTGCGGTAGTTGTTGTCCAAGCGCAGCGGCACGGGCAGCAATCCTTGCGCTTCGTAATAGCGGATGGTTTCCACGGCCACACCCGAGCGCTGAGCCAATTCTCCAATGCGCATGCGTTGTCCTTTTCCAGAAAAAAATTCTTGACACTGTAGCGACTATAGGGTTTCTAATGATACCTGTCTAGGAACCCTTTTTCCGTATTCGTCTGAGCCATGACACCCTCTTTCCCTTGCATCAAGCTCTACATTCCAGAAATGTGCTGCGGAGCTGAAACCGCCTTGATTGAAAAAGCCTTCAAAGGCAGCGACCTTATCAAGGACGTCCGTTTCGACACGCTTGCGCGAACCGCAATTTTCACTCCGGCCAATGAGAACGTCACCGCAGCAATGCTCATCACCGTCGTTGACTCGGTGGGTATGCAGGCAAGCGAAATACGCGACACGATTCTCTCGGAAATGTCGATTCGCATCAGTGCCATGCAAACCGAAGCCGACATCAAGCAGATTCTTGACCTCATTGGGCTTGACTGTGCGGTCGACAAGATCAACAAAATCGTGAAATTTCACTCGGACGCAGAACATTGTTTTGCCATTCTCGAAAAGCTGCAGCAAGCTGGATATGACGCGGTTGTCGTTGCCTCAAACAAGACAAGTTCCAGACAAAACGTTACCGAATCGCTTCCTTGGACGCGACTGAGCATTGCGTTTGTCTTTGCTGCGGCAGCTGAGGCCATTGAACTGACGCACGCTCTGCCCGAGTGGGCGATTATGGCGTGTGCAGCCATAGCGATTTTGCTTGCTGGTTTTCAGACGATTTTTAAGGGACTGGGCTTTCTCTTTCGTCTGATCTTCAACATGGATACGCTCATGAGCGTCGCCGTGATCGGTGCCGTTTGCTTGGGGGCCTGGCCTGAAGCCGCCATGGTAATGGTGCTTTATGAGATCGGCGAAGCCATTGAGGACATGAGCATGACCCGGGCTCGCAACGCCATCCGCAAGCTTATGGACGTGGCCCCTACCGAAGTCACCGTCAAAGTGGGTGAGAGTTGGAAGCGTATGAAGGCTGAGGCCGTCCCCGCAGGATCTCTGTACCGCATCGAACCGGGCGAGCGAGCCGCTTTGGACGGTATGGTCGAAGACGGTGCCGGTTCCATGGACGAATCGATGATCACGGGCGAATCAATGCCCGCATCAAAGACTGTCGGTTCACGAGTTTTTGCCGGCACGCTGGCATTGGAAAGTACGCTTACCGTGAGAGCCACGGCAGCTTCGGCTGACTCAATGAGCGCACGCATCATCCGAGCCGTGGAAGAAGCTGAGCAAAAAAAGGCGCCCTTACAGCGGTTCGTTGACAAATTTGCCTCCCGCTACACCCCTACAGTGTTTGCGCTTGCCATTTTGACAGCGATTCTCGGTCCGATTCTTTCCAATGAACCATGGACTGTCTGGATTTATCGCGCATTGGTACTCCTTGTAATTTCCTGCCCGTGCGCTTTGGTGATCTCCACGCCGGTGACGATTGTGTCGGCCGTTTCTGCAGCCGCCCGCCGCGGCATACTCATCAAAGGTGGCGTCTATCTGGAAGCCGGCCGCACCCTGAAACACGTCTGTCTGGACAAAACGGGGACTGTCACCAAAGGCAAGCCCTCATTGAACAACATCACGCTAACCAGTCCGGTGGCGAAAGACAGAGCTCTTTTGATCGCCGCCAGCCTCGCGGCCATGAGTTCGCATCCAGTCAGTCGTGCAATTGCCGAGCATTTCGCAACGGAAAACCGCTCGACACTGCCGGTGAAAAACTTTAAAGCATTACCGGGCAGCGGCACGCAGGGTGTCATTGACGGCTCTCTCTTTTTCCTGACCAATCTCAATTGGCTTACCAGCCGCGGCGCCGTGGCACCTGACGTGACCGCTGCCTTTGAGGCCGCACATTCCAAAGGGCAGACAGCCGTAGCCTTAAGCGATATGTTCGGCGTTGTTGCAGTGTTTGCGGTCGCCGATACGTTAAAGAACAACTCAGCTCAGGCGATTTCTCTGATGAAAAAGGTCGGGCTTACACCCTGGTTGTTAACAGGTGACAACACGCGTGCAGCTCAAGCTATTGCGCAAAGCGTCGGCATTGACAACGTCAAAGCCGAACTTTTGCCTGAGCAAAAACTGGAAGTCATTGAAAAACTTGAATCCAAAGCGCCAACAGCGATGGTGGGCGACGGCATCAACGACGCCCCCGCGTTGTCTCGAGCACGCATCGGTTTTGCCATGGGTATCAAAGGGGCCGATACGGCAATCGAGGCGGCCGACGTGGCCATCATGGACGACAACATCGCCAAAATAGCTTGGTTTAAGAAGCTCTCGGAGTTAACGCATACCACGCTGATTCAGAACATCGTTTTTGCACTCGGCGTCAAGTTTTGTTTCATGATCGCGGCGCTCGCAGGTTACGCCACAATGTGGATGGCTGTCTTTGCCGACACGGGTGTGTGCCTCATTGTGGTGGCTTGGGGATTGCGCCTGATGCGATCGGCCGGCAAGGTAGACCTCATGCTTGGCGCATAGATTCGGTTATTCGCGACGCAAAGTGAAGTGCGGAATGATGGCTTTGACGGCTTCAATTGTGGCAGCCGATGGCCAAGCTTCGGGCACGGGATCATATACTGTTTCCACGCCCGGAGCTTTGCGGTAGATCTGAATCGCGTAGGTGTCGGCGCCGCGTTTTCTGAGCCATCCGGCAATCGCTATCAGATCATTCTCGCTGAGAAAGTCAGGGTGCGCCGTTGTACGGGCTTCAAATTTTGTACCGGCTTGACGGATGATCTCGAAGCTTTCCATAAAAGCTTTGTGCGCACCGCTGATGCCCGCAATCGCATCAAACGCTTGGGGGTTGTCAGGGTTGCCCTTGACATCAAGTCCCACCCAATCCACCAGACCAATGCATTCCTTCAGATGCCGGGGATAGGCTCCTGAAGTGTGCAGCCCGACCAGATACCCCTCGTCCTTAACAAGACGAACAGCCGACGGCAACGCTGGATCCATACAGGGCTCACCGCCTGAGAAAACAATACCGTCGAGAAGCCCCTTACGTTTCTTAAGCAACGCTTCAATACCTGCCCAATTGGGGTCACCCTCTTGGCTGCGACGCGAGCGCATCCAGCGGTTGTGACAATAGGAGCAACGCCAAGGGCAACCGCGCAGAAAGACGACTGCGGAAAGCTTGCCTGGAAAATCAATGCTTGTAAAAGGCGTTACCGCCGCGATGCGTAACGCCGCGGCGGGAGTAAGCACGTCGAAATTGAGCACTTGTCCGATGAGTGAAAGCGGGCAATGAGATTGGAGTTTACTTTGAAGTGCCGCAACCGCACTTCGATTCGACAAAGTACTTGCGTTCCTCAAATTCACCCTTCTTGCCGATATTGAAGGACTGAACAGGACGATGGTAACCCATCACGCGCGTCCACACTTCGCAAGGCTGACGTTCGCTGTCCTTGAGTTGGATTGTTTCATTGGTCTTTTCTGTCATTTCATTTCCTCCTTCAACGCTGCCTGGCAAAGCCACGCAATCGTCAATTAAGTGTGTCAAGCGACCTGTTCAAGCTGACGAGCCTTCTTGGCGGCCAAAAGTTCAGCATCGCACTTCGGACAGAAGTCGTGTCGCCCAGAAAGATAACCGTGCTTGGGACAAATCGAGAACGTTGGCGTCACCGTGATATAAGGCAAACGGAAGCGCGTCAACGTACGACGCACCAGGTCACGGCAAGCTTCGGCCGAGCTGATGGCTTCGTTCATGTAAAGATGAAGCACGGTGCCGCCGGTGTATTTGCGCTGCAGGTCTTCCTGCATTTCAAGCGCCTCGAACGGATCGTCCGTAAAGCCCACGGGCAGCTGAGACGAGTTCGTGTAATACGGATGACTCGGTGTGCCGGCCTGCAGGATGTCTGGAAAGCGCTTCTTGTCTTCCTTGGCAAAGCGATACGTCGTACCCTCGGCAGGCGTTGCTTCGAGGTTATACATATGCCCCGTTTCCGTCTGGAATTCAACCATGCGAGCACGCACATGATCGAGCAGCCGCACGGCCATATCGTGCCCTTTTGCTGTCGTGATGTCTTCAGCATCGTCCGTGAAGTTGCGGATCATTTCGTTTAGGCCGTTAACGCCGATCGTCGAGAAATGGTTACGCAATGTACCGAGATAACGCTTGGTGTACGGGAAAAGACCCTGATCAATGTGCTTTTGAATCGTCTTGCGCTTGATTTCCAGCGAATCGCGAGCAAGCTCCAGCAAATGATCCAGGCGCGCAAAGAGGGCCTTTTCACTACCCTTGAAAAGGTACCCCAGGCGAGCGCAGTTGATTGTCACCACACCAAGACTGCCCGTCTGTTCAGCCGAACCGAACAAACCGTTGCCACGCTTGAGAAGCTCACGCAAATCAAGCTGCAAGCGGCAGCACATTGATCGAATCATGTTGGGCTTAAGCTCGGAGTTGATGAAGTTCTGAAAATATGGCAGACCATAACGCGCCGTCATATCAAAAAGCGGCAACACATTGGGGCTGTCCCAATCAAAATCCGGCGTGATGTTGTAGGTTGGAATCGGAAAGGTAAAGACTCGGCCCTTGGCGTCACCTTTGGTCATGACCTCAATGTAGGCTCGATTGATCATGTCCATCTCTTTTTGCAGTTCGCCGTAGGTAAAAGGCATTTCCTCACCACCGATCAGCGGATGGACATTCTTGAGGTCTTCCGGGCAAGTCCAATCAAACGTGAGATTCGTAAATGGCGTTTGCGTGCCCCAGCGGCTCGGCACATTCAAGTTGTAGATGAGTTCCTGAATGCCCTGAAGCACTTCTTCGTAAGGCGTATTGTCCTTGCGAATGAAAGGCGCCATGTAGGTGTCAAACGATGAGAAGGCCTGAGCGCCCGCCCATTCGTTTTGCATGGTGCCGAGGAAATTGACGATCTGCCCCGTGGCCGAAGAAAAGTGCTTGGGAGCGCCTGCTTCCACCTTGCCGGGAACGCCGTTGAAGCCCTCCTGCAACAGAGTACGCAGACTCCAGCCTGCGCAGTAGCCCGAGAGCATGTCCAAATCGTGAATATGGAAGTCAGCCTGACGGTGGCACTGACCGATCTCGGGCGTGTACACGAAATTTAGCCAGTAGTTGGCAATCACCTTGCCAGAGACATTGAGAATCAAGCCGCCCAGACTGTAGCCTTGATTGGCGTTGGCATTAACGCGCCAGTCAGACTGATTGAGGTATTCGTTGATAGAGCTTTCAACATCCACCCAGCTTTTTTTTGCATCTCGGTTGCGCGCACGCTGTTCGCGATAAACGATGTAGGCGCGAAGCGTTTCGAAATGCCCCGCTTCGTAGAGCGCGTGTTCGACGGCATCCTGCACTTGCTCGATATGGGGAGTTGCTACGCTGAGCTCGCGCAGACGCGGCATCACGAGCGTGTCGGTGATTTCTTGAGCGCGTTCGCGGCCGAACTGATTGGTTGCCTTGCCGGCGCATTCGATGGCGTAGACGATTTTGTGAACGTCAAAATCCTTGACAGAACCGTCGCGTTTGATGATGTGCTTGATCTCTACTGCCATTTCCTTTGCACCTTTGTTGTTGTAATTTGATTGTTGTTCGAGCAGCTGCCTCGCCACCTCTGTTCCAACAGCATGAAAACTGCTTGAGAGACCAAAAAACGCCTCAGAAGGCGTCTTTTTTTCAGAGAGTCGATATGCAACGCAACACGCCTGAGTCTAGTCAATTGCGACTCTCGAGGCAATAGACCAAAAGCCCAGGTTCTCGTTCCCATCTTCCAAACTTAACACTACATCTTGTGGATGTCCGTTTGGAAGCCTTGAAAATCAAGAGGTCCGACAATTCAAATTGTCGTTTAATGTCGTACCTAAGCTCGAAATTCGAAACAATTTGTCGCCAACATCCAATGCGTACATCTTTGGACCTTCAACAGGCCACTTCTTCCGCATTTAATCCAATACGTGCTCAAAATTTCTACTTGGAAAATAATTTGCTTCGAATTAAGTAAGAACCCCTATTATCAATTGCCTAGGACTAGGTTAAATTACGTACCGCAATAAGGCATCTGCGC
>UPZS01000012.1 GCA_900538905.1 uncultured Sutterella sp.
GTAGTTCCCTTTAGCTTTTTAACGGCGTCCGAAACAGCTTTCGAGGGAGGTATGCTGACGAACAGATGAATGTGATCCGGCTGAATTTCCAGACTCAGAATCACCCAGCCGTTTTCGTTACACACTTCTGTTAAAAGACGGCGCAAAGAATCGGCAACAGCTCCCGTCAATACTGATCTTCGATACTTGGGGCACCAAACCACATGGTAAGCTGTTTGGTAAACACAATTCCGATTAAAAACTAATTCCAACATGGACACATATTATCATTTTTCAAGCCGCGGGAGGAATCGCGGATTTATATGAAAATTTCTGCTCGCAACTGCCTCAAGGGCACCCATCGCCATCAAGGAAGGTCCTGTGACCACCGAAGTGACGATTGAAACCGAAGCAAGGGAAAAGATCGTTTCCTCGATCACCACGGCTTCCGCTCAGAGTCTGGGCCTTAAAGTCGGCGGCGAGGCTTACGCCGTGATCAAGGCTTCGTCCGTGATGGTTGCCGTCGCTGAATGAGGTAAGTAAAAGGGCACTCCGACGGAGTGCCCTGCAGACTGCGGGAAACAAGTTTTTTCCCTGGGTCGTGATCCTGCCGGGGCTTGCAGCAGCAAGGGGCAGGATCTTTTTTTGCCTGAATTTCTTACTTTTTGGCTGCTTTGGCCTTTTTCTTTTCCTCATCGGACGCTCGCATGGCAAACAGAACGGCATTGACCTGTTCGATCGTCACGCCGACAGACAACACAACGTTGTTGGTGTCGGTGAGTCCCTGAGCCTTGAGTTTGCCAACAGCCATGCCGGCGTCGCGTCCGCTCTCAAAGCCCACGGAGGTCAGAAGCGTTTCAGCGCCTTCAGTGAGCTTGAAGTAAAAGAGACCGTCGGCTTCGCGGTACTGTTTGATCACGCCGAGCGGTTTGGCGGCGGTTTTCACTTCGGCTTTGGTATCTTCATCGCGCAACATCGTGAAGCTGCGCAGGCCTACGGCGTGGCGCAGTTCTTCGATGAAAGGTGAGGCGATTTTGCGAGCCTTGGCGGCTCCTGCCTGCAAAATGGCTTCGAGTTCGGCCGGGTGCGAAACGTAGTACTCGTACTTTTCGCGCATCGGGCCGATTTCGCCGTTGATTTTGTCAATGAGCTTTTTCTTGGCTTCGCCCCAGCCCAGACCGTCGCGCAGTTCCTGACAGAAGGCGTCGTACTCTTCGCGTGTGGAAAAGGCTTCGTAGATGCGCGTGAGCGATGTGCTTTGCGGATCCTTGGGTTCGCCGGGCAGCTTGCTGTCGGTGACGATGCGGCCGATGGCTTCGCGCAACGCTTTTTCGCCGCCTTCAAAGAGCGGAATGACGTTGTTGTAGCTCTTACTCATCTTGCGGCCGTCGAGTCCCGGGAGAATTTCGACGTTTTCATCGATTTGCTCGAAGGGCAGCACAAAGAATTCCTTGCCTCGGCCGTACATGTTGTTAAAGCGCGTGGCCATGTCGCGGGCCATTTCCAGATGCTGAATCTGGTCGCGCCCCACAGGGACGCGGTCGGCGTTGAACATCAGAATGTCGGCGGCCATCAGAACCGGGTAGCAGAAAAGCCCCATGGACACGCCGGCGTCGGGATCTTCGCCCGCGTCCTGATTGGCTTCCAGGAAAGCCTTGTAGGCGTGCGCACGGTTCATGAGCCCCTTGGAGCACACGCAGTTCAACATCCAATTGAGCAGCGGAATTTCGGGGATATCGCTTTGACGGTAGAACGTCACGTGTTCGGGGTCGAGGCCGCAGGCAAGCCAGCTTGCCGCAATCTGCATGCGGCTCTTTTCAATGCGGTCGGGATCGTGACATTTGATGAGCGCATGCAAGTCGGCCATGAAAAAGAAGCTTTCCACGTCGTCGCGTTTGGAAGCCTGCACGCAGGGGCGTATGGCACCGCAGTAGTTTCCGAGGTGAAGCGTGCCCGTGGTGTTGATGCCGGTTAAGACTCGCATGAGAGTTTTCAATCCTATTGAAAGTGATGCGGACACGGGGAAGTCCGGCCGCGAAAGAAACAACAGGTGCGAAGTTTACCGCGCGGCAAGAATTCAAGCTTGGCCTGCCGGTCAAATAGGCCGCTTTTGCAAACGCATTCGAAGTAGTTCTGCAGGCTTACGCAACGTTGAGATCCTATCCGTTGAGAGGGAAAACGTATCGCAAAGAACTACTACCAACGGTGGGCGAGTTCCGAGAAGAACTGTTCGGTGAAATGGCGCTGAGGCTTGATAAATGCGGCATGGCGCGGGTATCGATAAAGGTATAGCAGGGTAGAAAACAAGCGCTATTTACTTTAGGTAATAATGAAAAATGCATCAATTGGCTCGCCTTTCGGGGAATTGACGCTATGGGCGGAGTTCGAGAAACTCACGGGCAACCCGTGCAATTTGCAGAAAGACAATCAGCTCGGGTCATAAATTTTCGGCCATCTGCTGCATGAGACTGATTCAGCACGTGCGCCCAGCGTTGCGCATTGACGAGAGCAACGATTCGGGACAGTTCGCAGACAGCAGACCGAGACTAGGAGAACCCAATGGAACTATCCCGCAGAAGTTTTTTCAAGCGATCTCTTCTGGCTGCTGGAAGCGGCAGCGCTGTCGCCTTTGCTTCCGGCTCAGCACGAGCCGAAGCCGACTGTCTGAAAAAGCCTTATAAGCTTGAAAGCGTCAAGGAAGTCACGAACATCTGCTGCTACTGCTCCGGCGGCTGCGGCACGATTTGCTCGTCGCGCAACGGCGAACTCATTAATCTCGAAGGCGATCCGGACCATCCGGTCAACCTCGGCGGTCTGTGCCCGAAGGGCGCCGCCATGTGGGGCCTTCGTAACATCGTCAATCCCGACCGCACCGTGTCGGCTCATCCTGACCGCGTGATTTACCCCATGGTGCGCCGCCCCGGTTCGACCAAGTGGGAACGTATCTCATGGGACCAGGCCGCCAAGGAAATTGCACGCCACGTCAAAAAGACCCGAGATGCGAGCTTTGTGGGAACCGAAGACGGCGTGACGGTCAACCGCTGCGACGGTATCGCAAGTCTGGGTGCAGCACAGCTTAACAATGAAGAAGGGTGGCTCGTTCAGAAGTTCGCCCGTTCTCTCGGTGTCGTTGCCATTGACAATCAGACGCGCGTGTGTCACTCCTCGACAGTGGCCGGTCTTGCGCCGAGCTTCGGCCGCGGCTCCATGACGAGCCATTGGTGTGACTTTGCCAATTCCGACGTCATTCTCACGATCGGCTCCAACAATGTCGAAAACCATCCGTTGAGCTCGCGCTGGGTGGAGCGCGCACAGGACCGCGGTGCCACCTGGATCGTGGTCGATCCGCGTTATTCTCGTTCGGCGGCCCAGGCCGACATCTACGGTCGGTTGCGTCCGGGCACCGACATTGCGTTCTTCGGCGGGATGATCAACTACATCCTGCAAAACGAGCTCTATCACAAAGACTATATCCTCAGCTACACGAACGCAGCCTGCCTGCTTCGCGACGACTACAAGTTTGATCCCGATACGGGCCTCTTCTCGGGCTGGGATCCGGTGAAGCAAAAGTACGACAACGAATCCTGGGGTTACGACTCCGATAAGAAGCAGCTGTGGAACACGGCCGAGGGCACGGCCTTTGCTTGGGTCAACAAGCCGGGTACGCCGAAATTCAAGACGCCGGCTCTCAAGGTGCTCAAGCGCGATGAAACGCTGCAGGATCCGCGCTGCGTTTTGAATGTCATGAAGGCGCACTACTCCCGCTATACGCCCGAAGTCGTCGAACGTATCACGGGCATGGACCATGACGTGCTTCTCAAGATCTGGCAGACCTATGCTGCCACGGGCCGCCCCGACAAGGCCGGTTCGATCCTTTACGCGCTTGGCCAGACGCAGCACACCTATGGCTCTCAGAACTGCCGCATCATGTGCGTCGTGCAGCTTCTGCTTGGCAACGTCGGCATCGCCGGCGGCGGTATCAACGCACTGCGCGGCGAACCCAACGTGCAGGGCTCGACCGACGTGGGTGCTTCTGTGCATCAGGCTCCGGGTTACCTCTCTTGGCCTACGGGTAAGAGCCACCCGACGCTCGCCGACTACCTGTCGGTGGAAACGTATGCCGCCGGTTACTACAGCAACAAGCCCAAGTTCTGGGTTTCGGCCTTGAAAGAATGGTTTGGCGACAATGCGACGGTCGAAAACGACTACTGCTACGACCTGCTGCCAAAGATTAGCCCGCGCTACGACTACGCGCACTATTCGACCATCATGACGTTCAATCAGATGCGCGACGAGAGAATCAAGGGCTACTTCTGCTGGGGCATGAATCCGGCGCATTCCACGCCCAACGCCAAGCACGCCCGCAATTCCATGGCCAAGCTCGACTGGCTTGTGGTGACCGACTGGTTCTTTACGGAAACGGCTGATTTCTGGCGCGCCCCCGACATGAAGCCCGAAGAAGTGAAGACCGAGTGTTACTTCCTGCCCGCTGCGCTGATCTATGAAAAGACGGGTTCGATCAACAACTCCGGCCGCTGGATCCAGTGGCGTGAAAAGTCCGTTGAGCCGCCCGGAGAAGCCAAACCCGACTTCGATCAGCTGTTGCTGCTGTGGCGCGAAATTCGTGCGCTTTATGAAAAGGAAGGCGGCGCCTGCCCCGATCAGATTCTCAAGACCAACATGGATTACACGATCGACGGCAAACCAGACATCCGTGCGCTGTGCTGGGCGATGAACGGCTACGACGTCAAGACACGCAAGCTGTTGCCGAGCTACGGCTCGCTTCAGGCCGACGGCAGCACCGCCTGCGGCATCTGGATTTTCTCGGGCTACTACAACAACGAAGCCAACAAGATGGATCCGATGAAGCAACCGATGACGCGCCGCAGCAAGGATGACCCGACCGGACTCGGTTTGTTCCCGCAGTGGTCGTTTGCGTGGCCCGCCAACCGCCGCATTCTTTACAACCGTGCTTCGGCCGACGAAAACGGCAAACCATGGAACCCAGAACGCGTGCTCGTCGAATGGAAGGACGGCAAGTGGCTGCAAAACGACGTGGGTGACTTTGTGACGGCTGTGCCGCCCGATCGCAACGCGTTCTTTATGACGTGGGAACAACAGGCGCGTCTTTTTGCCTATCCGATGGGCGACGGACCGCTGCCCGAGCACTTCGAGCCGCATGAAACGCCGGTGAAGAATCTTCTGAACGGCGCAGGCGGCAACCCGTGCGCGCTCTTTACGAAGGATCCGTCCGTCAAACGCGGCAACGCCAAGGACTATCCGTATGTGGTGACGACCTATTCTGTGGTCGAACACTGGCAGAGCGGCACGCAGACGAGAAACATCCCCTGGCTCAACGAACTGATTCCGTGCAACTTCATCGAAATCAGCGAAGAACTTGCCAAGGAAAAGGGCATTCGAAACGGGCAGATGGTGCGTGTTTGGAACAATCGCGGCGACGTGAAGGTGGCTGCCATGGTGACCAAGCGCATGAAGCCGATGAAAATTGACGGCAAGGTGACGCATGTGGTGGGTATGCCGCACCACTTCTCGTGGGCGACGAAGTTTGCCACCGGTGACAACGTCAACGATTTGACCCCTAACGTCGGCGATCCGAATTCGTGGATTCCGGAATACAAGGCTTTCCTGGTGAACCTGGAACCTGTTGCCTGACCCGTGAGACAAGGAGAAAATAATGGCTAAGAGTAAAGAAGTCGCCATCTTGTTTGACGCTTCGCACTGCACGGGCTGCAAGGGTTGTCAGGTGGCCTGCAAGCAATGGAACGGGCTGCCTGCTCCCACCGGACTCAATTCGATTCCGTTTACGGGCAGCTATCAGTCGCCAGCGGATTTGAACGGCGACACACGTCTGATCATGACGTTTGCCGAACATGAATCCGGCAACAAGTTCCAGCCCCTGAATTTCGCCATCGGCCGCCGTTCGTGCTACCACTGCACGGACGCCGCCTGTGTGGAAATCTGCTCGTCGGGAGCGCTCTACAAGACCGAAAAGGGTGTGGTGGCCTTTGACACCGACAAGTGCAACGGCTGCACTTATTGCCAGTCTGCCTGCCCCTTTGACGTGCCGCGTTTCCGTCCGACGGACAAGCGCATTGACAAGTGCACGCTGTGCCTGGATCGTCTCGAAGAAGGCGGCATTCCGGCTTGCGTGAAGACCTGCCAGCCCGAGGCGCTTTGCTTCGGTCCGCGCGAAGAAATGATTGAAAAGGGGCTCAAGCGCGTTGAATTCCTCAAGAAAAAGGGCTTTGAAAAGGCAGAACTCTATGGCGTCAACGAAATGGGCGGTTTGCATACGCTGACTGTTTGCAAGCACGGGCATGAAGCCTACGGCTTGCCGACCAACCCCGTGAAGAAGGACGTGATCACCATGGGAACGGCAATGCGCACGGTCACGGCCGTGGGTACCGCCGCGGTGGTCGCCGGTCTGGCTGTTTCTCTGGTGGCCGCACGCGGCTATCGTCGAGAAGAAATGACGATCGAAGAAGCCAAGAAGCACTGGACGCCGGAGCAGCGCGAAAAGGCCGATCGCGAAGTGGCGGCTCTCAAGCGCGACTCTCAATAGATCCCACTAGGAGTAAAAAACATGACTCGCTACATTCAGCGTCATTCGCTTTTGACTCGTGTCACGCACGGGGTGGCCGCGATCGCCTGCATCCTGCTTGCGTTTACCGGTTTGTTTGTGTTCGTGCCTTCGCTCGGCGGTGGCATCATGGGGGGCGACTTCACGTATGCCATGCGCATGCTGCATCGCGTGCTCGCCATCCCCTTCATCCTGGTACCGCTCTTTGCGATTCTCAAGAGCCCCAAGGGATTCGTACATCTCTTCAAGGAAGACATTTTCGGAAAGTGGGACAAGGACGACGTGGCTTGGGCCATGAAGTTCCCGCTGTACCTCTTTGCGCCTTCCAAGGTGCATATGCCTCCGCAGCACCACGTGAAGTCCGCACAGCGTCTGGCTGACGGCGCGCTTGTGATCTTCGGTGTCTTCATGGCTGTCTCGGGCATGATCCTGTGGCTTAACACCGGGCTCTTACCCGACGGCACGGGCAAGGTGGACTTTGCCCCCGAAACAGTGCTCGTTGCCAAGCTCGTGCATGACATCTTCTTCTTCCTGACGGTGTTCGTTGGCATTGCGCACGTTTATCTCGGCGCAGGCATCTTCCAGCCCTACCGCGGTACGATCCGTCTGATGTTCGGCGACGGCAAGGTTTCCGAGTCCGATGCGGCTTACCATTGGGGTTATTGGGCCAATGAAGAACTGGCGCTCGGTAAGAACGTCACCGAAGAACCTGACAAAAAAGGCGGCAAGTAAGCGCAAAACCATCGTTTTTGCCGCATAATCCGCCACAAGACTGTGCGTGAGCGTGTCGCAGCGCCCACGCACTTTTTTCTAGAGATGCACTGCGGTCGGCGACGACCGAAACACCATGCTTAGCTTGAAAAAACTCGATCGTTTGTTTGCCAAATACAACATCAATCCCGCCGAAGACCAGTTTTTGGCGATGCTGCACGAAGCCGCGCGCCTGAAAACCGAGGTGACGGTGCCGGAAGTTGAGTGGACGCCTGAAGAAATGCAAGATGCGTTGCACGGCAAGAAGCCGCTTTTTGCAAGTCGTTTCATTCAGATTCCGCGGGAAGAGTTTTTGCGCGTCTTCGCAGCGATCCGCGCAGTGGCTGACGCGAGCGTACCTTCGGGGGATCCGTGTCTCAATATTCCGGCACCCGAAGCGTTTTTTACGCAGGACACGCTCGACGCTCTTGCCAAGTATCCCGACGCCTTGTGGGATCGCATTGAAGAGGCCGGCATGGACCTGACGCTTGCCGAACTCTATTTCGTGCCCGTTACGGCTTTTGCCATGCGCGTGTTTCTCGACGACGCCGCGACTGAGGCGAGCCGTGCCTTTGACCGCATGGTGCCCGATACGGTGCATTTCAAGCGCAGCATCACTTGTCCGGTCTGCGGCACACGTGCTTCCATGGCGGCGGTCGGTGCCACGCAAAACCGAGGCAACGTCAAGCGGCTGTACTGTGCCTGCTGCGGTGCGGATTGGCAGTTTGAGCGTATCCGCTGTGCGGTGTGCGGCGACGAGGCCACGTCCGAATTGCAGTACGTGCATCTCGAAGGTGACGACAAGCACCGCCTGCATGTTTGCAGTGCCTGTGAATCGAGCGTAGCCACGGTGTTCGGAGCCGAAAGTGAAGACTTTGATCCGGATTTCGAATCCTGGCGCTGTGCCGAACTGATGGTTGCCTACGCACAGACGCGTGAGCAAGCTCAGAAAGACGCCTCGAAGGCCGGTAACGCCTAAGACTTGCGGAGTCGACTCATGAACGACGTGCAGCTTCCCGCTGATGACGAAACGCGAAACGTGCCGATGGGTGCCCAAGTCGTGAGCGTCCTTAATTTGGACGGCTCGCGCAAGTCCGACTTCGTCATCGACGAGGTGCCCGCAGCGCTCGTCTACAACGGCATCTCTCACACAGTGATGATGGTGACCCCGCAGCATCTCGAGGACTTTGCTCTCGGCTTTTCTCTGGCCGAAGGCATCGTGCAGGATGTTTCCGACGTCTACGATATTGAGGTTCATCCCGGCTGTGGGCGCGGCTACGAAGTGCACCTTACGGTCTCCTCCGAGTCATTCTGGAAGCTCAAGGAACATCGCCGTACGATGGCCGGCCGCACCGGCTGCGGCATCTGCGGCACCGAAAGTCTCGAGGGGGTCATGCGCCCGCTCAAGGCGCTTCCTTTTACACAGCGCTTTGATTTGAAGCACTACGGAGCGGGGCTGGCCGGGATTGCTCAGACCGAAGAGCTCCGAAGTCTCACGGGCGGCACGCACGCAGCCGTCTGGCTGCGACACGACGGCACGGTCGCGTTCGGACGCGAAGACGTCGGTCGGCATGTGGCGCTTGATAAGCTTCTTGGTTGCCGAGCGCGTACCAAAGAGTTTGACGGAGCGCTTTTTGTGAGTTCGCGCGCTTCCTATGAGATGGTGCAAAAGGCTGCCGCCTGCGGCGTGGAAATCCTTTTTGCAGTATCGGCGCCGACGGCGCTCGCAGTGGAAGTTGCTCGCCGTTGTAACCTCACGCTTGTTGCTTTCTGTCGCGAGAAGCGAGCCAATATCTACACGCATTCGCAGCGCCTGATCGGCTTGTGATCGGACGCTAGCCGATTTCCTGCAGGTCGTACGGCGTTTCTTGATAGACGAAATAGTTGAGCCAGTTGGCAAAGATCAGGTGCGCGTGTGCTCTCCAGCACATGCGCGGTCCCTGAGCAGGGGCATCATTGACATAGTAGTTTTCGGGAACCGGAACGGAAAGCCCTGCTTTGATGTCGCGGCGATACTCAGAGTCGAGTGTCTCGCGATCGTATTCAGCGTGTCCCGTAAAGAAAATCTGACGACCTTTGTCGGTAGCAACGGCAAAAATACCTGCTTTGCCGGACTGTGCAAGCACTTTGAGTCTCGGGTTGGTGCGTACGGCCGCTTCGTCGACGGTCGTGTGCCGTGAGTGCGGCAGAAAAAACACATCGTCACAGCCGCGAAAGAGCATATTGCTTTTACGCACGACTTCGTGGGCGAAGACGCCCGAAAGCTTACGGTCAAGAAGAACCTTTTTGATACCGAAATGATGATAGAGACCTGCTTGCGCAGCCCAGCAGATGTGCAGTGTGCTGTAGACGTGCGTTTTGCTCCAATTCATCAGTTCGACGAGTTCGGGCCAGTAGTCGACGTCTTCAAATGCCATGCGTTCAACGGGCGCTCCCGTGATCACCATACCGTCGAATTTCTGATCGCGTACTTCGGAGAAGGTACGGTAAAAGCTCTTGAGGTGGCCTTGCGCCGTGTTTTTCGAGACGTGTGAACCCATGTGAACGAGCTCAAGATCGATTTGCAGCGGCGTGTTGCTCAGTAGCCGCGCAAATTGCGTCTCTGTTGTGATCTTGTCGGGCATGAGGTTTACAAGAGCAATGCGCAGCGGTCGGATGTCCTGCGTCTGCGCGCGCGCCTCGCGCATGATGAAGATGTTTTCTCGGTTGAGAACTTCGACGGCAGGCAGCGTGTTGGGTATCTTGATGGGCATGCCTCAACCTCCTACGCCGCAATTGCATCAAGCGCCTGGGCGACGTCGGCGATCAAGTCTTCGACCGATTCGATGCCGCAGGATAGACGCACCAGTTCTGGGGCGATGCCGCAGGCGGCAAGCTCTTCGTCGCTTAGCTGACGATGCGTGGTGCTCGCCGGATGCAGGCAGCAACTGCGCGCATCGGCAACATGCGTTTCGATGGCAGCGATGGTGAGCTTCTGCATGAAGTCCTGCGCAGCCTGTCTGCCGGCCTTCAGACCGAAGCTGATCACGCCGCAGCTGCCGTGAGGCAGGTACTTGAGGGCGCGTTCGTGTTCGGGGTCGGAGGCAAGTCCCGGATAGCGTACCCAACTGACGGCCGGATGTTTTTCAAGGAACTGTGCGAGCGCAAGAGCATTGGCACAGTGCTGTGTCATTCTCAAGTGCAGGCTCTCCAAACCGAGATTAAGAAGGAAGGCGCTTTGGGGCGACTGGGTGCTGCCGAGATCGCGCATGAGCTGCGCTGTGGCTTTGGTGATGAATGCGCCGGCCAGGCCGAAGCGCTCGGTATAGACGAGTCCATGGTAGCTTTCATCAGGAGTGGTCAGACCGGGAAATTTTTCGGCGTGTGCAGTCCAGTCGAAGTTGCCGGAGTCGACGATGCAGCCACCCACCGCACAGCCGTGACCGTCCATGTATTTGGTGGTGGAGTGCGTCACGATGTCTGCGCCCCATTCGAACGGGCGGCAGTTCACGGGCGTGGCAAATGTGTTGTCGACAATGAGCGGCACACCGTGGGCGTGAGCCGCCTTCGCAAAGCGTTCGATATCGAGCACATTCAAAGCGGGATTGGCGATGGTTTCGCCAAAGAGCGCCTTGGTGTTGGGACGAAAAGCGGCTTCGAGTTCTTCGGTGCTGCAGTCGGGCGACAGAAAAGTGAACTCAATACCCATCTTCTTCATCGTGACGGCAAAAAGGTTATAGGTGCCGCCGTAAATGGTGGAAAGTGCAATCACATGATCGCCCGCGTTGGCGATATTGAAAACGGCAAAAAAGTTGGCTGCCTGACCTGAAGAGGTGAGCATGGCGGCGGTGCCGCCTTCAAGCGCCGCGATTTTGGCTGCCACCGAGTCACAGGTTGGGTTTTGCAGGCGCGAATAGAAATAGCCGCTGGCTTCCAAGTCAAAGAGTTTGGCCATTAGTTCGCCCGAGTCGTACTTGAAGGTGGTGCTTTGAACGATCGGAAGCTGACGGGGGTCGCCGTTTTTCGGACGCCAGCCGCCCTGAACGCAGATGGTGGAAAGTGAATGACCGCTCATGAAAGGTTCCTCATATGTAATTGTTGACACAGTCAGAGCAGTGTATGGGTAGCCGGAGCGGCTATTGAGGGAATGCGAAAGAATATGTGTACAAGTTTTGAGGTATTGCCGTCAGACGACACTCAAAAAAAGCAAACCGCCTGCGGCGGAGCCTGCAGGCGGCTGAAGGCCGTCGCGCAAACGACGGCCGGGTGGAAAACGAATCCCGATTAGCAGAACATTTCCTTGAGGATGTCGGCCTTGTCGGTCTTTTCCCAGGTGAATTCCGGCTCTTCACGGCCGAAGTGACCGTAAGCGGCGGTCTTGGAATAGATCGGACGGCGCAGGTCAAGCATCTGAAGAATGCCGCCCGGACGCAGATCGAAGACCTTGCGAACGGCCGCCGACAGAGCGTCGTCGGAAACCTTGCCCGTACCCATCGTGCGAACGGTGATGTTCATCGGTTCGGCCACGCCGATGGCGTAGGCAACCTGAACCTGGCAGCGGCTGGCGAGCCCCGCGGCCACGATGTTCTTGGCGACGTAACGGCAGGCGTAAGCGGCCGAACGGTCAACTTTAGTGGGATCCTTGCCGGAGAAGGCGCCGCCGCCGTGCGGGCAGCTGCCGCCGTAGGTGTCGACAATGATCTTGCGACCGGTCAAGCCGCAGTCGCCCTGCGGACCGCCCACCACGAAGCGGCCGGTCGGGTTGACGAGGAACTTCGTGCCCTTAAGCCATTCGGCGGGCATCACCGGACGGATGATGTTTTCAATGACAGCTTCGATGAATTCGGGCTTCATGCTCATGCCGTCGCTCCATTCGGGCGAGTGCTGAGTCGAGAGCACGATCGTGTCGGCTGCCACGGGCTTGCCGTTTTCGTAGCGCAGCGTCACCTGACTCTTGGCGTCGGGGCGCAGGTAGGGCATTGTGCCGTCACGGCGCAGCTTGCTTTGACGCAGCATCAGCTGGTGAGCGTAATAAATGGCGGCCGGCATGAGCGTGGCGGTTTCATCGCACGCATAGCCGAACATCAGACCCTGGTCGCCGGCACCGATTGTGAGCGGATCGGCGTTCTTTGCGTCCACGCCCTGAGCGATGTCGTTGGACTGCTTGTCGTAACCCACGAGCACAGAGCAGCCCTTGTGGTCAATGCCGTATTCGGTGTTGTCGTAGCCGATGCGCTTTAACACGTCGCGCGTGAGCCCAATGTAGTCAACGGTTGCGTTGGTGGTGATTTCGCCGGCCAGAACGACGAGACCGGTGTTGCAGAGCGTTTCGGCGGCCACACGACTCATCGGATCCTGAGCCAGACACGCATCGAGAACGGCGTCGGAAATCTGGTCGGCGACTTTATCCGGATGGCCTTCGCTCACCGACTCGGAGGTGAAAAGATAAGAATCGGACATCTCTTGAATCCTTTTTTGAATATTTGCAGTAGCTGATGGAAAGCGCCCAACGCAAATACTCGAATTCAAGCCGATGTCCGGCAGATCATTTTTGCGACAGACGCTTTAGCGGTTCTGTTTTAACGTCACTCCGCAAGTTGTCTTGTTAACTCAGTGACGGTTTCATAGTTGGCGCAATCATACGCTAAATTGGACGCCAATGCGTTAAAAAATCTTAAGAATTCCGTAGCTTACCGTGAATCAGACAGTAGATCACGGCTACCAGAACGGCGCCTCCGACAATGTTGCCGAGCGTAACGGCAGGCAGGTTGTCGATGAAGAATTTCGACCAGTCGGCAGTAAGCGGAACGGCAGCTCCTGTATTGACCAACTCTACGTAACGCGGGTCGCTACCGGCAAAAATGGCTGCCGGAATGAAGAACATGTTGGCGATGCAGTGTTCCATGCCCATCGCAACGAAGGCCATCGTCGGAAACCACAGCGCCAGAATTTTTCCCGCGATGTCTTTGGCGGCATAGCTCAGATAAACGGCCAGACACACGAGCCAGTTGCAGCCTACGCCGCGCCAGAATGCTTCGCCAAAGGACAGTGACGTTTTGCCGTTGGCTAGTTTCACCAGCCCTTCGGCCCAGGGCATGGCGGCTACGCCTGCGGCCGTGGGAACTTTCTCAAAGATGATGCCCGTGGCCCACACCAGGAAATAAGCCACAAAAAGCGCCCCGATGAAGTTTCCGAGCCAGGCAAAGGTCCAGCTGCGCAATACCGCAAGCCAATCAACACGGTTGTTGATGCGGGCGCTTGTGAGCGTCATGGCATTGCCGGTGAAAAGGTCGGCACCGCAGATGACGGTCAGAATCAGCCCCAGCGGGAAGACCGCGGCAAACACGAATTTGCCCATCGAGCCCCATTGATCCCACGACAACCCCAAGCCGCAGCGCACGGCCAAAAAGCCGCCCAAGGCAATATAGGCTCCTGCAAGAAACGTCATGAGCAGTGTTTGCAGGAAGCTTTGGTTGGCGCGCGAGACGCCGCCCGCCACACAGGTTTCAAGGAGGGCTTTGTAGGGATTGCTCGGGGCTGGGGTTTTGTTTTCTGGCATGTTTTCGGAAGGAGAATCAGAAGGGAGGGGCAAACTGGGATTTTCTCACGCAAGAAGGCAAAAATCTTCCGCCGGAAGGAGGAGAGGCTTGCTACTGCTTGCGTACAATGTCCGCACTCTGAGTTGCTACGTTTTTGGATGGTTATGCCGGAACTGCCGGAAGTTGAAGTAACGCGACGCGGTCTCGCACCGCACTTGGTGGGCAAAACGCTCACTGAAGTCGTTGCGCGTGTGGGAGCGTTGCGCGGTCCCTTGGATCATCTGGCCGACATTGAGGGCCTGCGGTTGGTGAATCTTGAGCGTCGCGCCAAGATGCTCATTTGGGTTTTTGAAGACGCCGACGGCACGCGTACCTGGATGGCTTCTCATATGGGAATGAGCGGTTCCTGGCGCGTCTACGAGCAGCCGTGGCCCGAAGTGCAGAAGCACGAACATGTTGACTTGGTGTTTGGCGAAACAGTGGCGCGCTACCGTGATCCGAGGCGTTTTGGTGCAATGACGGTGATGGATATTGATCCGCGCAGCGTGCCGCCATTGAGTCTTCTGGGGCCCGAGCCGTTTGATGAAAATCTCACCGAAAGCGCGTTTGCTTCTAGTCTCAAGAAAACGCATCGGGCGATCAAGCAGGTGCTTTTGGACGGCACTGCGGTGGTCGGCTGCGGCAACATTTACGCGAGCGAAGCGCTCTTCGACGCCCGTATCCATCCGGCCAAACCCGCAGATACCTTAACCAAGCCTCAGGTTGCCCGCTTGCTGTCGGCAGTACGGAAAGTACTCCGATCGGCCATCGAAGCGGGCGGCAGCACGCTGAGGGACTTTCACGGTGCTGACGGTGCATCCGGTTGGTTTGCGCTGCAGACGAGCGTATACGACCGGGAGGGCGAACCGTGCCACGCGTGCGGCACGCTGATTCGGCGAATCGTGCAGGGGCAGAGAAGCACGTACTTCTGTCCGAAATGTCAGAAAAAGTGAGGTGCTTTTCGTGGATTCGCAAGAATTTGCCCGCAGACTCTGCGCATGGCAGCGAGAAAAGGGGCGGAAGAACTTGCCTTGGTTTACGAGCGACCCGTATCGCCGGTGGCTGAGCGAAATCATGTTGCAACAAACGCAGGTGTCGGTTGTTACAGATTACTTTGCGCGTTTTTTGCGGGCTTTCCCGACGGTTGAAGATTTGGCAAATGCTTCGGAAGAAGACGTCATGCGCCTGTGGTCTGGATTGGGTTACTACAGCCGCGCGCGCAATCTGCACAAGGCGGCAAAACAGGTTGCCGCTGCGGGGCATTTCCCGCAGACGCGATATGAATGGGAAACATTGCCCGGTGTGGGACCGAGTACGGCTGCGGCGCTCGCAAGTTTCTGCAACGGGGAAGTGGCTGCCGTGTGCGACGGCAACGTCAAGCGCGTTCTTGCACGAATCTTTGCTTTGTCTGATCCCATCAACCAAACGAAAACGGCGAAGATCATGCAGCAGCACGCCGAAGCGCTTGTGAGCCGTTCGGATCCCGGCTGCTACAACCAAGCCATGATGGATTTGGGAGCGATGCTCTGCTCACGTACCAATCCCAAGTGCGAACAATGTCCCGTCAGGGACTTCTGCAAAGCGTCAGCGCAAGGCAATCCGTCAACCTATCCCGTGAAGGTGCCGACCAAGACCAAGAAGACGGCGCTTGTCCACGCGTTGCTGTGCGTCAAGCGCAAGGAAGGCGAACCCTGTGTGTGGCTTGAGCTTCGCGATGAGGTCGAAAAGGGAATGGGCCACTGGAAGGGTTTGTGGACGCTGCCCGAAACGGAGCATCCGCGAGGAGCAGAGGTGGCGCGTATCGAACACGTGATGTCGCACGTGACGCTTACCTTGGCAGTACATAAGGCCGAAGAAAGCGAACTGCCGCCGAAGGCCTTTGCCGTGCCGGCAAGTCGCCTAGTAGACGGTCCATTGCCCGCACCGATCAAGAAGCTTCTTTCGACTCTGTTGTTCGAACCTTAGCTTTTGTGACGCGTCTGCGCCGCCTCGTAGCGGGCAATCGCTTCGGGCATCTTGGTCGAGAGATTACGGTGGCGCACGACCGTGAGCGTCTTGTCCTTGAAGTGCTGACCGAGTGTATTGGCCACGTACACGCTGCGATGCTGCCCGCCCGTGCAACCGATGGCAATTGTCAAATAGTGGCGATTCTGCGCTTCGTAGGATGGAAGCCACTTGGTCAGGAACTTCTCAATGTCGGCAATCATTTCCCGCACGTTTTCAAACTGAGCCAGATAATCAGCCACGGGCGCGTCTAGTCCCGTGAGCGGGCGCAACTGCGGATCGTAATACGGGTTGGGAAGATTGCGGACGTCAAAGACGAGGTCTGCAGCCACTGGAATGCCGTTTTTAAACGCAAAGCTTTCAAAGGCAAGCGTCATCATTGATTGCTCGGCTTGAGCAAAGATGCGCACCCAATCGCGCAATGTGTTGGGCAAAAGTCCCGTGGTGTCAATAACGTGCGCGTATTGCGTGGCTGGCGCCAGGAGTTCGCGTTCCAGACTGATGGCGTCGTTGAGCGTGCGGTCAGCCGAACCGTCTTCTTGCGGACCAGTGAGCGGATGACGACGGCGGGTTTCGGAAAAGCGCCGCACCAGTTCGGGTGTTGAGGCCGTCAAGAAAAGAACTCGCACGTCACAGCCTGCGGCGGCAAGCTGCTGCATGGCGCCTCGGGCCATCTCCAGATTTACCTGACTGCGAGCATCGATGGATACGGCGAGTTTCTTGAGTCCGTGTTGCGCCAGATGTGTGACGACACTTTGCAAAAAGTCGGCCGGAAGATTGTCCAGGCAGTAGTAGCCGCTGTCTTCAAGCTGCCGGATAGCAATGGACTTGCCGGAGCCAGAAAGCCCCGTGACGATGATGAGCTGGGCGGAAAGACGGACGGAGTCGGACATGACGGTGCTCTTGTTTAAAACAAACAACCGAACGGTATTGTCTCATGGACAATGCGTTCGGTCAGAGTTTGCTGAAGAAAAAAAATTCAATCGAGACAGTGGCTTATGAAGTTTCGCCGTTTTGCTGATTCTGTGTTTCCTCTTCGGAGTCCGCCGGCCACTCTTGAGGCACGAAGTCACTGATGATCTGACAGATGGCCACGGGGTCGGTCTCGTTTAGAAGTTTTTCCTTGACGTCGCGATCCTTTAATAACGCGGCGACGGTGGCCAACACCGGCAGGTAGTGTTCTTCGTCGTTGGCGGGAATCAGGATGCCGAAGAAAAGTCGGGCGCGGCGATTGTCGGGCGTATCGAACACGACGGGGGTCTTGGTGCGCAAGATGGCAACGACGATTTTGTCGAGGTCCTGAACGCGGCCGTGCGGAATGGCAACGCCGCCTCCGAGAGCCGTACACCCGAGACGCTCACGGGCGTTGAGAGCGTCAAAGGCTTCTCTGTGGGGAATACCGGCATTTTTCTCAAACAAATGCGCGAGTTCCTCGAACGCACGTTTACGGCTGGGGGCATCCACATTGAGCGCAATGCCGTCGATCGTCAGAAGCGAAGCTACGGGATTCATACAAAAAACTGCCAACAGAAAAAACGCTTCTGTTTGGCTCGAATTAAAACACTTCGCGCATTGTACCGCCTTGCCCGAAAGAGACTCGATCTGTTTTTTCAGCGGCGAAGTGTATGGCTTGTCAGCTCGTCCGTTTACGCAGGCTTTTCGGAGGAATTTGCTCGATTTCCCTGTATTTGGCAACCGTACGGCGGGCCAGATGGATGCCGTGAGACGCAAGAATCTCGGCAATGGCCGCGTCCGACAGCGGCTTGGCAGGATTTTCTTTGGATACGGCTTCCACGATGAGCTGTCGGGCGGCCGCGGCACTGGCTGTCTGGCCGTCGTCGCTTGGCAGAGCACTCGTAAAAAAGTACTTCAGTTCAAACGAGCCCGAAGGACTCTGCAGGTATTTGCCTGCCGCAGCTCGGCTTACGGTGGATTCAGAAAGGCCGAGCCGAGCGGCGATATCCTTGAGCCCCATGGGTTTGAGCGCTTTGGGACCTTCAGTGAAAAAAGCTTCCTGTATATCGGCGATTGTCTGAGCGACGGCCGTGATGGTGGAGTAGCGCATTTCGAGTGCGCGCACAAATCCTCTGGCATCGCGAGCACGGGCTTTCCACTCGGCTAGATCTTCTCCATGCAGTTTGGCTTGCGTCAGAAGGTTGTATGTCTCGTCGTCAAAACGAAGTCGGGATACGACGGCTGGATTGAGAATAGCCTTCCAGCGGCCATCGGCTTTCACTAACAGAACTTCGGCGATGACGCAACCGGCTTCGTGTATATCGGCAAAGGCTGAAGCCGGGTGGGGATTGAGTGACAGAATCAGATCGTGAGCCTGTTCGACATCCTCAACGGCAACGCCAAGAGCCTTGGCCGCGGCTTTGTGGTCGCGCCTAGCGAGAGTCTCTGGCATGTGCGAGAGTAGTTCGCAGGCAAGCGAGCGTATCGTTTCGGGGACATTCAGACGCGACAGTTGAATGAGCAAGGCATGTGTCGGAGAACTGGCAGCTACACCTGCCGGATCAAAGCTTTGAACCAATCGTAACGCGCAGCACCACGCATTCTCGTCGTCGCTCACGTTCAGGGCCTGTTTGCCTTCCTGTATGAGTGCTTCAAAGTCCTCCGACAATAGACCTTCGTCGTCCAAATTGCCGATGATCCATGCACAACGTATTCGTTCTTCATCGGGCAGGTGAAGACATCCCAACTGATGCATCAGATAATCACTCAAGGTCTCCTGTGAGCCGATAGTGCCGTAGGGGTCAAACTCTTCGATGTCGGGAGTTGTGCTGCGCCAGGTGAGATAGTTGGGTTCACGAAAGTCGTGTGCGACACCGGCTTCCGGTGTCGGTCGATAACCGACATCCTCGGCTTTGGAGGGTACGTCTTCAGATTCGGGTTCTTCGTCCAATTTGAGGAGAGGATTGGAGAGCAGTTGTACTTCGAGTTCGCGCTGCAACTCCGGTCCAGAGAGCTGCAACAGTTCCACAGACTGCCGCAGTTGCTGCGAGAGCACGGTCTTTTGCGTGATCGTTTGCGACAGAGAGGCTCTCGGCATAGCAGGCACCCGGGGTAATGAAGGTTACATACGGAAGTTTTCGCCCAAATATATTTTTCGGACGGATTCGTTGGAAATGATTTCTTCGGGCGAGCCTTGAGCGAGCACTTCGCCTTCGTTGATGATGTAGGCGTGATCGCAAATGCCTAGCGTTTCACGTACGTTGTGGTCGGTGATCAGAACGCCGATGCCGCGGTCTTTCAAAAAACGCACGATGCGCTGAATTTCGATCACGGCGATCGGGTCGACGCCGGCAAACGGTTCGTCAAGAAGAATGAAGCGAGGGTCAGCCGCCAAGGCTCGGGCGATTTCCGTACGACGTCGCTCGCCGCCCGAAAGCGACAGAGCTGTATTGGTGCGGATGTGCTGAATCTGAAGTTCATCAAGCAGATTGTTGAGTCGCTTTTCGATTTCAGTGCGAGACAAACGAGCGCCTGTTTTGTCGTACTGCAGTTCCAGAATGGCGCGGATGTTGTCTTCAACGGTCAGTTTGCGAAAGACGCTTGCTTCCTGCGGAAGGTAGGACACGCCGAGCCGAGCGCGTTTGAAGATCGGCAGGTGCGTAATCGGCTTGTCGTTTAAGAGAATGTCGCCTCCGTTGGGCGGCACAAGCCCCACGATCATATAAAAGGTCGTGGTTTTGCCGGCACCGTTGGGGCCAAGAAGGCCCACCACCTCACCGCTTTTGACACTCACGGACACGTCGCGCACCACTTTGCGCGCACCGTAGCGCTTCATGAGGTTTTTGGCCGTGAGCGTATCAATCTGTTTTTCGGACAAAACGGATCTCTCTAGGTTTGTTGTTCGGAGTGCTTACTGACTCAATCGAGTCGAGCCTTGCATGGGAGCGGTTGCACCGGTACTGGCGGAGGGAGCTGCTTGCTTGCCCTGTTTGCGGGGAGCCAGAACGGTACTCACGCGGTTGCGTTTGCCTTCGACCACGGCGCCTTCCACACGCGAGCGGGCGGTGCGCAGGTTGTAGACGATCTTTTCACCGGCGCTTGAATCCTTCACGAGGCCGTTTTCACTGCGTGCGAGCTTGGCAAGTTCCGTGAGCGTGATCACGTCGCTTTGTTCTTCGTAGACGGCCGTAAGGCTGCTTGCGTGCACCCATTCTTCGACACCGGGCGTCTTGACATCACGCCGTTCCTTCATGCGCACGGGGTTACCCGTGACCGTGATGGTTCGGTAACCCTCGGGTGAAATCGTCACCGTGAGCTTGTCGCCGAGAATTTCGAGTGTGCCTTGGTGCACCTCGACGCGGCCCGTATAGATTGCTACCTGCTTGACTTCATCGCCTTGAAAGTTGTCGGCGTTGATTTCAATGGGCTTGCTGCGGTCGGCCGTCTCGGCGTTGACGGTGCCAAAAGCCGTCAACAAGGCAAGGCCGCAGGCAAGCGGCAGTGCAGTCGTTTTCAAACGCATCTCGAATTATTCCTTTTCGTTACGCGGGCTAAAACTTGATTTTACGTTGCTGTGAATGTTCACAGTGCGCTCGACATTGTCAAACGTCATGCCGATGCCGGTTGTGACGTCGGCACCATTGACAAGTTTGACGGGAGCGCCGGTTTCAAAAATTTCGGTGTCCGGAAACACAGTGAGTTGTTCGGTTTCAAAGCGCATCGGTGCGTTTTCCCGATCACCCGCACGTGTGACGATAACGTTGCCCGTAAAGTGCACCGTTTCGCCCGCATCCGAACTGATGCCCGTGTCGGCGCTTGCTTTTACTTGCGGTTTGTCAACCGAGAGCGTCACCAAGCGCGGACGAAGGCTCGTCATACGGCCGTCTTCGTAATGTTCGGCGTAGTCGGCGAAGATGCGCCGCTCGGCTGTCCCATCGGCTTTAAATTGCGTGAGTGCGATATTGGTGCTCGTGAAGTCGGGCGATTCGCGGATAATTTCCGCGCGCAAAGCTTCCGTCTCGGTGTGTATCGAGTAGTAGTAGCTCATGGCGGCAAGAACAGCCAAAACACTGACGCCTAGACCTGCTGTGATGCGGTCGCGCAGATAGACCTTCACGAAAGGTCTCCTTCGACATAGTTTTTCTGAATCAAACGGTCCCACTTGCCCTGCGAGCGCAAAATGAATTCAGCCAGGCTGCGTACGGCGCCGTTGCCCCCATTTTGAGGGCTTACCCAGTGAGCCAACGGCAGGATTTCTTCAGAGGCGTCGGCCGGAACCGTCGCTAATCCCGCGCGCTGCAGGATGGGAATGTCGGGCACGTCGTCGCCCATATAGGCCGTTTGTTCGGCAGTTACACCGTGTTCTGTAAGAATTTCTTCCCAGGCGTGTGTTTTGAATCGTTTGCCTTGCTTGACGCACGTGATACCGAGTTCTTTGGCTCGAGAAGCCGTTTGTGCGGAAATGCGCCCGGTGAGGATGGCAACAGGGATTCCCGCAGCCTGCAGCATTTTGATGCCCAAACCGTCGCGGGTGTAGAAACGCTTGACGAGTTCGCCGTTTCCGCCCGTCCAAATAGACCCATCGGTGAGCACCCCGTCAACATCCAGTACAACCAGACGAACGGAGGTTGCGCGAGTAAACAAATCTGTCATTAGATTACCTTCGATGCCATGAGATCGTGGATGTGGAGCGCCCCGACAAGATGCCGCTCGTTGTCGATCACTAGAAGCTGGTTGATCATGCGATCGTCGATGATCTTAGCGGCGGAAGCAGCCATGGCTTCCGGTGTGATCGTAGCGGGGGTGCTGGTCATGACTTCATCGATCTTGACGCCGCGGATATCGCCGCGCTGTTCGATCAGACGACGCAAGTCGCCTTCGGTGAAAATCCCCAGAACCTTATTGTCGTTGTCGACAACGGCCGTCATACCGATGTGCTTTTTGGTGATTTCTCGCGTGGCTTCCAGGACCGTGGTGCCGGAGCGCACCACGGGAACTTCGTTGCCGGTACGCATGACGTCTTTGACGTGGGTGAGAAGTTTGCGGCCGAGCGCTCCGCCCGGATGGGAACGAGCGAAGTCTTCCTTCGTAAAGCCCTTGGCGTGCATGCAGGCAACGGCAAGCGCATCACCCATTGCCAACGTGGCCGTTGTGGAAGATGTGGGTGCTAAGTTGAGCGGACAGGCTTCGAAGGGGACATGCACGTTGAGATTGACGTCGGCGTGACGCGCGAGCGAACTGTCCGGGTTGCCCGTGATGGAAATAAATTTGGCGCCTTCTCGGTTGATGATCGGAACGATGGTGAGAAGTTCGTTGGAACTGCCCGAATAGGAAATGCCGATGACGACATCGTCAACGGTGATCATGCCCAGGTCACCGTGAGCGGCTTCGGCGGCATGCACGAAAAAGGCGGGCGTACCGGTGGAAGCTAACGTTGCGGCAAGTTTGCGGCCGATGTGCCCCGATTTTCCCACGCCGCTCACAACAACTCGGCCTTTGCAGTTCAAAAGCATTTCGACGGCTTTTCCGAAATGCTGCGCGTCGAGCGTATCGGCAAGATCTCTGACGGCTTGCGCTTCGTGCAGGAGCACTTCGCGGCCGAGCGCAATGGCGCCGTCGCAGTTGGCAGTATCGTTCATAAAACTGAATCAAAAGACCTAAGGAAACACATCATTTTAGCGCGTGAGCCTCTTTTCCCATTGAGCAAAATTGCGGCTAAACTTTTCCGCCGATTTTTTTCTTTTTACTCGCTTATGACCGAATTGCAATCCGTCCGTATTGACAAGTGGCTTTGGGCCGCCCGATTCTTCAAAACACGTACGCTTGCGCAGGAAGCTGTCGAACTCGGCCGCGTGCGTCTGGACGGCAACCGCATCAAGTCTTCTCGTGAAGTCAAGCCCGGCGATCGACTGGAAATCACGCGCGGTGAAGAGAAGTTCACGGTCTTCGTGGAAAAGCTTTCTGTGGTGCGCGGCCCCGCGTCTGTGGCACAAACGCTTTATCGCGAAACGGACGAGTCAAAAATTTTGCGCGAAGAAAACGCCGCGATTCGAAAGCTTGCCGCCGAACCGGCACTTTCCATCAAAAAGGGGCGCCCCACCAAACGCGACGCCCGACGCATTCGTTATTTCACGCGCGAAGGTTTTGAATAACGAAAAAGAGCCTTCACGAGAAGGTCTCGAAAAGGCTCTTTGCGACATCAGCCGAAGTCTCGCGGTCAGACGTTAAAGAGGAAGTTCATCACGTCACCGTCGGCTACGACATAATCTTTGCCTTCGGCACGCATCTTGCCGGCTTCCTGTGCGCCCTTTTCGCCCTTGTAGGCGATGTAGTCGTCGTAACTGATCGTCTGCGCGCGAATGAAGCCGCGCTCGAAGTCGGTGTGGATGACGCCGGCGGCCTGCGGTGCCGTATCGCCCTTGTGAATCGTCCAGGCTCGCACTTCCTTGACGCCGGCCGTGAAGTAGGTTTGCAGACCGAGGAGGTCGTAACCGGCGCGAATTACGCGATTAAGCCCCGGTTCGTGCATGCCCATGTCTTCCAGGAACATGGCTTTGTCTTCATCATCAAGTTCGGCGATTTCAGCTTCGGTCTTGGCGCAGACAGCTACCACGGGGGCGTGTTCGCCGGCGGCCAGGTCTTTGACGGCGTCAAGCAGAGGATTGTTTTCAAAGCCGTTTTCGGTGACGTTGGCAACGTACATGACGGGTTTGAGTGTGAGCAGGAAGAGGGGACGGATGATCGCGAGTTCTTCCTTGGAGAGCTTGGCTGCGCGAGCGGGCTTTCCTTCGTTGAGGAAGGGCAGAACCTTCTCGAGGACCTGCACGAGCTTCAGAGCTTCCTTGTCACCGCCCTGACGAGCCTGTTTGCTCCAACGGTTGAGCGCCTTTTCAACGGAGGCAAGGTCGGCAAGAGCTAATTCCGTGTTAATGACTTCAATGTCATCCAGAGGAGAGACTTTGCCTGCGACGTGTACGACGTTTTCGTCTTCAAAACACCGCACGATGTGTGCAATGGCGTCGCACTCACGGATGTTGGCTAGGAACTGGTTACCCAGGCCTTCGCCCTTGCTGGCGCCTGCGACGAGGCCGGCGATGTCCACGAATTCCACGGTGGCCGGCACGATGCGTTCAGGCGAGACGATGTCGGCGAGCTTCTGCAGACGAGGATCGGGCACTTCCACAATGCCCACATTGGGCTCGATGGTGCAGAACGGATAGTTTTCCGCTGCAATACCGGCTTTCGTTAACGCGTTAAAGATGGTGGATTTGCCGACGTTGGGCAAACCGACGATGCCGCATTTCAGTCCCATGACGATTAAGTTCCTGTGCGAAAAATTTGAAAGCGATAGATCAAATAATTATGGCGCAGCAAGCCGGACTTTTTCAGGCTTGGGCTGCAGGCTCTTGCTTTTCGGGCGTTTTTTCGGTTTTGGCGGGTTTGGGCGGATGCGCAAACTTGCCGATGGTGCGCTCGGCGCCTTCGAATTTTCCTAGAGCCAAATTGTCGATAGCCTTGAGAGCGCCCTCGAGACATTTCGAGATACCTACGGACTGTTCGGTCGTGGCGCGTCCGAGTACCCAGTCGATCACGGCCATGCCCGGGCACAGCTGACGCGGATGACCGATACCGACGCGCAGGCGCCAGAAGTCACCCGTTGCAAGGCGTTGCGTGATGTCCTTGAGGCCGTTGTGACCGGCGTTGCTGCCGCCGAACTTCAGGCGCATTGTCCCCGGCGCGAGATCGAGTTCGTCGTGAACTATCAGAATTTCTTCCGGAGAAATTTTGTAGTAGGCGGCCAACGGCTGTACGGCTTGCCCCGATAGGTTCATATATGTGGTGGGTTTAAGCAGCCACACGTCGCCGGCGGGCGTCGAAATGCGGGCCGTTTCGCCGAAAAATTTAGCCTGGTGTGAAAAACGCGCGCCTTTGGCCTGAGCCAGACGATCGACGAAGTCAAAGCCGACGTTGTGGCGGGTGTTGCGGTATTCGTCTCCCGGATTGCCGAGACCGACGATGAGAGCAATGGGCTTTTGAGCCATGATGCAGTCTTCCTTTTTGTCCGAACGAAACGTTATTCGTAGAAACGAGACGTATCGGACGGTTTTTTCTTTTTATCCTTGGTTTTGCCGCGGTGATCCTTCTCGCGATTGTCTTTTTTGTCGAATTTTCGTTTGGGTTTGCCGGCTCGGTCTTCACGCTCTTCAAAGCGCTTCGGAGCTCGATCGAACCGAACCGTCACGCGGCGGCCTTTGATCGTGCTGTCTTTGAGCGAGTCGACAACAGCAGAAGCAACGGACTTTTCTACTTCCACGAGCGTAAACGACTCGGTGATCTCAATAGCGCCGATCTTACGGCTGGCAATTCCAGCCTCGTTGGCGATGGCGCCGACAATATCACCGGGACGAACGCCTGATTTGTGCCCGGCACCGATGAAAATGCGGCTCATGCCGACTTCCGGAGCCTCGGTGAGGCGGCTGGGACGCGTCTTTTCGCGCTTGGGACGATCGAAAAGCGACGGAGCGGGGATCTCCTCTTCGTCTCCTGCACCGTTGACGGCACGGTTGGCAAGCGAGACAGCCGCGCAAGCGACTTCCATCGGATCAAACTGCGTGCACAGCGACTCCACGATCACGCGGCAGCGTTCGATCTGTTCGGTGTTGGAAAGCTCTTCGGCAATGGAATTCTTCAGTATCGAAAGACGTTTGGCTCGTGCATCGGTGAGCGTTGGAACGGTGCGCACTTCGATCTTGGCCTTGGTGTGAGACTCCAGAAGACGCAGACGGCGATGTTCACGCGGCTCAATCACGGAAATGGCCATGCCGGAGCGACCGGCGCGTCCCGTACGTCCGATACGGTGCACGTAAGTTTCCGGAGATGCGGGCAATCCCAAATTGACCACATGCGTGAGGTTTTCTAGATCAATGCCGCGGGCGGCCACGTCGGTGGCGACGATGAGTTCGATGGAGCCATTTTTGGCTCGCTTCATGACTCGATCGCGGCTGGCCTGATCGAGCCCGCCGTGCAGGGCCTCAACGGAAAATCCTCGTGCACGCAGGGCCTCCGTGACTTCGTCGACTTCCACGCGGGTGCGGGCAAAGCAGATGGCGAGCACCGCTTCTTCCACTTCGAGAATGCGGGCGAGAGCTGCCAGGCGATGAGGACGCGCCACAACATAGGCCACCTGAGGTACGCGGGGTGCTTCTTCCGTGGTGTTCTTTTCGATAACGATGTGCTTGGGGTTCTTGAGATGCTTGTTGGCGATTTCAAGGATGCGCTCCGGGAGCGTTGCTGAAAACAGCGCCGTTTGGTGCGTTTCAGGCAATGCCGCCGTGAGCTCCTCGAGTTCTTCGGCAAAGCCCATGTCGAGCATCTCATCGGCTTCGTCCATCACGAAGAACTGAACTTGGGAGAGATCGAGCGTACCGCGGTGCAGATGATCAAGCGCGCGTCCCGGCGTGGCAACAACGACATGTACGCCGCGTTTTAAAAGTCGAATCTGACGCGTGTAGTCCTGACCGCCGTAAATGGGGCAGGTTTCCAGACCGCTGTCTTGTCCAAGGTTGACAAAACTTTCGCTTACCTGCAGGCAGAGCTCGCGCGTGGGTGTAAGAACGAGTACGCGGGGAGCACCGGGCTTTGCTTCAGTACCGGCAAAGACCTCTACGGCGGGCAGCGCGAAGGCTGCGGTTTTTCCTGTGCCGGTAGCGGCCTGACCCAAGACGTCGCCGCCTTTGATGAGTTCGGGGACTGCGGCGGACTGAATCGGCGTCGGCTCTTCAAAGCCCAGACGCGCAACGGTCTCGCAGAGTTTTTCAGAAAGCCCCAGAGGAGCAAAGGCGGAGGTCATGCAATAGGTCTCAAGTCAAAGCGCTCAGAAAAGCGCAAATAACGAAAAAACCCGTTTTCTGCGGCAGCACCCAACGGATGCCTTCGGCAAAGAACGGGCTTGGGCTGCGTACGGCCGCGCTTTTTTGAGAAAGGCACGGCCGTTGATGCAACGAACTGCGCGATTAGGCAGCAGGCGTAGCAGCTTCCTGGGGAGCAGCGTTGTCGGCGTCGTCGCCGGCAACGTTGGCAACCGTAGCAACCGGGGTTTCGGGGTTGACAGCGGTCACGCCGGCGGGCAGGGCGATGTCGCCCACGCGCAGCGTGGTCTGGCTGGTCATGCCGGAGAGATCCACGTCGATGAATTCGGGCAGATCCTTGGGCAGGCAAGAAACTTCCACAGCACCCACGAGGTGGCTGATGAGGCCCTTGTCGATCTTGACGGCCGGGCTGTTTTCACCACCGAAGAAGTGCAGCGGCACGCGCATCGTCACGTTGGCGTTCGGGTCGATACGCTGGAAGTCCATGTGCAGAACTTGGTTCTTGTACGGGTGCATCTGGAAGGCACGCAGGACCACGAGCTGTTCAGTGCCGTCGAGTTCCATCGTCAGAATGGAGGAGTGGAACTTTTCCTTCTGCAGCGCGTAGAACATTTCGTTGTGATCAATGGCGATCATGGCTGCAGGCTGGTTCAAGCCGTAAAGGATTGCGGGAACCTTGGCTTCGCGGCGAAGGCGGCGGCTCGCACTCGTACCTTGCGTTGCGCGGGTAGCGGCGGTGAATTTCATGGTTAAGTACCTCAAAATAAACAAAAAAGTGTTCGCAACCGCGACCAGTTGCGAACAGGTTTTCAAAAAGGATTCGGATTGTAGCGGATTATTCGTTAAAAAGCTCGCTGACCGAATCTTCGCGTGCGATACGCGAAATCGTTTCGCCCACCAGAGGCGCACAGGAGAGCTGGCGAATCTTGGGGCATTCCTGCGCTTCGGGGCGCAGCGGAATCGTGTCGGTCACCACGACTTCGTCAAGAGCGGAGTTCTTGATGCGTTCGATGGCGTTGCCGGAGAAAACGGGGTGTGCGGCATAAGCAAGCACACGAGTAGCGCCGCGCTCCTTGAGAGCTCCGGCGGCGTTGCACAGCGTGCCGGCCGTATCGACGATGTCGTCGGTGATGACGCAGGTGCGCCCCTTGACTTCACCGATGATGTTCATGATTTCGGCAACGTTGGCGCGCGGACGACGCTTGTCGATGATGGCGAGGTCAACGCCGAGTTCCTTGGCCATAGCACGGGCACGAACCACACCGCCCACGTCGGGCGAGACGACCATCAGGTCAGGGTACTGGTGCGAGACCAGATCGTTCAGAAGAACGGGTGTCGAGTAAATGTTGTCGACCGGGACATCGAAGAAGCCCTGAATCTGGTCGGCGTGCAAGTCCATTGTGAGCACACGGTCGATGCCTACGCTCTGGAGCATGTTGGCGACAACCTTGGCGGAGATGGCCACGCGGGCCGAACGGGGACGACGGTCCTGACGAGCGTACCCGTAGTAGGGCATCACGGCGGTGATACGGCGGCACGAAGCGCGGCGCAGCGCATCGACCATGATCATCAGTTCCATCAGATTGTCATTGGTCGGCGCACAGGTGCTTTGAAGCACGAAAGCGTCACAGCCGCGGACGTTCTCGTTGATTTCAACCATAACTTCGCCGTCGGAGAAGCGGTTGACGGTTGCCCGCCCAAGCGGGATGTTCAGGTACTGAGCCACTGCATGAGCAAGCTTGGGATTGGCATTCCCCGAGAAGACCTTCAGGCTGTCAGAAATCATTTTTACCCTCTGAAAAGTGGGTGCGTGCACGAATGAACAACGCAGGAAACTTTGATGTGAAACACATCCTCGGACGGGAAAATGTTTTTTCTCGCCCGTAAAAAATAAAACCGCGCCAAGCAGTCTAGGACGCTCTTTACAAATTGCAAAGATTTTCCGAGACGCCTGCGCAGTTCGTTGTGCAGGAAAAACACTCAAAACAGTGTTTTGGCAGGGGTGGAAGGATTCGAACCTTCGCATACCGGAATCAAAATCCGGTGCCTTAACCGCTTGGCGACACCCCTGTCCGTTTTTCTCGTCTTTATCAGCCTACTAAGCAACCGACGGACGGATGTTCCTGAAGAATCTTCGTCACGTATCCCCGCATGGGGTACGAAACGGCTTCAAGCGCTTGTTTGGCGCTTTCTTCCGAGCCAAACAGTGCGAAAACTGCGGAGCCGGACCCCGTCATCCGGGCGCCGGAACCGAGAGCCTGCAGGGCTTTTCCGATCTCAGGATTGATCCGCACAGCAACAGGCTGCAAATCGTTTCGGCCGATGAGTTCCGGCCACTGACTGCTCAGTTGCTGAGAAAGAGCCGAAATTTTCAAGGATTTCGTGTCTCTTGTCAAGGCTGGATGCTGAAAAATCAATGCAGTAGAGGTAGGCTTCGACGGCATGGCAACTGCAACCCAGGCTTGCGGAACGGCGATTGGCATGAGAATGCCGCCTGTACCTTGAGCAAAAGCGTTTTGTCCAAATAAAAAGAATGGAACGTCGGCGCCGAGCGATTCGCCGATGGACATCAGTTTCTCTTGGGGCCAGTTGAGTTCCCAGAGCTTGTTAAGCCCCATCAGAGTGCTCGCACAGTCGCTAGAACCTCCGCCCATGCCTGCACCCGCTGGAATGCGCTTTGTAACGTGGATGCGGCATCCGATCGTTGTGCCGCTGATTTGCTGAAGACGGCGGGCGGCTCGTACGCACAGGTCTTTATCCATGTCGCCGATAACGTCGCCCGTGCGGGAAATTTTTCCGCTTGGATCAAGCTCCAGGACGATGTCGTCGCACAAATCAATCAGAACGAAAACGGACTCGAGCAGGTGCATACCGTCGGTTCGGCGTCCAACCACATGCAAAAAAAGATTGAGTTTGGCCGGGGCCTTGAGTTCAATCGATGTAGCAGACATGGCTATTCAATGGCTAGTGTCAAAGTGATTTGTCTCGGAGCTGTTTGCGAGAGTGCCACGAGTGCCGGAGAGTTGTCGGTTTTGCGGCGCTTGACGGCAATTTGCCAGCCCGCTTGAATAAATGCGTCGTTGGCGATCTGAGCGGGGGCTTGAGGCCAGGGCATGCCCGAAAGCCATGCCGAAAGCATATCGGCGGGCAAGCCGAAACCTAGATGTTTGCGCATCAGCTCTAGAGCGTTTGCAGCCGAGTCGGACGCCTCCTTACCTTCTTTGTTAGGGCGTTCGAGAACAGCGCCAGCGGGCGTGACGGTGATGCGGGCGAGAATCCCGTAGAGCGGCGTCATGAGCGTGAGTTCCGTGAAGTCTTTTGCTTCGACGAGCTTCCAGCGGCCGGTGACGGCCTTGATACCATCGGGGCCTTCGGCGCGCAATGAAAAACGCCCGGCGCGCTCCCGGCTATCGAGCGGCTGCACGGCAACGCAACCGCTCAAGAGCATGAGGCTACCAAAAAGCAGCGTGCGGCGTTTCATTTTGCTGGGCCGCGATGGTGACGCAGCTCTTTGGCTTTCGTGTTGTTCGGCTCTCCTTCGAGCACCGAAGCGATGTAACTATCCGCTTCGACAGTCTTGCCGACGACATAAAGGATTTCAGCCAGATGCAGAGCGATTTCGGTATCGGCCGGCATGGCGTTTTGAGCTTTGCGTACCAACTTTTCGGCCTCTTCAAGACGTCCTTGGCGGTAACGCAGCCAACCCAGGGAATCGGTGATGGCCGCATCCTTGCCTCCGCTCAATTCCATAGCCTTGTTAAGGTAGCGCTCTGCCTTGTCCAAATGCATTGCGCGTTCGGCCCACAAAAAGCCCAGAGAGTTCCAACCGTTGGGGTTGTTCGGGTTTTCGGCGATGAAGCGCTCAAAGAGTTTTTCGGCATCCTGGAAGCGATCCTGCTGTACGGCAAGGATCGCGGTTCGATAAAGCAGCTCGGGATTCTTGGGGCCGGTTTCAAGCGTTTGGATCAGCACGTCAAGAGCCGGCTGAATTTGTTTGGTTTTTAAAAGCAATTCGGCGCAGGCTACATCCAAGCTCATTTTTCGTTTGGCGTCGGAAGTGCGGATGCCGCGTAAAACCTTGCAGGCACCGTCCACGCTACCGGATTCAGCCAAAAGTTCGGCCTGTTTGATGCGCGCAGCCTCGTATTTATCGCCGCCTTCAACGCGGCCAAGCCATTCAATAGCGGCCTGACGGTCCCCTTGCGCGAGTTTGACCATTCCCAGACGCACGTATGCTGTATCGGGCAGCAACGCCGTTTTTTCGGCTTTGCTCAACAGCACGAGGTAGCGCTTGTAGTAGAGTTCCGCACGCTCGTAGAGATGGGCCTCTTCGGCGATCATACCGAGCAGCATCATGCTGTGCGCGTCGTCTCGACGGCCCACTTCAAGACGCTTGAGTTGAGCGTCAAGCTTCTTGTCGTTGCCGGTGCGCAGCAACGACTTGGCGTAAGCCAAACGAAGCTCGAAGGCGTCCGGATGGCGCTGAAGGTAGCCTTCCAAGCGCTTCATGGCCCTTTTGGGGTCGTTTTGGAATTCTGCATCAATGCCCTTCATCAGCACGTGCGGACTGTCGGGCGCAAGATCCATTGCTTTGCTTGCGTGCATGGCAGCCTGCGGCGTCATGCGAGCGCGAGCTGCGAGTTCGGAGAGAACGAGTTGAGCGCGGGCGTCGTCCTTGAGATCCGCAGCCGCTTTGACGAAAGCGTGGTAAAAGAGATCCTTGGCCGGAGCTTTCTGCTGCATGGCGCCCAGTTCGTCCAGGGCCCCCGCCGGATCGCGAGCCGCTTGTACCAGTCCTTTGACGAGTTCTCCCGCTTCGTCGTATTTGCCTTGGCTGAAAAGTTCTTCAGCTTTGGTCAGACGTATCTGGCGGTTGTTTGGATCAAGCCCCGTCCAAATTTTGAGGGCCTCATTGGCCGCTTCTTCGTTGTCTGCTTCCTGCGCAATGTCAAAGGCGCGCCCGGCCGCTTCGGCAGAGCGTCCCTTTTGCGCCGCGTTCAGAAAAGCCTTCCAAGCGAGTTCCGAATCGCCGGACTGTACGGCGAATTCGCCGACAAGAAGACTGCGGATAATGTCAGAGTCCTGCGCGGCTTTTTGCGCGGCGAGTTGATCTGCGCGGTCAACCGTGTCCGAGGCCAGAGGAGATGCGGCGTGTACGGCGGCAAAGCCCAGAACGGCGCCGAGAAGAATGCTAAGCGAAGTACGAATGGCGGACATGCGAAAAAACGTGCGATACGGAAAAGAGTAGGCATCAGCCTTCTTTCAAACGAAAGATGAGTATAGCGGGCGCAGACCGTAGACGGCTTAATCCGCACGTCTAGTTGTTACAATCGGTGGGCTCAATCAGGATTTTGTTGCCATGATTTTTAACCTGTTATCGCGGTTCTGGATTGCCGTTATCAAAAGCCTCAGGCACATGCCTGTGAGCGCTCGCTCAGCGTTGGCCGGCTTTCTTGCGCTCTTGTTTTGGATAGCCATCCCGAAGCGCCGTCGCGTGACGCTTACCAATCTGAGGTTGTGCTTTCCGGATAAGACAGACGCTGAACGCAAGAAAATAGCAAAGAGTTTTTACCGAAAGCTCATGCGCGCGGCGCTTGATCACGGTGTCTTATGGAGCGGTACCCGCGAAGAGGTGGCCGCAATGGTGCGTTTTGAGGGTGTCGAAAACATTACCGAAACCGTGGCTCGCGGTGAGCATTTGATCGTGATTTCCCCTCACTTCGTCGGGCTTGATGCGGCGGGCATCGGGCTGAATTTGCACGTGCGCGGCTGTTCTCTTTACCAAAAGCAGGCCAATCCGGTCTGGGACGAAGCGGCTCTGAAGGGACGCCTGCGTTTTGCCGATCCGGAACTGATTGCCAAGCACGGGCGCGGAGACCTAAAGGCTGTGATTCGCGCCATGAATAAGGGGTTACCCTTTTATTATTTGCCCGACATGGACCACGGCCGGAAGAACTCCATTTTCATTCCGTTTTTCGGTGTGCCGGCAGCAACCGTGCCGATGGCTTGTCGTTTGGCGAAGCTTACGCGGGCGAAAGTGTGCATGTGTATTGCCGAGATGACGGACGAGGGCTACACGGTTCATATTTCGCCTGTCTGGGAGAACTATCCGACCGACGATGTCGAAGCCGATACTCGACATATCACGGCCGAACTCGAAAAGTGGATTCTCAAACTGCCGGATCAGTACCTTTGGTCGCATCGACGCTTTAAGACGCGTCCCGAAGGGGAACCTTCCGTGTACGACTAATCGGACCAGTAACTATGCGATTTACCAAAATGCAGGGCGCGGGCAACGACTTTGTCATGCTGGACGCCACGCAGGAACCGTTTACCTTGACGACCGAACAGATCCGCGCGTTGTGCGATCGTCGCTACGGCGTCGGATGTGATCAGTTGTTGGTGGTTGAAAAAAGTGCTCTGCCCGAAGTTGACTTCAAGTACCGCATTTTCAACTGCAGCGGCGGTGAAGTCGAAATGTGCGGCAATGGCGCGCGTTGCTTTGCTGTTTTTGTGCGAGAACTTGGGTTGACCGACAAAACGACGATTGCCTGCGAAACGGTCAAAGGCGTCATTCGTCCGCACATGGAAGATGACGGCTCGGTTACCGTGGACATGGGGCGGCCCCGTTTTGAGGCTGCTGATGTCGGGCTCATGACACAAGGGCTTGAAACGAAGACCGAGGGTGAAGCAACGCTCTATAAAATCGCGGCTGCAGGGCTCGACAACTGGGTGAGCGTTGTCTCGATGGGAAATCCTCATGCCGTTCGTTTGGTCGAGAACGTTGCAACCGATCTGGTTTGTTCCGTGGGCAGCGCTTTTCAGAAGATGCCGGTGTTTGAGCATCAGGTCAACGCCGGCTTTATGCAGGTCGTCAGCTCAAGAGAAATCAATCTGCGAGTTTACGAGCGAGGCGCGGGTGAGACACTTGCCTGCGGTTCGGGAGCGTGCGCCGCGGTGACTTCGGGCATTCGCCGCGGTTTTTTGGGTAACGACGTACTCGTTCACATGCGGGGCGGCGACATTCGCGTGCGTTGGAGCGGCGAATCCGAAGCGTCCGTTTATCTATCGGGACCGGCCGTGACTGTTTTCACCGGCGAAATTGACCTGGATCGGATCGTGTTGCCGACAGCCAATTTTTGAGAAAGAATTTTTGACACGAATTTGAGAATTGATATGCAAGACATCGTTCTGAAGAAAGGCAAGGAGAAAAGTCTGCTGCGCCGGCATCCGTGGGTTTACGACACTGCAGTTGCCAAGGCCGGACAAAAAGGCGTAAAGATCGCCGCCGGCGAAATGGTGCGGGTGGTTTCGCACGACGGACGCGAACTGGGTTACGGTGGTTGGTCGCCAGCTTCCACACTGCGAGTGCGCATGTTCACTTACGCAGGGGAAGAGGCTCCGCAGCCGGGTTTTCTCACGCATCGCATCGAAAAAGCGGTTGCCGCGCGAGCTCATCTACTGGAACGTACCAATGCCCGCCGACTGGTCTTTGCTGAGGCCGACGGCATTCCGGGGCTGGTGGCTGATATGTACGGTGATTGGGTGGTGACGCAATTTCAGAGTGCGGCCGTGCAGGCCAACAGTGCAGAAATCGTTGACGCTTTGATGAAGGCTACGGGAGCCAAAGGCGTGTTTGACCGATCGGACGCAGCCACCCGCAAGCGCGAAGGGCTTGAGGAGCACGTAGGCGTACTCGCCGGCGAAGAACCTCCCGACATCATTGAAGTCGTGGAAGACGGAGTGAAGTACGGTGTTGATGTGCGCGTGGGGCACAAGACGGGTTTTTATGTCGATCAGCGAGAAAGCCGTCTGGCCGCACAAAACATCGCTCGAGCTTTTAAGAAGGAAACCGGTCGCGGTCTTCGTGCGCTCAATTGCTTCTGCTACACGGGCGGCTTTTCGTTGGCGCTTGCCGCGGGCGGCGCCGAAGAGGTGGTAAGCGTCGACTCTTCGGCAGAAGCGCTTGCCCGCGCTCAGGCCAATGCCGAACTCAACGGCTTTTCGTCTGATGTGTGCAAGTGGCAGCAGGCCGACGTCTTTGAGTATCTGCGCCAGGCACGCGAGGCGGGCGATACGTACGATCTCATTATTTTGGACCCGCCCAAGTTTGCTTCGAGTCACTATCATGTGGATCGCGCCGCAAGAGCTTACAAGGACATCAACCTCAACGGATTGCGCCTGCTTCGCGCCGGCGGCCAGTTGTTAACGTTCTCCTGTTCAGGAGCCATTGACACGGATCTTTTTCAGAAGATCGTGGCGGGAGCTGTCATTGATGCACGCCGCCAGGCATGGGCGCTCACGCGCTTTGGAGCCGGGGTTGATCATCCGCTTTTGATGACGTTCCCTGAAGGTGAGTATCTCAAGGGGCTACACCTGAAGCTTTGCGATTAAGATGTTGTAAAACTTGAAAAAAGGCGCCTTTGACCAGGCGCTTTTCCTATTGAGGGCGAGACGAAAATGACGGAAGACTTTGATCCGATGGCCGAACCGGATATTTCGGTTACGGTACTCACGGGCTTTTTGGGCGCCGGTAAGACGACGCTCTTGAACCGTATCCTTAAGGAGAATCATGGTCTCAAAATTGCCGTGATCGAAAACGAACTCGGCGAACAGACCATTGACAATGATCTGCTGGTCCAAGACGGCGCCGAACAGATCGTGACGATGAATAACGGTTGCATCTGCTGCACGATCCGCGGCGATTTGTCGCGCGTGCTCACAAACTTGCGCATCCAGCGTGACAAGGGCGAAATCGATTTTGACCATGTTGTCATCGAAACAACGGGCGTAGCCAATCCTGGCCCCGTGTGCCAGACCTTCTTCATGGACGATGCTGTGGCGGCCTTTTTCCGCCTCGACGGCGTGGTGACGCTCGTGGATGCCAAACACGCTGCTGAAACGCTTGCCAAGGAGGAAGTGGCTTTTGATCAGATCGCCTTTGCGGATCGCATCTTTATTTCCAAGGCTGATTTGGTAAGCGCCGAAGAACTCGCCGCCCTCAAGGAACGCCTGATTTCGATTAATCCCCGCGCGCCGATTGAAGTTGCTGACATGGGTAATGTTCCCGTTGACAAGGTGATCGATATCTATGGCTTTAACATGAATGACATATTGGATGTTGATCCGACTTTCTTGACCGGCGCCCATAAGCACCACCACGGTGACGATGTGGCTGCTTTTGTTTTTACTTCGGACAAGCCTTTCGACGCGCCGCGTTTTGAGCAGTACTTGCAGAGTCTGGTGGCGGTCTATGGGCCCGATATGTTGCGCTACAAGGGCGTGCTCTATCTGAAGGGAACGGATCGGCGCTGCGTTGTGCAGGGCGTGCACATGGTTTTCGGAGCCGACGTGCTTGGTCCCTGGGGCAAGGATAAACCCGAAACCAAGTTTGTGATCATCGGTCGCAAACTTCCAAAAGAGGCGATTCTCAAAGGGTTTGAATCGTGCCTGGCTTAACGTTGATTTGAAAAACGTTACAAGTCGATGCGAAGAAATGGCTATGGATTCAAGCTTTTGTGCTATTGTGTGCGCCTTCAAAAAGCCTTGATAATTGTGCGGCCTTGTTTTTATGGCCGTCCGTGCGAAGGCTACTTCTGTAGATCGAAAGAGTTTTATGGCAACAAAAAAGACTTTGACCGAACAAGAGCTCTTGGCGATGTCCGATAAGGACTACATGAACGACAAGCAGCTGGAGTTTTTCCGCAACCGTCTGACGGAGATGGAAGCAGAACTGCGCCACAACGCCGGCCAGACGACTGAAAATCTGCGCGAATCGACTGTGGTGCCTGATCCGGCCGATCGTGCAACGATCGAAGAGGAACACGCACTCGAACTGCGCACCCGTGGCCGCGAACGCAAACTTCTCAAGAAAGTGCAGGCTGCAATCAAGCGCATTGATGAAGGCGAATACGGCTATTGCGAAGAAACGGGTGAACCGATCGGCGTGCGTCGCCTTCTGGCTCGTCCGACGGCTACGCTTTCTCTGGAAGCGCAGGAGCGCCGCGAGATTAAACAGAAGATGTTCGGCGACTGACACGTCAACGTCAAGTGCGGTTTTTCGACGTTCAGGTCCGAGAAAATTCTCGGGCTTGAGCCTTGGTGCAAATTTCTTTTGTCGGCAACCGCGCAAAAACACGTGAGAGGAAGGCTCGAGCCTTCCTTTTTCGTAAGAACGAGCCGGATTTTTGAATCAATCCGGACGGATTCAGAGGGGATTTCATGGAACAGTTTCACGGAACGACTATCGTTTGCGTGCGCCGCGGCAACACCGTGACGATGGGCGGCGACGGGCAGGTGACGCTTGGCAACGTCGTCTTCAAGGCTACCGCACGCAAGGTGCGCCGCATTTATCACGATCGCATTTTGGTGGGTTTTGCCGGCGCAACGGCCGATGCCTTTACGCTGGTGGAACGCTTCGAAGGCGAACTTGAAAAGCATTCGGGCAACCTGATGCGCGCGGCGGTGGAGCTTGCCAAACTTTGGCGTACTGACCGCATGTTGCGTCACCTTGAAGCCATGATGATTGTGGCCGATAAAGACGCCACGCTGGTGCTCTCGGGCAACGGCGACGTGATCGAACCCGAAGGCGGCATCGCTGCGATTGGTTCGGGTGGCAACTATGCTCTGTCGGCAGCGCGTGCTTTGAAGGAACATACCGAAATGGATGCGCCTTCCATCGTCAAGGCGGCCTTGGATATCGCCGGTGACATCTGCATCTACACCAACCGCAACCAAACCATCGAAACGCTGCAAGGCTAATTTATTTTTCTAGAACAGTTTTTTCGAGATGAACGAAACCGACCGCTCCATGCTCACGCCGCGCGAAATCGTGAGCGAACTCGACAAATACATTGTGGGTCAAAACGACGCCAAGCGCGCCGTTGCCGTGGCGCTTCGCAACCGTTGGCGCCGCAGTCGCGTGCCCGAACCGCTGCACTCGGAAATCACCCCCAAGAACATTTTGATGATCGGACCGACGGGCGTTGGTAAGACCGAAATCGCCCGTCGCTTGGCCAAGCTCACTGACGCGCCGTTTGTGAAGACGGAGGCGACCAAATTTACCGAAGTGGGTTACGTCGGCCGCAATGTGGAATCAATCGTGCGCGATCTGATGCAGGCCGGCATCAAGCTCGTTGAAGCGCAGCAGAAAAAGCGTGTGATGACGCGAGCTCGTGAACAGGCAGAAGAACGCGTGCTTGATCTTCTTTTGCCTCCGCCCGCTCCCGTTGAAGGCCAGGAGGCTCCGGTGCCGGTGGAAGGTGCCGCTCGCCGCCGTTTCCGCGAAGACCTGCGCGCCGGCCGCTTGGATGACAAGACCGTAGAAGCCGATGTGGCGAGTAATGCTCCCGTCTTTAACATGATCGGTCCGGAAGGCATGGACGATCTGGAAAATCAGCTCCAAAGCGTCTTTGACAAGATCAGTGCTTCGCGTCGCGAAAAAAAGCGTCTCAAGATTCGCGAAGTGATGGAAATCTACACGGACGAAGAGGCCGGAAAACTGATTGATCACGAAGACCTCACGCGTCGCGCGATTGAAAGCGTGGAAAACAACGGGATCGTTTTTATTGACGAAATCGACAAGATCGCGGGTGGTGCCGAACGTCACGGTTCGGGCGACGTTTCGCGTGAAGGCGTGCAACGCGATCTGTTGCCGTTGATTGAGGGCACCTCCGTGAAAACCAAGTACGGTTGGGTGAAGACCGACCACGTACTCTTTATTTGCTCGGGTGCCTTCCATCTTTCCAAGCCTTCCGACTTGGTTCCCGAACTGCAGGGACGTCTGCCGATTCGTGTGGAGTTAAAAAGCCTTACCGAAGAAGACTTCGAGCGTATCCTTACCCAGACCGATGCTTCTGTTGTCAAGCAGTACGAAGCACTTCTGGGGGCCGACGGCGCCAAGCTTACTTTCACACCCGAGGCGATCAAGGCGATTGCTCATTATGCGTTTGAAGTGAACGAGCGAACGGAAAACATCGGTGCCCGACGCCTCTACACCGTGATGGAAAAGTTGCTTGAAGAAGTGAGCTTTGACGCAGGCTGTCGCAGCACGATGGAAGTGACGATTGACGAAGCGTACGTGCGTGAGCGCTTGGACATGCTCGCTGGCAATCAGGACTTGTCCCGCTACGTGCTCTAACGATTATTTCGCATGCAAGGCAGAGCCTTTTCGGCTCTGTTTTGCTATCTGCGAACACGTGGCGTTCGCAAGTCGCTGTGTGCGGTATAGTTTGGCGCGCTTGCGACGGCGTTGACATAAAAAGAAAGTATCATCAAAACAACGCCGGAGACGTGTGTCTTTGCTGCAAGTGAACTGCTTTTTTCGGAAGCAATCCCTCGGTCATCAAAGGACAACAAACAATGCAGACTTCCGCCCCCAACACCAATTTGGTGCCCGCTTCGCTCAAAGCTGAAGTTCTTTCCGAAGCCCTTCCTTATATTCAACGCTTTCACGGCAAGACGATTGTGATCAAGTACGGCGGCAACGCCATGACGGATCCGAAACTGCAGCGCGCTTTTGCGCGAGATGTGGTGCTTTTGAAGCTTGTCGGCATGAACCCAGTGGTTGTGCACGGCGGCGGTCCGCAGATCAATAGTGCCTTGAACCGCGTGGGTAAGGTGAGCGAATTCGTACAAGGTATGCGCGTCACTGATCCCGAGACGATGGAAGTTGTCGAATGGGTGTTGTGCGGTGAAGTGCAGGGCGATCTCGTGCAAATGATCAATTCCTTCGGCGGTCATGCCGTGGGCTTGACCGGCAAGGATGGCAGTCTCATCAAGGCGCGCCGAATGAAATTGCAGGACACCAATGATCCCAATGTTTATCACGACATCGGTCAGGTGGGCCTGATTGAGGAAATCAATCCGTCGCTCGTGCAGGCGCTTGAACAGGATCACTTTATTCCTGTGATCAGCCCCATCGGCATGGGAGAAGACGGTTTGGCCTACAACATCAATGCTGACGTGGTGGCCGGGAAGATGGCCGAAACACTTAAGGCTGAAAAGCTCGTGATGCTTACCAATACGCCCGGTGTGCTTGATCGTGAGGGCAACCTTCTGAGCGGTCTGACGGCTTCTGAAATTGATGCGCTTTTTAAAGACGGCACGATTTCGGGCGGCATGCTACCCAAGCTTTCTTCTGCGCTGTCGGCGGCTCGCAACGGCGTACGCAGCGTGCATATTATTGACGGACGTGTCAATCACTGTTTACTTCTTGAAATTCTCACCCCGCAGGGCGTGGGTACGATGATCTCGGCCGATGACTGATAGCAAAAAACGCCGTAACAAACCGAATGAACATGCCGACGACGGACAAAGCCGTGCGCGGTTGTCTCGAGTCAAAGTTTGGCTGATTGACTGCGACGATACGCTCTACGAGTCTTCCCGTGGCATGTTTGCCGCCATCCATTTACGCATGGAGTCGTTCATTGCGCAAAAGCTTGGCGTGTCGATCGAAGAAGGCCGTCGCCTTCAGCATGCCTATTGGGCGCAGTACGGAGCGACTTTTTTAGGACTTGAAAAACATCACGGAATCGCACCCAAGGAATTTTTTGATGCCACGCATCGGTTTGATCTTTCCGAAGAGGTCCCTGAAGATTTCTGTCGCACCAAGTTGCGAGACAGCCTCAAAGCTCTGAAAGGCAAGCGTGTGTTGGTGACCAACGGTCCCGAGTGCTACATCAAAGCTCTTTTGCCGCTTTTGGGCATTGCCGATTTGTTTGATGTGGTGGTAAGCGCCGACGATATGCGCGTTTTGGGCGCCTGGCGCTGCAAGCCTGATGAAACCTTATTTGCCAGTTTGGCAGCGCGCTTTAAAGCGCGTCCTGAGCAGTGCGCTTTCATTGAAGACAGCCCGGTGAACCTAAAGACAGCCAAAAAACTCGGCATGCTGACAGTGTGGTGCGCAGGCTATCGCAAACGCGAGCCGCACCGTGTGCGCGCGCATGTCTGGGCCGATGTTGCCGTGGACTCCTTGTTTGAGCTTGCCCGCCGCGTGCGTAACGCTCGCGCGCAGGCTTGCCTGACGCAGGAGAGATGCAAATGATGAAGGTGTTGAAGACTTGCTGGCGCGGATTGGATTTTCTGCGGCGTCTGACTCTGAACCTGGTTTTTTTGTTGGTTCTTGGCGCGGTTATTTTTGCCTTTTTCTACGAAAAGCCCGTGAGTGTTCCCAATAACGCCGTGTTATTGGTGACTTTATCGGGGCAGATTGTGGAAGAAGATGATTTTGACGGCCAGGGAACATTTTCTTCCATGGTTGACGGCTCGGACTCCTTCACGCGTCTGCGCGACGTGACGCGGGCTTTGTCGCTTGCTGCCGAAGACAAACGCATTGCGGCGGTGCATTTCCGTGTGCAGGATCTGCAAAAAGCGGGCCTGGCTTCGCTTCGCGAGATCGGCGCAGCAATGGATCGCGTGAAGGCGGCTGGCAAGAAAATCACCGTTTGGTCGACAGGCTACAGCCAGATTCAGTATGCGGTTGCCGCGCACGCCAACGAGGTCTTTGTTCACCCTATGGGCGGTGTGATGCTCAAGGGGCTTTCCGGAACCCGCCTTTACTGGGGCAGCGCGCTCAAAGAGTTGGGCGTGACGGTGCATGTATACCGCGCGGGTGACTACAAGAGTGCTCCAGAAATTTTTGTGCGCTCCGAACCCTCCAAAGAATCGCTTGCAGCTGATCGTTTCTGGATGAAAGACATCTGGTGGCAATACACCGCCAACATTGAGTCTTCCCGAGGTTTGATGCCGGGTGCTGTCGACAAGGTGATCGCAACGTATCCCGAGCTCCTTGAAAAGGCGCAAGGGGACATGAGCCGGGTGGCACTCGATCAAAGCCTCATCGATTCTGTGCATACGGCCGATGAGGTGATTGATATTCTGCGCACCCGTATGGGTTGGAAGAGTGCAACCGAAGAAAAGCTTCTTGATTATCGACTTTATCTTGAAGCGGTAGAAAAGGTTCCGTCCGGAAAACGCGTTGCCGTGGTGACGATCGAAGGTGAAATCAAAGACGGCGGCGACGGCCCCGGTATGACCGGTGAGCGCGACGCCGTACAACGCATCCGAGCCGTACGCGAGTCGCCTGACTATGCGGCTCTGGTGGTGCGTATCGATAGCCCCGGCGGCAGTCCGGTGGCTTCCGAACTGATTCGCCGTGAGCTGGAACTCGTCAAAAAGGCAGGCAAGCCTGTGGTTGCAAGCTTTGGCGACTATGCCGCAAGCGGTGGCTACTGGGCAGCATTAGGTGCCGACACGATTGTGACCGATCCGATGAGTATCACTGGTTCCATTGGCGTGTTCGGCATGATGCCGACTTTTGAAAAGGCCATTGATCGATTGTCGCTCGGTACGGGCGGCGTATCGACCTCACCGCTTGCTGATGCGATGAATCCGCTCAAATCGGTGACGCCCGAGTACGGGAAAATGATGGAACTTTCCGTGGCCCGCATTTACCGTGACTTCATTTCATTGGTTGCCAAAGGTCGCAAAATGGATGAGCAAAAAGTAGCGGCATTAGCGCAGGGGCGCGTTTTTACTGGCCGGCAGGCAATCGATATGGGGCTTGCCGATACTTTGGGCGGTCTGGACGTGGCCTTGAAAAGGGCTGCTGAGATGGCCAATGTGCCCAATGCGCCCGCTGAATTCATCGAGCGTGACGGGTCTGGCTTGTCGATGATGGTGATGCGCCTGATGCGTCGCGCCATGGTCGAAACAGGTTTTGCCGAAGCGATGCGGCTGGCGGCTCCCGCCGTGCAGGTGCTTGAGCCCGTCCAACGCCTGCAGCAGACGGTTTCGGGGACAATGCCTCTGTACACGCATTGTTTGTGTACGGCGCAATAAATCGGGAGGGGACGCTGATGTATAGCAAACGTCCCCTCAAATTTTTGTCGGGTCAATCAATCGTTTCAGAGGTGCTTTTTGAGTTCCTCGACAACTTCAATATCGGCAGGCAACCAATCGACGGTGTCAAGTTCGTCGCGGGTGAGCCACTTCATGGCTTCATGCTCGACCAATTCGATCTCGCCCTTCGTGATGCTCGACAGGAAGCAGTGCATCGTGAGGTGGAAATTCGGGTAGTCGTAGTCGACTGTCGTCACGAACTTGTCGGGGTGAATCGTGACGCGCAGTTCTTCCTCAATTTCTCGCACGATCGCTTCTTCGGCGGTTTCGCCTTGCTGCACTTTGCCGCCCGGGAATTCCCAGCCGTCTTTGTATTCGCCGTAGCCGCGCTGCGTGGCAAGAATCTTCCCGTCTTTGACGATGATGGCGGCAACGACTTCAATGGTTTTCATTGCGTAAAAGTCCTCTCAAAAAGGTAGCGAACAAGTATACGTGCCAATAAGTGAGGGATTGCTCACAAAGCTGTTGGAGTACTTTGAGACGGATGCGAAGAAAAGCGCAGGACAAAATCGGCGATAAAAATGGTTTTGATGTGATCACGCTTGCAAGAGAACATCAAAATGCCCCCTCGAAAGGTCAAACGGAACTGTGAGTCACTGGAGAACACGCGGCACTATAACGAAAGTTACGCTGCCTTTGTCGAGTTTCTGAGTGCTTCGACGAGCTCCGTGGCCCAACGAATCTGTCGTTCCTTTTGCGCAGGGATCGCAATTCGAATGTGGCGCTGCGCCCAGGCGTTGGTGAGCTTTATCGCACGGGTGCGCGGGTGGGGTTGTGCTTCGAAAGCGACGCGGCTGGCGATGCCGATTCCGACGCCTGCGGCGGCCATCTGAAAGAGGATCGGCTGATTGGAAACGCGAACTTTGGGAACGAGCTTGTGGCCGAGTTCTCTAGCTCTTTCGTCGACGAAACGCTGCATTTCGACGTGTTCGCTCAGGGAGACGAAGTCCTCGTTCAGACATTCGGCGAAATCCAATGCTTCACGGTGCGCCAACGGGGAATCGATGCTTACGATCACCACAAGATCGTCGCGGGCGTAGTCTATGAAAGTAACGCCCGGATAATCGCCAACGAAGGCGCTCAGGCCGATGTCGGCTCTGTCTTCGGCAACGGCCTCGACCACGTCGCGTGAAGAACAGCGATGGTGAGAGATCGAAACGTCAGGATGAGCCTTCAAAAAACGCGCCAGCCCATCGGCCAGAAAGTTCATGGCAGCACCGTAGTTAGAGACGATCCGAAGCGTGCCGGCCTCGCGACTCACGAAAGGCTCGAGATCGCGAAGCATGCCATCAATGTCGCGCTCAATGCGAAGAGCTCCCTGCCGCACGATTTCGCCGGCAGGCGTTACCGCCATACCCTGTGCCGATCGTGTGAAAAGAGGCACCCCCAAACTTGACTCGAGTCCTTTGATGCGGGCACAGACGGTCGAGGGACTCAAATGCACTCGTGCAGCTCCTCGCGTGAGATTGCCTTCGTCGGCCACGGCGCGAAATGTTTTGAGATCAATTAGGGAAAAGTGCTGCATTGCGAAAGCAAAAAAAGTGCGATTCATTCGGAAATTCCGAACGTAACCTTTGAAAAAGACTGATGGATGAATTCTTTTCCTAAGCTTAACATGCCTGTAAGAAGTCCGAAATTATTAGCTCCCCAACTGATTTTGGACTTTGCCGAAAAAATTCGAGTTTCTGAGAGGGATTCGGATTTGCTAAACAATAAAGCAAGGAGAGAAAGATGAAATTCCAACGACTGACCATTTTGGCGAGTGCGGTTATTCTCGGCCTCGGTTTGTCGTCCGGCGCCTATGCGTTTTCAGCCGAAATGACGAAATCCTATTCGCAGGGAGACAAAGCCTCGTTCTTGGCGGGCGCCCACAACCAGAAGGGAATCTCTTGTCAGATGTGTCACACCACGGACAAGGTCAGTGATTCGGAAACGGAAATTAATAAGCAATGCGTGATGTGCCACGAGCCCAACGCATTGGTCAAGAAAACGGAAAAGCCGCATCAGCCCAATCCGCACAAGAGTCACTTGGGTGACGTTCAGTGCACGGCCTGCCATTCTGGCCATACGCCTTCCGTTGCGTACTGCACCAACTGTCATGATTTCCCGTCCATGAAGGATATGAAGTTCGGCAAGGGTGCCAAGCCGGCTTCTCAGTATGAAGATCTGGCGAAGTACGACAACGCCAAGCCCGAACGGACGGAAACCACCGATATTCTGGTGGTCGGATCCGGTGCGGCAGGCTTTGTGGCAGCCTTTACGGCACAGGAAGCCGGTGTGAAGAACATCATCATGGTCGAAAAGATGGCGGTGCCGGGCGGCAACAGCCAGCTTGCAGCTGGCGGCATGAATGCGGCCGGCACTCCTTATCAGAAGGAAAAAGGCATTGAGGACAATGCCAAGCTGATGTTCGAAGACACGATGAAGGGCGGCAAGAACGTGAGCAACCCCGAGCTTGCAAAGATACTGGCCGAACGTTCAGCTGATTCGATCAAGTGGCTTGCCGATCGCGGTGCTGTGCTCTCGCATGTCGGCCGTGGCGGCGGTGCCTCGGCAGCTCGTATGCACGGACCTGCGGGCGGCGTTTTTGTGGGACCGTATCTTTCCAAGTTCTTCCGAGATCACGCTAAGGAAACCAATCTTGATCTGCGCTTGAACTCCAAGATGGTCAAGCTTTATACCGACGACAAGGGCAATGTGACCGGTGCGCTTATCAAGGGCAAGCACTCGGGTCTGTATCGCATCAATGCCAAGGCTGTGGTTTTGGCTACGGGCGGCATCGGCGCCAATGCTAAGCTCGTTCAGTCGCTGCGTCCGGACATCAGCGCGGATGTGAAGACGTCCAATCAGCCGGGCAGCCAGGGCGACGGCATGGTGCTCGCACAGAAGGTTGGCGCGGCTGTGGTCGATGCCAAGGAAATTCAGCTCAATCCGACATTGTTGGTCGGCAGCCCCGTGATTATTTCCGAAACGGTGCGAGGAGCAGGTGCGGTGTTTGTGAACCGCGAAGGCAAGCGCTTTATCAGCGAACTCACCACGCGCGACGTGACGAGTGCTGCTGTGTCGAAGCAAACCGGTGGCACGGCTTTTGAAATCTTTGACGATAAGGTTCGTCAGAGTGTCAAGCAAACCGGTGCGGCTTTCGAACTGGGGCTTGCCAAGGAAGGCAAGACGCTGGCTGAACTTGCCAAGAACGCTGGCATTGATCCCAAGAACCTTGAAGCAACGATTGCTCAGTACAACAAGTACGCCGAAGCCGGCAAGGATCCCGACTTTAACCGTCCGGGTCTGAATGCCAAGCTCAAGGTCGACAAGGCTCCGTTCTACGCCATCGAAATCACGCCGGCTATCCACTACTACATGGGAGGCCTGAAGTTCAACGGCAAGACGCAGGTGATCAACACCTCCGGCAAGCCCATCGGCGGTTTGTATGCGGCCGGTGAAGTCACGGGCGGCGTGCACGGCAAGAATCGCCTTGGCGGCAACTCGATCAGTGAAACCATCACGTTCGGTCGCCTGGCCGGTGAAAACGCTGCTGCTCAGGTCCTTGGCAAATAATTTGTCTCCTCAGGCGGTTTTCCGGGAAGGCAACTTCTTCGGGAAACCGCAATCTCCTTGACGGGCAAGGTGTTGTGCTTTGCCCGTATTTTCGTGGTCCGGGACGAAGGTACAATGGTCCGAACGGTGTCTTCTACGTTTGTGGACCTCTCAAATGACTTTGTCAGTCGAAGACTTTCTGCTTTCGATTCAGAAGCTGATACTTGGCAACGATCTCAACACCACCTACAAGTTGGCATTGGTGCTGGCCGTCACGAACAAGGCAGGAGAAATTCCTTTTGAGAATCATCCTGATGCGGAAGTTTTTGAGATCAGCTATCGCGAGCTGGCGCTTGAGTTTTTGCGCATCTATTGGCCACAAGCCAAAGCCTATCCGCGAGCCGACAAGAGTGCTGTCAAAGACGCTGTGTTGCGACAAAGCTTCGGCGGCAGCAACGCGCTTGTCATTTCGCTGATTCAGGCTTTTCAGGAACGGTTGTGTCCGGCAGACGCGCAATGGCTGACATTTTTGCAGGCGCAGCGTTTTGAGAAGGATTTCGATCGGTTGGTCAAGGACTGTCAGACGCGAGTTCTGAAGAAAAATCCGCTGCAGTACATGCAAGGCTACGAATTCCTGTTTGATAAGGACGATCGTACCAATCGGATTTATGTACGTCGAGAAGTCGCAGTTTCGCTGTGTCGGTTTCAGCCGATCGTTCAGGAACTGATCTTTTCGCGCTGGGAGAAGATGCTGCGCTCGATCCGGGCCAATTCAGGAGTGCTTGGCGAGACGCCGGAATCCACGCTGCGCGACTTTCTGTTCTATCCGCATCGCTCGGAAACGCTTGCGGCCATTCGAGACGTGTTGAGGGAATCGACGCCTGCGCAGACGTGTTTTTACAGTAGAGGCCGTAAACCCCCTGACTTCAGCCAGGGGATATAAGGCCGATCGTGCACCGCACGATAACAAACGGACAATACTGGCGCGTATACAAAATTTCAGGCATGATTCTCTGATCATGAAAATCATCTGCGGTTTCCGGTACGAACTCTATACGACAGACGAGCAGCGTTCTGCATTGAGCAGAAACGCCGGCTGTCGTCGTTTCGTGTTCAACAAAGCCCTGGAGCTGCAAAACGAACGCAAGAAAAGCGGTTTGTCTCTCTTGCGCTACAAAGAGCTATGCCTCGAGCTTGTTAAATGGAAGAAAGAGGAAAAGACTGTTTTTCTCAAAGAGGCGATGTCCCAACCTCTGCAGCAGGCGCTCAAAGATCTCGATCGAGCCATTGCCGACAGTTTTCGTCCCAAAAGTGATTCTGCCCGCAAAGAATGGCCGAAATTCAAAACAAAAGATATTGGAGACGGCTTTCGTATTCCGCAGTTCAAACCTGAACATATTGATGATGCTAACGGCCGCGTGAAGTTGCCCAAGATCGGCTGGATGCGCTACCGCAAAAGCCGTCCGCTTGCATTCAAATGCGCTGATGGTTCCATGAAGTCCGGCACGGTCAGGCAGATTCACATCAGGAAGGATTGCGGTCATTGGTTCGTGGTCTTCACGACGGAATTTGACATTGAGATGCCGGATCCAAAGGAACTTGATGTCGGCATTGATCTGGGCGTGGTTCATGCGGTGGCTACGAGCGACGGTCAGTTTTTCGATCTCAATACGGGCAGAATCAAAGAGCTCGAAAAAGAGATTGCTCGCTATCAACGAAAAGTGGCCTTGAACAGATCCTCGCGGCTGAAGCTTGCAAAGGAAGGACGGGCAGAAGCGTTCGATAAAACGAAGCCGAGCCGCAAACGCAGAAGATTGTTGGAAAAACTGCAGAAGCTGCACAGACG
>UPZS01000013.1 GCA_900538905.1 uncultured Sutterella sp.
TCAAGGAAGGTTGGCTGTACGTCTCCCCCGTCATGGATCTGTGCACGCGGGAAATTGTGGTTTGTGAGATGAGTACGCGCCAGGACTTGGCACTAGGCATGAAGACGCTACAGGAATTGTCCGGGGTTGTTACGGGAGCTGTTGTCTTGCATAGCGATCAAGGGACGCTTTATACCCATTGCGCTTTTCGCAGGGCTGCCGAAGATCTTCTTGTCAAACAAAGCTATTCCCGCAAAGGCAATTGTTGGGATAACGCAGTGATGGAGGGGTGGAACGGTACCTTGAAAACGGAGTGGCTTTACCATCCGGACAACCGTTATCACAAGAACCTTCTGACGGCTGACGAGGCCAAACGGGAAATTCTCGAATATTGCAATTACTACAATGAGGAACGCATCCAAGCTAAATTGAACTACCGTTCTCCTAAGCAATATAGGGAAGCGGTAGTTCGACAGGCTTGAATGCCCGATTGATCAAAAATCTGTCTCGCAAAGTGGGGACAGTTCACCGGCGGCGCTTTTCCGCTCTGCTAATCTCTTTACCGACTTTGCCGTGATTGTTGCGGTGTTCGGGGCGTATGTCTGGCTCATTCGTACCGGTCATACGATTTGGATCAAGAGTGTCTTTGTGCTGTGCATTGTGGGCTCGCTCATCAACGGGTCTTACCTTTTGTGGCAGAGCCGAGGTCAATGGCACAGCGATGCGGCGCAGCGGGAAACGGCTGCCGACGAGATCCCGGACTATAACGATCGACTCTTCGGTTTTTCCAAGACAGGAGAAAACATTGTTGTCGTCATGATGGATGCCTTTACGGGCACCCATATGGAACGGATCCTCAAAGATGCTCCGGAACTCAAGCGTGATTTGGAAGGTTTTGTGTGGTATCCCGATACGCTTGCGGCAGGCCCTTCGACCAATGCCGGCATCGCTTCCATTTTGTGCGGTTACGATTGCACGCCGGTTGCCATTAATGCGCAGGGCAGCGACCCCGTTGCCGAAAAAATCAATCGGGGGTACGCCAAGTTTGTCAATCGTCTGGGCGAGAGTTGGGATGTGGCTTTATACGAGCGCAATTGGCTTGAACAAATGCGGTTGCGCAAATACACAGACCAAGATGCCTTGGGACTTCGTTATCTGAGCGACGCCTACACCGATCGCTATATCGAGCGCAATGATCTCAAGATCGGCCGGGGCAATACCGACGAGTTCTTGCTTGCCGTTTCGGTTTATTCTGCGGTGCCGTGGAGTGCCAAAAATCAGATTTATCGCAATGGCCGTTGGTTTGAAAGTTTCCTCGGAGATAAGAACGAGGTGCTGGTGCTCAGAGCTCTCAAGGATTGGGCGCTTTTTGATCAGTTGCCTGAATTGTCCAACGCCAAGGCACAAAAGAACACGTTCAAGTTCATCGACACGGAACTTACGCACACGCCGTGGTTCATGGATCCGGGCGTGTGCCGCATTGTCTCCAACCCCAAACGGGAGATCGGTGCCGATGGAGTGCCGCTGGCGCATTTGGCCACCGAAACGTGCGCACTCAAAGCGCTTGCCCGCTGGTTTGATTGGATGAAAAAAGAAGGCGTTTGGGACAACACGACGGTGGTTCTCGCAAGCGATCACTCTGCTGGCGACGATCCCGCCTATAGCAACCTTTTCAATGATATTGGCATGGGACGGGAGCCGACGCGATCCAATGCTTTGCTCATGATTAAAAAGGCCGGTCAAACAGGGGAATTCAAGACGGATGCAACGCCGATGACCGCAGCCAAAGCGGCTTCGCTTTGGACGGGGGTTGAGCCGCCGTTGCCGCGTGTCTTCATTTCGGGGAAGTCTCGCGGTGAAGGCTATCTGATCGAGCAGCTCTGGCAGGTTGAGGGCAGTATGTTTGACGCCAAGAACTGGACGGAAAAGAAACCGTAAGGAGATTGATGATGTCGCGCACCGAAATCGTGTCACGAGGTAAGTCCGCTTTTGTCGACGGTTTTGAATTGTTTGATGTCAAACTATTGAATGACATCATGTTGCGCGTAGCCATGGGTGGCAGAGGAGACAAGGCGCCGGTGCTGATGGTGCATGGGCACCCGCATACGCATGTGATCTGGCGCAAAGTGGCTCCCGCGCTGGCAAAAGATCGCCAGGTCATTTTGGTGGATTTGCGTGGCTACGGCGATTCCACGAAGCCGGAGAGTACGCCCGATCATCGTCCCTACAGCAAGCGAGAAATGGCGCGTGACCTGCAATTGTTGCTTCAGTCTCTTGGGATTGAACAATGTGACTTCGTAGGACATGACCGAGGCGGACGCGTGGGGCATCGCTTTGCGCTTGACTGGCCCGAGCTGGTGCGCAAGGCCGTTTTCATCGATATTGCGCCGACGGCTACGATGTACGAACGCACTGACAAGGAGTTTGCCTCGCGCTATTTCTGGTGGTTCTTCCTGATTCAGCCAGAACCGTTCCCGGAAAAGCTCATCAACTTTGATCCGGAATACTTCCTGCGGCACCATATCAAAGGTCAGCTCAAGATTGAGGGGACCCTTGAAGAAAATGTTTTCCAAGAATATCTGCGCAGCTACCGTAATCCGGAAACGATTCACGCCATCTGCGAGGACTACCGTGCCGCCGCAACGATTGATCTTGCCGACGACAAAGCTGATGCGGACAAACGCATTGAAGCGCCTTTGCATCTGCTCTGGGGCGCGCGAGGCACGGTCGGCAAGCTTTACGACGTCGTGCAGACGTGGCGCGATAAGGCGACTGTTGTGACGGGACGCGCTCTTGACTGCGGTCATTCGCCTCAGGAAGAGTGCCCTCAGGAATTTTTGAGCGAAATCAGACTGTTTCTGGATGGTAACGAGTAGAGATTGACGATATGGCGAGATTTCATGAACTGATCACAGGATTTCATAGCTTTCGCAACGAATACCTGCTCAGGGACAAAGAGTTTTTTGAGCAGCTGGCACACGGTCAGAGTCCCAAAACGCTCGTCATTGCCTGCTGCGATTCGAGAACCGATCCGGCCATCATTCTGGGATGCAAGCCCGGCGACCTGTTCGTGGTCCGCAGCATTGCCGCCATTGTTCCGGACAAGGACTCCGCTGGCGAACACGACGCGGTGATCGCGGCCATCGAATACGGCATCAAGCATCTTCAGGTGCATGACATCGTCGTGATGGGACACTCCAATTGCGGCGGTATTCACGGATTGCTCAATCCGGAAAAAATTCGTTCGGAAGAATTCATCTCGCGTTGGGTGTCTCTGGCGCTTCCTGCCGTTCGGCGCATTGACCACGAAAACCCAGGGATTGACTCACGCATGCGTTGCCGCTTGTGCGAGGAAGGTTCTGTTCTGCTTTCAATCGAAAACCTGCTCTCGTACGACTGGGTACATGAGCCGGTACAGGCCGGGCGCCTGTGTCTGCACGCCGTTTACTATGACCTTGGACGCGCTTGTCTTGCCTTGTGGAATAGCGAAACGGAAGATTTTGAAGAGGTGCAGGCGCTACATTCGTAGTTGTTTTGAAGTAGTGGAAAACTGCAAAAACACATGATTTTGTGTGGCAATGTTCTTTGCAATAACGACTTAATTAAAATTAAAAATCTATAAAAATCAAAAAGATAGAATAGTAATACGTAAGTAATTTGCAAAATTTCTTGACTGCAAAAAAGTAAGAGAGTAGAGTGCTCTGAACGTTCAAAAACTTGCTTTTTGCAAGAAATGATCAGTTTCAACACAGGGAGTTTTGCAAATGTCGAGCGACAATCGGATCATTATTTTTGACACCACGCTTCGCGATGGTGAACAAGCGCTGCCGCAGAGCCTTTCGGCGCGTCAGAAGCTGCAGATCGCGTTGGCGCTCGAAGAACTCGGCGTCGATGTTTTGGAAGCCGGTTTCCCGATCTCTTCCAAGGGTGACTTTGAAAGCGTTTCTCAGATTGCCGCCACACTGAAAAAGACGATCCCCTGCGGTTTGTCGCGTTGCGTGGCCAAGGATATTGAAGCTGCCGGCGAAGCCCTTCGCGTTGCGGAACGTTTCCGTATCCACACCTTTATTGCCACAAGTACGATCCACGTGCGCGACAAACTGCGCAAGTCGTTTGACGACATCGTCGAAATGGCCAAGGCTTCCGTGAAGCTTGCCCGCAACTACACCGACGACGTGGAATTTTCTTGCGAAGACGCAGGCCGCACCCCGATTGACGAACTGTGCCGCATGGTGGAAGCCGCAATTGATGCGGGTGCCACGACCATCAACATTCCCGATACCGTGGGCTACACGCTTCCGACGGAATTCGGCGGCATCATCACCAACATCTTCAATCGTGTTCCCAACATCGACAAAGCGGTGCTCTCAGTTCACTGCCACAACGACTTGGGCATGGCAACGGCCAATTCGCTGACGGCCGTGCAGATGGGCGCGCGTCAGATCGAATGCTGCATGAACGGTTTGGGCGAGCGCGCCGGCAATACGTCGCTCGAAGAAGTGGCCGCCGCTTTGAACGTTCGCAACGGTTACTTCGAAGGTCTCAAGACCGGCATCGTGATGAAGAACATCGCCAGAACGTCTTCGCTCGTTGCCAAGATCTGCCACGAACCCGTGCCGCCGCACAAGGCCATCGTCGGGTCGAATGCCTTTGCGCACAGCTCCGGCATCCATCAGGACGGCGTGCTCAAGAACCGTCAGACCTACGAAATTCTCACGCCGGAGAGCGTGGGCTTTAAGGGCAACAACATGCGTATGACGGCGCGTTCCGGCCGCCATATGATCCGCACATGCCTGCAGAATCTCGGTTACACGGAAAAAGACTACGACCTTGACGATATCTACGCCCGCTTCCTGAAGCTTGCCGACAAGAAGGGCCAGGTGTTTGACTATGACCTTGAATCCCTGGTGTTCTTCACCAAGCAGGGCGTAAACGATGACGATACGTATCGCCTTGATCGCCTCAATGTGATGAGCGGCAGCGGCGACATGACGGCAACGGCCACGGTGAGACTGCAAGTCGGCAAGCGTACGCGCACAGACTCGAGCATCGGCAACGGTCCGGTGGATGCGGTTTACAACTGCATCACGCGTTTGACGGGCGTGCGCTGCAAGCTCACGAGCTTTGAAATTACCGCCAACGGCGCCGGCATGGACGCTCTCGGTCAGGTCAACATCACGGTCGATTACAACGGACGTGTTTTCCACGGCATGGGCTTGTCGACTGACGTGATCGAATCGGCTGCCTTGGCTCTGCTTCACGCCATCAACAATATCGAACGCACTAAGCGCATTCAGGAATTGAGAGAACCTCCCAAGAAGATTGACGATCTGGTGGCCGAACACAAGGCCTGATCGAATCTTTCAGCGAGTCAATGCCGCCGTTTCAGCCGAGAGCCGAAGCGGCGGCTATTTTTCGAACGGCAGTTTTTTGTCCGAGCCGAGTTCGTCGGTGGATAGCCCCAGGAAAAGCGGTTGATAGCTTTCGAGAGCCGGATTGAAGGACAGAAAGACGCGTGCTTTATCTTTCAATGCCGAGAGCTGAATTTTGGCTGGATTGCGCTTGATTTCCGCAAAACAGACGGTTCGGTTGAGATCGTCGATCGCCACGCAGTCAATTTCGTTGGTGCCGTTACGATCCCACCAGGGCCCAACCTGAGTAAACAGGCCGAGGTTGCGGAAATGACGACGGTACAACCTTTCGAGCACGCGGCCCGACCAATTTGAATAATCGCGCAGAATTAACTGACGGATGGCCTGCGTGTTGTGGCTTTGCAGAATTCGCTGGTTGGGCAGGATGAAGGTGAACCAGAAATCCAACAGTTCGTCGTTGAGTTCATATGCAACGCGTTGGCGTTTGGCGCCGTTTTGCCCAACCGGTTCCAGAGACTCGATCAGAGCGTACTTGTGCTGAAGCTGATACAAATGCGCCGATACGTCAATTGAGAAGGAGCTGACAAGGTCGGCCCGTTTGTTCCTACCGGCGGCAATGCGTCGAAGGATCTCGTGGTAAGTTTGCGTGGAACCTTTGAACTCGGAGGCCAGCATGAGCTGAGCTTCGGAAAGCCAGACGGAATTTTCTTCGACGCCCAACTGCAGCATGTCCTGCAGCGTAAAGGCGCCCATCGGCAAGAAATTTTGAATATATTGCGCAACACCACCTGTGAAGGCGTAGAGCGCCAAAAGGTCGTCACCGCTGAAGTTCGGACAGTAGCTTCTGAAAACGGTTTTGACGAGATCGGGCAGGAACGGCTCGACGTGAAGCACGGCGTTGTTGCGGGCAAAAAGCGGTGCTTGACCGTTCTCGAAGATTTCGCGCATAGAGCTTGCAACGGAGCCGCAGACAACGAGAAGCAACTGCATTTTTTCGTGGTGCAAATCCCAGAGCTTTTGCAAAGTGCCGTAGAAACTCGGCTCAACGCGACCGAAGTTCTGGAATTCGTCGAGCACCAGGGTGATCGGACGCTGTTTGGCGACTTCGAATACTTCCAGCAACGCATCTTCGAAGTTGAGAAAACGCCGAGGACGGGGCCAACCGAAGCATTCTCGCAGGCTTTCTGAAAAATCTTCGAGATTCGACGCGGCATTCAGGTGAGGATTGATGTAGGCGTAGATTGTCGGCATGTCCTCGCTAGAGGGCTGCGCCTCCAGGATGAGACGAGTTTTGCCGATGCGGTGCCTGCCGGAGACAACGGAAAAACGACTGATGACCTTGTCTTTGACGGTGGAACGGAGTCGTTGTAGTTGTTTCAGTTAGCGCTCTCGACCGAAAAACACATTTTTGGAAATAACAGGCACCTGACACCTCAGAAATAATGCGTAAAACAATTGCGCGTAATGTCATTACGCATCTTGACGCAACGGCAAGACGAGTGTGCCGCAAACTTGTCAGAATTCAAACGAATAGAGCAAATCAAGCGCTTGATCCACGCCGCTGACGGCCTCCACATAGAGCCTGGGAATGACGCGGTAACGAAGCGTGAGCGTGGCAAGCGAATCGAAAATCCCGACACCGTACTTCACTTTGAGGCCCGGCAGCACGTAGCCAGAGACCACCAGCTGCGAGCTGTCGCCGACGCCCTCGGTTTCAAATCCGAGGCCGCTGATGCCGACTGCGTCGCCAAGCGATTCGAACACATGACTGCCTTGACTCAAGCCAAGGTTAATGAGGGCGGAGGTAATCATGGTGTTGTCCGAGTCGCCGGAAGGATCAAGACCTTCACCGCGGATCAGATAGCTCAAAGCTTCGGTCTCGGATTTGGCAGGGTCGGTGAAGACGGCGACCTGCGGAGAATCAACCGAGCCAGTCACACGAATACCTGCAATCACATCATCGGCTGTGCGATCCGGGTTGCGAATGGCTTCCAGGTCAAGAAGAGGATTGGCCACAGCCCCCACGAAATGGAATTCACCTCGGCGAACGAGTAAGTCTTGTCCGTAAGCCTTGAAGCTACCGCTTGGAACGCTGATTTGACCGGTTAAACCGAGTGTTCCATTGTCCTGAATCACATTGAGGTTTCCGGTGAGTCTGGCCTTAAGGCCCATGGCTTCAACACGAACATCATCTCCGATGTGAATGCGAAGATTGCTTTCTATGGGTATGGGTTTGCCGGCCGCTTTTTTCTTGGCACGGGGACGGTCCAGACGAACAACATCGTCGGAAACGTCAACTGCAGAAGCCGGTAGTTTGCTGACGGAAACTTTAGCCCAGGGAATCGAAATGGCGCCGTCAAGCTTAATCAGATCGCTACTTGCCTCGCAGGTCACATCGGTTGTGAGGTCAAACTCAATGTCAGGAGGTAAGGTCACGCGCAAATTGCTTCCTTTGGTGGTCACGATCGCTTTGCCTTCACCGATAGTGCGCCAATCGGCTGATCCGTTCAGTGCGACTTCACCCTGAGATGTTTTAAGGAGCCCTTCGAGGGTGGAGGAGTTGCCGTCAAAGGTCAGTTTGATGTCGCTGGGCAACATTTCGAAGGGAAGCTTAGTTGAGTCAAGCTTGGCATTAAAAAGTCCGGTTCGTCCATAAATCAGAGGTTCTTCCAGCGTTCCCGCAAAGCGTAAATTGCCGAACCATTGACCTTCGGCGGATTCACCCGGTGAGAGGAAGGAGTTGACAAGGGTGGCGTCCACTGCGACGAACTTCAGTGTTCCGTCGACGGTGCGGCTGTTGAAGAGGTCGCTCATGCGAAGTGAACCTTCAATGTCGCCGTTATCTTTGATGTCAATCTTCCAGTTGCCTTCGATGCTGTCTTTGGCGTTGGCAAAGGTCAGTTGAACGGAATTGAAGCCCACCTTCAGGTCGCTCAGATCCATGCGGTACTTGGTGCTGATGTCCTGAGCTCGTACAGTAACGCGGCCGCGGGGAAGTTCGGAAAGACCCGCCGGCAACGTCACGTCAGCGTTGGCCTTGATGATGCCGTCAGCAACAAAGCGTCCCGGGAAATATTGCTTGATGAAAGCCAGATCGAATTTCGGAAGACCGATCAGAATGCGCAGATCGCTTCGATTTGTGAGATCAATCTTGAGATCGTTTTCCAGACACAGTCGTGCATGAGTGTGAGCCAGGCATGCTTTACTGACATTGGCTCGGTTGAGGTCGGGCACGTAAGCCAGGCGCATTGGTTTTTCAAGCGTGACGGGGCCGTAGGCAGTTTTGACTTTGAGTTCGGCAAGCGCGCCCGCCCAATTGCCGAGCATGCGTTCGTAAATGCCCGAGATTTTGGCGTCAACGGAAACGGGTGTGCCTTCCGTGTGCACGGTCAGGTTGTGCCGCAGTTCGTTTCCGCGCAATTCAATCGTCGCTTTGCGCATGTCGACGCCTTGCGTCTTGAAGTCGGTAAGCTGCAGTGTCAGTCGACCGGAAACCACGTCGCGCGAACGCATGCGACCGGTCAGATGGCCGCGCTTAAGTGTTGTGCCGAAATAGTCAATGTTGCGTGCCGTCAGATCGGCGTTGATGACGGGCAGCCGCGTGGTCCCCGTCACGGCCAATGTGCCCTTGACCGAGCCCAGCAGGTTGGGATCGACCAAACCGAAATCGGGCGCGTCAATTTTGGTCTTGAAGTCCAGTTCCGGTATGTCTTTGGCAAAGTCGGCCTTACCTGAGAATTCAAACGTGTTGTTGCCGACGGCAAAGTAGAGTTCAGGGGCTTCCACAATGCCGTTGCCGTGAGATTCGACCGAGCCGGTGAGCGCCAACGATTGCCCTCGTAATTCCCCAAGAACCGTGAGGTCCTGCAATTTTGCTTTCCATCGTCCGTTTTGTCTTTCTCCCCAGATCACGAAACTGCCGTCCACTGTCAAGGGCGTCTGAGGGAGAACTTCTTTGGTGTTGAGGCTGGAAAGATTTAAAGCAGCGGCGAAACGAACGTTCTTTTCCCAATTGGCTTGCCCGTCAATTTGAACGCGTCCGACGTTGGACAGAATTGAGAAGTCCGTGAGATGGGAGGCGACTTCGGACCCCTTGCCTCGTATGACGATATCCGCTGTGACGCTGTGTTTCTCATCAACGGGATAAAGCGCTTTGGCGGTGGCGTTGAGAGCGTAGTCAACGGCTTTGCCGGAGAGATTGACATCCACGGCGTTGACGATGGCGCCGGAAATTTCCACTTTGTCGGCACGAATCTCTGCTGAAAGAGGCAGGCCGAGCTTTGTCGGAGACGCAGTCAAGACAAAAGAGGCACCTTGTACGCCGGGGACGTTTTCAATACGACCTGAAAGCGAGAGGGTGTCGTTTAAGGAGCCTTGGCCCGATAGTGTTAAGTGTACGGCTACCGGAGGCTGAGGCTCGGGTTTGGGAAGTAGACCGCGCACGCTGTCTCGCCAACGTTCAATGCGGCGCTTGAGTCGGGCTTGTGCTTTGCGTCGCAGTTCGCGTTTTTCTTCTCTCGAGAGTGTTTTGGCGTCAACTTGTTTACGGGGCTCAATCCCTTGAGCTCGGCGCTTGGCTCGGCGTTCTTGCGCGGCCTTGAGTCGTTCCGCACGCACGTCTTTTAAGCGCTCGTAAAAGTTTTCGATTTCTTCTGTCGTCGGTTCGGCAATCGTGGGCAGGACTCCCGTCGGGATGGCTTCGCGGGCAACGAGCGCGGACAGACTAAGATCAAGCGTCATTTCGTGCCGTGCGTCCAATCCTAACGTCACGGCGCCTGTGAGTTCGGCGCCCATGGCGCGGGCGGCAATGTTTTCAAGTGCTACGGCCCCGTTTTGGGCAGTGAGCGCAAAGGTAACCGAGTCGATGGTTTGATCGGGGTTGCCCTTGATCGTGAAGTTCGAAAGTTCGAAACGCTTCAGATTTAAATCCAGCGGGATCTCAATGGCCGGAATCGTCGGCACGATAACTTCTGAAAAAGTGCGTTTAAGGGCTGAGCCGATGGATTCGTCGGAAGGGGGTGTTTCGGCTGACTGAAAACTCGAATCCCGCAGGAGAACGGAATCGATGTCGATGCGGGATTGTGTCCAAACAGCCTGTGTCTGTAGGAGACCCACATTCACTAAATTGCCGTCAATGTCAGCCTGCAAGTTTTTGATCGCCACGCGCTCGACAATCACGGCAACCGGCGTTTTCAGTTGCGACGTTTGCGCTTTGTCGGTCGGTTGAGTTGTTGGTTCCGGGGGCGGAGTTGAAGCCGACGACGCCATTTCCTGCGTTCGAACGAGGAGTGAGGCGTCTGAAATCTCAAAGTCATGGAGAGCCACGCGCCGAGACAGAAGCTTGGCGACACTCAAGTCCCATGAAAGATTTCCGTGAAATGCCAAGCCGGGGGCGTCGTATTGCAAATTGTCGGCTTTAAGTGAGAAGACAGAACCGCTCAGCGATTCGATTCTCAGGCCGGGTACGGCTTTTTCGAGCGCGCCTTTGATGATCTGAAGGCCCGTTTCAGTGCCGAGGAGAAATCCGGGGACGGCTGCAAGCACGACCAGCACAGAGGCTGCACCGATGAAAAGTCTTTTGGCCCACGTCATAGTTCAGGCCCCAAACCAATATAGAACTGAATGCCGTTTTCGTCAGAATCCCCGATCGGTTTGGCAATGTCAAACTTGATCGGACCGAGAGGCGATTCCCAGCGCACGCCGATGCCTGCGCCTTTTTTCAGGTTGGAAAACTCAAAGTTTGTGTCAGCTCGGCCGATGTCGAAGAACACGGCTCCCCACCATTTGCCCTTGACGCGCAGCTGGTACTCGATGCTGCCGGTGATCATTTTTGAAGCACCCGTCAGATCGCCGTTTTCATCCTTGGGCGAAATTGATTCGTAGTCGTAGCCGCGAATGCTTCTGTCACCGCCGGCAAAGTAGCGCAGATCCGGCGGAACGTCGTTGAAGTCGCCCGTTTCAATCCATCCGAGGTGAGAGCGCAGCACGAAGCGATGCTTGCGGGCGAACGTACGAATCAAGGTGTATTGCGCTTCAAGCATCAGCGCATCAATGTCCGAACCCCACATTTGGTTGGCATAGCCGATAGTGTAACGCTGAGAGTCGCCCCACTTGGGCATCAGGCCTCCGCGGCTTCGCGTACGCGAGAGTGAAAACTCGGGGTAGACCATCATGGTCTTGTTGTCAAGCGACCCCTGCGTGAAGTCGTCGAGTCGGAACTTCAGCGCAATGCCCTTTTGCCAGCCTTCGTAGAGATCCCAGCGTCGAGTGGCGGCAAAAGTCAGAGAGTCCGCCTTGGTGTCGTTCAAGTCTTCGTGCTTGTACCCTCCGCCGAACATCCAGAACTGCTCCAGTGCATTTTCCTCAAGCGGCAGTTTGTAGGTGAGGTCAAGCATCTGCTCAAGCTTGGAGATGTCACCTGCAGCCTCAAGACTATGGCCTGAATCGTTCAACCATGGCTTTTTCCAGATGAGACGCCCTCGAGGTCCGACGTCGGTGGAGTACCCGAGTCCCGTTTCCACAGAATTTTTGATTTTGGGCGAAACACGGGTGTGAACCGGCAACTGCTTGGTCTCACTCTTGCGGCCGGCAACTATGTCGGGCGTGACGACGATCGAATTGAACCAGCCGCTTGCCGACAGCCTGCGGTTGAGTTCGGCGATGTCATCGGAGAAATAAGGTTCGCCCTCCTTAAAGGGGACGAGATTTTGCAGAATCGGCTCGCGGATTTGGCTTCCTGAAAAATCAACCGGGCCGAACGTATAGCGCTCTTTGGGATCGAACACCAACAGCCATTGGCCTTCATTCTTTTCGGCATCGACCAGAAGTTCGCTTTGAATAAATGTGCCGTCAAAGTGCCCGTACCGCATGGCGGTGCGTTCCACCGCAGCCTTGAAATCCGTGTATTTCCCGTGGTTGAGTTGCGTGCCGGGTTTGGGAAGCTGACGTTGAAGACGGCGAAAGTGCGATCGGCGCGAGTTCTGTTCACCTTCAATGGTCAGCGTCGCTTTCGTGATGCGAACGGGTTCGCCGAGCTTGACGCGGGCAACGAGCAACGTCTTTTCTTTGCGCGCGGCATTTTTGCTCGCTTTGTCGGAGGTCGGATCGACGTTGGGTTGAGGCTGCGGAGTATTGTCATCAGTTGTCGACGGTTTGTCGGAAGATGCTTGTGCCTGAGTCTGCGCGAAATCGGGTTTGACCCAGCGGTAACGGATTTCGTACTGGTAATAGCCCAACGCTTCAAGCCCTCGGCGGATGGCCTTATCGACCTGAGACCGATAGGTGTGCTTGCGTGGAGGAGAGGCTTTTTCACGAATCGGTGTCAGAAGTGCTTCAACATTGTCCTTGGGCTCTCCTTGCAGACCGTCGACTCTGACATCAAACGACCAGGCCGACAGTGCACATGCGAAGGCCATCACCGAAAGCGTCGTCTTGATGAAGACAGCATGAGGGCGCGGGCTGTACGGGGAGCCGACAACCTGTTTGGCAACAACTCGCATTGACCGATACGACATGCTGCGACCTCAGAAGCTAAAGAAACGACGACACAAGGAGAATTGTGCCCGCAAAAATCCTGAAGTGCTAAATGGCGGTTCAGGAATGGATGGAACATGAATATGAATGAATTCATGTATCTGTCTTTCGGTAAACTAAGACGACACGGGGAAGCGGTGCTCGAGGAGATGATTTTATGGCAATCCTTCGATATCTAACTAAATTAACGGGCCTTCAGGCAGGTGATGAGCCTGAAGGGCATGAGATTCCACTTGAATCATCTGAACCAACCAACGTCGGGCAGTTGACCGCACGATTGTCTCGAGCTTTGAAAGCTCGACTGACTGAGACAATGAAACAGGAAGGGTTTGACGACATCGATTCGGCGCACGGCGATATTCTCAATGTACTCTACCGGCAGGGGCCGACCAGTATGACGGACTTGGCTCGTCGCTCTCATCGCACGAAAGCAACCGTCACCGTGCTGGTCAAGAAACTCGAAAGTCTTGGTTATGTCCTGCGTTGCGCCAATACGCTTGATGGCCGTTCCTGTCTGGTTGATCTGGCTGATAAAGGGAACGCTTGTCGGCAGAAATTTGAGGCCATTTCCAAGCGCATGGATCAAGCTGTCCGGGGTGCTTTGTCGGTTGATGAGATAGAGACTTTGGAAGATCTTATGCGGAAAATCAGTGCACAACTGGAGAGGGCGGCACACTAAAATTCAAATTTAGTTTGATATCAAATCAAACTATGAAAAAAATCCCAGACGTTTTTGAGCGCCTGGGACTTGAATTTGGTGGAGGTGGCGGGAATTGAACCCGCGTCCGAAGCGATTTTTCCGTCGGATCTACATGCTTAGTTCAACAATTTTGAGTTCTCACCGTCTGTCCTGCCGTTAAACGGGCCTCCAGACGGCCAGCCGCTTGGATCTCGAAGTGCACGTCACGGCTCCGTGCGCTTCCAGTCACAGTGAAATGACGATGCTGCCGGTTTTACCCGACCTGAGCCTGTGACCACTCAGTGCATCGCTCGCGGCATTAAGCGGCGAGAGCGAAACGCTCGTTGTTGGCGTTTATTTTTTTCTAGTTGTTTATCGAGGAGACTAGACCTCGGCATGCACCGTACGGCGTCCTACACCCCGTCGAAACCGGAACACCCCCGTAAAGGGAGTGCCATTGTATTCGTTTCCATAGAAAAAGGCCATGAAATGGCTGGAAAAATTGCGCGATGTGTGGTTGTTACAGTGCACCGTTTTGTAACACGGCCGAATGTCAATGCACCAAACGGGTGCGCAAGACCGTACAATTTGGTGCGTACATGCCGTGGTTCACGCTCTCAAGGGCTGTTTTACGGGACTGTGAAAATTGGCATGAAATTTGCTTTTGATTGATTGTGCGGTTCGATGCCGCCAAGATCAACAGACAAACCATTTCCGAATCTAGGAGAAATCAATCATGACCTCGCCCGCAGACGTTCTGCAGATGGTTAAAGACAACGATGTCAAGTTCGTTGATTATCGTTTGACCGATACCCGCGGCAAAGAACAGCACATGACCGTGCCTGCCCATCAGCTCACCGAAGACACTTTCGAAGACGGGCAGGCCTTTGACGGCTCGTCGATGGCCGGCTGGAAAGGCATTGAAGCGAGCGACATGATTCTGATGCCCGACCCTGAAACGGCCCGCATGGATCCGTTCCGTGAACAGAACACTCTCATTTTGACTTGCGATGTTCTCGAGCCCGATACCGGCAAGGGCTATGCGCGTGATCCCCGTTCTCTTGCACGCCGTGCCGAAAATTATCTCAAGAGCACCGGCATCGGTGACAAGGCTTTCTTTGGTCCCGAACCCGAGTTCTTCATTTTTGACGGCGTGACGTTTGCCAACGAACCCCAGAATACCTTTTTCAAGATTTTCTCCGAAGAAGGTCCGTGGGCAAGCCAGATTGAATACGAAGGCGGTAATCTTGGCCACCGCGCTCCGTTTAAGGGCGGTTACTTCCCGGTTCCGCCGGTTGATACGCTCTCCGACATTCGCGCCGAAATGGTGACGTTGCTTGAACAGCAGGGGGTTCCCTGTGAAGTGCACCACCACGAAGTGGGTGCTGCCGGCCAGTGTGAAATCGGTACGCGTTTTTCCACGCTTGTGCAGCGCGCCGACTGGTTGCAGATCATGAAGTACACGATCTGGAACGTGGCAGCCGCCTATGGCAAGACCGCTACCTTCATGCCCAAGCCCATGTTCGGTGACAACGGTTCCGGTATGCACGTGCACCAGTCCATCTGGAAGGAGGATCAGAACCTCTTTGCCAGCAACGGTTACGCCGGTCTTTCCGAAATAGCCCTCTACTACATCGGCGGCATCATCAAGCACGCTCGAGCCTTGAACGCCTTCACCAACCCGACCACCAACTCCTACAAGCGTTTGGTGCCGGGCTTTGAAGCTCCCGTGAAGCTTGCTTACTCGGCTCGCAACCGTTCGGCTTCGCTGCGCATTCCGCACGTGGCCAGTCCCAAGGCTCGCCGCGTCGAAGTCCGCTTCCCGGATCCGACGGCCAATCCTTATCTCGCTTTCTCGGCGATGTTGATGGCCGGTCTTGACGGCATCCAGAACAAGATTCATCCGGGCGAACCCGCCGACAAGAATCTGTACGACCTGCCGCCGGAAGAAAACGCCAAGATCCCGACGGTTTGCGCCGAACTGAGTCAGGCTCTCGAATACCTCGACAAGGATCGTGAGTTCCTTACCCGCGGCGGCGTTTTCAGCGACGATCTGATTGACGCCTATCTTTCGCTCAAGAGCCACGAGGTGGATCGTTATCGTTGCGCTGTGCATCCGCTCGAATACGAAATGTATTTCGCTTGCTGATGCATAGGCGTCAGACGCCGGCCAAGTGTCCTGATTTCGGCTGGCGTCGATTAGGTTTGTCTGTACGGCATCCCGAGGCGAATTTATCTCGGGATGCCCGTGCGACGGTTTCTTAGAGGAGTGTCAGCAGGAGTCGCCAAATATGAGCCGAGGCAGCAGCAGTTTTTACGCCCGGCTTCAGGCTGCGGCGGATTTGTTATCCACGGGTGTCGTGGTGCTCGACCGTTATGGCCGTGTGCTGTGGTGCAATACCGCAGCAGAAATGCTGATCGGATGCTCAAGGCGTAATCTCAAAGGCACGGACATCGGACTATTGATCGCCCATGTGCGTGAGTGGGCAGAGCGTTTTTCCGACAAAGACAAGAAGCTTGTTCCCTATACGGCCGTTACCGAACTGCGCCGTCCCCTGGCTGACCCTGAACCCGTTCAAATCATGCTCTCGAGCATAGCCGAGAGCGAAAGCAGCGTGTTGCTTGAAATCGTTCCAGTGCAAAAGGCGATGGATAGCGTGCGTCAGGAGCAGGAAGCGGGGATGGGGGAGGCAACGCGTTCGCTTTTGCGTAATCTCGCTCATGAAGTGAAAAATCCGCTCGGGGGTATCCGAGGAGCTGCACAGCTTCTGGAAGCCGAGCTTGAAGATCGCGAGCAGCGTGAATACACCGAAGTCATCATTGCCGAAGCCGACCGCTTGCAGGGGCTCGTTGATCGATTGTTGCAGCCTTATCGACGCGAATCCCATTTAACCGAAGTCAATCTGCACGAAGTGTTGGAACGAGTGCGCAATCTCGTAAGCGTTGAATTCGGTCCCGGACTTTCCGTGCTTCGCGATTATGACGTCTCGGTTCCGGCGATCATGGGGGATCGCGAACAGCTCATCCAAGTTTTTCTTAATCTCATGCGCAATGCGGCCGAGGCAGGAAAAGTCTTGATAGCCGAGGGACGGGCGGAACTCATGATCAAAACGCGTATTGCGCGCCAGTGCACGATTCAACGCAAGCGTTATCGTCTTGCCGTCAATGTGCACATAATCGACAACGGACCGGGCATCGACAAGCGCATACGTGAAAAAATTTTCTATCCGCTGGTCACGGGACACGACGGCGGTACGGGATTGGGGCTTTCCATCGTGCAGACCTATGTGGAGCGGCACGGAGGATCGATTGAGGTCGACAGCAGACCGGGCTGCACGGATTTCAGTCTGCTTTTCCCGTTGGGCGAACCGATCAACTAAACAGAAACAAGAAAAACAAAGATGCGACAGATTTGGGTTGTTGACGATGATCGTTCCATTCGTTGGGTGCTCGAAAAGGCGCTCACGCGTGCACAAATGCCATTTCGATTGTTCGAGTCGGCAGCCGACGTTGTCAAAGCGTTTGAACACGATACGCCGTCGGTGCTTTTAAGCGACATTCGCATGCACGATATGAGCGGACTCGATCTGCTTGCCTTTGTCAAAAACAAATATCCCGGATTGCCCGTCATCATCATGACGGCCTTTAGTGATCTCGACAGTGCCGTGAGCGCTTTTCAAGGGGGCGCGTACGAGTATTTGGCCAAACCTTTCGATATCAACAGTGCCATTGATTTGTTGCGCCGCGCGCGTGAGGAAAGTACAGTGGCCGAAAGTACGGACGCAAGCGACTTGGATGACAAAGGAACAGAGCGTCGAACCGAAATCATCGGACAGTCGCGTGCCATGCAGGAAGTGTTTCGAGCGATCGGCCGTTTGTCGCATAGTCACGTCACGGTGCTTCTGACGGGCGAATCGGGTACCGGCAAGGAAGTGGTTGCCCGTGCGCTGCATCAGCACAGCCTTCGTAGCCGAGCCCCTTTCGTGGCGATTAACACGGCGGCTATTCCCCGAGAGCTTCTCGAAAGCGAACTGTTCGGACACGAACGCGGCGCGTTTACCGGGGCCAATCAGCTGCAGTACGGCCGCTTTGAACAAGCCAAAGGCGGTACGCTTTTCCTGGATGAAATCGGGGACATGCCCGCCGATTTGCAGACGCGTCTTCTGCGAGTTCTAAGCGACGGTTATTTCTATCGCGTGGGCGGCACGCAGTCGATCAAAGCTGATGTTCGTGTTATCGCGGCGACGAACCAAAACTTGGAGGAACGTGTGCGACAGGGGCTCTTCAGAGAAGACCTTTACCATCGCTTGAACGTGATTCACCTGCAACTGCCGCCGTTGCGCGAACGCACCGAAGATATCGAAGCACTGGCCGATCATTTTCTAAGTACCGCGGCGTCCAATTTGAAGACGGAGCGCAAACGCCTGACGCCGGAAGCCTTGCAGGTGATTCGCCGCTTCCCGTTTCCGGGCAATGTCCGTCAATTGGAAAACCTCTGCAATTGGCTCACGGTGATGGCTCCCTCGCAATGGATTCGTCCGGACGATTTGCCGTTTGAATTTAAGACAGGGAGCGGGCAGGCCGCGAGCGAGGCGGCCTCTGACGTCATCGCAACGAGAGCCGGCGGCTGGACAGATCAGTTGGCTGAGGTGGTGAGAGAACTTCTAAGCCGAGGTACGCCCAAAACCATGGATGAACTTAACCGTGTGTTTGAAACGACGGTCTACAAGACCGCTTTGGAATTTACGCACGGAAAAAAGATAGAAGCGGCTCAGAAGCTTGGCGTGGGCAGAAACACGCTCACGCGCAAGCTTCAGGAGCTCGGTCTGAGGTAGGAATCAGTGAGACTTTTTCGTGATGATGTCGATGCAGCACATCACAAAGGCTGACAACACAAAGGTCAGGTGCAGGACGACGTACCACAGCAGTTTGTCGTTGGCAATCGACTGGATGTCCATGAAGATGCGCAGCAGGTGGATCGAAGAAATGGCAACGATGCTTGCCGCCACCTTGTTTTTAAGCGAGCCCGCGTCCATTTTGCCGAGCCAGCCGAGCTTCTCGTCTTTACCGTCGTCAAGGTTCATGCGCGAGACAAAGTTTTCGTAGGACGAGTACATCACCATCACGATGAGACCGCCCACCAGCCCCATGTCGATCAGGGAAAGCAGCGACAGGATCAGATCAGCTTCGCTCAACGTGAGCACGTGCGGCAGCACATGAAAGATTTCCTGGAAAAACTTGATCGCCAGCGCAATGAGCGCCAGGGACAGTCCCAAAAAGACTGGCGCTAAAAACCATCGTGCAGCATAAAAGGTGCGTTCGAACATGCGTTCCATATCTGAAGAATGTTTTTGCGTTGCGGTTGATTGAGGGAAAGAGCGTCGCTCGAACGAGCGGCACAAAGTAAAGTTTCGGCATTTTGACAGGAAAAACTTGGCTCAGGCTGAGATATCAGTCGAAAATGCAACAAATCGTTCGGAAACACAAGAGGAAGAAATGGCGGTGGCGAGCCTAAAATGGTCGCTATTCTTATTTTTGTCCAAGTCTTAGTCTAACTTTTGTCCAATTTCTACTCTTGCTTTTGTCCAAAAGCTAATCTAATCTTTGTCTAAATCCTAGTCTTATTTTTGTCCGGATTGCGATGTTACCAGTTGTGATTCCGCGTTGGGCCAGTCGAATTGTTCGGCAAGGATTGGCTTCGCATCGTGTTGTGTCTGTTGTGGGAGCGCGTCAAAGCGGTAAAACCACATTGCTTCGAGCGGAGAATTTTCCGCAGGGAGCCTTTGTCAGTCTCGATCAGCAGCAGGTTCTTTCCGATGTGAAGACGGATTGTGCTTTTTTTCTCCGACGCTACGCCAGGGCTTATCCGCTGATTGTGGACGAAATTCAAAAAGCGCCGGAATTGGTCGGAGAGATCAAATACGTTGTGGATCGCAATCCGAGCAAAGGCCAATTTATCATCACCGGTTCGGCTGACTATCGAAAGCTTCCGCATGCCAATGAATCGCTGGCCGGTCGTGTGGCGTTTGCGCGTGTGCGTACATTTGCCGAAGCGGAGGCTAGACAGTGCGAGCCATTTTTTCTCCGAGGACTCTTTGACGGCTTGCTTCCGCTGGATGCTGAGTTCGGCGACTTTTGTAAGGCACAGTTTTGTGAACTGCTTCTGAAAGGGGGGTATCCCGAGCTGATGGATGTCGGAGATCCCCAGCAACGTACGCTCTGGTTTGATAGTTATGTCAAACAACAGATCATTTTGGATATGCATAACCAGTGGGGGGTGCGAAAGAGCGATGTGCTTGAACGGTTGATTGCTTTGGCTGTTGCTTTTTCCAGCAAACTTTTGGTGAAAAGAACATTGCTCAATGTCTTGGGGACCTCGGCAGAAACCTTTGAGTCTTATCTTTCGGCGTTGCAGGCAATGTTTCTTGTCGATTTACTGCCCGGCTGGAAAGAGAGTGACTATGATCGCCCCTCCCAGACGCCTAAGCTTTTTCTGACGGACAGCGGACTGATGGCGAATCGAATGGGAATTTTCCATCCAAAAGACATTCTGGAAAACCGGGAAGTTGCGGCCAACGAAGGTGGAAAGCTGGCGGAGACTTGGGTCTATAACCAGCTTGTCGCAGAGCTTGAACTTAATCCGCTCTGGCGGATGCGGCATTTGCGCACAAAGACGCATGAAATTGACTTTTTGCTTTTTAACGAAAAGAAAGAAGGTCTCGGCATTGAGGTGAAGTCTTCTGAATCTGTATCGCCGGATGATTTCCGACACTTGCGTTGGTTTGGAAATTTGTATCGGCCGCAGAAGTTCACAGGTGTCGTGTTGTACGCGGGTAATCGGGTGGTGCCGGGCGGTGACAATTGCTACGCCATTCCGATGTCGGCGTTTTGGACGCCTGAAAAATACTGGCGCTGATTGTTTTTGTTTTGTTTCTCATCTGACGATTGTCATGCCCAGATCTTTGCATTTAAGTGAATTTGAACGCGATTTCGCAGCACTTGGCGCCAAGCCCACCCATATCCGACGTCTGTGGCGTGCATGGCTCGGCTTGGCCTCCTGGCAGTCGCAGGGACATGCAAGCTACCCGAAGTCGCTGCAGGAAAAGTTGCCCGAAATCCAAAGTGAGCTTGAGTCATTGGCAAGGTTTAATGTCAGGGAGAGCCAGCAGGCAGAAAGCAGCAAACTGTTGGTGATGCTCCCAGATGGTGCGTGTGTGGAAGCGGTTCTTTTGCCGCGTCAGGCGCTTTGCATCTCCACGCAGGTTGGCTGCGCTGTCGGATGCGCCTTTTGCATGACCGGCAAAGGAGGGCTGGAACGTCAGCTTTCCAGCGCCGAAATCGCGGCTCAGTACGTGGCAGCCACGCGCATCAAGCCCGATATCAAGAAAGTGGTTCTGATGGGAATGGGAGAACCTTCGCACAATCTGGCTGCCGTCAAGGAGGCTGTGGCGTTCATGGGCGATGTGGCCGGTTTGGCGCATAAGCAGATTGTTGTGTCCACCGTGGGCGACGAGCGGCTCTTTGATGCGCTGCCGACTTGGTCGGTGAAACCCGCCTTGGCTTTGTCGCTCCACACGACAGATTTCGAAAAACGAAAGAAGCTTTTGAAAAACGCTCCTGCGCTAACTCCCGAGTACCTGCTGCAGCGCACCCTGGACTACGCCGAGCAGACCAAGTATCCGGCACAGATCGAGTGGACGCTGTTGGCGGGCATCAATGACACGTTCGAAGAAGTCGAGCGTTTAGCTGAGCTTGTGGCGGGCCGTTACGCAATGGTCAATTTCATTGCCGTCAATCCGACGGAAGGCAGTGACTTCAAGCGCCCTGATCAGGAACACATCGAAGATCTCATCACGGTTTTGCGACGAAAGGGGATTGTGGCGACGCTTCGCGACAGCGCTGCGCAGGACATCGAAGGCGGTTGCGGCCAGTTGCGCGCCCGCCACTTGAGTGCCCGGCAGGAGGTGCCGATTTCGCTCGAAAAAATGCCGAGCTAGAGCTCATGTGTGGTTCCGGCGGCAGCCCAGTCAACGTCGTCAAAAGTGCGTGTGAGTTCTGCGGCGGCCTTAAAGCCCGTGCAGTGACATGGTCGCCAGTGTTCGACTTTGTATTGCGTGAGTTCTTGCATCCACAAAGGATAGTCAGCAGGAGCAACACCGCTCAGATGCGTGCCGCCGAGCACGGTATGGAAACGATCGATTCCGAAAGTACGAGAGGCGTAGCGCAGAATATTGGGAAGTCCGGCGTGCGCGCAGCCCAAAAGTACGGACGCGCCTTTTTCGGTCTGCACCAAAAGCGAGACGTCGTCGGCAAACGTGTCGGGCACGATTTCTCCGGAATCGGTGCGCTCAAACATATGCCTGGTGCAGACCCAGCGGGGATCCCGCTCGGTTGCCGGCACAGTAAAAGCGGTCACGCCCGGAGCGATTTCAACGAACGGATCGATCGGTGAAAAGGCAAGTCCTGCGAGCATCGAACCGCCGCCGGAAGCTCGTTTGGCGTCTGCGTCTCCAAGGCGCTCGCGTCCGATGCCGGGAGCTGCCCACACGCGAGCGTGCGGCGCCAGCCGCAACACGTCCATGACACCTGAAGTATGGTCGAAATGACCGTGCGAGAGCACCAAATCGGTGATGCGTCGGGCATTCAGTCCCAAGGCCGTCAGGTTGTGTTGTAGCGTATGCTGAATGCCGCCCGTATCAAGCAAGATGACGGCGTCTTCGGTTTGCAGCCACGCGCTGTAGCCCCATTCGGCCAACAGACTTTGCGAACTCGTTTGGTTTTCGACGACGACGGTGAGCTGCATACGACTTCTCCTGCACAAGACGCGTTGACACTGACGAGTTTAGGCCGCCGCCAAGAAAAAAGCTTTCGAAGCGGTAAGACTTCGAAAGCTTTCGGCGTCAGTTGTTGGCGTTGTCTTCCACGGGATCGAATGTGATCTGCATGGAACGCGGTACGGTTGCCGATTGATCCTTCGGACGCGGGAAAGGATTGCAACGACGGATGGCCGTTTCCACCGCGTGGTCGTAGGCGGGCAGCCCAGAACTCTTAAGCTGCACGGGATTACCCGTCTGCTCGCCGTTGGGCAGCAGATTGACGCGGTAAACAGCCTGGTGCTGACCGCGTTCGATACCTGGCGGCACCGCGTAGAAAATGTTCGGGCGGATGCAGGCGATGACGCTGGCAGCATACTGAGCCGAGGCTGTGCCGGTGACGTTGCGCACGCGAGTGCCGGGAGTACCGGTGGTCTTACCCACCTGACCGGATTGCACCTGCGGAGCCCCCGTGATGCGGGCCAATTCCGCACGACGCATTTCGTCGGCAATGCGCTTTTGTTCGGCGCGCTCACGACGAATACGCTCTTTGCGTTCGGCTTCCTTGCGTTTCTTTTCTTCTGCGATGCGCTTTTCTTCTGCCAGGCGCGCTTCTTCCGCCTTTCGGGCTTCTTCGGCTTTGCGAGCTTCTTCCGCCTTTCGGGCTTCTTCGGCTTTGCGAGCTTCTTCCGCCTTTCGAGCCTCTTCGGCTTTGCGGGCTTCCTCTGCCTTGCGTTCCTCTTCCAAGCGCTGCTCTTCTTCGAGGCGTTTCTGCTCTTCGGCCAAGCGCTTTTCTTCCTCAAGACGCTTGCGTTCTTCCTCGAGCTTTTGGCGTTCCTCGGCAAGTCGTTTTTCTTCGGCTAAGCGACGTTCTTCGGCCAGACGAATCTCTTCGGCACGGCGGGCTTCTTCCGCGGCGCGCTCTTCTTCCAGACGCTTTTGTTCGGCCAGGCGTTCCTGTTCCAAACGTTCCTGTTCCAGACGCTCCTGCTCGAGGCGTTGTTGTTCTAGACGCTCCTGCTCGAGACGCTGCTGTTCCAGTCGCTTTTGTTCGAGTCGTTCTTGCTCCAAGCGCTGTTGCTCCAGTTTCTCCTGCTCGAGTTTTTCCTGAGCCAGACGTTCCTCTTGCAGTCGCTTTTCCTCGGCAATGCGTTCTTCTTCCAAACGCTTGGCTTCTTCTTCCTGAGGATCGGGCTGAGGCGCGGCTTCGGTGTCTTTGGGTAGCGGCGTATCGGGTGTCTCGGGAGCTTTGCCTGCGACACTTTCTCCGGAAGCGTCCTCAGGCGCCCAAAGTTCGGCGTAAAACGACTCGGGTTCGGTTCTCCACTGAAAGACGGTAAAAAGCCCCACAAACAAAAGCGCATGCACTCCCACGGCAGCCATCAGGCCGACCGGAAGGTCAAAGGGCTTTTGGTTGCCGGGACGAACCGGGCCTCGGTTCTCGCTCTCGTTCATTGACGGCCACCTTCAATCTGAAGGGCCAGACCGACGCGCTCGACATTGGCGCCCTGAAGTGCCTTCATGACATCAATGACCTGCTCATAGCGAACGTCACGGTCGGCGGCGATCACCACCGGTGTGTTGAGACCGGCCTGAGCGGTTTTGACGTTGTTGACAAGCTGAGGCATATCAACTGGGTGCAGACCCGACTTGGTCTTAATCGACAGACGGCTGTCGGCATGCACGACCACCTGGATGTTTTCCGTCGGAGCCTTGCCCGCTTTTTTCACGGACGGAAGATTGACCACGGAAGGATTAACGAAGGGGGCGGCCACCATCAAAATCACCACGAGCACCAGCATGACGTCGATATAAGGAACGACGTTCATGTCGCTCATCAAACGACGCTTGCCTCGGTTGGATTGGGTTTGCAAAGCCATAGCGACTCTCCTCTCAAAGAGTGCTTCTTAGCGCTGGTGCGCGAGGATGTTCAGGAACTCTTCGCTGAAGCTGTCAAAACGGTTGCTCAAGCGTTCGATGCGATTGGCAAAGAGGTTGTAGGCAGCTGTTGCGGGAATGGCGGCAAACAGGCCCACAGCTGTGGCAACGAGCGCTTCGGCAATACCGGGGGCGACAACGGCCAGAGACACGTTTTCAAGGCTCGACAAACCGGTAAAGGCGTCCATGATGCCCCAGACGGTGCCGAACAGGCCGATGTAGGGCGAAACGGAACCGATCGAGGCGAGCATCGGAAGTCCTTTTTCCAAGGCGTCCATTTCGCGCTGGAACGTCGCGTTCATGCTGCGACGCACGCCCGATAAAACATCATCGGCGGGGCGATCGGGCATTTTCAGGAATTCGTTCATGCCGGCCACGAACATACGTTCCTGAGCGCCGGTGCGCTCCGGGCGCGTGCTTGCTGTCTCGTAGAGCTTGGCGAGATCAAGGCCTGACCAAAAGCGCTTTTCAAAATCGTCGGTCTGACGGCGGCTTCGAGAGAGCACAAGCATTTTGGAAAAGATCGTGGCCCAGCTCGAAAGCGAGGCGATCAGAAGAATACCCATGACGCACTTCACAACGACGGAAGCGTTCATGACGAGCGTGATGATGGAAAGATCGGCGGAAGTCATGTTCGGAAAGTCTTAATTCGCAAAAACGGTCAATCAGATCGAATCGTCGGGAGCGTAGGGCTTCAGGGCGGCGAGAATGCGCGGATCGGCCTGCGTGGGTACGCCAAGCTTCATGTCGACGGAGGCGCAACGCACCTGCGCTGTGCAGATGGTTTCTTCTCCGCGCACAATGGTCTGTTCGAAAATCACGGAGGCGCGGCGCAAGAGCTTGATGCGGGTCTTTACGGTGAGTGCGTCGTCGAGCACGGCCGGACGCACGAATTTCATTTCGATGGAACTCACCACGATGACGGGCGCACCTTCGAGGTGCATCTTGCGCTGTTCGAGTCCCAGCGAACGCAAAAATTCCGTGCGTGCGCGTTCCATGTAACGCAGATAATTGGCGTGGTACACGATGCCGCCCGCATCGGTGTCTTCCCAATAGATTCGGACAGGGAAAGAAAAGATTTTTTCAGTCATATAACAAAGCGTCCGCGCTCGGCTCGGTGCGGACGCCGAAAATCAGTCAGAATTAGGTGTCGCGCCTTCGGTCAAAAGCCTTGATTTATGTGGGCGCAATCGTCGAGTCGAAAGTATATTGGATTGCAATCGTGCGCGAAAGACGGATTGCCATTTTTGAGAAGGACTTAAGTGTTTCTTTCTGTTGAAAAATTCACGCCGTTTCTACGGTTGCTTTTGTGTGCGTCAGCGCTTGCCGCAGCGGCGTTGTCGGCGGGCTGCACGGATCCGGTCAATGCTCCGCGAGCGCTCTCCGACTACGCATCCAACACGCTTTTTACTTCCTTTTCGGGGCGCAGTCCCAAAACGCTCGATCCTCAGGTGTCCTATTCGAGCGATGAAACGATCTACACCTACGGGGTTTATGAGCCGCTCTACGGGTACGAATACTTGAAGCGCCCCTATACGCTCATGCCGCTGGCAGCCGAAAAAGTTGTCAAGCCCGTGTATCTTGATGCGAACAAAAACGTGTTGCCCGCACAGGCCGACAGCAAGGACATTGCGTATTCCGTCTACACGATCCCGATCCGAAAGGGCATTGAATTTGCTCCGCATCCGGCGTTTGCCAAGGATGAAAAAGGTGAGCCGCTGTGCCTGACGCTTGATCCGAAACGCGCCCAAGCACTCTCCAGTCCGCTGGAGCTGCCCGAGCGCGGCACGAGGGAGCTGACTGCGCACGACTACGTTTACGGAATCAAGCGTATTGCTTCGCCCGCAGTCGTGAGTCCCGCTTTCGGCATTCTGCGGGCCTACATCGTCGGTTTTGACGAGCTTAACCAAGCAATCGGAGAGGCTTGGGAAAAGGCCAGAGCTTCGAATGAATCCGTTTCACGCATTGATCTTACGAAATTTGAATGCGAGGGCGTCAAAGCGCTCGATGAGCACACGCTGCAAATCACCATCCGCGGCAAGTACCCGCAGTTCGACAACTGGATGGCGATGGCCTTCTTTGCGCCGATGCCTTGGGAAGCTGAAGCGTTTTATGCCAATCCCGGCTTTGCGGAAAACAATATTTCCCTGAACACCTGGCCGGTGGGAACGGGTCCCTACATGCTCACCGTGTCGCGACAAAACCGAGAGCATGTGCTTGAGCGAAATCCCAACTATCGCGGCTTGACCTATCCGTGCGAAGGTTCCGAAGAAGACCGTCGAAACGGCTTTTTGGCCGACTGCGGCAAAAAGACGCCGTTTGTGGACCGAATTGTGTTGACGATGGAAAAAGAAGCGGTGCCGACGACTTCGAAATTTTTGCAGGGCTATTACGACAGTCCGCAGATCACGCGACTTGATGTGGGGCAGGGCTATATCGTGGCCATGGGAGACGATCCGGACAAAGAAAAGCTCTACAAGGAAAAGCGATTGCAGTTTCCGACTGCGGTAGAGGCCAATCTTTGGTACATCGGTTTTAATTGGCTCGATCCTGTGGTTGGGGCCGGTAAGACGCCGGAGGAAGCGCGCCGCAACAAGCTGCTGCGGCAAGCAATTTCCATTGCGCTGGATTGGGAAGAGCAAATTGCCATCTTTGAAAAAGGGCAGGGGCAGACCGCTCACGGCCCCTTGCCGCCGGGGCTTTTTGGCTGGCGTGACGACGGCCCTTCGGCTTTCAATCCTGTTGTCTACACAAAGGGGGAGGACGGCCGCGTCAAACGCCGTTCGATCGAAGACGCTAAAAAACTCATGATCGAAGCGGGCTATCCGGACGGGCGCGATGCCGAAACGGGGCGCCCCTTGGTGCTGAATTTTGATTGGCAGGGAACAAGTGCCGGCTCCAAATCGTTTTTGGATTGGACTGCACGGCAGTTTGCCAAGATTGGCATTCAGCTGGAAATCCGTGCCACCGACTACAACCGCTTCCAAGATAAGATGGCCAAAGGATCGGCTCAGATTTACTACTGGGGGTGGCTTGCGGACTATCCGGACGCTGAAAACTTTTTCACGCTTTTGTACGGGCCCAACAGCAAAGCGATCAACGGTGCAGGGGAAAACGCCAGCAATTATCAGAATGCACGGTTTGACGTGCTTTTCGAGTCGCTTCGAAATCTCGAAAACGGTCCGCAGAAAGCCGATGTGATTGATGAGATGATCCGCATCGTGCAGGAAGATGCGCCCTGGAGCTTCGGCTATTTCCCAACATCTGCCGCTGCGCTTCACCATTGGGTGAAAAACGCCAAGCCCACGCAGATGATCCGTAACAATGTGCAGTACATCCGCATTGACAGCGCCGAACGCATGGCACAGATCCGAGCCTGGAACAAACCCGTTGTATGGCCTCTGCTTTTGATCTTTGCAGCCGTCGCCGGACTTGTGTGGTTCGTGCGCCGCCATCTGATCCGACGCAGTTTGCAGCGCGGCATCGCTTCGGAGAATCAAGCATGATTGGCTACATCATTCGGCGCATTGCCTACGGTTTTTTGATTTTGCTCGGCGTCAATGCGCTTACTTTTGCACTCTTTTTTGCCGTCAACACGCCCGATGACATGGCGCGCCTGGCAATCGGCGGGCGTTACGTGACACCCGAGGCAATCGAAAATTGGAAGATTGCTCACGGTTACGACCTGCCGCTTGTCTATAACGAAGATGCGCAGGGTATTGAAAAGATCACCAAGACCGTTTTTTACACCCGCTCGGCACCGCTTTTGACGGGAGATTTGGGTTTGTCGGACGCCGGTCGCAGCATCAACCGGGAAATTGCCGAGCGTGTGGGGCCGTCGCTGGCGCTGGCCGTTCCCACCTTTGTGCTTGGCGTTTTCGTGATGCTCGTTTTCTCTCTGATGGTGGTGCTGGTGCGTCGCACCAAACTCGAGTGGGCGGCTGTGGCTTTTGCAGTTACGGTGATGAGTGTCTCGAGCCTTTTTTACATCATTCTCGGTCAGTGGCTGTTTGCAAAAACATTGCGACTTGTGCCCGTTTCGGGCTTTATGGACGGTTGGCACATGGCAGTTTTCTTGATCCTGCCGGTCGCAATCGGCATCTTCTCGAGATTGGGAAGCGACACGCTTTTGTACCGCGCCATGTTTCTTGAGGAAGTGGGCAAAGACTACGTGCGAACGGCTCGTGCCAAGGGAGCATCGCACGCACGCGTCATGTTCGTGCATGTGCTTAGAAACGCCATGCTTCCGATTTTGACGAGTACCGTGGCAGTGTTTCCGATGCTTTTTATGGGAAGCCTCATCATGGAAAGTTTCTTCGGCATTCCGGGGTTGGGGTCGTACACGATTGACGCCATCAATGCCCAGGATTTCTCCATTGTCCGCGCCATGGTGTTTTTGGGGACGGCCGCCTACGTGTTGGGGCTGCTTTTGACCGATATTGCCTACACGATTGCCGATCCGCGCATTCGACTGAAGTAAGACATGTTTGACGTGAAGTTTGTTTTTCTCTGGACGGACGCCGTCTTGTGGCTCTTGGTGCTGGGCCTTGTCGGCTATGTCGTCTACGTGCATCGAACCGAGGAACTTGCGCGCAAGTGGCGTAAGGTGCTCAATAACAAAACGGCGGTGGCGGCTGCAGCCGTTCTCTCGGTTTTCTTTGCGGCGGCTTTGGCCGACAGCGTGCATTACCGCCGTGCGCTTCCGGCGACTGACGGGGCGGCGGTTGCCGCTTGGGACACCAAGACCGTGTCGCTTCTCGATGCCCTGGTGGGCGAAAAGATTGCCGGGCGCGAAAGAAGTTATTCGGCGCCTTTTTCGCTCTACGATTTTGACAAAACAACCGTGGTGACGGACGACGGCCCCAAGCGCATCAACGCCAAACTCAAAGGCGCCGGAGCGGGTGTCAACGAAGACAAACCTCTTCAGTCGCTTTTTCGCAAGATCGAGATGGGGGTGATGACGGGAGCGGTCGGCGTCTTGGTGACATGGCTGCTGATCGGAGCGGTCGCTGCCTGCGTGCGGCGCGAAGGCTTCGGGCGGGCAATGATTGCCGTGACAGCGCGCAGCAACCCTTGGCGACCGGCCATTTTGGTTTGGCTTCTGGCGATTTTCTTGGGCTGCGTTTTGATGTTCGTGTGGCCCGTCTGGCACCCTTTCGGGACGGACGCAACAGGCAACGACGTGCTCTACAGTGCCGTTAAAAGCATCCGAACAGCTTTTGCGATTGGGTTGCTGGCGACATTTTCAACGCTTCCCTTTGCCGTGACGCTCGGCATTGCGGCGGGCTACTTCAAGGGCAAGGTCGACGATGTGATTCAGTACGTCTACACGACCATCTCTTCCATTCCGTCGGTGCTTCTGATTGCGGCTTCCGTTTTGATGATTCAAGTCTTCATTGACAAGCATCCGGAGATGTATGCCACGGGGCTTGAGAGAGCCGATGTGCGGCTTTTCCTCTTGGCGGTGATCATCGGACTCACCAGCTGGGCGGGTTTGGCCCGATTGCTGCGAGCCGAGACGATGAAAGTGAGCGCCATGGATTTCGTGACGGCGGCCAAGGCTTTCGGGGTGTCTTCAACGCGCATCATGGCTCGGCACGTCTTTCCCAATGTTGCACACATTGTTCTGATTGTGGCTGTACTGGATTTCTCCGGCATTGTTCTCTACGAGGCTGTTTTGAGCTACGTGGGCGTGGGTGTGGATCCGGTGACCGATTCATTTGGCTCCATGATCAATGCGGCGGCTTCCGAGATGAGCCGCTCGCCGGTGATTTGGTGGAATTTGGCGGCAAGCTTTGTCTTTATGGTGACGCTGGTGCTCTCGGCCAATTTGTTTGCCTCCGGCGTGCGCGATGCGTTTGATCCGAGAAATGCCGGCGGCAGGGCGTAAGGAACGGCGATGGCTGAAATTCTCAACGTCAAAAATTTGAGTGTGCGAATCGACGGCCCAAAGCCTCTCACTGCCGTCGAAGACGTGTCGTTTTCGATCCGATCGGGAGAATGTTTTGCACTCGTGGGTGAATCGGGTTGCGGCAAGTCGCTCACAGCGCTTTCTTTGATGCGCTTGCTTCCCGACGGTCTTTCCGTTGCTCAGGGTGAAGTGGTGCTTAACGGCACGGATCTGATGGAGCTCACCGAACGAGAGATGCAGGCCGTACGAGGCGACCGCATCGCGATGATCTTTCAGGAGCCCGCCACAAGTCTCAATCCCGTGATGACGGTGGGCGAGCAAATTGTCGAGGCGGTTCGGTTGCATGAGAACATCGGCAAAGAAGAAGCCAAGCAAAGAGCGTTGCAGTGGCTGACCCGCGTTGGGCTCGACGAGCCGCAAAAGCGTTTTGATGCCTTTGCGCACGAGCTTTCGGGCGGGCAGAAGCAGCGCGTCATGATTGCGATGGCTCTGGCCTGCCGCCCTAATGTCGTGGTGGCCGACGAACCCACGACGGCGCTCGACGTGACGCGTCAGGCACAGATTCTCGATTTGCTCCGAGAACTGCAAAAAGAGCACGGCATTGCCCTTTTGCTGATCACGCACGATTTGGCTTTAGTGCGCCAATACGCCGATCGGGTAGCGCTGATGTATGCCGGCCAGATTGTTGAACAAAGCCGTGTTGCCGATTTCTTCGAGAATCCGACGCATCCGTATGCGCGTTTACTTTTGAGCGCCGTGCCGAGCGCTGACAAAAGCGCGCAGGCGCTCACGGGCATTGCGGGCAGCGTTCCGGAACTCTCGGCAATGCCTGAGGGCTGTCGATTTGCACCGCGTTGCCCGGCCGCCAAAGAGATGTGCCGGCAGAAGTGCCCGGCAATGCGATCGTCGGCACCCGGTCGTCTGGTGCGTTGCTTTTATCCCGAGGTTCCGGTGGCAAGCCGGGTGAGATCAGTTACGACGGCGACGCGTACGGACGAAACGGTTTTGAAGCTTACGGACGTGTCGGTGACGTACGGCAGCCGCGGAGGGCTTTTTTCCCGTCAGAAGGCTTTTGAAGCCGTTCGTCACGCCGACTTGAGTCTTTCGCGCGGCAGGACGCTTGCGTTGGTCGGGGAATCGGGTTCGGGTAAAACGACGCTCGGGAAAGCCGCCTTGGGACTTTTGGAAAACGCGACGGTAAGCGGCAGTGTGGAAATTGTCGGGGAAGAGGCCTTTGATACACGCGGCCGCTTTAAGCAGCACCTGAGAAGCTGCGCGCAGATAGTGTTTCAGGATCCGTTTGCGTCGCTTGATCCACGCATGAGTGTGGGCGAATTGGTGAGCGAAGGGATTCTTGCGTTGCGTCCCGGGCTATCCAAGACGGATGCGCGTCGGAAAGTACGAGAACTTCTCGACAGCGTGGGGCTACCGAGCGGAGCGGCCGATCGTTTGGCGCACGAATTTTCCGGCGGGCAGCGTCAGCGCATTGCTATTGCCAGGGCGTTGGCCGTTGAGCCGAAAATCGTGGTCTGCGATGAGCCCACTTCCGCACTGGATGTTTCGGTGCAGGCCCAGATTCTCAACCTGTTGCGGGAGATCCAAGCTGAGCAGGGCGTGTCGTACTTGTTCATCACCCACAACTTTGCCGTGGTCGAATTCATGGCGCATGAAGTGGCGGTGATGCAGCGCGGCCGCATTGTCGAAAGCGGTACGGCCGAGGATGTCCTCACGCATCCGCAGCACGCATATACGAAGACGCTTTTGGCTGCCGTGCCTCGACTCTGAGTTGCATGGATAAGAAAAATGCCTCACGGCGGAGGCATTTTTCGAATAACGGTTGTCTAAATTCGGATCAGCGGGCGTCGCTTGCCTTGAACTTCTTTTCCAGACGGGAAACCAAGCGTGTAATGGTAAGCGTCATCACCAGGTAGATAATGGCCACCGACGTCCAGATTTCAAGCGAACCGTAGGTTTCGGCAATGATGAGCTGACCGGTGCGGGTGAGTTCCTCAAAGCCGATGACGGACACGAGGGAGGAGTCCTTCAACATCGCGATGAATTCGTTGCCAAGCGGCGGGATGATGCGCTTGAAGGCCTGCGGCAGGATGATGTATCGCATCGTCTGCCCCCAAGTCATACCCAGAGACAGGCCGGCACGCATCTGGCCGACTTCGATCGACTGAATGCCGGCGCGGAAGATCTCGGCCACGTAAGCGCCCGAATTGATCGAGCAGGCGGCCACAGCGGCCACGAACGGGTCGATACGCTGTCCGATAATTGCGGGAAGCGCAAAGTAGATGATGAAGATCTGCACCAGAAGCGGCGTGCCGCGAATGAAGTCAACGTAGATCTTGGCGAGCAGACGCAACGGCGTGAACTTGGACAGCTGAGCCAGAGCCGCTAAAAGGCCGAACACCAAACCCAGACCGACGGCCATCGCCGTGATCTCTAAAGTCACCAGAGCGCCCTGCAACAACAAAGGCAGAGAGTTGGTGATAAGGGAAAAATCGAATTCCATTGTGTTTTTATCCTTTTAACGGAGGGAGCACAGGGGCGCAAAAAACACGCGTCTCAACACACAGGTCGGCCGCGTATTTCTGCGCATTGTACCGAAGCACTCGCGCAACCGCACCTATTGAGCAAAAATGCTTCGAAAGGTGTGCACTATGGACTGGACCAATTAAGACAAGTCCGAGGTCTCAGACTGGAAAAAACGATGGAGCGTTTGCATCGTGATGACCTCGAACGACGCGTCGGGATATTTGCTCGCAAAACTTTTCGGCGCTTTTGCTTGCGCATTCGTCAATTTGCATTCAAAGGCGTGAAGCGAACCGTCTTCGTCGACTTCCAAAAGATCCACTTCGCTTTTGTTGCGGTCGCGCCAAAAGTAGAGTTGTGTTTCGTCTTGTCGATAACGATGCCATTTGAGCCGCTCGATGATGACAAAATTTTCCCAGAGAGCTCCGCGTTCCAAATCGCTGCGAGATGAGAATGGCGTGAAATTGTCGAGTGCGGCGTTTCGGATGCCCAGATCGTAAAAGTAAATTTTCTTGGATTTTTTTAGTTCCGTTGCGAAGTTTGAGGAGTAACACGGCAGTGTCTTCACAATGAAGCTTTGCTCGAGAAGGCTTACACATCGCTCGACGGTGGGGGTACTCAATCCGCACTGTTGTCCCAAACTGCTGAAAGAGCAGAGGTTGCCGATGTTAGCCGCCAAAAGCCTAACGAGATGCAGAAACTGCTCTGAACGGCGGATGCCGGCGATGGCAAACAAGTCTTTGAAAACGATGCTCTCGAAAAGGTACCTTAAAGTTGCCTTGGATCTTTGCGGGTGCGTCACGATTTCCGGGTAGCTGCCTACTGTCAATCGAATGGGCAAGGACTCCATGACGTCAAGCCAACTATTGTGATCGGCCAGTTCTGTCACGGACAATGGAAAAAGAGTCATCGGCCACAAACGTCCCGCGGCTGACTCCATGACACCGCCGGCCAATTCCAAAGAACTGGAACCTGTGGCAAAAATGCGGCACGAAGGTTTGCTGTCTTCCAACCGTTTGAGAAGCATGCCGATGCCCTGGATGCGCTGGGCTTCGTCGATCACCAGAATGTCAAGACCGGATAGCAAAATCGAGATGTCCGCTTTGGACGACAACGACGTGAGTAATTCGCGATCCTGAGGCTCGTCGCCCGAGAGCCATTTCACTTTCCGGTCTTGGAAAAGGTGCTCCAACAGTGTTGTTTTGCCTGTCTGCCGAGCACCGAAGACCACAATGGCTTTATCGGCAGGCGTGCGTTCAAGAAGAGCAGTGAGTGAACGTGCGATGTATGCCATTTCAGATTATTTTTAGTTGTACTTTACAAAAATCTAGATTTTTATAAAGTATAGTTTAAAAAAATCTGAAATGAAGCCAGTTGCGTCGAGTATTGCGATTGATCGGATCAATGGTGCGGATACAAGCGGACGACCGGATCAATACCCATGTTTTATTGTTGGGTATTTTTCATTAATATTCTTGACTCGCAAACTAGGTTATTAGAGAAGAACGCTAAAGATCGGCCTTTGGAGCCGGTTGGACGATCCACGTCGTCGGAAGGCAAGACTGTGAAACTCACCACGCGAGGCCGCTTTGCGGTCACCAGCATGATTGACCTTTCGCTGCACAGCGAAAACGGCCCGGTGCGCCTGGCCGATATCGCCAAGCGGCAGAAGATTTCGCTTCCCTACCTGGAGCAGATCTTCGGGAAGCTGCGTCGTGCCGAGCTTGTCAAAAGCGTGCGCGGTCCCGGCGGCGGTTACCGTCTCGGGCGCGATGCCTCTGAAATCAGCGCCGGAGAAATTGTCGAAGCCGTCGAAGGCATCATGGACGTTTCCCAGTGCCAAGGCGGTGCGGCATGCCGCGGCGGCGCACAGTGTCTGGCTCACGGACTGTGGGCGGATCTGAACGCCAAGATGGCCGAATTTCTCAATGCCCAGTCGCTGCAGTCCATTAAGGAGAAAAGTTTGAAGGAGCATGCTCATCACGGTGAAGTGCGTGAACAGCCGATCATTGTGCACATCACGGAACCGAAGAGCTGATCAAAAGGACTGCCGCGCAAACGAATTAAAACGCGCTCGCTTCAATGCCCTTTTGAGAGCAAAAGGCGGGTGCCAACAACAGTAAAGAGACGCAAAAATGCAGCATCACGTTGTTTATCTTGACTACTCGGCCACCACGCCTGTCGATCCCCGCGTGGCCGAAAAGATGATTCCCTACCTGTGCGAAAAGTTCGGCAACCCCGCCAGCCGCTCGCATGCCTACGGCTGGGAAGCCGAAAAGGCGGTTGAAGAGGCCCGCGGTCACATCGCGGCCTACATCAACGCCGATCCGCGAGAAATCGTGTTCACGTCGGGTGCGACCGAATCCGACAACCTTGCCATCAAGGGCGCGGCGCATTTCTATCGCGACAAGGGTAAGCATCTCATTACGGTCAAGACGGAACACAAGGCTGTGCTGGACAGCATGCGTCATCTTGAAACCGAAGGGTATGAAGTCACTTACCTCGACGTGCAGGAAAACGGCCTTCTTGATCTGGAAGCACTCAAGGCCGCCATTCGTCCCGACACCACACTGGTTTCCGTGATGGCCGTCAACAATGAGATCGGTGTGATTCAGGATTTGGAGGCGATCGGCAACATCTGTCGCGAGCGCGGCGTGCTCTTTCACTGCGACGCAACGCAGGCGCCGGGCAAACTCATCATCGACACACAAAAGCTCAAGATTGATCTGATGAGCCTGTCGTCGCACAAGGTGTATGGCCCTAAGGGCATCGGCGCTCTCTACGTTCGCCGTAAACCGCGCGTGCGCATTGAGCCTCAGATTCATGGCGGTGGTCACGAACGCGGCATGCGCTCCGGTACGCTTGCCACGCACCAGATCGTTGGCATGGGTGAAGCCTATCGACTGGCCCTTCTTGAAGCCGACAAGGATCGCGAACACGCCGAAAAGCTCTCCAAGCGTCTGCTCGACGGCATTCTGAAGAACATCCCCGAGGTCTATGTCAACGGTGATCTGAAGCATCGCGTGCCCACGAACCTCAATATTTCTTTTGCCTACATCGAAGGCGAAAGCCTCATGATGGCACTTAAGGACATTGCCGTGAGCTCCGGGTCGGCTTGCACGTCGGCTTCGCTTGAGCCGAGTTACGTGCTTCGCGCCATTGGCCGCAACGACGAACTCGCACACAGCTCGATTCGTTTCACGCTCGGACGCTTTACGACCGAAGAGGACATTGATTTCACCGTGAAGCTTCTCACCGAAAAGGTGGCCAAGCTGCGTGAACTGTCGCCCTTGTGGGAAATGCACAAGGAAGGCATTGACCTCGCCGAAGTGAAGTGGTCGGCTCACTAATCTGTCTCGAATTTTGAAAAGTTTGCATTGAGGACAAGAAAATGCCCTACAGCGAAAAATTGATGGATCACTATGAAAATCCGCGCAACGTCGGTACGCTCGATAAGAACGACGAATCGGTCGGCACCGGCATGGTGGGTGCTCCAGCCTGCGGCGACGTGATGCGTCTTCAGATTAAGGTCAACGATGAAGGCGTCATTGAGGACGCGAAGTTCAAGACCTACGGTTGCGGCTCAGCGATTGCTTCGAGTTCGCTCGTGTCCGAATGGGTTAAGGGTAAGACTCTTGATGAAGCGGCCAAGATTTCCAATGCGGAAATTGCCGAAGAGCTTGCACTGCCGCCTGTGAAGATTCACTGCTCAATTCTTGCCGAAGACGCCGTGAAGGCTGCCATTGACGACTACAAGGCCAAGCACGCCAAGTAAACCGAAATCAACGCTTTTTACGAGGACATACACAAATGTCAGTCACTCTTACCGAGGCGGCTGCCCGCCACGTTTCCGCTTTTTTGACCAAGCGCGGCAAGGGCATCGGTTTGCGCCTGGGCGTCAAGACGAGCGGTTGCTCGGGCATGGCCTACAAGCTTGAGTTTGCCGATGTCGTCAACGAAGACGATCAGGTTTGGGAAAGCCATGGCGTAAAGGTTGTGGTGGATGCCAAGAGCCTGCCCTACATCGACGGCACCGAACTTGATTACGTCAAGGAAGGCTTGCAGGAAGGCTTCAAGTACAACAACCCGCAGGAAAAGGAACGCTGCGGCTGCGGCAAGTCCTTCCACGTCTAAGGGCATCACGATGGCTCAAAACGCGTTTACGCTTTTGTCGCTGCCTGCTGTCTTTGCGCTTTCTGAAGAGAAGGTGGAAGAGGCCTGGCGCCGTGCAATCGCACTTGTGCATCCGGATAAGTTTGCTTCTCGCCCAGCCGCCGAACGGCGTGTGGCCGAGCAGTGGGCCGGTCGCATCAACGAAGCGCGCGACGCGCTCATCGACCCGGTGTCGCGAGCAACGCTTCTGCTGCAAAACGCAGGTGTGGATGTCGGCCGAGAAACCGACACGTGCATGCCGGGCGACTTTTTGATGCAGCAGATGCTGTGGCGCGAGGCGCTCGAGGACGCTGGCGGTGACGCGGACAAGATCAGACGCTTGACGACGGAGGTTCAAGCCTCCCGAGACGAACTCATCGCTCAGCTGACACGATCGATTGACGTTGAGCACGACTTCGACGGCGCCCGCAGTCAAGTGCGCCGTCTGATGTTTGTCGAAAAGCTTCTCAAGGAAATTCACCGCGCGGGAAGCACCGCTGCCGCGCTCTAAAAAGAACAACGAAATGCTGGGACTTCTGCAGATTGCCGAACCGGGCATGTCGGCTGCGCCTCACGAAGAGCGCTTTGCCGCCGGCATTGATCTGGGCACCACCAATTCTCTGGTCGCGCTTGTTTTAAACGGAACACCTGAAGTGTTGCCCGATGAAGAAGGGCGTTTTCTCTTGCCCTCCGTCGTGCGTTATTTGCCCGAGGAAGGCACTGCCGTCGGTTGGGACGCCGTGCCTCACTTGGCGTCCGATCCCCTGAACACCATCAGCTCCGTCAAGCGTCTGATGGGGCGCGGCATGAAGGATGTCACGGGTAATGTCATTGTTCCGTATCACTTTGAAGACGCCCCCGGCATGGTGCGTATCCAGACGCGACAGGGCGTCAAGAGCCCGGTGGAAGTCTCCGCGGAAATTCTTAAGGTGCTGCGCGAACGCGCCGAGCATCGCGTGGGTGCGGAACTCGTGGGCGCCGTCATTACGGTTCCTGCCTATTTTGACGACGCGCAGCGTCAGGCAACAAAGGACGCCGCCAAACTTGCCGGTCTTAATGTTTTGCGTCTTCTCAACGAACCCACAGCCGCAGCCTTGGCCTACGGTCTGGACAACGGCGCCGAAGGCAAGTATCTGGTCTATGACCTCGGCGGCGGTACGTTTGACGTTTCGCTTTTAAACCTCACCAAGGGTGTCTTTGAGGTGCTTGCCACAGGCGGCAATTCAGCGCTCGGAGGCGACGATTTTGACCATCGCCTGGTTTGCTGGGCCATTGAAAAGTTGGGTGCGGGCTTGCATGCCGACATTCTTACGCCCTCGGACAAAAAGCGTCTGACGATTTCCGTCAAGGCGGCGCGTGAAGCGCTGACCGACGAACAGGAGACTCGTGTGACGGTGGAGCTTTCCGACGGCCGCAAGCTCGACGAGGTCCTCACGCGCTCTGAATTCAATGCGATGACGGCGCACTTGGTGCAAAAAACGATTGATGCCGTCAAAAACGTGCTTTCTGACGCTCAGCTTGGTACAGAAGAAGTCAAAGGCGTGGTGCTGGTGGGCGGCTCAACGCGAATGCCGTGCGTGCGTGAGGCTGTTCGCGAATTCTTCGGCCGCGAACCGTTCTGTGACATCGATCCCGACAAGGTCGTGGCGATCGGCGCTTCGATGCAGGCCAATAAGCTTGCGGGCAACACGTCCGAGGGCGACGACTGGTTGCTGCTGGATGTCACGCCGCTGTCGCTTGGGCTTGAAACCATGGGCGGCCTGGTTGAAAAGGTGATCCCGCGCAATACTGCTATTCCGACGGCGATGGCGCAGGACTTTACGACTTTCAAGGACGGTCAGACCGCAATGGCTATTCACGTGGTCCAGGGCGAACGCGAAGTGGTGGATAAGTGCCGCTCTTTGGCGAAGTTTGAACTGCGAGGCATCCCGCCGATGGCCGCCGGTGCCGCACGCATTCGCGTGACGTTCCAGATCGATGCCGACGGACTTCTTTCCGTTTCCGCCCGCGAGATGACGACCGGTGTGGAAAGCTCGATTATGGTCAAGCCGAGCTACGGTCTGTCCGACGAGGACGTGATCCGCATGCTGCAGGAAGGCAACCGTGCGGCCGAAGAGGACATGCACGAGCGCGAACTGCGCGAGCAGAAAGTCGAAGCGCTGCGCATCATTGAGTCGACAAATTCCGCTTTGGCGGCTGACGCCGATCTTTTGTCTCAGGAAGAGCGCAAGGTTGTCGATGATGCCTTGAGCCACCTCAACATGGTGCGTGAGGGAACGGATACCGAAGCGATCAAACAGGCTATCGATGCCGTTGCCAAGTCCACGGAAGAATTTGCCGCCCGACGCATGGACCGCTCAATTCGTCTTGCTCTTGAAGGCAAGTCGGTTGACGACGTGCTCGGCCAATAACGCAAACTCGGAAAGAAGAAAATGCCGATTGTCACCATTTTGCCCAACGAAACGTTTTGCCCCGAAGGCGCTCAGATTGAAGTCAAGACCGGCGCTAAGCTGGCTCAGGCCTTGAACGCTGCCGGCATCAAGATTCCGCATGCGTGCGAATACAACTGCGCCTGCGCCACCTGCCACGTGATTGTCAAGGAAGGTTTCAATTCCTTGAATGAACCTGACGATGACGAATACGATCAGCTCGACAATGCGTTTGGCAGCACGCCGCTTTCTCGCTTGTCCTGCCAGACGGTGATGGGAACGGAAGACATCACGATTGAAATTCCGAAGAACAACCGCAATCTCGTTCACGAGGACTAAAGGAGCCTGGCCATGTCGCTCAAGTGGAAAGATGCGCAGCGCATCGCCGAAGAACTCTATGACAATGAACCCGATTTGGATCCTGTCACGCTGCGCTTGAGCGAACTGCGAGAGCGCGTGTTGGCTCTTCCCGACTTCGATGATGATCCGGAAAAGAGCAACGAGCCGATTCTGGAGGCGATTCTCCAGGCTTGGCTCGACGAGCGCTGAGATCAGTGGCGAGCGGCAGAAATGCCGCTCGTTTCTTTTAGAGGCGACTCTTTAGGTGAGCGTAGACGACCTCAATGGCTTGCTGCAAAATGGCGTCGCGCTTTTCCAGCGGGGTTCCGGCCGGCGCTTTCAAATGCACGGCGGCGTAATAGCGAGCGCCCTTGTCCGTGACCAAGATCGCATGATTGGCGCGGGTCGCGCAGAATTCATCCGATCCGGCTCCGGAACGGTCGAAAAGCGTCCAGCCTTCGGGTAGACGCGAACGAAACAGATTGCCGGCCATCTGATTGGCAGCAAGATCCGCCAGCCATTGGCTGCGGGCCGATTTGGGCAGCTGAGTATCGAATCGTTGCCAATTGAGCGACGCATTGCTCGGCGTCGTCGTATCGCGATATTCATTTTTCCCGGATAGATTCAAATCCGGTTCCAGACGATCACTCTGAGTGGTGTTGTCGCCCTTTTGTCGCAACCATTCGGTCAATGCCTTCGGTCCGCCGGTATGCACAAAGATGAAGTTGGCGGCGCGGTTATCGCTCTGAGACAAAGCGGCACGGCAGGCCTCCTTCAACGTGACCTTTATGTCGGGATTTACCGTCCCGTAGACGGGAGAATGCGGCACGACGGGTGTGGTTTTGATCGGAGCGCTGCGGTTTTCGAGTCCAAGTTCATAGACTCGTGCGCATTCGAGAGCTTTAACGGTGCTGGTAAGTGGGAAGCGCTCGCGACTGCGCCACTCCAAAAGCACCTTGCCCTCTGCGTCACGAAGGGACACGCCGATGGCGGCGTCGTACTTTTGTTCAATGGTGACAATGGCGTTCTGCGAGTCTTGCTGCGACAGCTTTGGAGAAACGCTGTTTTGCGGCGTTGTGCACCCTGTCACTGCGGAGACCGCAAACAGACCGATTGTGACAAGCGAACAGGCGGATGAAAGAGGAAAGCGAAGGTTCATTCTTTGTTGGAAATGGGTGAGCAGACTTTTAGAGTGTAAGGTCAAGATTCTCTGCGTATTCTTAATGGGTCATTCGATGATGGCAACCACCGGCGCATGATCGCTCGGCTTTTCCCAAGCACGCGGGACGGTGTCGATTATGACTTTCCCGATGCGTTCGGCAATGTCGGGGGATGCAAGAACGTGGTCAATACGAAGACCGTGGTTCTTTTCAAAACCAGCTTGGCGATAATCCCACCAACTGTAGGTGTCAGGCGCGTGCAGGCCCAGAGACCAGGTGTCGACCATGCCGGCTGAAACTAAGCGTTCAAAGGCTTCGCGCTCAGGAGGTGAGACCAACAGATTCCCCTTCCAGGCTTCAGGGTCCCAGACGTCGGCGTCGGTCGGCGCTACGTTGAAGTCGCCCGCAAGTACCAGAGGCGTCTTGGATTGCAGTTGCTCGCGCACCCAGGTCGTCAGTGCGCTCATCCAGTCGAGCTTGTAGAGGTAGCGGTTGCTGCCGAGTTCGGTGCCGTTGGGTACATAGACGCCCGCAAAACGCAATTTGGTACCGGAAACGTGTTCGATGTCGGCGGCGATCATGCGCTTTTGTTCGTCAGGATAGCCGGGGATGTTGTAGACCACGTCGGAAACTGACCTGATCGTGCTCTTGCGCGTGACGAGCGCTACGCCGTTGTAGGTTTTCTGTCCCAGAAAAACGGCGTCGAACCCTGCCGCCTGAAGTTCCGCAAGCGGAAAGAGCTCATCGACGGTTTTGGTTTCTTGTAGAACAACGGCGTCTATCCGGGCGAGATCCATCCACTTGATGAGATGCTCCAGACGCACCTTAATGCTGTTGAGGTTCCAAGTTGCGATTTTCACGGGACAAAATCCTCAAAGAGCGAATTCAAAAAAACAAGACCGGTATCGACGGGAGTTTGGCCGTGCTTGATCATGGCAAAGAGTTCATCTTTGCAGACGCATCGAATTTCTTCGACTTCGCCGTCAACGTTTTTGGGGTGCGCATCATCATTGACAACGATACGGCACACGTAAGCGTCTTCGGCCATCCAGCCTTCCGGCACGGTACGTCGTACTTTAAGACAAGTCCAGTCGCTGTCAATCGTATAACGGTCGGTCAATCCCGCTTCTTCGGCAATTTCTCGTGCCACGGCCGTTTCGCGCGATTCGTTTGCGGAGATCATGCCGGCGGCAAGGGCGTCCCACAGCCCCGGATCCACTTGCTTCGTTCGGCTTCTAAGGCTCACGAACACACGGCCGTCGCGTCGGGTGCCCACGGCATAGACCGATGTCGTGAGCATACCCAGAAAGCGGAAAAGACCGCGTTCAGCCAAAGCTATGCACTTACCAGAATCGAGATCGAGTACGCTTAAGAGTTCATCGCGCCATTGCACGAAATAACCGGCGTCGTGCAATGGACGCGCCACGCGGGCAAAGGCTTGGGATAATGCTTGGGGATCCGACGTTTTGTTATTTGGAAAGATGACAAGGGCGTTATCCTGAAGAGCAAAACTTTCGGAAAAACGCGCGTCAGCTGTCAGTTTGATCGCAACGCAGCGCTGTATGAGGCCGATGCGATTTCCCTGAGCCGTCAAAACGGCGACGGTGTCGTTTGGTTCCTTTTCAAAAATGACATTTTGGAGTTTTGCCTTGAGCTCGGCAATTTGCTGCGAGGTGGGCACGGGAAAATCCTTCTCGAAAGAAAAACGGCAGACCGCGGCAACAAAACCGGGCCTGCCGTCGGCAGTCACTGAAGGCGACTCTTTAAAAGAGCCGCCGGTGTTTTGCTTTAACAGCCTTCCGGACGCATAGCGGGGAAGAGCAGCACTTCACGAATCGTAGAAGCGTTCGTGAGCAGCATCACGAAGCGGTCAATGCCGATGCCGCAGCCGGCCGTCGGGGGCAGACCGTATTCCAGGGCGCGGATGTAGTCGGCGTCGTAGAACATGGCTTCGTCGTCGCCGTGAGCTTTGGCTTCGGCCTGGGCCATGAAGCGGCGGGCTTGATCTTCCGGATCGTTCAATTCGGAGAAGCCGTTGGCGGTTTCGCGGCCGAAGATGAAAAGCTCGAAACGTTCCGTCATCGTCGGATCGGTGTCGGAAGCGCGGGCAAGCGGGCTGATTTCCACCGGGTAGTCGATGATGAAGGTCGGCTGGATGAGCTTGCTTTCGGCGGTTTCTTCAAAGAGAGCCATCACGAGAGCGCCGATTCCGACGTCGTCGCGCTGCGGAGCACCCAGGCGAGCGAGTTCCTTGCGCAGGAATGCTTCGTCTTTGAGGTTTTCCTCCGTGTACTGCGGGGCGTACTTGAGAATTGCCTGCACCGGGGTGAGCTGATCGAAGGGCTTGGAGAGATCGATCTCAGTGCCCTGATAGGTGATCACTTCGCTGCCGGTGGCTTCGCGCGCGACGTAGCGCAGCAGGTTTTCGGTGAATTCGATCTGATCGCGGTACGTCCAGTAGGTGGCGTAGAACTCGATCGTCGTGAATTCGGGGTTGTGACGCGTGTCGATACCCTCGTTGCGGAAGCAGCGGTTCAACTCGAAGACGCGCTCAAAGCCGCCCACCACGAGACGCTTGAGATAGAGTTCCGGCGCAATGCGCAGGTACTGATCAATGTCGAGCGCATTGTGATGCGTGATGAAGGGCTTGGCGTTGGCGCCACCCGGAATCGGGTTGAGCATCGGCGTTTCGACTTCAACGAAGCGATGATTTTCCATGAAACGGCGCACGGCGCTCACGGCCTTAAAGCGCGTGGCAAAACGCTGGCGGCTTTCTTCGTTGATGATGAGGTCGGTGTATCGCTGACGGCAGCAGGCTTCGACGTCGGTGAGGCCCTTGTGCTTGTCGGGAAGCGGACGGATGGACTTCGTCATCAGGCGCAGCTTCTTGACGCGCACCGAGAGTTCGCCCTTGTTGGTGCGGAAAAGCGTGCCCTCGGCAGCGACGATGTCGCCCAAGTCGAGGCTCTTAAAAAGTGCATAGGCTTCGTCGCCGACGTCGGCCGGTGTGACGAAGTACTGCATTTCACCCGTGAAGTCGCGTACGGTGGCAAAGGCGGCCTTGCCCATCACACGCTTGAGCATCATGCGGCCTGAAACGGCCACTTCGATAGCGGCTTCATCGAGCTCTTCACGCGTTTTTTCGCCGTGTTCGGCGCGCAGATCGCCGAAAAGGTCCTTGCGCACGAAGTCGTTGGGGTAGGCGACGCCTTCTTCGCGCAGCTTGGCAAGCTTGGCGCGGCGCTCGGCGATAATGTGGTTTTCGTCGTCGGCTGCAGCGGCTGCCGGCGTCTGCTTCTTTTCGTTTTCGCTCATTTTCTAATCCCTGTTGTGACGGGTCAGATGCCCATCTTGAGGCTTGCCTCAATGAATTGATCAAGATCGCCGTCGAGTACGGCACCCGTGTTGCCCGTTTCGACGTTGGTGCGCAAATCTTTAACGCGGCTCTGATCGAGCACATAGCTTCGGATCTGGTGCCCCCAGCCGATATCGCTCTTGCTTTCCTCGAGCTTTTCTTGCTCGGCCATGCGTTTGCGAAGTTCCAGCTCGTAGAGCTTGGCCTTTAACTGGCGCATGGCTTGTTCGCGGTTGTTGTGCTGGCTGCGGTCATCCTGGCAGACCGTCACGACGCCCGTGGGAATGTGCGTGATGCGCACGGCCGATTCGGTTTTCTGCACGTGTTGGCCGCCGGCACCCGAAGCGCGGAAAACGTCCACGCGAAGGTCGGCCGGATTGATCGTGATTTCGATCGAATCGTCAATTTCCGGATAAATGTACACAGAGGCAAAGGACGTGTGACGGCGCGCATTGGCGTCAAAGGGGCTCTTGCGCACCAGACGGTGAATGCCCGTTTCGGTGCGAAGCGTGCCATAGGCCCATTCGCCCTGAACGTAAATCGTGCAGCCCTTGATTCCGGCAACGTCGCCCTCGGTTTCTTCCGTGAGTTTCGCGGAGAAACCGGCGCGTTCGGCATAGCGCAGGTACATCCGCTCGAGCATGCTCGCCCAATCCTGCGCTTCGGTACCGCCGGCACCGGCCTGGATTTCGATGTAGCAGTTGGCGCTGTCCTGAGGCTTATTGAACATGCGCTTGAATTCGAGCTTTTCAACGTCGTGACGGAAGGTTTCGACTTCCTCGGCTACCAATTCGGCGCCGTCGAAATCTTCATCGGCAATGGCCATGTTGAAAAGTTCCTTGGCATCCGTGATGCCCGCGTTCAAGCGCTTGAAGCTCCCGACGAGATCTTCAAGAAGTTTCTGTTCTTTGCTGATTTCCTGTGCGCGCTTGGGATCATCCCAGAGCGCCGGGTTTTCAACCTCGCGGTTGACTTCCTCTAGGCGTCGTTCCTTGCGGTCGACGTCAAAGATACCCCCTAAGCTCAGCAAGACGGTGAGCAAGGTCGTCGCACAGATTGTTGATTTGATTGATGCGTTCGGCTTCCATTTTGAAGTCTGCGTTGTAAGGGCGCACAAAACCCGCGGCCGGAAACCGTGCGGAAGACATCCGGTCGTCGGAAGGCGCCATAGTGAGAGTTGAGAACCCAAGATTTTACCTTGTGCAGAGCCGTCTTTCCAAGCTTTCTTCAGAAAAATCAAAGATTCCGAAGCTAAAAGCCGGCGGTTGGCGTAGGAGCCGTCAACGAACTGAACGAAGAAGCTTTAAATAAAAATGAGAATAGTTCTCATTTATTGGTGTGATAGGTAAAATAAGTACTCCAACGCAAACGGAGTTGGTTCAATAACCTGTTTTCGGAGGGTGAAGCGGCGTCTGAAAGGGCGTTGGCACCGCCGTACACGAGGCTGGACGTGGAATTTCTCAAAGAAAGTGTCGATTACTTCGTATTCGGAATCCTTGGTTTGATGGGATTCATCACAGTGTGGCTCACGGCTGAGCGCCTGATTTTCCTGCGCACTCTCGATCCCAAAGAGTACGACACGCAGGACTCGTACGACAAGGCGCTCACCGACCATCTCACAACGCTCTACATCATTTATTCCAACGCACCCTATGTGGGGCTGCTCGGGACCGTGCTCGGCATCATGATCACGTTTTACGACATGGGCACGACAGGGAACATCAACGCGGGCGAAATCATGACGGGCTTGTCGCTGGCGCTTAAGGCGACGGCTCTGGGACTTGCTGTCGCCATCCCCACGCTCATTGTCTACAACGGGTTGCAGCGAAAGATCAACGTTCTTTCAACCCAATGGAAGGAAGCGCACGGCAAATGATCGAGATACCCAAAAAGGAGCCGCTCAACATCGTTCCTTTCATTGACATCATGTTGGTGTTGCTTGCGATGGTGCTCTCGATTTCGACTTTCATTGCCAAGGGGGAAATCAAGATCGCACTGCCCCCTTCAGAGGCAAGGGCAAAGGTAACGGCAAACGACAATCCCCGACTGGTGCAGGTTGACAACTCCGGAGTTCTCTATTGGGACGGTAAGTCCGTGACGGCGCAGGAACTCGATGAAGCGATCAAGAATTTGCCGCGACAGGAAAATGTCGTTCTTCGCATCGACAAGGATTCCAAGTTCGAGCATTTCATCTCGGTGATCGATGTTTTTAAGAAATACCGCCATGAAAACTTCCGAATTGCGACAGAACACAAGGCAGCATAAAGACAAAAAACGCCTGACAAGCTCGTTTTTCCTGACGTGCTTCATCTACCTGCCTGCGTTTGTGTTTGCTTGGAACTCCGTACCGGAGACAACGTTTAAGGCGGCGGGACAGGAGCAGACGGTTGCGCTTTCGTTTGCGCAGATGAGCGGCGGAGGCGTATCGACACCGGAAGCAGCGGCTGCCGAATCGCTTCCGGAACCTGAACCGGAAGTACGAACAGAACCGGAGCCTCAGGAAATCGTCAATCCTCAACCCAAACCCGAGCCTGCGTTGAAAAAAGCGCAGCAAAAAAAGGTGGAGAAAAAGCCGCATACGCTGACGAAGTCGCAGCCCAAAAAGCAAGTGCGGAAGACTGTTCCGAAGACGGACAAACAGACCGAATCGAGTCAAGTGCAGCAAAGCTCTCAAGCATTGGCCCCGGCGCCGATTCAAACCGATCGAGGCGCTGCTACGGTTTCTGCGCAGGGCGGCATTGCTACGCTCGTCTTCGGTGAAAAAGACGGTCCGTTTTTAGCCAAGGTCAAGCGCTGCATCGAATCGGAGTTGCGCTACACGCGTCGAGCTCGTCAACTGCGCTTGGAGGGGACGGTAACGGTACAGTTTGTCGTGCGAAAAGACGGTTCGATGGGCGCGTTTGAAATTCACACGAGCTCAGGTCAGGTGATGCTTGACAACATGGCCAAACGGGCCGTCGAGTCGGCTCAGGCACATTGGGGACAACCGCAAAATGCCGTTCGCCTGCGTATCCCGCTTCGCTATGAATTGAAATGATGTCCTGATTGATCAGGATGACAATGGTTAGAGAAAGCCGCAAATCGGTCGAATGATCAACCGGTGCGGCTTTTTTTAAGTCTGTCGTCCGACAAAAAGCCAAGTAGTGCAGTAAACAACCCGCGACTAGAGTCGCAGGCTTTGCAACTATCACATTCGTAATGTCGCATTAGGCCTGTTTACGTCCGGCCCCTGGGTCATCAGCAGATAGCCCAGACCGTGCAGATTTCGACCTGCATTCAGGTCGCTGTGCGCTCGGTAACCACAGTGA
>UPZS01000014.1 GCA_900538905.1 uncultured Sutterella sp.
TTCGACAAGGTGATTTGCAAAGGTGAAGAAGCATTCATCTTTGGGCGAAGGACTTCGGGAAGTTTTGATGTGCGCCGGCTTGACGGTACGCGAATTTCCGCCGGTATCAGCTATAAAAAGTTGAGGCGGCTGGAATCTCGAACTACCTACTTAACAGAATTTAGAAAAGAGGCGGCGCTTCCTCCCCTGCATAAATGCAGGGGTTTCCGCGCCGAATTTCTATGATCACTGTGCTTCAGCAGTCTCTACCTAACAACAAAAAAGCTTCGACTTTCGTGAAAAGCAACACGAGAATCGAAGCTCAAGGCGTGAAACCACGCCACGGATAAGGAGACCCTTAATCCGTTCTACGGCGGATAAATTTAGCGAAAGACCTTATTGATCACTTCGTCGACGCAGGCCAGAGCCACCGTGTTGTCGGGAAGTTCCAGCAGGCTCTTGCCTTTGGCGTCGTATTCCTGAAGCGTCGGGTCATAAGGCACAACACCGAGCACCGGAAGTCCGACAACAGCTTGCAATTCATCGACCGAGCGGTTGTCGCCCTGCACGCGGTTAAACACCACACCGACGCTTTCGCAATAGGGGACAGCGCCGTTTTTGACGAGTCCTTCGATGTGATGAACCGTCTGAACTCCTCGATAAGAGGAGTCCGTCACCAAAATCAGCGTGTTGATCTTTTCGACAACTTGGCGGTTGATCTGTTCCAGACCGGCTTCACCGTCGATGACAATTGTGTCGAACTTCAGAACCAACTGTTCCAGAGCATCTTTCAAGAGGTCGTTGACCGAACAGAAGCATCCCTTGGCATTCATGCGGCCCATGGCAATCACCGAGTAGCCGTCTTCTTCGAGAAGCGAACTCGTAATGAGGTAGTCAAGTTCATTTGCAACCTCTGCCTGGGAGCCGGCATTGCCGCTTTCTGCGGCAGCGAGCACCTTGTCGCGAACCGCACCGATCGTCTTGTCGGTCTCGACATTGAGCGCATAAAGCAGTCCGAGAGCGGGATCTGCATCAACCACCAACAACCGCCCGGTGTCGGCACGTTTCTTTAACTGACGGGTAAGCATGGCGGTAAGAGCCGTCTTGCCGACGCCGCCTTTGCCGCAAACGGCGATCACTTTTTGCATGTTGTTTTTTCCTTTTCTTTGCGAACGAGTTTGACCTTCGCTTGAATCTTACGCACCGAGGCGCAAGTCTTTTTGTCGGAACAGCTGCCGCAGTGGCCGGCAAGCTGACAGGATTCATAATCGAAGCCTCGTTCTTGCCAAACCCCTGTTTTCAGTTCCCGAAGCGTCTTTTGACAGTCCTCGGCAACAGGTTTGAGCAATTCAATGAGCTGCTTATCGTTAAGGACAAAATAAAGCTCAACAGTTTCGACAGCTTCAAAAGCTTTATGAATCCGATCTATAAGACTTGCAGCAGCAATCTCTAAAGCCTGAGCAGGATCGTCGCCTCCCACACGGATCCAGACGTTCGTTTTGTCAGTCTTTACCATCCAGCCCGGATGGTCTGCCAGCCTAGGAAAGCGCAGTGTGAACTGATAGAAAGTTTGTGCGTCTAGTGCTTTGCCCGAAAGAAGAACCACCAAACCAAAGTCAATGGTCTTGCCTTTGAATTTCTGCAAATCCTCACCGATGCGCCACGCGCCTTCACATGCCGTCTCATTACTGTAAGCAAGCGATAAGACAGACGCGCGACCGGGTCCGGCCAATTCGCAAAACGATTCGTTTTGCAGGATAAGCCCTGCTCGAGCCTGCGGCGACGGCAGATTTCCCCCCTCGACACCGCAATCTAAAGGTGCAACTGGGGAAAGCGGTTCAGACAAGCACTTTCTGAGTTCGGCAACTTGGGCTTCAAACAGACTCATTGCTGAGAGTTCTCCAAAGCAAAAATTGCCGCGCCGACAGCGCCCATGAGCTGAGGATTTTCTGGCAACTTCGCCATCGCACGACCGAAAATGGCTTCGAGAGACTTAATGAGCGCGACATTGCGAGCGCATCCACCCGTAAGCACCACCTCAGGTTCAAGACCGACCTTCATCACCATGCCGTTGATGCGGCGAGCAATGGAATCGTGAATTCCGGCACTGATGTCTTCGAACGGTACGTTGTTGTTGACCAGCGAAATCACCTCGCTCTCGGCGAAAACGGAACACTGCTTGGAAATCTGACAGGGATGTGTCGACTTCAATGCCGCGTTGGCCAGTTCCTCAAACGAGCAGTCAAGCACTCGAGTCATGACTTCAAAAAAGCGGCCGGTGCCTGCCGAGCATTTGTCATTCATCTGAAAATCCTGCACGCGACCGGATTTGCTCAATGAAATAACCTTGCAGTCTTGTCCGCCGATATCAATGACGGTCCTGACAGCGCTGTTGAAATGATGCACACCGCGGGCGTGACAGGAAATTTCCGAAATATCCTCGTTCATGCCCTTGATATTTGTACGTCCGTAACCGGTGGAGACGAGGTAGTCGATTTTGATGTCTTTGGGTAGTTTGGCATCGGCCAGCGCGAGTTCCATCGCATGGTCCGCCGTTGCTTGAGGGCCATGAGCCGATCGAACGATAGACGAACCGAGAATCGTTTTGTTCTCGTCCATGAGAACAATTTTTCCGGTGGTCGAACCGATATCGCATCCTGCAAAAATAGGCATAGTCCTTGATCCTTTGCTTATTTTTAAAGCCTGCCGGAAGCCGAGTGACTTCCGGCAGGGAAAATCAACCCTTCTTCAGTCCGATCTTAGTGCTTTGCGCGTTTGAATCCGGAAGCCGAGAAGAAATTCGAGAGGTCGTTCTTGACCTTGTCAAGCGGCGTGTAGCGCTCATCAAACAGACTTGTCGTCATATTGATCAGCGGCACATCCATATCGCGGCAAATGCGCTTCAGGAACTCACCGGAACCGGATTGATCCTTATGCCCCATGTGTCCAGGGAAGACAACGGCGTTGATGTTGAATTCATTGATCATCTTGGTGACGTCTTCTTCAAAAACGTCGACCCAGCCGCGACCCTGACGGATCATCGGCACTTCGGCTACAGCACGACGAGCAAGACCGAAGAACATGGCCTCTTCGTTGCTCGTATCAACATCAGTATAGGGAGTGCCGCCTTGGAAGGTCTGCACGACAACGGCATTCCATTCGCTCGCAAGCCAAGCGCCGAGCTTGTCACCCCAGAGCGGATTGAGGTCGGGCCACAGGATACGGATCTGTTCGTTCATCACCGGTCCGACATGGTTGGCGACATTGTGCTTGGCAAAGTCGAGGGCTCCCTGCATGATGGCTGTTGCCGTCGGATGACCTGCCGGCAGATGCTGCGTCAGCGCCCAGAAAGCGTCAGGCACGGCAAAAGAGGGCATCGGGCAGGGAGAGGCGCGAAGCTGTTCGTTGACTTCGGCCCAAATGCGATACTGCTTGTTCGTTTCCTCAACCAATTCAGCCACGCGCTTGAAGTCGTACTTGGCACCCGTAGTGCGTTCCAAGAAAGGAACCATTTCCTGACGAAGCTGACGGGCGACGTATTCGAAATCCTTATCTTCGTGCCCGTAGCTCGGGTCAAAGGCAAAGCAGGGGACGTCTTTAAGATAGTCGGAACGCTTGAAGGCCTGATGCAGCATGACCTGTCCGTCGCACGGTTCCATCATGCAGATAAAGGCATCGGGCTTCGGATGCAGGCGATTTTCCATCGACCACACCGCATAGCGCACCAGCGAGCAGATCTTGTCGTCAAGCGGGAACTGATCGCATTCTTTGGCGTCGGCATAATCAGTGAACTGCAGGTGGAACATCAAGTCCATGACAGGGTTGTAGTACTTGATGCCCATGCCGGCAAAGATCTCCTGAGCGTTGCCGTACCAGGTGCAAACGAGTGGCTTATGATTTTGCGCGGCATCAAGAATGCCTTCGTTGTATTCACGCATGAAGTCAATCAGCGCAATCTGAATGGGATTTTGCTGCTCTGCGGGCAAACCGTGCAGCATCTGACTGATGCCGGCAAGACGCTCGCGGTACTCCAGACGCCGCTCAAGACCGGTTTCATATTTGGGCATATTCTTTTCTCCTCAATCCAATTAGGCGCTGCGGCGCGGCAGATTCTCGACAAAAGCCTGGACGCGTGTGCGAACCTGGCCGACACTGTCCATCAAATAATTGATTTCAAGCTCAAGACTCGGAATATCCTTCTCGCGAAGCAGATTGGCCAGCATGTACTGTTCAAAGGCCCACAGGTCGCACATGGTGACACGGGCCGAAACAATGCCGTCGGCGCGGTATTCGTCAAAGAGTCGCAGGTAGGTTTCAAAACGACGATCCTGCGTGCCGAAAGCACGAGGCATCGGCGTCTTGACATTGAAGTAGAAGTCGCAGAGCGCTGCAAACGGATCACCTTCTTCGGAGATGTCCTTTTCTGCCATGCGTAAACCGTTGGAAGCATCGTCCACAACAATCAAAGCCCCCTGACTTTCGAGTGCGCTCAACAATTCGGGCGTGTTGGCGTGACCGGAAAGAAGCATCAAACGACGGCGCGGCTTAACAGATTCGCCGCCGGCTTTCAATTCGGCAATGAGTTCCGTGAGCATGGCGTTGTACTCAGCGCGAGGCATGGATTCGCCTGCCGTTAGGACATTCATGACTTCGGTGCCGTCAATCAGAACTTCGTCGTCCTTGCGCAATTCGTAAAGTTGGCGGATCAAAGCGCGGGTCTTGTTGCTTTCAACGATCGCTGCACGCAGTGCATCAGCTGTGATCTTGACATCGTAGGTTTCTTCAACAGACTTGATCAGCGCCTGAATTTCCTCGCAGAAACGCGGGTAGGTAGAGGCATCCCAGCGTTTCGGGATATAAAGGAAATGGAAGTTTTTGGCGTTGGGCAGCAGCTTCCAGTTATCGTCAATGCGCCGCATGTGATCGCAGCAGTTGTAGACAACGGCGCCGTCCAAAAAGTCATACTGACCGCGGACAAGCTCGTTAAACATGGAGCGCGTGAAGTCGCACGTGAGCTGCTTGAAATATTTGTCGGCATATTCCGTGCTTGTCGCACCCGTGCCGCGTAATGCAAAAGGCATCAATCCGGCAGCTTCGAAAATTTCAAACGGAACTTCCGGGTCGAACGTGCCGATGACTTTTCCACCCTGAGCCTTAAAGGCTTCAACGGAAGGGTTATTGAGCGAGGCTGCGTACTTTTGAGCTTTTTCAAGCGCCGCAATCGGTTTGGTTCTGTTCATTCAGATTCTCTCCTTTTTGTTAGCAGCAAGCCGGCGGTGAGCAATAACGCTCGCTGCCGGCTGCTCGCTTATGCATTTGCGGGGTGACGATCAGACCCAAGGTCCGATCGTAGCGACTACTTGATCGCTTCTGCAGCGTTCAAACCGGCATGGCGACCCGAATAGGCCGCAAAGCCGAACGCATAGCCCGATGTCCAGGTCGTGTAGGTGTGGCCGACAACCTTGGAAACTTCCAGACCCGTTGCATAAAGTCCCTTGATGGGCTTGTTGCTCTTGTCAAGCACTTGGAAGTCACGATTGACAACCAGGCCGCCGAAGGCCGAGAAGAAGTAGGAGCCCAGGCGAATGGCATAAAGCTTGCGCGTGTTGATCGGGCGCATGTACTTGACGTTCTTAAAGAAGACGCCGTCATGGCCGACCTTGCAGGCCTCGTTGTAGTCGTCGATTGCCTTGTCGAGGTTCTTGTAAGGAACACCGATCTGTTTGGCGAGTTCGCGAACAGAGCTTGCTGCCTTAAAACCGTCGCTCTTGGCTTGCAATGCCGCCTTGATTTCTTCCTTGAGCTTAGTAAGTTTTGCGCCGACGCGAACGATCACACCGACACCCGAGTCAACGCCGCGTTCAATCATGTAATCAACCTGGCTTTCATCGAAAATCGACCAGGCATGATGACCATATTGCGTGTAAATGATGTTGGCAGCCTGGCTGAAGGACAGCGAAACATCTTCGTTAACGAAACGGTTGCCGTCAGAGTTGATCCAGATGGTGGAGGGCTGCCAGCTGGTGGTGTAAAGCTGGCTGGCAAAAGCGATACCCTTGCCCTCAGTGCCCAAGTGACCGATAAAGCTCACGGGACCGCGCTGTGCACCTTTGTCCAACGCCATCAAAATACCGTCGCCGGTCTTATTGATCGGCAACGAGGCTTTCCAATGGTCGGGATCGCGAACCGCCCATTCGCGAATAAGCTTCTTGTTTTCGCCAAAGCTTCCGGAAGCCAAAATGACGGCCTTGGCATTGATGGTGATGTCGGCTTCGTCGTCTTCACTGTGAGCAACGACACCGACGATAGCTCCCTTGTCGTTGGCGATAAGCGCCTTGGCCGGCGTTGAGAGCATCGTCTTGACGCCGAGCTTGTCGGCATGGTCCTTGAGAGCCTTCACGAGCGCCGAACCGTGGATGGATCCTTTGTATTCAAGAATCTCATGCCAAGTGGCTTCTTCCCAGGGCGTCATGCGAACGACGCGGAAATTGATGTCGTGCTTATGCAGCCACTCGATGTTTTCGGCAGATCCGTAGATAAAATCGCGAACCAAAGAAGGATCCACTTCATATTGGTGGCGTTCAAGGTAGCCGCGGAAAGCGTCTTCACGGGTCTGAGGATCGCTGCGCAAACGCTGATACTCGGATTCAACGGCAAAAAGGCCTTCGGCATGCTGCGAATTGCCGCCGACGAAGGGATTCTTTTCGAGAAGGACAACCTTGGCGCCTTTTTCGGCAGCCTGTACAGCTGCGGCCAGGCCGGAAGAACCTGCGCCAACAACCACAATATCGGTGGTGATTGTCTTTTGAGCTGCCAATGCCGGACTCATCCCCACGACAGCCAAAGTCGCGCCGGCAGCAATGCCGCGAATAAACGATCTGCGAGTGATCATGATTTTTCTCCTTACCCCTTACGAAAAAGGGGAATCTCAACCTGAGAAAAATCTACGATCGACACCGTGGGCAGATCGTTAGGCAAAAAACGGTTTAAGGGTTTATACGCACTATCAACGCCTGAGCAGCATTGTTAATGAGATCGTCGTTGTGTGCCGACTTGTAGTGAAAACCGAAGCAAAAGGCTCCTCGATATAATCAGTGCGTTTGAGAACAAAAGAGCAATGATCAGCACACGCAAATACGTGTGCAGCACCACCAAAAGGAGAGAGCGTGAGGCAGGTTTTTCGTGCGCGTCCCTGGGTTTTGCCTCCTGAACCGGCGAAATTGGCGGAATTATTCCGAGACGGTCACGTGGTGACACTCGATGCCGGAGCAACTTTCAGACACGGCGGAACAGAAGGTTATGTTGCTCTTTTACTCGAAGGACTCGTCACATTTTCCTTTCTCGATATCCGAGGCAACTACCACACATTTGCCTTGGTGCTGCCCGGACGCACCATCGGCGATCTGGATGCTCTCAATCCGAACCGTACCAGTGTCATTGCCGAGTGTATTCGGCCGAGTCGCGCGCTATTGATTCCCAACTCCCAGTACCGGCGTGGGTTAAGGACTTCCACGGAACTTATGGAAATGTACGCGGACATGTCCATCCTCAAGGAAGAATCCATCATCGAAGGCGCGTTTGCCAATTTCACTCTTGACACAGATCGGCGACTGCGCGTTTTGTTACTTTCTTTCTTTTTGGAAGGGGGCGGACAGATTAGTGCCAACGAATGGAACGAATGTCCCGTGTCTCTTTCAGTCACTGAAATCTCGAGAATCATCGCTGCAACGCGTTCGTGGGTGAGCACGCGTCTGTCCGAATGGCAGCGTGAGGGCATCCTGAAGAAAACAGGCAGAACTTTTGCCGTGCGAACCGAACTTTTTGAAAGCGTCAAAGACTGGCTGCCTCCGATCAAAACCCCCGAACCGATCAGTATCGAAATTCCTTAGCTGCTGCCTTTACACCACCGAGAGCAAATTGTTCTGCTCACAAAAAACCGCCGTCTCGAGAAAATGAAACGGCGGTTAGTCTTTCAGAGAGGAAGCAAATTAAGGTTAGAACTTGTGATTGATACCCATGAAGAACTGTCCCTGAGTGGTACCCCAGTCATTGGTGTAGTGTAGCGAGCTATCCGGGCCGGCTTCCACTGAGTACTTGGCATTCGAGTCGTTGAACACAACCTCGTAGCCTGCATAGATCTTGGTGCGCTTGGACAGCGGATAGTCATAGCGCGTACCGAAGGAGTAGGCATCGGCATCATCCTGCGTTTCGTTGGAAAGCATTGAAGCCGAAACCGACCAACGTCCGCCCCACAAAGGCGTAGCGGCACCGATCTGTGCTACCCAGAAATTGGGAATTGCTTCAGTATCTTCGCCATCCTTATACATGAAGGCACCGGAGAGCTTGGTGATGCCGAAGTCATAGGTCACGCCCAGGTTGTAGTACATACCGTGGCCGTTGTCCTGGTGCTTACCGTCCCTAGGATCAGGATCGTAGGAGCCATCCAAACCATAACCATTATTAATGGTTTGGTTACCCGAATAATCCTGATACAAGACGCTGGCCATCACAAACAACGGACCGTTGACATAGTTGGCAGCAATGTTGTAAACGTTGCCGTCCTCACTACCGGTGATTTCACCAGTCGTAGCGTCTTTTTCCTCACCAAGTGCGGCATAGGCAAAAAGCTGAACGCCGGCCATGCGTGGTGAAACGTACAGCACAGAATTGTCATGGCGAACAAGGCTGTCGTTGACTTCACCGTTAACGCCGGTGGGCATCGGGAAGAAGAAAGGCGAGTAAGACGAACCGAGACTAAGATCCGTCGGATCGGTCATGGCCCACGTCAGGAAGTGCGGCGTGTACTGACGACCGAAAGATAAGGTACCCCAGGTGTTGCTCTGCAAACCAACCCATGCTTCACGTGAAAAGATCACATTGCCTACCTGAGCTGCATCGGAGAAGGAACCAGTATCAACAAGGAAAGCGCTTTCCAATTTGAAGACGGCTTTGAGGTCGCCACCGATGTCTTCGGTACCCTTAATGCCCCAGAAAGAAGCGGAAGCACCGCCGCTGCGCAACGAAACGTCCGTTTTGCCGGCATTATGGTTTACAGCAATGTAGGTATCAACCGTGCCGTACAGTTCAACTTCAGCGGCAGTTGCGGCACCTGCAACAGCAGACAGACAGGCCAAAGCGATCAGACTTTTTCTCATTTTTCTCTCCCGGTTTGAAGGCGGTTGGTCCGCCCAAACTCAACTATGCTGACTTGATCAAAGTGCTTTCGATCTTATGTTTATCGAGAAATCGGCAGTGTTTGCCAGTTGACAGTCAGGCAGGGCGAGAAGAAAAATTACGGGTAAACCCGAGTGCAAAACAACAACACAGAAAGTTGAGCAGACTGAACCGTTAGCATGCTTAAGTCGTGCAAACTGGTGAATCAGAACAACTCGGGCGAGAACTGCTTTGAATAGAGCTGATACGTCGATCACGCCAGCGACGGACTTGTGTTTCAAGCGAAGTATTGCCAAAGCGTCTTGGTAAAAAGAGCAAGCAGCACGACGAGAATGATGGGCCGAACGATTGCAGTGCCGTTTTTAACGACAAGCGTTGCACCCAGATAATGCCCGGCAATTCCGAAGAGCCCGGCAATCAATCCGAGATGCCAGTCGACTTGTCCTGCCAGAGCGAAAGTCACCAGTGCAGCACCGGCTCCGGCAATGTTGACGACCTTTGTTTGGCCTGAAGCTTCGCGCACATCCAGGCCGCCGAATGAGGAAAAAGACACGAGAAGGAAAGTCCCGGAACCGGGACCATAAAAACCGTCGTAGGCATTGCACACAAAGGCGCAGGAAGACAATATGCCGACTCGTTTGGCATAAGGCATATCGATGTGTTCTGAGTCGTGCTTGCGTTTTCGCAAAACAATTGCGGCAACGATCGGTAGCAAGACCAGAAGGATGATTTCAAAGACTTCCGGCGGAAGGTTCAAAGCAATGGACGCGCCCGCGTAACTGCCGACGAAAGAAACCAAAACAGGAAGAGGGGCTAGCTTCCAATCCACAAAGCCGCTGCGGGCGAGCTTGAAGATAGACGCGGCCTTGCCCATGCAGCTAGAGAGTTTGTTGGTACCGATTGCCATATGCGGCGGGATGCCTGCCAGTAGATAGGCAGGCACGGCAATCAGAGCGCCGCCGCCACCGACGGCGTCGACAAAGCCGCCAAGAAAGACCAGCGGACAAACAACCAACAGAGTATTGAAATCCATTTCGATACAGAACGAAACGTGTAACGAAATCAGTCTAACACCGGGATAATCTGCAGGCTAGCGCTGTGATAGGCTTGCCCAAGAAGATATTTCTGCCAGATGTCTGTTTTGCCATGCCGCGCTTTTCGCTTTGCCATCGCTATCTCAACGCCTTTCTCGTCTGTGCCCACGAAAAGAGCTGTTCCAAGGCCGCCAGGCTCCTTTACGTCTCGCCTACAGCTCTGATCAAGCAGATCGAACAATTGGAGGAAGGAATAGGGACAACTCTTTTCGAGCGAACTCCGCGGGGACTTGTGCTCACGCGTTCCGGATCTGTTTTGCAAAGCAAGGCACAGAATTTCGTGCAGCACGGCGATGCGTTGCTGGCAGACGTACGTACCTCTGCGGATAGTCGTGATATCAACGTCGGCACTTCGGACGTGTTTTCCGGGCGATACGTCATCGAGCTGTGGTATCGGCTACAAAAACGACTCTCAACGTCAGCATCCCGAATTCGATTGATTTCCTATGCCAATGATCGCCGTCGTGCTGATCAAATCCTGACTGGTTTGGGCAGTGAAATTGATGTCATTGCCGGCGTCTTTGACGATCGCTTTCTCTCGCACTACGACTGCAGCGGACTGGTTCTTGAGCGTGTGCCCATTGGATGTTGTGTGGCGGCAACGCATCCTCTGGCAGGAAAAACAAGCGTCACGGTCGACGAACTTTTGTCCTACGAGCTCTTTGTGCTGGAGCGCGACCTTCTGGAAGACTTCGATGCAGCTCGCGATGCACTCGACGCCAAAACAGCGATGCCGCGTGAGGTCGAATTCAACTTTCTCGATCTGGAAGTCTTCAACCGTGCTCAGGCAAGCGAAAGCGTGATTCTCAACATCCCGTACTGGACGGAAGCCCATCCGCTTTTTCGGTGGATTCCGATCGAGTGGCCGCTCACGGCACGCTTCGGCTTGATCTATTCCAAGACGCCCTCTGCGGGACTCCAGGACTTCATTGACGAGGCAGCTAAAGAAACTCGAACTTGAGCATGAACCATTGGTTCACGCTCGTGAAAAAAATTGTCCTTCTAAAATAAGAACTTTGCTTCTACCATTGCCTTTAACCGTAAACCTTTTTCGCATTGGGAGAAGCTTATGTCAAGTACCATGAAGGCCGCCGTCCTGACCGGCCCGAAACAGATCGAAGTCAAGGAAGTCCCCGTTGCCGAACTGCGTCCTGGAGACATCCGCATCAAGGTGTCGGCTACCGGCGTTTGCGGCTCCGATATTCATATGTGGATGACCGGCAAAGGCTGGAACCCGAACCACACGGGCGAGTTCTGGATGGGACACGAATTCTGCGGCGTTGTCACCGATCCCGGCACAAGTGACTTCAAGGTGGGCGAGCGTGTTGTCTTCTGGGCCAACCTCTATTGTGGCGAATGCGACATGTGCAAGGCCGGGCTCGAACACCTGTGCCGCGACGTCAACGGCACCAACTACATCGGATTCGTCTGCAACGGCGCCTATGCTGAAGAGTTCGTGGGGCCGGCTCGACTTGCCTATCGATTGCCCGACAATGTCACGGACACCGCCGCCGCTCTGATCGATCCTCTGATGGTGGCGTACCACGCCATCCACCAGGCAAAGATGCAACTAAACGACAAGGTTCTGGTCGTCGGCACCGGCATCATTGCTCAGATGATAGGGGAACTGGCCAAAAAAGCTGGGGCTTCCTTGGTGGCGATGTCTAAGACGAACGATAGGAAACTTGCCAAAGCTCGTGAAATCGGCGTCTTTGACGCTTATCTCGACGGCAAGAATCCCGACCGCCGCGAAATGTACAGTGCCGTTTCAAACGGCGGGTTTGATGTCGTCTTTGAAGCCGTGGGTTCATCGGCTGCCATGGCCGCGGCATTGGATGCTGTCAAACCCGGCGGCAAGATCGTCACCGTCGGCAACTCCATTGAGCCGACGATTGAGATCGACATCAACCGCCTGGTACTACGCGAAACGCACTTGATCGGCAGTGTCTCGTGCACGCGCAAGGAATTCTCCGAAACCATCGAACTTATTGCCAACGGCATGATCGATCCAGACCGTTACATCACCGACATCGTAGGGCTTGAAGACCTGCAACATGCTTTTGAGCGCCTGACATCAAAGACCGATCCGGTCGTGAAGATCGTGATGAAGCCGACTCTCTGAAGAAATACAACAACGACCGAAAAGAAAACCGCGGTAGTCACGAAGCGCCGAGGCTTTCTGAAGTTTGTTGTCGCAGTCCTCTCAATAGCGGCCGCATCCGTTCAGCATGCTCGGTACTGGCAAGAATGGATCGTTCTGATTTCCGGAACCACCAACTTTCGCATCTGGAAGAAAACCTGCGCTCGCTTGACTTCAAGCTGGAGCAATCCGAGTGGGAAGCACTTGAAAAAACAGTGGTTGCCATTCCAATCGTAGGATCTCGCTATAACACAGAACAACAAAAGCAAGTTCAGTGACAATTTTGAAGAGCGTCGATAGGTGTTTCCCAATCAAATACCTCGACGCTCTTTTTGCCTATCGCTTCTCCATGGCATCCGTAACTGTACGAAACTCAAAGAAAGGCAAAGTTATGTAAAGCTCGAAGTTATTGTCGCAATGTGAGGTGATAATTGTTCTCAGCAAATACTTTCGGGATTTCACCATGCACTTTTTCTTCGAACTCTTGCTTCTGGCAGGTCTCGTTGCTCTGTTGATTCAGCTGCCCGCCAAATTTCTCGCAATCGCCCTGGCCATCGGCGCCGTTGTTTGGTTTTTGTTACCGGGAGGCATGCCCGGCGGATTTCACTTCGGAATCGGCTGCGACTGGCTAACGCGTTTCGGGCACTTCGGTTTTCCGTTCCACGGCTTTGGTGGTTTACTGACGGTTGCACTATTGATTGCGGTTGTCTGGCTCGCCTGGAAGGCATTCGGGCAAAATAAGAGTACGGACAAGACGAACGAAAACGTCTGATGCAGTATTGACGCGGCGAGGCCAACTTGCCGCGTTTTTCGTCAAGGATCAAAAAATATGAAGAAGCTTTCGTTGGCAGTGATCGGTTGCGTCGTGTTGGCCGGATGTACGGCACCTCAACAAACTACACCGCCCGTCATGGAGAAATCGGCACTGATGCCGATCGTGCAGACGGTTGCTCCCGAGGAACCGATCCTTAAGGCCAACGAAACGGTCACGGCATACACGCTCTTTGACAAGGCGATTCGCATCGGCTCGGTCGACGCCCGGTTTTCGGACTTCTACGTGCTCTTCAGTCCCGACGGAAAGCTCGCTCACCTGTATTCAGACGCCGGAAAGAAGCATGAGACATTGCAGCGCCGGTCGCTGCCCAAAGGCGGCTACGTTTGGAATGTGGAAGACGACGACACCAAGAATCTGCGTCACAAAGACGGCGTTTGGACCATCGAAAAGCGCATGAAACTCATTGCCTCGCAGTCCAAATCTGACGTGGACGCGTCGCTCGGTCCGTGGGAAGAGGAATACTTCGAAGGCGTGCTGCCTGCGGCTTCCTGCCCCGGCATCCGCTATCAGCTCACGGTGCGCCACCGCTCTTATAGCGGCGACGGCGCGTATCACCTTGCGATGACCTACCTGGAAGCGGAAAAGGGTAAGGACGTGACGTTTGAGTCAATCGGCAAACGCCTCACCCAGCGCGGTACGACGGAAGATGAGGACGCCACGGTGTGGCAACTTGTGGGAGACGACGGCAAACCCGAAGCCAATTTCCTTTATGACCCGATGAATCAGACGCTCACGATGCTCACCAAAGACTTCAAGCGCATCGAGTCGAAGCTCAATTACACGCTCAAGCCTACGAGCAAGAAGCAATGAGCTTAATGTGCAACCGGTTCGCGGCGGTCAACCTTTTCTGGCGTTGATCGCCGCATTTTTACCGATACGTCGCCCCATCACAAGGCAGTTGGTCATGCTCGCGCCGCCCAGTCGGTCAGTGCCGAAGATCCCCCCGGCGATTTCTCCTGCCACGAAGAGCCCCGGCATCGGCAGCCCTTGCACCGACAAAACACGCGCGTGCTCATCCGTGCGGATGCCGTCAAGCGTCGTGTGTATGTAGATTGATTCCTTGCCGAAGTAAAAAGGCGGCTGTTCGATGCGCTGAGAAAAGATCGTCTTCCCGGTGGCCTCGTCGTACCCCTTATCCACGCTCTTGTTGTAGGTCTCGATCGTCTTTTTGAGAACCGGGGAGGGGACGTGCATACGGCTAGCCATCTCTTCGATGGTGTCGGCTTTATAGACAATGCCGTTGATGAGCTTCAGCCCCAGCATGGCGCCCTTGTGCGATCGGGCGTCCGTGATCACCCAGCAGCTGCGGTCTTCAAGGTCAAGCATCTTGTCGGTGATGACCTTCCAAGGAAGGGATTCGTTCACAAACCGTTCGCCTGCGGCATTCACATAGATGTCGCCGCCGTCGTAGTCCAGCAATCGACCGCCCCAGAAGGGCAGAAGCTGCAGGCCGAAGCCGTCGGTCACCGCGGCGCCCACGGTCTGTGCGGAGTCCAAAATCTCAGACGTCGCTCCGTCCCAGACGGTACCGTAAGGATTGGCGGTCGTGTGCACTTCGGCCGTCAGGCGCGGATCAATTCGTGCGCAGCGCTTACGGTCTGCCGTAAAGCCCCCGGAAGCGATCACCAGGCTTTTCGCAACATAGGTCCTCGATGTTGTTTTGCAGTCGGCTGATTCCTTCACGTTCACGATCCAGCCGCCCGAAGGGATTCTTTCAAAGCCCACCACCTGGCTGTTGAGTCGGAATGTGGCACCGGCGTCTCTCACGCATCGCGCCATGGCTAGCACATAGCTGCGGCCTGCGGAATTGCCGGGCATTGCAAAGCATCGCGGATGCAGACCTGACTTCGCGGTAAAAACCGGACCGAAAAAGGCACCTGTGGATTCGAGCCACTTGAGAGCCGAATAGTCTTGTCGGTCGTCGGAGCAAAGATCTTCGGACGACCTTCGCCGATCATGAGATTGCGAACCTTAACGGGTTTGACCTTGCCCTGAGTCCAGCCTTCGATGCGGTTCATCGTGTCAACCGGACGCTGTTTTGTGGAGAAGCGTTCAGTCGTGCTTGCCAAAGCGGGAAGGGAAGAGGAAGCTGCGGCGGCAACCGTAGAGCTCAGAAGAAATTTGCGACGATTCATTTTTGTTACCTCTTTTTTTGTAATCAGGCGCCTGCCGAACATTGCCGGCGTCCTTCCTGAGCCGAATTTTCGAAAGAACTAGTTCTTTCCGATACCCCCAAGCGGGGGATGGCAGACAAGAATCGGGAAGGGAGGCCATGCACGTTTTTGACAAAAACAAGGACTGGTGTTGTTTTTTATCCTAGGGTTAACCCCCCCCCACGAGACCACTTTCTTTCATTGTTTTCTTGGTGCCCCGTATCTCTTGGTGACAAGATCGTGCCAGTCCGAACGGACTTCCGCCGGATTGAGCTTAAGTCTTTGCAAGAGTCCTTTAGCTCATGTTCCGATCCGGCGGTTTTTGCAAAAACCTATTTTTTCCTTGCAGGTCTTGAATAAGACTAGGAGATAAATCATGAAAAAGACTTTGGCTGCTGTTGCAGTTCTCGGTGCTTTCGCTGGCTCGGCTCTCGCTGCTGACGTTCAGCTCTATGGCATCATCGATACGGGTCTGGCTTATGTCCACGGCGACGCTGATGGTCTCGGCCAGGACTTCGACTCCTTCTCCATGGAATCCGGTCAGGCTTCCGGTTCCCGTTGGGGCATCAAGGGCACGGAAGACCTCGGTAATGGTCTCTGACGGTCGGCTTCATCCTCGAAGACGGCATCAATACCGATACTGGTGTTGACAGCGGCGTTATGTTCAACCGTGAATCGAGCATCTTCCTGCAGGGCGGCTTCGGTAAGATCGCCTTTGGTCGCATGGGCGCTCTCAACAACGGTCAGTCCTCCTGGTCCAAGATCGGCATGATCAATGCCTTCGGCACGTCCTATGGTGAATACACCGCCCGTGTTGACCGCGTTCTGACCACCGCCGCTCAGTGGGACAACATGATCGCCTACGAAACGCCTGATTTTGCCGGCTTCAAGGTCTACGCTCAGTACGCCATGGGCAATCAGGTTACTGGCACAAACGAAGATGGTGATTCAGTGACCTACGGTGACGAAAACGAATCCTCGAGCGATCGTTTCTATGCCATCGGTGCCACTTACAACAACGGTCCCTTTGCTGCTTACCTGGCTATTGACTCTATTAACTACAGCTCTATTGATGCTGACGGCAATCCGTATGACCAAGACGATAGCCTGACCGTTACGTTGGGCGGCAGCTACGACTTCGAAGTCGTCAAGCTCTACCTCGGCGCGCAGTACTTCGACGAAATGAAGCTGTCCACCCTCGGCGGCATCATGGCTGACGTTGACGTAGCCTGGAACGGTGAGAAGATTAAGGGCTACGGCATTACCTTCTCCGGTGACGCTCCTCTCTGGGGCGGCAAGGCTCTCTTCGGGCTCGGCTATGTTGACGCTGAATCCGCCGACAGCTTCGAAGATACCAACAACGGCGCTTCCTTTGACTTCAAGCGCTATGTTGTAAGCGTTGGCTACGACTACCCGTTCAGCAAGCGCACGGACGTCTACGCTGTCGCTTCCTATATGCAGGATCAGTGGGAAACCACGACCGCTCAAGGTGCCACCGGACGTGATGCAGATCCCTCTGCGTACTCCGTTATCGTCGGTCTGCGTCACCGCTTCTAATCTGACCCTCTCTATTTAAGAGAGACATCGATTAGCCAAACCCGCTTCGACTACGGTTGGAGCGGGTTTTCTGCTGTTCGGCGCCAATTCAAGACCGTAACAAAACACCATCTTGTTGCCTGAGTGTTTTTACCTATTTTTTCTCCGTCAAAAATTCAAACTCAGGCGTAGACTCAAATTGATTGAGACCCATAAGAATCGCTTAAGGCTTCCCCAAAAAACCTGCACGATTCTTGTTCGCCTCAGACATTTCGATTCGTTTGCTCAACTTCAGATAGGAGAGAGGAAAGATGAGTATTCGCAAGGTTTGTGCGGCGTGTCTGACTGCGATGTTTGCTGCCGGCGCAGCAACGGCTCTGCAAGCAGCCGAACCGGCCAAGACGGCTCCGTCGACGTTCAAGCCCGGTACCTACACGGCCACCGTCAACGGCCACAATGCTCCGGTCACAGTGAAGGTCACGGTCAGCAAGAACCGCATCGAAAAGATCGACACCTCCAAGAATCTTGAAACGATTGGTGTTGGCCAGGTTGCTCTGAAACTGATGACCGACAAGATCATCAAGTACCAGTCACTGGGCGTGGATGCGATTACCGGCGCTTCGATTTCGAGCTTTGCCGTTTTGAGCGGTGTTGAAAAGTGCTTGGAACAAGCCGGCGGCGATATGGACAAGCTCGGCGAGCAGGTTGAAAAGCATCCTGCCGGCACGAAGACCTATGACGCCGATGTCGTCGTGATCGGTGGCGGCGGTTCCGGTCTGGCAACCGCCATTGCCGCCTATCAGGCCGGTGCCAAGAAAGTGATCGTCATTGAAAAACTCGGCTATCTCGGCGGTTCGACCAACGTTTCCGAAGGTGCTCTGAACGCAGTTGACCCGAAGCGTCAAGGCAAGCAGGGCATTGAAGACAGCTTCGAGAAGTTCTATGACCAGACGATGAAGGGCGGCCACAACAAGGGCAATCCGGAACTCGTGAAGTATTTGACACAGAACTCCATGAAGTCGGTCGAATGGCTCGAGAGCATGGGCGTGAAGTTTAAGGATGAAATCGGCACGGCTACGGGCGCCCTTTGGCAGCGCAGCCATTATCCGGCCACTCCTTCCGGCAACACCTACATTCGCAGCTTTGAACAGGTCATCAAGGGTACGAACGGCGCCATCCAGGTGCTGACCGATACCCAGGCAACCGACCTGCTGCAGGATAAGGGCCGCATCACAGGCGTCACAGCCAAGCACTTCGGCCAGCAGGTTATTCTCAATGCCAAGGACGGCGTTGTGATTGCCACCGGCGGTTTTGGCGCCAACATCAAGTTCCGCCAGGAAGTCAATACGGGCGTTTGGAAGAGCGTCAAACTTGATAACTCGATTGGTTGCACGAACATCCAGAAGGCCGCTCAGGGCGACGGTCTGATCATCGCCAAGAAGCACGGCGCCGACTTGATCAATCTGGACGACATCCAGATTCACCCGTGCGGCACGCCGGGTACCGGCCTGATGGAGAACATCCGTACGTCCGGCCGCAACCGCATCTTCGTGAACGTTGAAGGCGACCGCTTCGTCAATGAAGGCGCAGCACGCGACGTTCTCGCTGGAGCCATCTTTGCTCAGCCCAAGAGCACCTACTACGTCGTTGTGAACAAGGTTCGCTATCCGAGCCGCGACTGGGTTGACGCCAACGGCGCCACGATCCGCGACATGGTTGCTCTCGGCTCTGTTGTAGAAGCCAACACGCTCGAAGAACTTGCCAAGAAGACCGGCATGAATCCCGCCAAGTTGAAGGCCAGCGTCGACAACTACAACAAGATCGTCAAGGGCGAGATGAAGGATCCGTTGGGCTTTAAGGCCGACAACAAGGCTGACACGACCTTGACGGAAGGCCCCTGGTACGCCTGCAAGAAGGTGCCGACCGTTCACCACACGATGGGCGGCATCAAGATCAACGTCAACGCTCAGGTCATTGACGTCAACGGCAAGGTCATTCCGGGTCTGTACGCTGCCGGTGAAGTCACGGGCGGCATTCACGGCTCCAACCGTCTGGGCGGCAACGCCATTGCCGACATCATGACGTTCGGCCGCACGGCAGGTACCAATGTCGTGAAGATGAAGTAACGCAAAATCGGCACTCGCTCGCCGTTACGGCGAGCGTTCCGAAAACCGGCAAGAACTCAAAGAGGAGTTTCCTCGAGAGTTCGAGCCGGTTTCTTTTTCGCTCTTATCGCTGGTCATAAGGCAAACGGTCTAGGGCATTTGCCTCAAGACAAGTGAAATAGCCGCTCCTAAAATCGTCAAGATAGGCTATGAGCCGAGAATAAGCATCAAGCGAACACATAGAACAATGAAAGCTTGAAAAGACAACGGGAGATAAAAATATGAAAGCGCTTGCCGCCTTAAGCCAATTTGTCAATAAAACATTTGCCCTGTGGGTGCTTGTCTTTGCGGCAATCGCCTACGCCGCGCCCGATCCATTTAAACCGCTGGCCGGTTGGATTTCTCCGCTTTTGGGTTTGGTGATGTTCGGCATGGGGCTGACCCTTTCGGTCAATGACTTCAAACTGGTGCTCTCAAAACCCGTGGATGTGTTGATCGGCATCCTCGCCCAGTTCATCATCATGCCGACGCTTGCTTATCTGCTTTGCATCGTGCTGCAGCTGCCGGCCGAAATCGCCGTAGGCGTGATCCTCGTTGGCTGCTGCCCGGGCGGAACCTCTTCCAACGTCATGACCTTCCTGGCGCGCGGCGATACGGCGCTGTCGGTTACCATCACCAGCTGCACGACGCTTCTGGCGCCCATCGTCACCCCGGCTCTGATTTGGCTCTTTGCGCACCAGTGGATTGAAATCGACCCGCTGGGCATGTTCTGGTCAATCTGCCAGATCGTTCTGATTCCGATTGCCATCGGCGTGGCGATTCATACGATTCTCGGACAGGACCGCGTGGCCGTGGCCGCAACCTGCCTGCCGCTCATTTCCGTGGTGTCGATTGTTCTGATTGTGATGGCCGTCGTTGCCGTCAGCCAGCCCAATATCGCCAAGAGCGGTCCGCTGGTGTTTGCCGTGGTTGTTCTTCACAACGGTCTGGGCTACGTAGTGGGTTATCTCGCCGCCAAGCTCTTTAAGATGAATCTGGCCAAGAGAAAATGCTTGGCCATCGAAGTCGGCATGCAGAACTCGGGCCTTGGCGTGGCGCTTGCGACCGTACACTTTGCCACGATGCCGCTAGCCGCTCTGCCATCGGCCATCTTCAGCTTCTGGCACAACATTTCCGGCCCGATCGTCGCAACGATTTTCCACCGTTGGACGGAAGAGAACACGAAGTCGTAGTGCTCTGAGCACCACCGGAAGTTAAAAAAATGCCGGCGAGCTTTTTAGCTTTGCCGGCATTTTCTATTGTCAGTGCGATTGAGCGGTCGCCGTTTTGGGCGGAATCACACCGCCTCGGAATAACCCAAGGAGTGTACCGACGGCTGCCGCGAACCAGACGGTCAGGAGCAGAGCCATCAGACCATAGGCAATCAGGCCAAGAAGTTCTAGGTTCGCAAGGCTCGAAAGTCGAATGCTCAACACGGTCATCGCGCCGATCGGAAAGACGAACGCCCACCAGGAAAGCGCAAAGGGCAATTTGCCTTGCAGCGCGTTGCGAACGGTCATGGCCAAAGCCAAAAGAAGCCACCAAAGCGAGGCCCCCATAAAGCCCATCGCGACCAACAAGCCGTAGCTCATCGCGGCTTCGTTACCTGCGGCGTGCAAAAGCGACAAAAGACTCAGCGGAATCACACCGAGAGGAGCCAGATGCACCCACAGCGTCGGAGTCATCTTGCCTTCGATGGCGGGCATCAGGAAATGGCGTGCCATAGTGATGGCCACCAGTGCGATGTACATGAAGAACCCTGCACCCATGCCGAGCATGTTGACGCCGAAATATACCTCGCGCATCAGGCCTTGCGCCTGAGCCGCCAGGCCGGCACCGGCCACCGGAATCACCACGAGACCCACCGCCGGGATGAAATGCGCGGGCGTGACCATCTGAAGCTTCAGGCGATCAAGCGTAAAAAGCCGAAAGAGAATCAAGTAGCTTGCGGCAAAGGTGCCGATGGCGCCAGTCCACCACAGCAAAGCGACCCAATTGGGATCAATGCCACGCATGCTCCATTGACCTGCCATAACCAATAACGCGATAGGGAAGGTCGCATAGAAACTTCCCTCGACAGGATGCGAGATCGTTTCAAAGACCGCGCGAGGGTAGATGAGAATGCGAAGCACGGCAGCCATGCCGAGCACCAACAACATCGCTATCGCTGTGTAGTGAAGAGCGTCGGCAATCCACACTGCCGCGGTTCCCGCAAAAAGAAGCTGAGCGGCCAGGCTGGCCACCGACGTACCCATGACGGAGGCAAACCATCCCGGGGCCATTGTTTTGACAAAGTGCATCGTTAACTTTCCTCAGAATCGGTTGAAATGGTCAACAACTCGGGCGATGAAGCCTTCCAGTCCTGTACGCCGTCGGAGAGCACATAAAGCGTCTTACCGTGTTTGGCAAAGATTTCCTGAGCCTGCCGCGCCAAAAAGCAGTAAGGACTGCGGCAGTAGGCGGCAGCGGGAGTTTCCGAGTTCAGCTGTGAAATGGTCTCGGAAAGACTTGCCAGTGGCATGCTCAGGGCGCCGGCCAGATGTCCGCTTTGGAACTCTTCGAGCGGTCGCACGTCGATGAGCTGAAGCTTTCCCTGCCGGGCAAGCGACAGACCTTCGGACAGCGAGAGTTCATCCTTGACGTCCGTTTGCGGAGCTCCAAAAAGTGTCTCGGCCGTCGTGCGAAGCAGCACCGCCAGTTGCAAGACTTCCTGACAGCGAACGGCGTACCAACGAAAACGCCCTTTGCGCTCGACCGTCAAAAGACCGCATTCGACCAACACCTGAAGATGCTGGCTCACGCTTCTGATGTCGGTCTGCAAAAGGGAAGCAATCGTCTCGACGCTTCTAGGAGCCTGCGCCAGGATCTCGATGATCTCCAGACGCGTCTGCTGACCTAACGCGCGGCTCAAGCGCCCCACTTGCGCGTACAAGGCATGCTTCTGAGCAAGATATTCAGACATAGAAAAACTCGATCGTCGTGAAGTTGTTTTCCGTCAATCTACAGAACGCTGGAATGTTGGGCAATACACTTGCAAAACAATGAGTTACTCAAATAACAGAAAGCATCTTAAGGGATATTTCAGATTGGCCGATCGGCGCCATACTCATCAATTTATGAGTGCCCAACATAGAAAATATCTATTGAGCCGATGATCAAAAAAGAACAACGATGGGTACTCCTTCGGGATAGAGCGCAAAGTTCGGCGAATCGGGGCATTAAAAAAGAAAGAGGAGAGAAACGAGAATCGTTTTTATCGGCAAAAGAAGTAGAGCGACTCCGCATAACGGATTAGGGAAGAGCTTCGGGAGCCGTTCCACAGAGGGAGAGACAGAAAGGAAACGAACGTTAACAATGGCTCAAACCTTGGCGAAAGGCTCTCACAAGAGAGCATTCGTCGGAGTCAAAAGCTTTTTGTTTTTTCCACTAGGAGAGCCCCCATGAACGAGTTCCTCGGACTCTACCCGGCCTGGCTTGAGCCCGGCATCGGTGCGGGATGGGTGATCGGCTTCATCGCCACGATCCACGTGCTGTTTTCGCACGCTTCGGTCGGTGCCGCGCTTGTCTTTGCGTGGCTTGCACGACGTGCGGTGACGGCCAACCAGCCCCAGCATCTTGACTTTATCCGCAAATACGGCGCCTTCCTGCTGATCTTCAGCTATGTGCTCGGCTCCGTCACCGGCCCCGGCATCTGGTTTGCCGCCACAATCGCCAATCCCCGCGGCATTTCGGCGCTGATTCACAACTTCGTCTGGCTCTGGGCCACCGAATGGGTGTTCTTCCTGATCGAAGTCGCCGGCGTCTATCTGCTCGTGTACCTCGCAGGCCGCGTGCCCATCAAAACCTATCTGCGCTACTGCACGATCTTTGCCCTCTCGAGCGTCGGCACGCTTCTCATCATCGTGGGCATTCTCTCGTTCATGCTCTGGCCCGGTCAGGATTCGTGGTACCAGACGGGCGGCGTGCTCTCGGCCTTCTTCGGAGAATCGATGTTCGCGCAGCTCTCGGCCCGGTTCTTCTTCATGCTCACCATCACCGGCGTCGTGGGCGGCTTTGCAGCAGCCAAGACCGCGGATCCGGCAGAAAAGAGCTACATCGCGCGCACGCTCTCCGGTCTGGGCGCTATGGGCGCCGTGTTGGGTACTGCGAGCCTCTACTGGTTTGCCTCGACTTTGACGTCGGACGCCACCATCGTTTCGGCTACCCGCATGCCCGAAAGTTTTGCCGCGATGATGTGGGCAGCCCTCGCGGTCACACTCGTGTACTTTGCGCTCACCGCCTGGCGACCGTCCGTCATGAATCTTCCGCTGACCGTCGCCGCCACGCTCGTTATCCTCGTGCTGGGACTTGCACCGAGTGAGACGGCCCGTGAAATCGTTCGCAAGCCCTGGGTGGCCGGCCGCTTTGTCTATGCCAACCAGATCATCGGACGCGACGTACCGGCACTGGAAGTTACGAGCGAATTGCCGGTTCTCTCCAAAAACGGGTTCCTTGCAACGCACCCGTTTATACCGGAGAACCTTCGCAAACCCGAAAGCAAGTGGGAGCGTCTGGAAGCAGGCCGCCTGATTTCGATTGCCGCCTGCTCGAGCTGCCATTCGCTCACTGACACCGGCATCCGACCGATCGCCAAGTACTTCCCCGCAGAGGCCGACGCTGCCGGCATCAAGGACTGGCTCTCGGCAGGGCTCTACCGCGGCCACATCGTCTATATGCCGCCGCTGCCCCTGCCTGAACTCGATCGCGACGTGATGAGCGAATTCCTCGCCGAAATCATCGCCGTTCAGAAAACCGATCCGCAACGGGCCGCGAACTACGCCGTCAAAGGCTTTCCGAAGGACTCCGTGGGAGGTAAGTAATCATGAATGAAAATCTGACGACTGCCGCTGCCGCCATGACCGCAGCTCTGGCCGACCCCGCGGGCGCGCCCTCGCATCCGGCCATCTTTCTGGTGTTGGGCGTCGTGACCTTTGCGCTTCACATCGCTGCCGTGTCGATTCTGCTCGGCAGCACCGGTCTGGCGCTCTTTGCCCGCTACAAGGCAACCGACTATTGGCTGCGTCTTGGCTCGACCATGGCCTTTACGGCCAAAGCCGCCACGGGAGCCGCAATTGTCCTGGGCGTCGCGCCGCTTCTTTTCGTGCAGGTCATCTTCGACCCGTTCTGGTACGCCTCCAGCATGCTATCGGCCGTCTGGACTCTGGTGTTCCTGGGCTTGCTGATGATCGGTTATCTCGCGCTTTACCGCGTTCACTCGATCCTTCACACGCAAGGAGGGGAGAATAACGGCCGAGGAGCCGTACTGTGGCTTGCCGTCGCTCTGGTGCTTTTTCTTGCCTGCGGCACTCTCATGCACGTTCTCTCAAATCAGGCGCTCTTTCCGATGCACTGGCTTGAGTGGTATGCGCCCGAAGGTCAGGTCGACACGTCCGGCCGCGGTCTGCACTACGTACTGATCCCAAGACTGCTCTTTTTCTTTGCCTTGTCGCTGCCTGTTACGGCCGCTTGGATCTACGGCATGCGCCGCTGGGTGCTTTCCAAATCGCACCAGACCATGGAAGACGGGCTGTATTCCGACTTCTTGGAAAAGGTCGCCTTCGGCATGGGCCGCACGGGTGGCATTCTCGTGGTGCTGTTGGGCATCGTCTGGATGGCATGCCTGCCTTCCGAGCAGTCCTGGTTCCTGTTGTCGGCCTGGCCCTATGTTGGGCTAATCGGCGCACTCTTCTTCGTGGCAATGCCGTTCATCCAGAAGCGCCGGCGTCTGTGCACGACCTGCAACTACATGGCTTTCGTGATGACGATTGTCATGACGGTGCTGCTTGCCGCCGTGCGTGAAGCGCTGCGCGTGGGCACGCTCCTTGAATCTGCCGGCTTCAACCCAATGAATCTGGCCGTGCATTGGGATGTTCCGAGTCTTGTCATCTTCTTTGTGACGTTCCTTCTGGTGGGCGGAACGGCTCTGGCGTACATCTTCATTTCAGCCTGGAAAGCGGGACTTGCGACGGCGGGACACCCCGGCGCCGTCTGGACCCCATCAGCCGGTCTGGAACGTCTGGGCTTCTGGGCCAGCGCACTGCTGGGCCTTTGGATCGTCGGCTACTTCGTGGTCGGCTTCGCGGTTGTTTTGCAATAAGGGAGACGACACGATGCAAACCAAACAGCTGAAGTTTCTGACTGTTGCGGCGGCCTCCGTACTCATTGTCTCGGTCGCCTACGCCGCCGACAAACCGGCAGATTCCACCAAAGAACCGTCGGGCGCAACCTTTGCGCACACCTGCGCGGCCTGTCACGGCACCTACGGCTACTCCAACGACTCGGCGTTTCCGGGACTGGCCGGCATGGACCACCAAGTCTTTGTGCGGGAGATGAAACGATTCCGATCCAAAGACCGTCCGAGCTCCATCATGAGTCACATTGCCGACGGTTACAACGATGCCGAACTCGAGCGAATGGCCGCGTTCTTTGCCGCTTTACCAAAGAAACCTGAGGGCAAGTCCGCACCCGAACAACCGAGCAAAGGGGAGACACCGTGATGTTTGATACCTTTAACACCAAGGGCCTTGCGGGCCGCAGCGCGAACTCGCTCTACACACGCCGCCGACTTCTGGCGACGGCAGCTGGCTTTGCCGCTGTCTCGATGCTGCCTGCCTCAGGCGCTCTAGCCAATGTCAAGAGCCTTGCCAAACACCGCGTTCTCATCGTAGGCGCCGGGGTGGGCGGCGCAACGGCAGCGCGTTATCTGAAGATGTGGCAGCCCGACGCCGACGTCACCATCATCGAACGAAATCCCGTGTTCATCCGTCACTACGGCAGTTCCGAACACCTCACCGGTGCGGTTTCGATAGCCGACCTCACAGTAAGCTATGAGGGCCTACGCGCGCACGGCGTCAAGATCGTGCAGGGTGTGGCGCAAGCGCTTGACCCCGTGAGAAAGGAAGTCGCCGCCACCGTCAACGGTTCGGTGCAAAAGTTCGGCTACGACTCTCTGATCGTCTCGCCCGGCGTCGAGCTGCTCTACGACAAGATTGAAGGCTACAGTGCCCAACTTGCCAACAGCACGATTCCCTCGGGCTGGATTGCGGGCGTACAGACCGAGATCCTGCGCCGACAGCTTCTTGCCATGCCCGACGGCGGTACCGTTGTGCTCGTTGCGCCCCCGAATCCGTACCGCTGCCCGCCGGGGCCATACGAGCGCAGCGCTCTGATGACCGAATGGCTCGGTCACTACAAACCGCGCAGCCGCGTCGTGATCGTCGACCCGAAAAACGACTTCGTGACCGACGAGACGATGATTCTCGGCTGGAACCATCTCTACGGCTTCCGACCGCCTCAGCCTTACTACGACAAGCTTGAAAAATTCATGGTCGAGCCCACAGCCGACTGCAGGCTCGAGTGGATTCGTCAAAAGGACGGCGGAAAGCCGCTTTCCATTGATCCCGCTACCCGAACCGTCACGGCTGAAGGCGGAAAGATCAAGGCGGACGTCTTGAATATCGTTCCGCCGATGCGTGCGGCCAATGTAGCGCGAACCTTTGGGCTCACGAATGACTCCGGGTTCTGTCCGATTGATCGCCGTACCTTCGAGTCGACAAAAATTCCCGACGTATATGTGTTGGGCGACGCCTCGATTGCAGACGCCATGCCCAAGTCCGGATATTCGGCCAACACGCAGGCAAAGGTCTGCGTACGTGCTCTCATCGGCAAGGTCACGCAGACCGGCATTCCGGAACCGGCGTGGTCCAACACCTGTTATGCGCTTGCGGGCGACGACTGGGGGCTTTTCGTGGCCGACACGTTCCGAATCGTCGACGGCAAGATCGCTCGCACCAACACAAGGGCGCGCTATCAGGATCTCAGCGCCTCGCGTGAAGAACGCATGGTCGCCTCACGCTACTTGAGAGCCTGGATGCGCAGCATCACGGCCGACGCATTCGGTTAGGAGAACACACGATGAAGACTTTGAAATATCTTGCCGCAGCCGGTCTTCTTGCGGCAGCCGCCGCAGCCGTTGCCGCAGAAGGCAGCCCGGTGATCTCCGAGCAGGCAGGCGCGAAAAATTCGACAGTGACGGCAGACGTCGCAGTACAGGCGCCGGCCCCCGTAGTCAAACAAAAGACAGCGCTTTCGCCCGAGGAGTGGCAGCGAGTATTAGCGGCCATGCCCAAAGCCGAAGTCATGAACGGCTTTGCCGTGCACAGCAAGCAGTTCTGCGCAAGCTGTCACGGCAAGGAAGGCATTGCCGATACGCCCAACTGGCCGGATGTGGCAGGCCAACCTTATGCCGTCACCGTCAAGGCTCTTTTAGACTATCGCGACGGTCGGCGCAAGGGAACGCCCGCGTCCGACCTGATGTCGGCGGCCGCCGCCAAGCTCACCGATCAGCAGATTGCCGACGTGGCGGCGCTTTACGAATACCTTCCGGGACGCAACGCCAAGAAAGCGGCGCCGACCACACCCGCACCGGAACTTGTCAATTCGGGCGACGCCTCGCGCTACATCACCCCGTGCGCTGCTTGTCACGGCATTGATGCCCGCGGCAACAACAACGGACTGGTGCCGGTGCTCCACGGTCAGCAAGCGACTGTACTTGCCGCCGCACTCAAGGACTACCGCTCGGGTGCCCGACAGTCCGACATGCTCGGAGAAATGCGCGTCTTCAGTCGCAAGCTCACGGACGCCGAAATCGAGCAGCTGGCCAACTGGTACGCCGCTCAGCCGGGACGCGTCGGTCAGGAAGAAAAGAAGGGAGAAGGGGAGCCGTAACCGGTCAAAGGAACGGACTTAAGATCCTTTCGTTGAACAAAACCAAAGCCCGTGAGTGTTGTGCTTGCGGGCTTTGCGTCATCATGCAAAGCAGTCTCATTCTCGCCCATATACTTTGTACAATCTTTACATCAGTTTTTCTCGACCTGATGCCTAAAGAAGCTTGCAGCACGGTCCACCCAACCTTCGGCTGCCGTATTCGTCCCGAGACCAAAGAACAGCGGCTCGTCGAGCACGTCGCCGACGGTTGACTGCGGCGTGAAGGTACCGTTCGCAATATCACGAGCAATGGACATGGGGCCAAAAGAAGAAAAAGAGGCGGCAGCAAGGAACGTCAGAAGCTGCCGCCTGGAGCCAAGGTTATGCACCATGGTCAAACTCTTGGGATGGATGTCACTCACTCAGTCAACCGTTGCGTCCGTAAAGCGGCTGTTGTAGCGGTCGCACTGAATGGGCAAAGCGTCGAGCATGCGGTTGAGCTCGGTCATTTCCTCGTCCGTAAAGACCACATCGCCAGCGCCGACGTTTTCTTCCAGACGATGCAGTTTCGTAGTTCCCGGAATCGGCACGATCCACGGACGGCGCGCCAACACCCAAGCCAGAGCAATCTGAGATGGCGTTGCGTTCTTGGCCGTAGCCATATTGCGGATGAAATCAATGATGCCTTGGTGAGCCTTGATGTTTTCAGGATAGAACAACGGCAGATTGCGACGGAAGTCCGTTTCCACGAGCTTTTCGTTGGGATTGATCGTTCCGGTCAGGAATCCGCGCCCCAGCGGACTGTAAGGAACGAAACCGATGTTGTGCTTTTCGAGGACATCGAAGACACCGTTTTCTTCGGACTCGCGGAAGATCATCGAAAATTCGTTTTCAACCGCTGCAAGCGGGCAAACAGCCTGTGCACGCTCAATCGTCTTGGGGCCGACCTCTGAGAGTCCCCAGCCGAGGATCTTGCCTTCGGCAATGAACTTGCCCATGGTCTCGGCTACGTCTTCCACTGGCACCTTCGGATCGACGCGGTGCAGATAATAAATGTCCACGTAGTCGGTGCGAAGACGCTTTAACGATCCTTCGAGCGACTTTCTCAGAGTCTCGGCTCGTGCGTCCAAAATCAGATTGCCGTCGGCAGCAAAGGCGATGCCGCATTTTGTGGCGATGCTGACTTTATCGCGCAAACCGTCGAGCGCCTTTCCGACGAGCTCTTCGTTGATGTATGGACCGTAGCTTTCGGCGGTGTCGAAAAGCGTCACGCCCATATCCACTGCCTTATGGATGAGCTCGATCATGTCCTTTTCGGGCGACGGACGACCGTAGCCGAAGTTCATGCTCATGCAGCCCAGGCCGATTTCCGAAACCGTGATGCCGCTTTGTCCGAGAGTGCGTTGTTTCATTTCTGTATCTACCAAAAAGGGGTTTTTGACAGGAAAAATCGTATCGAGCGGCCTCGTCGTTCTTTTGCCGAAAGTCCGCTCGTTTTTGCCAATTCCTGCCGTTTCGGTTTTCATCAGTGCTCTATGTGACGAGAGCACATCCACTCGATGATCTTCGGGTCACGGTGCGAGAAAAACTGACTGGTGTTGGTATCCAATGCCGCAATGCGTTTCATGTCGTCCTCTTCAAGCTCGAAATCAAAAATGTTGAGGTTCTCGACCATGCGTGCGGGACGAACGGTTTTGGCAATGATGACAGCGCCAAGTTGGTGGGCGTAACGCAACACGATCTGGCCCACCGTGCGTTCATAACGATGAGCAATGCTCTCAAGCGTCGGATGCGTGAACAAATTGTTTTTGCCCTCGGCAAAGGGGGCCCAGGCCTCAGGCGTCGTGCCGAACTTATTCAGAATCGGAAGAGCTTCCTGCTGTTGACAGAAGGGATTGATCTCAATCTGATTGACATGGGGGCAAATGGCATTGTGATGCGCAAAATCAATGAAACGATCCGATGCGAAATTGCTCACGCCGATGGCTCGAAGAATCTTGTTCTGGTAGAAGCTTTGCATCGTGCGCCAGGCGCCGTAAACGTCACCCACCGGTTGGTGAATCAGATAAAGGTCGAGGTAATCGAGACCGAGCAAGTCGAGAGAGCGGTCAATGGCTCGGCGCGCACCTTCTTCGCTTGCATCCTCCACCCAAAGCTTGGTTGTGATGAAAAGTTCTCGACGATCCAACCCGCAAGCCTTGATGGCGTGACCGACGGCAGCTTCATTGCCGTAAGAAGCGGCGGTGTCAATGGCACGGTATCCGGCAGCAATCGCATCTTCTACGGCTTTCTGGCATTCCTTGAGGTCGCGAATTTGGTACACACCGAAAACGGCGGCCGGCATCAGTACGCCGTTGGAAAGCGAGACGTTTGGAATTCTAGACATTAGTTTTCTCCGAAAGCGGCAGACAGAAGAACAAGCAATTCCGCCGCCGCAGTGTTTCCGATGCCGATCATTCTCAGCCAGGAGATGGGAACTCAGCTACGGCAAAACAAACCGATCTTTTGCCTTTTTCTGCCTCGAAGGTGCTGAATCGTTAACGGACGGCCAATTATCTGAGGAAAACCGTCATCGGCAGTTTTAGGCAAAAATCAGAAATCAAGCGGCAAAGATTTGACCAAGGCAAGTGCGAGGATGCTCGTTAGGAAATATCTTTTGCCAAGGAGTTCATCATGCTCGAGCTCACACGCCGCGAACTGATCTCAAGCGCCATCGCCGCCGCAGGCCTGATGGCCTCGTCACCGATTTCAAGCGCCGCCGCGCCCAAAAAGCCGATCGTCTACTGGACGCCGGAACTCTCGGGCGACGCTCTGTTGCGTCTGTACCAACTGATCAATAAGGACATCACAGGCCGTGTCGCTCTGAAACTTCACACGGGCGAACCGGGCGGACCTAACATTCTGCCGCGCGAATGGATCAAGCAGTTCCAGCGCGCCGTACCGCAAAGCACGATTGTCGAGTCCAATGTTCTCTACAAGAGCCCGCGTCAGACAAGCGAAGGCCATCGTCGTGTTCTCGCGCAAAACGGTTGGAACTTCTGTCCAGTTGACATCTTGGATGAAGAGGGTGACACGCTGCTTCCCGTCAAAGGCGGCATGCATCTGAAACAGTTCCATGTCGGCAAGCACTTCTTTAACTACGACTCCATGGTGGTGCTGACTCACTTTAAGGGACACGGCATGGGCGGCTTCGGCGGTTCGCTCAAGAACATCGCCATCGGGTGCGCTTCGGGCGCACACGGCAAAGCGGAAGTGCATGCGGTAAAAGCCGACGGGAGCTGGACGACAGGTGCAGCCTTCATGGAACACATGGCCGACGCGGGCAAGGGCATTACGGAGCACTTCGGGAAACGAATCGTTTACCTGAACGTGCTGCGTAACATGTCGGTTGACTGCGACTGCGCGGGCGTTGCCGCAAGCGAACCGACGATGCCGGACCTGGGGATTTTGGCTTCGACCGATTTGGTTGCCATCGACCAAGCGTCGATTGACATCGTCTACGCGATGCCCAAGTTCATGAACCATTCGCTCGTCAAGCGCATTGAGTCGCGTGAGGGGCTCCGCCAACTTTCGGCCATGAAGGAACTCGGCATGGGCACGGGGCAATACGAAATCGTACGAGTGTTGGATAAGAAACCCGGTCAGAGACCGATCGGTGACGGTACGGACGAAGCGTGAGCCAATTTGCGCGAACTTTGTCAAAATTGAGAACCAAAGCGAAACAGCGGCCGCTGATCGTCAAAAAAGCTTCTCCCTCAGGAGCTCAGCGGCTGCATTTCGCTTTTCCTCTTGTGCAGGTGGACAATGACAGGCGACACGACCAAAATTTTCAACGCAATTGACACCGTCGAAGAACCGGAAGTCAAAGCACTTCGGGAACGGCTGATCGAGCGCGTGCGCAATGCCGTCAAAGGCGACACGCCCGTCGATCAAATTCCGGGATTGCATCTGTCCTACGTTGAGCAGGCGCAGACTGTCTCCAACTGCTTTTACGTGCTCTCTGTCGGACTGATCCTCCAAGGCACGAAAAACCTCGTGATAGGCGACAAGAGCTACCGCTACGGAACGGGGTCGATGATCGTCACTTCGGTCGATATGCCCACGTCCTACGAGTTGGTCGGCGTCAAGCCTTCAAACCCGTTTGTATCACTGTCGCTGCGTTTGAATCCCGCCACAATCGCGGATTTCCTTCTGGAAGAAGACCCGCCGCAGGACGGTGTGCGCGATGTCTTTAACGTCGAAAAGCCCACGCAGGAATTGCTCGAAGACTTCGAGCGGCTCTTGAAGCTTCTTGATCATCCCGAGCAGATCAAGGCCAGAGCCCCGATCCTGATTCGCGACATTCATTACCTCGCGCTTTCGAGCAGCTCGGGCGCCTGCCTGCGCGCGTTGTATGCTCCGAGCACCGTTGGCCAGCGCATCCGAAAGTCCATTCAATGGCTGCGAGCCAACTTCAGGGAATCCGTTTCTGTTGAGCAGATGGCTTCCGTTGCCGGTATGGCGCCGACAACGTTTCACCGGCACTTCAAAAGCTTCACATCGCTGTCGCCGCTCCAGTATCAGAAACGGCTGCGTCTGTACGAAGCGCAGCAGTTTATGCTCAAGGGAGAAGGGGACGTAAATTCCGCGGCCTACGCCGTGGGCTATCAAAGCCCTCAGCAATTTAACCGAGACTACAAGCATCTGTTCGGAATCTCACCGGGAAAAAGCATCAGAGAGCAGCGCCAGTCGCTCTATGAGGCACTGACAGAAAAGCCAACTGCGCCCTGACTCCGAATTGATCTCCAACGAGCCGCCGTTCTTCCTTGAGCGGCGGTTTTCATTGTTCAGGGCGATATCAAGCGACCGAACCAAGCCGTTTGTTACCTGAAAATGTTTGGAAAGTTTTCAAACGGACGTTTTGTCTTGCTAATCATATATTCTGGGTATATGTTTTGCGTACAACGCCTAAGAATGATTTTCGTTTCGGCGTAGTGAATTTTTTCAACATACCCATACAGGAAGAAAACCATGCTGACCGCCCGTCAAAAAGAACTTGTCAAAGCCACCGTCCCGGTCCTGCGCGAACACGGCGTTGCGCTGATCTCGCATTTCTACAAGCGCATGCTCACGGGCAACCCCGAGCTGCAAAACGTCTTTAACAACGCGCACCAGGCGCGCGGCCACCAACAGCAGGCATTGGCGGGCGCCGTTCTGGCCTACGCTGAAAACATTGAAAACCCGACGGTGCTTCTGAACGCCGTCAAGCACATCGCCACCAAGCACTGCACAATCGGCATCCGCGCCGAACAGTACGGCATCGTGGGCAAACACCTTCTCGCATCCATCAAGGAAGTGCTGGGCGAAGCCGCCAACGACGAATTGATCGAAGCGTGGGCTGCCGCCTACGGTCAGCTGGCCGACATTCTCATCGGCGTGGAAGGAGGCATCTACAAGGAACAAACCCTGGCTGACGGCGGTTGGTCGGGCTGGCGTCCATTCGTGGTCGAGCGCAAGGTGCAGGAAACCGAAAACGTCACGAGCTTTTACCTGAAACCCGCCGACAAGGGCACCGTTTCCGCGTACAAACCCGGCCAGTTCGTCTCGGTGCGCGTGTATCTGCCTGAACTCGGCATCATGCAGCCGCGTCAGTATTCGCTCTCGCGCGCTTCGCTTCAAAACGACGGTCTGCGGATTTCTGTCAAGCGCATTGACACCGCGTGCGACAAGCCCGCCGGTCTCGTTTCCAACCATCTGCACGCCCGCGTCAATGTCGGCGACGTGATCGACGTCTCGGCTCCCACAGGTGAGTTCTATCTCAAGGAAGGCAACAACCCGGTCCTGCTCGTGAGCGCCGGTATCGGTATCACGCCCATTCTCGCCATGCTTCAGGACATCGCCGCGAAAAACCCGCAGCGCCCGGTCAAGGTCCTGCACGTGGCTCGCACCGCGGATGACTTTGCGCTCAAGAAGGAAGTGCGCGAAGCTGTAGCCAAGCTCGAAAAGGGCGAATGCGTCGTGTATCTGACGCGAGCCACCGAAACGAAGGAAATGTGCCCGTGCTTCAAACTCAGTCGACCGGACGCCGCTGCCGTTGCCGCGCTGGAGCCTGCCGCTGAGAGCGACGTCTACATCTGCGGTCCCGTGAGCTTCATGGAAGATATGCGTGAAACGTTCGTGGCTGCGGGCGTTCCGGCAGCCAACGTGCACTCGGAAGCTTTCGGTACGGGCAATCAGAGCTAAAGATCATGAAAAAGCCGACTACATGATGACCGGTGCCATCGTTGGCTTTGAAGGCGGTCATCGCTTTGACCTTAGCCACAATATGTTTGTGGAACCGCAGGTACAACTGACCTATAGCCGGTTGCGTGCTTCCTCGTACTCAACCGACATTCGTACTGTTGATTTGGAAACGATGGAAAGCCTCATTGCTCGTGTGGGCTTCATGGGCGGTGTCAAGTTCAACGAGAACAAGGGCGCTGCTTATCTGAAGGCAAGCTACAACCATGACTTCCTGGGTGACGTTGATGCCAAGTTCAGCGGTGTCGTTGACGGCAACCCCATCGCCCTTGGCATCAATGATGAGCTTGATGACAATTGGGGCGAAGTCTCGCTGGGTGCCAGCTACAACGTTAACGATTCCGTACACGCGTTCATTGATGTCGGCACCAGCTTCGGTGGCGATATTGACCAGAAGTGGCGCGTGAACTTCGGCGGTCGATACGTCTTCTAACGTGAGTCATATGCCCTGATAAAGGGTTAAAAAGGGTTAAAAGGACTCCATATGAACATCCCCAACGAGACCATTAATTTCGTTGGGGATGTTTTCATTTGAATCTAATTTACGAATCAATCTGAGACCACTCGGATTGTCGCAATTTTGTCCATTGGAAAAACTGCGATCTGATCGAGTGTCACCACGTCAAGTTCCTTGTAGAACGCCTCGCGTGCATTGAAAAGAACTCCGCGCAAGCGGCAACCGCCGTTTAAAAGGGGACAACGGGGTTCGTCGCACTCGACAAGCTCTTCATTGACTTCCGTGAGACGCACGATGTCGCCGACGCGATATTCACGAGCAGGTTTGGCAAGCGACACACCGCCGGTGCGACCGCGAACAGCCTTCAAATAGCCCTGCTGCACGGCTAGGTGCGCGACCTTGATCACCAGATTCTTGTTCCAGTTGAGCGCTTCGCTCAAGTCGTGAATCGAGACGTGGTCCTCATCGGGGTGAGAAGCCAGATACACGAAAATGCGAAGAAGGATGTCGGTGGCGCGCTTGAGCTGCATGGCATCAGGTGATTGGAAAGAGAATTGGTTAAACGAATGATAACGGCCAAAAAAGCGACAAAAATGAACGGCGCCGTTCGAAATCGAATCGAACCGGCGCCGTTTCTATCAAACGATGTGAAGAAGGATTACTTCTTGGCGGCCTTTTCCTTCAGAGTGAAGTTGTGGCAGCTGTTGCACATCAGTTCGGGCTTGGCCTGATTGGCCTTGTGGCAGTCCTCGCAGTTGACCTTGCCCATGTGGTTGTCATGGGGGTTAGGTTCGAGGTTGGCCGTCTTCTTGGCGAGATCTTCGTAAGAAACGTGGCACTTCAGGCACTGATTCTTCGTCACAAAGCCGTTTTCGGACTTCGGCCACATGCCCTGATGCTTCTGAGCGAGGGTCTGTTCAGCAGCAGCGGCGGCACCGGCAGCAAACGAAAGGCTCACGCTGAGAGCCAAAGCGGCGATAAAACTCTTTTTCATTTTGTCTTTCTCCCGGTGATTGGTTACTTCTTGGCGGCCTTCTTGGCGCGGTTGGCCATTTCAACGCCGGCCACACGGCCGAACACGGTAGCGGCACCGAGCTGTGCACCGCCCGCGTAGTTGTGGAAGAAGATGCCGCCGGCGGAGTTGCCAGCTGCGTAGAGACCCGGGATGCTCTTGCCGTCGAGGTTCTGGATTTCCGTCTTCGTGTTGATCAACGGACCGCCGAAGGTGGCCGTCATGCCGCCCTGAAGCGGAACGGCGTAGAACGGAGCCTTGGCAATCGGATGGGGCTTCTTGTAGGTGCAGGGCGGATTCATTTCGCCGAGCTTGCCTGCCTTCATCTTTTCGTTGTATTCGTCAACGAGCTTCTTGACCTTTTCTGCGGGCAAACCGACCTGCTTGCACAGTTCTTCGATCGTGTCGGCCTTGCCGTAGGGCGAGTTCAGACGGTCGAATTTCGGAATCACCTTGTCGAGCACGGAGCAGTCGCTGTCAACAATCACCCATGCGGTGTTGTCGAGCGTCATCTGAGCCGTCGTACGGGCCTTGATGACGTAGGTGTTGTTTTCGTCCATGTAGCGATTGCCCGAGGTGTTGACCTGGATGCCGTAACCGGAGTTGAGAACGTCGGCGGGGTTGACGTGAGTCTTGCCGATGATCGGACCGGAGTGGAACTGGTCCATGTTCACGAACTTCGTAAAGAGCGGCAGGGTGAGGGAAATGTTTTCGCCGGTAATTGCAGGAGAACCACGCAGCACCATGCGGGTTGCCCAGCCGCCGATGTAGCGGTCGACCATTTCGGGATTGCCCGAGAAACCGCCGGTGGCGATGCAAACGCCGCCGCGGGACATGAAGGTCTTCTGGCCGGCCGGAGTAAGGGCCTTAACGCCGGTCACAGCAAACTTGTCGTCGTGCAAAAGTTCGATGGCCTTGTGTTCGTAGCGGATGTCGATACCGCGCTTTTCAGCTGCCTTGAGAAGAGCCTGAACGAGACGGGCGCCACCCGTCTGGCCTTCGCCCAGAACGCGGCAGGTGCGGCCCAGACGCGGATAGGGCATGGGACGGATCTTGCCGAACTTCACGCCGATATCCTTTTCAAGCCAGTCGATGCCTTCGGAAATCTTGTCGGTGTAGAGGCGGTTGAGAGCCTTGTCGCCCATCTGCTTGGAGATGTCCATCATCATGGCGTAGAAGGCGTCGGCCGTATCCTTGATGCCCTGTTCAGCCTGGTGGCGCGTGCCCCAGCCGCAGATCGAACCCAGAGCGAAGATGGCGTTGCCGTTGGGACGGTCGCACTTTTCGAGCACGACAACCTTGGCGCCGGCGTCATGAGCGGTGATGGCCGTGATGAGGCCGGCGGGACCGGCACCGAGCACGATGGCGTCAAACGTTTCCGCCTTGGCCTTCTTGGGGGCGGCTTCAGCAGTGGAAGCCAAACCAAAGCCGGCGGCGCCGACGGCGGTCGCGCCCACGAGCGAGCTCTTAAAGAGGCTGCGGCGGCTCATTTCTTTTTCGATCATTGTCTTCTCCTGATTGAGGTAGGCAAACGCACCGTCGCGACATTCAAGACGCCGACGCCGCTCTTAAGACCGATCGGATCAATGACTCTCCGACCCTGAGCACCGGCGCCGCCTGACGCGGTCGATACGCCGCCAAAAGATTCGAGGTCTCTTAACAGACCTTCTCTTTGACTCAAGCGTATTTTTAGACCTCGTAGGTGCTACGTAGTTTTGACTTAAATCAAAGAATCAAGAGTAGGCGGGTTTATCCGTATCAGCTGAAAACAGACAGACCGGATCAGAAGAAATGTTCGGAAAGAACAACCTGAGGAACACCGGCGGAATTGATTTCCACCCAACCTTTGCGCGGACGCTGCCTGTCGTCGAGATCCCAATCGGGGATCACGGTGCGTGTGAAGTTGACATGAACATAATGCGCCGGACGATGCGTATGACCGTGAATTACGTGGGCGCAATTTTTACTTAAAACTTCATTGCGGACGTCGGCAAGCACCACGTCCATCATTTCGCGCGAGCGGTCGGTTTTCGTCCTTTTGGACTGCGCGCGCGCCTTCTTCGCGAAATCAATGCGCTCCTGCACAGTCATGCGCAAGGCCATCAGCTGAAAAGATTCGTCGTGCATCTGGCGCCGAAAATCCTGATACTCGTCGTCCAACGTACACCATTTATCGCCGTGAGACAGAAGAATGCGGCTGTCGGCACACTGCACGACGATACCGTCGGCAACGAGTTCGGCGCCGCAATGCCGCGCGAAATCTTCGCCGAGTAGAAAGTCACGGTTGCCCTGCATGAGGTAGACGCGTTTGCCGAGAGAAGCGTATTTGCGCAACGCTCGAGCCAGGGGTTCGGCCGGAGACGAGGCGTCGTCTCCGATCCAGTATTCGAAAATGTCGCCGAGCAAAAAGAGCTCGTCGAAGCGCTTGGCCTGCGTTTTCAGGAACCAAAGAAAACCCAGTACGGTTTTCTTGTTGCGGCCGGACAAATGCAAATCAGAAACAAAAACGGGACGCGACAACGGCGCCATGTCGGTCAGACCGCTGACACAGGGAGCCTTGAGCGGCTCGGTGAGTTTGAGTCCCGTAAGCTTCATTTCTTTAAACAAAAGAAGCCCCCGCCGAGAAAGCAGGGGCCGAGTTCTGATTAGATCTCTTCAACCTTTTCCATCACAACGTCTTCCACGGGCACGTCACCGTACCAGGAGCGGGAAGCCGTGCGAACGGCGGCAATAGCGTCAACCACATCAGTACCGGCGACAACCTTGCCGAACACGGCATAGCCCCAGCCGCGGGGAGTGGGGGAGGTGTGATTCAGGAAATCATTGTCGGCCACGTTGATGAAGAACTGACTCGTAGCAGAGTGCGGATCGTTGGTGCGAGCCATCGCGATCGTGTACTTGTCGTTCTTGAGGCCGTTGTTGGCTTCGTTTTCAATCGGAGCCTTGGTTTCCTTTTGCTGCAGACCGGGTCCAAAGCCGCCACCCTGAATCATGAAGCCGCTGATGACACGGTGGAAAATCGTGCCGTTGTAAAAACCCGAGCGAACGTACTGCAAAAAATTTTCACAGGTCTTCGGTGCAGCTGCTTCATTGAGTTCGACGTCAAAGACGCCCTTGTTGGTCGTAAAGCGAATCATGATTGAAGATCACTTCTCAAAGTAAAAGAAATAAAAAATTCAAACGCCGGGCAACAAGAAACCCCGCCCTAAGCGGAGCCCTTGGGTTACTAGCGCTTGATCTTGACGGAGAGGATTTTAACGGTTTGCGTCGGAACGTCACGCATGCCCATACGAGTGCCCGTTTTCACAGAACTGATCTTATCGATCACATCCATGCCGCGGATCACGCGACCGAATACCGTATAGCCCCAGCCGTCGCGGGCATTCTTAGCATCCAAAAAGTCGTTGTCGACCGTATTGACAAACCACTGGCAGGTGGCAGAGTGCGGTTCGTTTGTACGAGCCATGGCAATCGTACCGCGTTGATTCAGAAGGCCGCCGCGGGCTTCATTGACAATGGCTGGGTGGGTGGCGCGCTTTTGCTTGAGATCCGGTGTAAAACCGCCGCCCTGAACCATGAAGCCGTCAATGACACGATGAAAAATTGTACCGTCATAAAAGCCTTCGTCGGCATAGCGAATAAAGTTGGCGACCGTAATCGGGGCGCGCTGAGCATCCAGACGCACGGCAAAGTCGCCGAGCGACGTAGAAATCTCCGCAATCGGCTCATCCTTGGGAGCGGCAATGGCAGAACCGCCGAAGAGAACGGCGGCCAGGGCCGCAGGTAAGGTCACTCGAAAACGATTTGCAATTTTCATGATGGATGTCTCGAAAAAGGTGAACTTATCAAAAAGCCGACAAAAAAGGATTACTCTCCCAGAAGCTTGTTGAGCATCTGAATGTTGGCATTTAGTTTTTCTTTATTCCCGCCCGTTTTGATGGCAGTGTTATATGCGTTTTTAGCTTTTGCCAAATAGAGATTGCCTAAATTCATGTGTGCAAGTGCAAAGCCGGGACGCAAGGCAACGGCCTTGATAAGGAGCTCTTCGGCACGCACGAGGTTGCCGTTGCGTGAATAGAGTCCGGCAAGATTGTTGTAAGCCTCGGGGATTTCGGGATAGGTGCGTATGAATTGCTCAAAACCGTCGATAGCCTTGGCGCGATCTCCCATGCGTTCGTAAACGACACAGCGCTGAAAGCGCAGCTGAGCGGAATGAGGATTGGCTTTGAGACCGTCGGCAATGAGCTTTAAGGCGTCAGCGTAGTCTCCGCGGTTGATGAGTTTGTCGACAACACCGGGCACCTGACCGTTATTGAGAAGCACGGAAGGAGCGTCGGGATCGACAAGCGCCGCGTTGGCGGGCAGAGTTACAGCCGCCACAAGCGCGCAACCGGCAACCGCAAGCGCCGGACGAATGAAAGAAAGCAGTCGAGTCATGGGACAACAAAAAGAACCTTGGAACGACACACGGAAAAAAGCCCGAAAAAGGTGACTCAGACTAGATTTTTCAGGGCCGCTGAAGGCACGAAACTGTTAAACTCCGTAGATTGTAATGCATCGCCGCATTCGCTCCTTTGCGCCTATCTGTGGCTCTTTGTTACGGAATGCGGCAGGCAGCACGAAAAATCAGAAACGAAAGTACGCAATGACCCTTCAAATCTATTCGACGCTCAGCAAAGACATCCGCCCGTTTACGCCCATCGAACCCGGCAAGGTTGGCATGTACGTCTGCGGCGTCACGGTCTACGACTACACCCACATCGGCCACGGCCGCACCTTTGTCGCCTTCGACGTCGTGCGCCGCTGGCTTGAGGCAAGCGGTTATGCCGTCACGTTCGTGCGCAACGTCACCGACGTCGACGACAAGATCATCAAGCGCGCCGCCGAGCGCGGCATCTCCACGAAGGAACTCACCGACGAATTCACCGCTGCAATGCAGCAGGACATGCTGAGTCTCGGGTGCCTTGCGCCCACGTACGAGCCGCGCGCCACCGAATTCATCCCGCAGATGCTCAACCTCGTTGAAAAGCTCGAGCAAAAGGGCCTTGCCTATGCGGCCGACAACGGCGACGTCGACTACGCCGTACGCAAGTTCGCCGGCTACGGCAAGCTCTCCGGACGTCAGCCCGACGAAATGCGCGCGGGCGCCCGCATCGAAGTGGCTCAAGCCAAGCGCGATCCGCTCGACTTCGTACTTTGGAAGGCAGCCAAACCGGGCGAGCCCGCCTGGGATTCGAAGTGGGGCAAGGGGCGCCCGGGCTGGCACATTGAGTGCTCGGCCATGAGCTGCCACTATCTTGGCAAGACCTTTGACATCCACGGCGGCGGCCCGGATCTGATCTTCCCGCACCATGAAAACGAAATTGCGCAAAGCGAAGGCGCCAATGACGCTCCCTTTGCCAACATCTGGATGCACTCCGGCCCGCTGCGCGTCAAGCGCGAGGACGGCACCGAAGAGAAGATGAGCAAGTCTCTGGGCAACTTCTGGACGATTCGCGACGCATTGAAGGAAACGAACAGCGCCTACGGCGAAGGCAACGGCAACGAAGTGCTGCGCTTCTTCCTTTTGAGAAGCCACTACCGCAGCCCGATCAGTTTTGCCAACAGTCTCATTGACGATTCGCACAAGGCGCTGCAGCGCCTATATACGGCGCTCAAGAACGCTCCGAAGGAAGAGAACAACGAAGTGATCGACTGGACCGATCCGTGGGCCGCGAAATTCAAGGCTGCGATGGATGAAGACTTCAACACGCCCGAAGCGATCGGCGTGTTGCAGCAGATGGCCGCGGAGATCAACCGAACGGGCGATGCTCAAACCGCTTCGCTTCTGAAAAAATTAGGCTCGGTTCTCAACATCCTGCAGCTTGACGCGGAAGTGTTCTTGAAAGGTGCCGTCACGGGGCTTGACGAAGCCGCCATCGACGCCAAGGTGGCCGAGCGCACGGCCGCCAAGAAGGCGCGCGACTTTGCCCGCGCCGACGCCATCCGCAACGAACTCGCCGCGCTCGGCATCGTGATCGAAGACGGTCCTGCCGGTTCGACCTGGCGCCGTCAGTAACGTTTTCGCTCGTCGGTTATGGCAATCGTCACCTGGTGGAACGAAGCGCTCGAGGCTCTCTCGGGCGAAGCGTATTTCCTTGAAGCCCGTCGCAAAACGGCGGGGCAGGGACTTGTTGCCTGTGAAAATCTCTTTAACACGTATGTGCGCGCCGTATGCGGTCAACAGGTCAATACGGCTGTGGCTGAAAAAATGGCTCAGTCGGTCTTCGGGTACGCCGGAGACAGAGGCGACAACGCAGCCAACGCTCTGGCCGGAAGTTCTGTCGACGCGCTTCGTGATCTGGGACTCTCGCAAACCAAGGCGGGAGCTCTTGTTGCGATCGCGCAAAAGTATGTCGAGGGCAGCTTCACTGCGCCGGCGCTCGAATCGCTCGACGACGCGGCGGTGCGCGCTCGATTGACCGCCGTCAAAGGTGTGGGACCGTGGACCGCGGACATGGTGCTGATTTTCGGATTGAACCGACCGGATGTTTGGGCGCAAACGGATTTCGGGCTGCGCAAAGCGCTGGAAAAGACAGGGCTCGATGCCAAGGACCCGCAGGTGTGGGCTCCGTGGCGCACGGCTGCCACATGGCTTTTGTGGCAGAGCCTCACCGCAACCCCCGTACAGTATTAGTTAGTCAAGGCGAAACCGATGTTTTGCCGTTAGGAACATAAGCATGGTCAAAGCAGTATTTCTGGATTTCGAAAAAGATCTCGGCGAAATCTACAAAAAGATGGAAGAGCTCGAAAATAAGGAACTGGAAACAGGTGTGAGCGAAAACGAAGCGCTCTCCGAGCTCAAGCGCAAGATGCGCACGCGTACGGCCGAGATCTACGCCGATCTGACGCCGTGGCAGACGGCTCTGGTGGCACGTCACCCCAACCGTCCGTACACGCTCGACTACATCGACGCCATTTTTGAGGATTTCCACGAACTGCACGGCGATCGTACCTTTGCCGACGATCAGAGCATCGTGGGCGGTCTGGCGCGTCTGGGCGAACACGCCGTGATGGTGATCGGCCACCAGAAGGGCCGCGACACCCGCGAACGCACGCGCCGCAACTTCGGCATGACCAAGCCCGAAGGCTACCGCAAGGCTCTGCGTCTGATGAAGCTTGCCGAAAAGTTCAGCCTGCCGGTCTTCACGTTCGTCGACACCCCGGGCGCCTATCCCGGCATTGATGCGGAAGAGCGCAATCAGTCCGAAGCCATCGGCCGCAACATCTATGAGCTTGCCAAACTGCGCGTTCCTGTGATCTCCACCATCATCGGTGAAGGCGGCTCGGGCGGCGCATTGGCCATTGCCGTGTGCGACTCGCTCATCATGCTGCAGTACTCCACGTACTCCGTGATCAGCCCTGAAGGGTGCGCCTCCATTCTCTGGAAGAGCGCTGACAAGGCTCCTGAAGCCGCTCAGGCTCTGGCGCTCACATCCGACCGACTCCTTGAACTCGGCCTCGTCGACAAGGTAATCAGCGAACCGCTCGGCGGCGCACACCGCGATCCCAAACTCATGGCTTCGACCCTGCGCAAGACCTTGGTCGATCAGTTGAAGGCGTTCCTCACGATGGATCCGGACGCTCTGGTCGAGCGCCGTCTCGGCCGTCTGATGAACTACGGCCGCTTTGAGGAAAAGTGCAGCAGCGCTTATGAACTGCTGTGCCAGGCTGCGCACGAAAGCGAACTGCCGCTTGAAGAGTCGGCGGCGGAAGAACCCAAGACGAAGGAACCGGAAACGCCCAAGAAGCCGCGCCGCAGCTGCGCATTGCGCCGCAAGCCCGTAGCGAAGAAATCGCAAGTGGCAGAAACCGCGGAAACCGTCGCTGAGACCGCTCCGAAGAAACCTGCTCGCCGCCGCCCCGCGACGCGCAAAACTGCTGCAAAGAAGGAGGCTCCCGAAGCCGCTTCCGCAGAACCCGCAAAGGAATAAATTCAGGCGTAAATGACGCATAAGAAGCAACGTGCGGCCACGTCTCCGGCTGCCAGGCTCACGCTTTTGCTTGCCGACACGATCGATACGATCGCCGACCGCAAGCCCGCCGCGAGCGTCGAACAGTTCTGTTTGACGCCCGTCAACCCTGTGCGCATTCTGGTTGCGTACTCGGGCGGCAAAGATTCGACGGCGCTCGTCGACGTTCTCGCGCGTCTCAAGAAGACCGCCTACAAGAACGTGATCGAGTCGGTGACGGCCGTGCACGTGCATCACGGCTTGAGCAAGATGGCCGACGAATGGGTGCGGCACGCCGAGGAGCAGTGCGCCAAGTGGCAGATTCCGCTGCGCGTCGAGCGCGTCTACGTGCCTCAGCACTCGGCCTGCGGCATTGAAGCCGCCGCCCGTCAGGCCCGCTACAAGGCGCTCATGAAGGTCGCCCGAGAACTCAATTCGGACGCGATCTTCACGGCGCACCATTTGGACGATCGCATCGAGACCTTCCTCATTCAGTGGATCCGCGGTGCGGGTCCCGAGGGACTTGCCGCAATCAGCCCCGTGCGCATGCTCGAAAGCGCCGGCGACGATGCGGAGCTTGTGCTCGCGCGTCCCTGGCTTGAAGTCTCAAGCAACGAAATCGCCGCCTACGTCAAGCGCGCCAAACTCACCTGGGTCGAAGACGACAGCAATGCGGATACGCGTTTTTTGCGCAATCTCATTCGCAACGACATTCTTCCGCCGCTGGACGCCGCCCGAAAAGGTTGGAGGTCGGCTGCCGCGCGCTCCATCACCCTTGTGGCTCAATCGGCCGAAATTCTCAGCAATCTGGGTGAAGACGACTGCGCGCATTGCGCAGGCGACAAACCCGGTTCGCTCAACATTGCCAAATTGCTCAACCTCGGCTTTGAACGACAGGCCAACTGCCTCAGAGCATGGCTCGGCATGTCGGGCGTACGTTCTCCTTCGCACGCCAAGCTGAGCGAAATTCTGCGTCAGCTGCGACAGACACACGCCGATACCAAGATGAGTTTTCGCATTGGCGGCAAAGAACTCCGCCGCTGGGGCGTCAATCTTGTCATGGTCGATCCTGTAACGACACCGCGCGGCGCCGAACTTTTGATGCCGATCGAATGGAAAGGAGAAGAGTGCGTCGTTCTCGCCCCATGGTCAGGCATTCTGAAGTTTGTCCGCTGCCAAGGCGATGAACCCGGACTTGACGCTAATCTTCTTCGCGAAGGAAAAATTGAAGTGCGGCCAAGAAGGGGTGGGGAGAAAATCAAGCTTTACCGACTGCGTCCATCGCGTAACCTCAAGCACCTGTTCCAATCGGTGGGAGTGCCCTCGTTTGAGCGCAGCAAATTACCGCTCATTTGGATCAACGACCGCCTCGTGTTTGCTGCGGGGCTCGGTACCGACGTGCGCATGTATGCCGATCCTGTGCTTTGCCCCGAACGCGTACGGCTTGTCTGGGTGCCCGACAAGCCGCTGCTGGCACTCGGTCCAGCCGACGATGACCTCTAACTTCACACGATTAAACGCATCATGGGCCGCAGAGAAACCAAAAAACGCATGGGCGATCTTTTCAACGACGTCATGCTTGAAGACAGTGCCGATCTGATTGCCGGCGTCGACGAAGCCGGTCGCGGACCGCTGGCAGGTCCCGTTGTTGCCGCCGCCGTCATTCTCGATCCGATGCGTCCGATTGCGGGGCTTCGCGACAGCAAGAAACTCACCGAAGAAGCTCGAGAGACACTGGCCCCTGTCATCAAGGAAAAAGCTCTCGATTGGTCGGTGGCCCACGCTACGGTTGAAGAGATTGACGAACTCAACATTCTGCAGGCCACGATGCTTGCGATGAAACGCGCCGTCATGGGACTTACCGTGCGCCCGAACCTTGTTCTGGTTGACGGCAACCGCGTGCCGCACATTGACATTGCGGTCAACGCCATTGTGGGAGGCGACGACAAAGTTGCCGCCATTTCCGCCGCGTCCATCATCGCCAAAACAACACGCGACCAATGGCTTATTGAACTTGACAAAGAACACCCTGAGTACGGCTTTGCCAAACACAAAGGCTACGGTACGGCCGAGCATATAGCAGCGCTTGAAAAGTACGGACCGTTGCCGGCGCACCGCAAAACTTTCGGTCCGGTGAGAAAAGTGATCGAGATGCGCAGAGGCAAAGAAGGCGAACTTGCATTGAGTTAAGTCAATCAACTCTTTCTTAGCAAAACAAAAATCAACAAAAAATGTGCCTAATCGATAGACACATTGAATCTTTGCGCAAAAAAGGACGGCGTCTTCGGTTTTTGTCCTCAGAACGCCGTCCAAACTCCCGACTTTAGAAGTCTAAATCTGTCTTTTTCCCTGTCTTTGTAGGCTTTCCATTGAAATTTGATGCATCAAAAAT
>UPZS01000015.1 GCA_900538905.1 uncultured Sutterella sp.
TCACTGTGGTTACCGAGCGCACAGCGACCTGAATGCAGGTCGAAATCTGCACGGTCTGGGCTATCTGCTGATGACCCGGGGGCCGGACGTAAACAGGCCTAATGCGACATTACGAATGTGATAGTTGCAAAGCCTGCGACTTTAGTCGCGGGTTGTTTACTAACGTGAGGCTATGGATTGGATCTTTTGTCGTTTTATTTAAAAATTTCCATAACCATACTTGGGAAATTTTGCTAAATTTCCCAAGTATGGTTATCCAACTTAAGAAAAATATAATCCCGCGTGACCTTGCCAATTTAATCCTGCCGGCGATGCCGCCCAAAGCTGTTGTGATTTACGGACCTCGTCGTGCCGGAAAAACAACGCTGGTGAAATCCTTACTCGGGCCGGAAGCAGGAAAGCTTCGACTGCTCAATGCAGATCGAGCTGCCGATGTTCGTATTCTTCAGGGACTGGAGTCCGGTGGGGACATTGATGTTTTTCTGAACAGTGCAGATACCATCGTCATTGATGAAGCTCAGCGCGTACCGAACATTGGGCTGATTACCAAAATACTGGTTGATGCCAACCAGCGCACAAAACTCTTTTTGACAGGTTCGTCTTCATTCGACCTTGCGAGAGGCGTTCGAGAATCGGCTGTTGGTCGCCTTGTAAATCGACAGCTTTGGCCTTTTTCAGCGAGTGAACTTGCTCGGGAGTTTGGCTGGGGTTATGTTCAGGATCATTTGGAACAATTCCTTGTTTACGGAATGTTTCCTGATAATGTGCTGAACCCGGACGACGCTGTCGAAATGTTGATGGATTTTGTCGGAGATCTGATGTACAAGGATGCTTTTGCGCTTACCCAGGTCAGAAGCCCGACGAATCTCCACAATCTCGTCTATTTGTTAGCTCAGAACGTAGGTCAGGAGGTCTCGTATGACAATCTGGCGCGCGAAACAAAATTGAGCAGTCCGACGATTGAACGGTACTTGGATATTCTTGAAAAGTGCTTCATCATCCGGCGCGTACCTTCGTTTGCTCGTAATTTGGGTAATGAACTGAAAAAAGGCAAGAAAATCTACTTTTGTGACGTTGGCATCCGCAATGCCATCTTGAACGACTTCACGCCTTTTTCGGCCCGTGCGGACGCCGGTGCGCTTTGGGAGAACTTCTTCTTCATGGAGCGGCTCAAGAAGCATGATCTCGAAAGAACTTTCACTCGTCAGTTCTTCTGGCGAATCCGTGGAACGCGCCAGGTAGCCGGCAAAGAAAAGGCTGTTGAATACAGTCGAGAAATTGATTTTATTGAAGCAAAAGATAACAAGCTCGAAGCTTTCGAGTGCAAACTAAATCCTCACAAGAAAGACAGTGGCGGCAAGGACTTTCGAGAAGCGTATCCGAATTGCCTGATTCACGTCGTGTCGCCGTCGAATTGTCTGCCGTTCTTTGAGACAATCAGTCCGTAACGCTTTCTCAGCAGGTTTGGGGGCGACAAAAGGCGGATGTGCTAAAAAATCAAGGAAAAACAAGCACAAAGTCAAACGTCTCTGTACAATGCGGGCTCCTTATCAATTTCTAATTTCTGGCCGGTAAAGCCAAAATGACACTCGATTTACATCCTTCCTATCTCAACGGACAACATCTGTCCGACTACGACTTCGATCTCCCGCTTGAACTGATCGCCCAGTTTCCGCTTGCAGAACGCACGGCTTCCCGCTTGCTGCACGTGAGCGACGATGTGATCGAAGATCTTGTTTTCACGGATCTCAAGCATTTGCTTCGCCCCGGTGATTTGCTCGTGATGAACAACACGCGCGTAATCAAGGCTCGTCTGCGCGGCGTCAAAGAAACTGGCGGCGCCATTGAAGCCATGATCGAACGCGTGACCGGCGAAAACACCGTCATCAGCATGCTGCGCGCAAGCAAAAAGCCCAAGCCCGGTTCCCGCCTGATCTTCACGGGTGAAAATGCAGTTTCCTATGAAGCCGTTGTGGGCGGACGTCAAGGCGAATTTTTTGAGCTCACATTCAATGCGCCGGCGCTGACCGTCCTCGATGCCGTGGGCAAGGTCCCGCTGCCTCCTTATATTGAGCGCGACGCACAGGCTGCCGACGAAGGTCGCTACCAGACGGTGTACGCCAAGTATCCGGGAGCCGTTGCGGCACCGACCGCTGGGTTGCATTTTTCCGAGGAGCTTCTTAAAGATCTGCGCGACATGGGTGTGCAGGAAACCTTCGTGACGCTGCACGTGGGCGCGGGCACATTCCAGCCGGTGCGTGAGGAGGATCTCTCCAAGCATCAGATGCACGCCGAGTGGTTTGAAATGAGCCAAGAGTGTGCAGATGCGATCAATCAGGCCAAGCGCGAAGGTCGCCGTGTGGTTGCCGTGGGCACCACCAGTCTACGCGCGATCGAATCGGCGGCTCGAGATGACGGAACGGTTGAAGCCGGGACGATGGACACGCGGCTTTTCATTGCGCCGGGCTATCGCTTCAAGGTCATTGACGCCATGGTGACGAACTTTCATCTGCCCAAGTCGACGCTGGTGATGCTTGTGTCGGCTTTGGTCGGCAAGGAGCGCATCATGCAGGCTTATCGACACGCCATCGACGAAAAATATCGGTTCTTCAGTTACGGCGATGCCTGTTTCCTGGAAAGAACCCGCCATCACAACACAACGGAGAGCAACAATGGCGCTGCAGTTTGAAGTCTTGAAAACGGAAGGGGCGGCGCGCCGCGGCGTGATGACGCTCAACCACGGTGTGGTGCAAACGCCGGTGTTCATGCCCGTGGGTACCTACGGTACCGTCAAGGCGATGACGCCTGACGAGCTCGAAGGCATGGGCAGTCAGATCATCCTCGGCAATACGTTCCACCTTTGGCTTCGCCCGGGGCTTGATGTCATTGCCACGCACGGCGGGCTGCATCGCTTCATGAACTGGAATCGCCCGATTCTCACCGACTCGGGCGGTTTCCAGGTGTTTAGCCTTGGTCAATTGCGCAAGATTTCTGAGGAAGGCGTGCGCTTTGCTTCGCCCATCAACGGCGACAAGCTCTTTTTGACGCCTGAAGTCTCGATGCAGATTCAGAAGGTTCTGAATTCCGATATCGTGATGCAGTTTGACGAATGCACGCCTTACATGATCGGCGATCGTCCCGCGACCGAAAAGGAAGCGGCCGATTCGATGCGTCTGTCTCTTCGTTGGGCCAAGCGCAGTCGAGAGGAATTCGATCGCCTCGAAAATCCCAATGCGCTTTTCGGCATCGTTCAGGGCGGCATGTTCCCGAAACTGCGCGAAGAGTCGCTTGCGGGCCTGAAGGAAATCGGTTTCCACGGTTACGCCTTGGGTGGCTTGTCTGTTGGTGAACCGAAAGAAAAGATGCTTGCCATCATGGATGCCATCGTGCACCAGATGCCCGAAGACAAGCCTCGTTACCTGATGGGGGTGGGAACGCCCGAGGATTTGGTTGAAGGCGTTTCGCGCGGCATCGACATGTTTGACTGCGTGATGCCCACGCGTAATGCCCGCAACGGTTGGCTCTTTACCCGTTACGGCGACATTAAGATCCGCAACGCCAAGCACAAGAACGACACCCGTCCGCTCGATCCCTCCTGCACTTGCGCAACGTGCCGCGGCTACACCCGCGCTTACCTGCACCATCTGCAGAAGGTGAACGAAATTCTTGGCGCACGCCTCAATTCCATCCACAATCTGCATTTCTACGCCACGATCATGGCGGAAATGCGAAAGGCTCTGGAAGAAGGTACGTTTGCCGCCTGGAAGAAGAAGTTCTACGAAGACCGCGCCAAGGGAACCGATTAACGAAAGAAAAAAATCCCCCGATCAGAATCGAAAGCTGGCCGGGGGAATTTTTTTTCGAACGTACCGATTACTGGAGACGGCTGCGTCGATCGCGGACGGCGTGAGCCAGGTTATTGAGCAAAACGACCGTGTCGTCCCAGCCGAGACAGGCGTCCGTGACGCTCTGGCCGTAGACGAGGGGCTTGTCGGGTTCGATCTTCTGGTTGCCTTCGACGAGGTTCGACTCGATCATGACGCCGATGATCGAACTGTTGCCGCCGGAAACTTGCTCGCAGATGTTGTTGACCACATTGATCTGTTCGCGGCAGATTTTATGGGAATTGCTGTGAGAAGCGTCAATCATTACGATTTCGCGGTGGCCGTTGGCCTTGAGCATCTCACAGGCTTTGGCAACGCTTTGGGCGTCATAATTGGGCTCTTTTCCGCCTCTGAGAATGATGTGACAGTCTTCGTTTCCGGTCGTGGTGACAATGGCCGAGATGCCGCCCTTGGTAACCGACAGGAATGAGTGGGAGTGTTCGGCGGCGCCGATGGCGTCGACGGCGACCTTGATGTTGCCGTCGGTGCCGTTTTTGAAACCGACAGGGCAGGACAGACCGCTGGCAAGCTGGCGATGTGACTGAGATTCGGTTGTGCGTGCGCCGATGGCTCCCCAACTCACCAGATCGGCAATGTATTGCGGCGTGATCATATCCAGGTATTCGACGCCGGTGGGAAGACCGAGAGCCACAATGTCGCACAGCAGTTCACGGGCGATGCGCAATCCGTGATTGATGCGGCAGCTGCCGTCCATATCCGGGTCGTTCATCAGACCTTTCCAACCGACGGTTGTACGGGGCTTCTCGAAATAAACGCGCATGATGATTTCAAGGTCGCCTGCCAAGCGTCGACGCTCTTCGTTGAGCTTTTGCGCATATTCCATTGCAGCCTTGGGATCATGGATCGAGCAGGGGCCGACGATTACAAGAAGTCGATCGTCGTGACCGTGCAGAATTTCGTGAGCGGCCATTCGGGCGCCGTGAACGGTTCTTGCGAACGGCTCTTCGCAGGGGAATTCACGAATGAGATGAGCCGGAGGCGTCAGTTCGCGAATCTCTTTGATGCGAAGGTCGTCGGTTGTGTAGCGCATGATGTCTATCTCCCTTGGTATCGGATTTTGTCGTTCGGTCTGTGCCGGCGAGCCTGAGGCTTGATTACGCAGAACCCGGTACGAAAAAGCCGCCGGATTTTGCGTTCCCGGCGGCTGGCAGTACCTTTCAAATGCTTGCGTTACGCGTGCGCACGTACTCCTTCCGCCGAGGGGGCGAAATAAAAGGAGAAGAAATAAAATCGTGCCGTGTAAAGCATTTGAAAAAGGCAGTTCCAGATTTTCTAAGCAGAGCCTGATTCGTATTTCAGGCCGACTCAGGGACTTACTCTACTCGATCTTGTGACGAAGTGCAAACGCAAAAACACCAATAAGATCAGGTGTTTTGCTTAGATTGTCACATTTTTTTCTCTGAGTCGAAACGAAAATTCGAAATGCTGGATTCATCCTTTGTGTCAGCGCGTGTTAAGTTTTCTCCTCGGTGCGACTGATGACGAAAACAATTTCGCCAGTCACGTTATCGAGTCAATTTTTTTGCGTTTGTTTGCGCGATGCCGCTGCTTCAATCCGACTACAAGGCTCCCCGCTGGTTGCCCGGAGCGCATCTTCAGACCATCGTTCCCGCCCGTTTTTTCCCGCGACCCGACGTGCAGTATCGAAGAGAAATTGTGGATATGCCCGACGGAGACTTCATCGTGTTGGATTGGTCGGAACCGGAGCCGATGGAGCTCAACGCGCCGGTGTTGGTGCATTTCCATGGATTGGAGGGTGATTCTCACAGCCATTACGCAGAAGCGCTGATGCACGAGTGTGTCAAATGCGGTTGGCGAGGCGTCGTTGCGCATTTCAGAGGATGCGGCGGTCTGCCCAATCGTTTGCCGCGGGCGTACTTTGCCGGCGACAGCGACGATTGCGACTGGGTACTGAGGACGGTTCACGAACGTTTCATCACGGCGCCGATTTATGCGGTCGGCGTGAGCCTCGGCGGTAACTACATTGCCAAATACATGGGCGAACGCCCGCAGGAAGCGTCCTTCCTGACGGCGGCCGTCTCGATCGGTGCGCCGGTGGATTTGGTGGCCGGAAGCGAAATCATGAGCCGTGGCGCCAACAAGCTCTACGAAGAGATGTTTTTGTCGACGCTCAAGGAAAAGCTCATTGACAAGGCCAAGCGTTTCCCGGATCTCATTGACATCAACAAGGTCAAGAGCTGCAAAACGCTCTACGACTTTGACAGTGTCTACACGGCGCCGATCCATCACTTCAAGAGCGCGATGGAGTATTGGACCTTGTGCTCGGCCAAGCGCTATCTCAAAAACGTCACCAGACCGCTGTTGCTTTTAAACGCCAAAAACGATCCCTTCCTGCCGCGCTGGGCGCTGCCGACGGAAAAGGACGTGAGCGACTGTGTCTATCTTGAGCAACCGGAAGAGGGCGGTCACATCGGCTTTCCCCGCGGCAATCCGCCCGGAGACCTGGGTTACCTGCCCGAGCGCGTCATGCGGTTTTTCTCGGCGTTTGAACCCAAGATCGAAAGCGTTTGAGCGGTCAAAAACGCCGCGATGCCATTTTTTGTCAACTGAATCTGCGAATTCTTGCGTTTTTTCGAAGATGTAATTTACGAAATCTTGCAAGCAGAGCCGGGCATGCTGTTCTGGCGATGAAATCTACTGCCACTGCTGAAGCAAGACAATTTGCCTCGATAGCCGAAAAGACCACACTGGTTTGAGAGTTGACCGAACAAGAACACACGTGAACGTATTGTTAGACACGGCTAGTAAAATTACTAGTCGTGTCTAGTAATTTTGCTAGATACATCTAGTAAAATTCTGGAGGCATGAATTCTGATACGGATAAAAAATGCTCACTCGACAAGAATATGATGTTTTACGCAGAAGATTGGGTGAACCGAGAAAGTTCATCCAAGTAGTGCTTGGCCCTCGCCAGATTGGCAAAACCACAGTGGTTCGACAGGTGCTTCATGACATCAATAAGCCGCAGTTATATTTCTCGGCGGACGACATAGCGGTAGCAGGTTCTGCCTGGCTTGCAAGCTGTTGGACGGCAGCTCGGCTGGAAGCCCAAACACATCCCGATGCAGGATGTGTGTTGGTGATCGATGAAATTCAGAAAGCGCCAAATGGGTCGGAAACCGTTAAACGGCAATGGGATGATGACACTTGGAATGAAAGAAACATCAAGGTCGTTTTATTGGGCTCGTCTCGAGCTTTGATTCTTCAGGGGTTGAGCGAATCCTTGATGGGGCGGTTTGAAGAAATCCGCATGACGCATTGGACGTATGCTGAAATGCGGGATTGCTTTGGGTTGACGGTTGATGAATTCATCTACTTCGGCGGCTATCCAGGCGCAGTGGAGATGATGCAGGACGAGGCTCGGTGGAAGGTATATGTCCGAAATAGCATGATTGATGCAACCGTTAACCGAGACATTTTCGAAGACGTCCGAATTGGAAAAGCTGCGTTGCTGCGTAAGACCCTGGAGCTCGGTGCGGCATATTCGGGCAAGATTCTGTCGTTGACAAAGCTACTGGGAGAGATCCAGGACGCGGGCAACGTCATGACGATTGCCGGATATCTGGAGCGGCTCAACCAATGCGGTTTGCTGGGAACGTTTCAGAAGTTTTCGGTGGATGACGCCAGACGCCGTGCGAGCATTCCGAAGTTTCAGGTGCACAACAATGCCCTCTTGACGGCATTGTCTGCCGGCACGTTCGAGCAGGTGAGAAACGATCCAGTGAAGTGGGGGCACTACGTGGAATCGGCTGTCGGAGCGTATTTGATTTCTCAGGCCTATCGCCTGCAATTTGAGGTGTTCTATTGGCGAGATGGCAACAACGAAGTTGACTTTGTATTGCGCAAAGACGGCAAAGTTGTGGCGCTGGAAGTCAAGAGCAATCACGAGCGGTACACCAAAGGACTGGATGTGTTTTGTCAGAAGTTCCGACCGAATGTCGCCTTGATTGTGGGCAGCGGGGGGCTGCCGCTTGAAACGTTCCTGGAAACACCGATTACCGATTTGTTCTGAGAACATTGGTGAAAGATAAGGAAGCCCAATGACCGACAATGCGCAACATGCAGACGTCAGACGAATGTGGAGCGGATGGATTTCGCTCGTGCTGTTTGTGCTGCTGATTCCGTTGAGCAACTGGGTGATCGTGAACCTTGGTGTCGTCTGCCCGTCCGGCGAACCTTGTCTTGTGCCGGTGTTGCCGGGGTTGTGGGCGCCGTCGACCGTGTTGTTGGCTGGTTTCAGCTTGGTGCTTCGCGACGTTGTGCACCACTGTCTGGGCTGGCGTTGGGCTTTGTCGTCCATTTTCTTCGGCGCCATCATTTCCGGCTTTATCTCTGACTCGGCACTCGTGGTGGCATCGGTGAGCGCCTTTCTCTTTGCGGAATTGGCTGACTTTGCGGTGTACGCGCCGATGAGAAAGCGTTATCCGGCGACAGCTGTCATTGTTTCCGGTCTTGTCGGCTCTGCGGTGGACTCCGCCATTTTCCTGACACTTGCCTTCGGTTCTGTCGAATACTTGTTTGGGCAGGTTTTGGGCAAGTTCTGGATCAATCTGCTGGCGGGCGTGGCGATTGCCGTGTGGCGGCGTCGCAAACAGAGCGCCATTGCGATTTCGGCTTGAGTCGGTTGATTTGAAAGGGAAATTCAACGTTTGCCTGAGCGGTAGTCTTTGCTACAATCTCGCACCACTTTCAAAAACATCTGCGCCGGATTGTTCTGCCGGTGGCGGTCACAAGGAAACCATATGTCCCATATCGGTGAGCTGGGCGACATCAAGCGCCCGTTGAGCGGCTGGCTCTCGCTCGTTTTGTTTGTTCTGATGATCCCCTTGACGAACTGGGTGATCATGAACGTCGGCCTCGTTTGCCCGGCTGACGGTCCTTGTCTGATTCCCGTTTGGCCCGGTTTATGGGCGCCTTCCGGCGTGCTGCTTGCCGGGTTCAGTCTGGTGCTGCGTGACGTTGTGCATCATTGCCTGGGCTGGCGCTGGGCGCTGATTTCGATTTTTGCCGGCGCCGCGCTCTCGGGCTTGATTTCGGAACCCGCTCTGGTCATTGCTTCGGTCTGTGCTTTCTTGTTTGCGGAGCTCGCTGACTTTGCCGTTTATGCTCCCATGAAGAAGCGCTACCCGGCCATGGCCGTGATTGCGTCGGGACTGGCGGGTTCCGTGGTTGACTCCGCGATTTTCCTGTCTCTGGCTTTCGGCTCCATTGAGTTTTTGGCCGGACAGGTGCTCGGGAAGTTCTGGATGAGTCTGATTGCAGGCGCCTTGATCGTAGCTTGGAGACGACTCAAGACACATACGGTCCACGAACACCTGCAGATGCAATAACTCGGACGCATTCTCAAGAAAAGCGGCGGTTAAGACAGTTCGTGCACAATTGCTCGAACTTGATCTAACCGCCTTTTTTGTATCCGATGACCGCGCAAAACAACACACCCAAGACCGCCGTTCTCATCTGCAACACCGGTTCGCCTGCCGCTCCGACCAAAGAAGCAGTGGCGAAGTATCTTGCGGAATTCCTCGGTGATCGGCGTGTGGTGGAAATGAATCCACTCATTTGGCAGCCGATTCTGCGCGGCATCATTATTCCCCGTCGCGCGCAGGCTTCTGCCGATCGCTACAAGACGGTGTGGACGCAAAAAGGGTCTCCTTTGGTGGCGGTGACCTCCGACACGGCGCAGGGCCTGCAGAAGGCGCTGGGCGACGAATTCATCGTGTCCTGGGCGATGTGTTACAGCGTGCAGCGAATCGATGAAGAACTCCGTCGGATTGCTGAACAAAAACCCGAGCGCATCGTTGTTCTGCCGCTATATGCGCAGTACGCCACGCAGACGACGGAGGCGGTGTTCGATGCGGTGCGACGCGTGCAAAAGAAGGTTCGCGATTTGCCTTGCGTTGTTACGATTTCTCATTACTTCGAAGAAGACGCCTACATTGAGGCGCTCGCCGCTCGTGTGCGCGCGCATTGGAGAAAAGTGGGTGATCTTGGGGCCGAGGGAAAGCTTATGATGAGCTTTCACAGCATCCCGGCGGTTTCGAGCGAACGCGGCGATCCGTACGAAGCACAGTGCAAGCAGACGGCGGAAAAGCTGCGCGTTGCCTTGGGATTGAAGAAAGATCAGATTGTCCAGGTATTCCAGAGCAAATTTGGAAAGGCGAAGTGGTTGGAGCCTTTTGCCGTTGATACGGCTCCCGAACTGGGCCGACAGGGGTTAAAGCGCCTTGATGTGATTTGTCCGGGATTTGCCGCGGATTGTCTGGAGACGCTTGAAGAAATCGCCACGGAACTGCGCTCGATTTATGAGAAGGCAGGGGGCAGCGGATTTCACTACATTGAGTGCCTCAACGCGCAGGACGATGCGGTGGCCCTTTACGCCGAGATCATTCGCAAGGCTCTGTCGAAGGCCTGAAAATCCGCTTCAGCTGAACTTTTTGCCTCCGATGGCTTGAAAAGAGCAAACCCAATCCCCATATAAGAGCCATCTTTCAAGCATTCTTTTTGCAAGAACATCTCTATGGCCCAAGAAGACATCAAGCAGGAGCAGGTAAATCCTGCCGACGAATTGAAGAAAGCAGCCGAAGCCGCTGAACAGGTTCAGGGTTCAGAATTGCCTCCGGAACTCGGCATCGAACCCGAAGGCGCAGAAGCCTCGCTCGAAGATCAGCTTGCCGCGGCAACGGCCAAAGCGGCTGAGAATTTTGATCTTTACGTGCGTGCGGTTGCCGAAATGGAAAACGTGCGTCGCCGTGCTGCCGAAGACGTTTCCAAGGCGCAGAAGTTCAGCATCGAGAAGTTTGCCAAGAACCTGCTTCCGGTGATGGATTCGCTTGAAAAGGCGATCGAAATGACCGCCGAAATCGAAGGCCCGATGCGAGAGGGCATTCTCGCGACGCACCGTCAGCTCGTGCATGCGCTTGAAATGAGCGGCATGACCGTCATCGATCCGAAGGACGCCAAGTTTGATCCCAACACGCAGCAGGCCATTGCCATGGTGCCTGCCGTCGAAGGCAAGAGCGCGGGTGACGTTGCTCAGGTCTTTCAGCACGGCTGGAAGATTCACGAACGCGTGCTTCGTCCGGCCATGGTGAGCGTGGTTCAAGGCTAGAAACTTCATCGACACAAAATTTTTCAGACGCCCCGTTGAATTTTCTCGGGGCGTCCCCATATAGGGGGTATGGCGCGGCAGGGACACCCCAAAAAAGAGTTCTCTGCCCGACGCGTAAGAGTTTCAGATCACGGTCGAATCCTTCCGAGGTCGGTTGACGCGGAAAAGGAATACGGCCCAACAGAGAATCAAGAGGAAAAAGAACAATGTCTAAGATCATCGGTATTGACCTTGGCACCACCAACTCGGCTGTGGCCATCATGGAAGGCGACAAGGTTCGTGTGATCGAAAATTCCGAAGGCGCTCGTACGACGCCTTCCATCGTTGCCTACATGGAAAACGGCGAGATTCTTGTCGGCGCAACCGCCAAGCGTCAGGCCGTGACCAACCCGAAGAACACGCTGTTTGCCGTCAAGCGCTTGATCGGCCGCCGTTATGAAGACGCCGAAGTGCAGAAGGACGTGCAGCGCGCTCCGTTTAAGATCGTCCGCGCCGACAACGGCGACGCCTGGGTGCAGGTGATGGGCGACAAGAAGCTTGCTCCGCAGCAGGTTTCCGCCGAAGTGCTCCGCAAGATGAAGAAAACCGCCGAAGACTACCTCGGCGAACCGGTGACCGAAGCCGTGATCACGGTTCCGGCCTACTTCAACGACAGCCAGCGTCAGGCCACCAAGGACGCCGGCCGCATTGCCGGTCTCGAAGTCAAGCGCATCATCAACGAACCGACGGCCGCAGCTCTGGCTTTCGGTCTTGACAAGATGGGCAACGAAGACCGCAAGATCTGCGTCTACGACTTGGGCGGCGGCACGTTCGATATCTCCGTGATCGACATCGCCAACATCGACGGCGACAAACAGTTTGAAGTGCTCTCCACCAACGGCGACACGTTCTTGGGCGGCGAAGACTTCGACCGTCGCTTGGTCGAATACCTGATTGCCGAATTCAAGAAGGACAACGGCATTGACCTCGGCGGTGACGTGCTTGCTCTGCAGCGCCTGAAGGACGCCGCTGAAAAGGCCAAGATCGAACTTTCGAGCCGTCAGGAAACCGAAGTGAACCTGCCGTACATTTCGGCTGACCAGACCGGTCCGAAGCACATGAACATCACGATCACGCGCGCCAAGTTCGAAAGCATGGTCGAAGATCTCGTGCAGCGTACGATCGAACCCTGCCGCAAGGCTTTGAAGGACGCTGGTCTGTCGACGTCCGATATTACCGACGTGATCCTCGTGGGTGGCCAGAGCCGTATGCCGCGCGTTCAGGAAGTGGTGCGCGAATTCTTCGGCAAGGAACCCCGCAAGGACGTCAACCCGGACGAAGCCGTGGCTATCGGTGCCGCCATTCAGGGACAGGTGCTCTCGGGCGGCCGCAAGGACGTGCTGCTACTCGACGTTACCCCGCTGACGCTGGGTATTGAGACCCTGGGCGGCGTGATGACCGCGATGATCAAGCGCAACACCACGATCCCGACCAAGCACTCACAGGTGTTCTCGACGGCGGAAGACAATCAGCCGGCTGTGACCATCAAGGTCTATCAGGGCGAACACGAAATGGCGGCTTCCAACAAGTTGCTCGGTGAGTTTAACCTCGAAGGCATCCCGCCCTCTCCGCGTGGTCTGCCGCAGATTGAAGTGACGTTCGATATTGACGCCAACGGTATCCTGCACGTGACCGCCAAGGACAAGGCCACCGGCAAGGAAAACAAGATCACGATCAAGGCAAGCTCGGGCCTGTCCGAAGAAGAGATCAAGAGCATGGTTGCCGCTGCTGAAGCCAACAAGGAAGAGGATCACCGCCGCTTCGAGCTGGCTCAGGCCCGCAACATGGCTGACGCTTCGATCGCTCAGGTTCAGAAGACTCTGAAGGATCTCGGCGACAAGGTCGAAAGCGCTGATCGCGCTGCCTGCGAAAACGCCATCAAAGATGTGGAAGAACGCATCAAGGGCGAGGACAAGGCAGCGATTGAAAAGAGCGTGGAAGCGCTGATGGCCGCCGCTCAGAAGATCGGCGAAAAGCTCAACCAGCAGGCTGCTCAGAGTCAGCAGGCTCAGGCAGGCGCCCAGCAGCAGGCGGGCGGTGCCGGTCAGCAGCAGGCCAACAAGGGCGATGACGACGTGGTCGATGCCGACTACACTGAAGTCAAGCACTGATTTGGCTCAAGAGCAAAACCCGAGCCCGGCGCGGCGTCCGAACTTTAAGGATGCCGAGTCGGCCGTATGAGACACGGGGCCGGGCCGCCATTTGGCGATTCGGCCCTTGGCATGTTTTTTGGTAACGATTGAAACACTATGGCTGACCAGGATTATTACGAGGTACTGGGAGTCTCGCGCGACGCAAGTGACGACGAGATCAAAAAGGCGTATCGACGCCTGGCGATGAAGTACCATCCCGATCGCAACAACGGCGACAAAGCGGCTGAGGAAAAGTTCAAGCAGGTGGGCGAGGCCTACTCGATTCTGAGCGATCCCCAAAAGCGCGCGGCCTATGACCGCTACGGCAAGGCAGGGGTTGATCCGAGTGCGGCCGGTGCTGGCGGTTTCGGAGGTTTCGGCGGCTTCGGTCAGGGCCAGGGCGGTTTCGGCGACTTCAGCGACATCTTCTCAGAGATTTTCGGAGGCGGTGCGGGCGGCGGTCGTCGCGGCGGTCCCAAGGTGTTCCGCGGTGCCGATGTGAGTTATTCGCTGGAAATCACGCTTGAACAAGCGGTGGCGGGTGCCAAGACCGACATCCGTGTGCCGGTTTGGGAAGAGTGTGAAACCTGTCACGGCTCCGGCTGCAAGTCGGGGACTTCGAAGAAGACCTGCCCGCATTGCGGCGGCAGCGGCATGATCAACATCAACCGCGGCTTCCTGCAAGTGCAACAGACCTGTCCGTATTGCCACGGCACAGGTGAAATCATTGCCGATCCGTGTCCGGATTGCCAGGGACGCGGTCGTAACCGCAAGACGAAGACGCTGGAAATCAACATTCCGGCGGGCATCAATGACGGCCAGCGCATCCGCATTCAGGGCAAGGGCGAACCCGGTCCCAACGGCGGTCCCTGCGGCGATTTGTTTGTGCAGGTGTTCATCAAGCAGCACGAAATTTTCCAGCGCGACGGCGACGATTTGCATGCCGATTTGCCGCTGAGCTTTGCGACGGCCGCTTTGGGCGGCGAAGTGAGCGTGCCGACGATGGGAACCGAAGCGCGCATCACGATTCCGGAAGGCACGCAAACGGGCAAGATCTTCCGTCTGCGCGGAAAAGGTGTGCCGCATCTGCACGGCGGCGGCAACGGCGATCTGTACGTACACGCTTTCGTTGAAACGCCGGTCAATCTCACGAGCAAGCAAAAGAAGATGCTCAAAGAGTTTGACGAGTCGATCAAGGAAGGCGGCACCAAGCATTCGCCTCAGAGCACGAGCTTTTTGGACAAGATGAAGAAATTCTTCTCTTAATAGACACGACTGATGGCGCTTTGCGCTACAGTGGTAGCAGAGAAAACCCCGAATACACAACAAGGAGATATTCCAATGACCAATAAGTTTGCAGGCACCCAGACCGAAAAGAACCTTTGGGCTGCCTTTGCCGGCGAGTCTCAGGCTCGCAACAAGTACGATTACTTTGCTGGCGTGGCTCGCAAGGAAGGCTATCAGCAGATCGCCGAGCTCTTTGACGAAACGGCCGCCAACGAACGCCAGCACGCCAAGATCTGGTTTAAGCATCTGCAGGGCATCGGCAACACGGCCGAAAACCTCAAGGCTGCTGCCAGCGGTGAAAACTACGAATGGACGGATATGTACGAAGGCTTCGCGAAGACGGCCGAAGCCGAAGGCTTTGCCGAACTCGCAGCACAGTTCCGTGCCGTCGGCGCCATCGAAAAGGCGCATGAGGAACGCTTCCTGAAGCTTCTCAACAACGTTGAGATGAAGCAGGTCTTCGAAAAGAGCGAAGAAGTCATGTGGCAGTGCCGCGAATGCGGTCACTTGGTGATCGGCAAGACGGCTCCTGAAGTGTGCCCCGTTTGCGCACATCCGCAGAGCTTCCAGCAGATTCGCGCCGAAAACTATTGATGCACGCCGCGCGAACAGCGCAACTTCAGTAGAATCCGCAGGCCTCCCGCCGCAACAGTGTAGCTTCCAGCTGACGCGGTAAGGGAGGCTTCTTTTTGCGGGCCAAAATGAAAAAAAAGGAGATTTCTTGCGAAATCTCCTTTTTGAAATCTGGTCGGGGTGAGAGGATTCGAACCTCCGACTCCTACGTCCCGAACGTAGTACTCTACCAGGCTGAGCTACACCCCGAATTTCCCGACTGTCGGCGCGTTATTTGTTGCGCTGAACTGTCAAGGCGAGGAACTGTAGCAGAGATTCTTTGAAATGTCCAGAGGGAAGTGCAGATAATTTTTGTTTTCCCATTTCAACTTCCTGTTGGGCACGCTCCAGGCACTTTGGCAAGGCGCCGCTTTGCATGACAATCCGAGAGATTTCCTCGAAGTCGCCGTCTCCGTTGCGAACCGCTTCACGGATGCGTTCACGATTCTCAGGCGTTGTCATCTGCATGGCGTAAAGCAAGGGCAGCGTCACTTTGCCTTCACGCAGGTCGGCGCCTAAATTCTTGCCGATGGTCGCGGCTTCTCCCTTGTAGTCGAGAATGTCGTCGGCAATCTGGAAGGCATTGCCCAGATGCAACGCGTAGGCGGCACACGCTTCTTCCATCTTCGGAGAAGCTTCGGCAATGGCGGCGGCCATGTGAGCGGCTGCTTTGAAAAGACAAGCCGTTTTGCGCTCAATTACGCCGAAGTAATCCGCTTCGGTGATGTCGGGGTTGTGCGCGTTGTTCATCTGCAGCACCTCGCCTTCGCTCAGACGGTTGGCGGCGTCGGCGAGCGCTTGCATGACTTTGAGGTTGCCCGCGCGTACCATCATTTGAAAAGAGCGGGTATAGAAAAAGTCGCCCACAAGGACGGCCGTGCCGTTGCCCCAACGAGCATTGGCCGTTTCACGGCCGCGGCGCATTTTGCCCTCGTCGACGACATCGTCGTGCATGAGCGTGGCCGTGTGAAGAATTTCAATGACGGCGCCGAGATAGGCGGCTTTGGCGGGGTCGGCTCCCATGGCGCGGGCCATCAGGATGAGCAGCGCCGGGCGCATGCGTTTGCCGCCGGCGGCGGTGATGTAGTGCCCCACTTCGTCGACGCGGGAAACGGCGCTGGAGACTTCGCGCATGATGATGCGTTCGACCTCAAGCATGTCTTCGGCGATGGGGGCCAGAGCGCGGCGGGCGGCCGCTTTGATGTCTTCGGATTGGGACATTGTTGTCGTGAATCCCTAAAGGAGTGTTCTGAAACGAGAGGGGCCGGAATAAAGCGCGAACCAACGGCTCAGTCATCGGCCGGCATCTCGCGGGGTTCGATCATTTTAGCGAGTCTCAGAGAAGTTTCATCTGCTGAGCGCGGCAGACGGCCTGGCTGCGGGAGTGGGCATCGAGCTTTCGATAGATGTTTTTGGCATGCGTACTCACCGTGGATTTCGACAGAGCCAGAATGTGGCCGATTTGGGAAAAAGAAATGCCTTTGGCAAGCAGCCTCAGGATGTCGAGTTCTCGAGCCGAGAGGGGATGTTCTTCGGGCATACGATGCCGCTGATTTTCCCGACTTTGAAGCGAGCGCAAAACCGTGCGGGCCACAAGCGGACTGACCGGAGAGCCTCCCGCTTGCAAAACACGCAGGCAAGAGCACAGATTGGCCGTCGTGTCGGAAAAAAGAACGTAGCCGTTGGCGCCGCTTGTGATCGTGTGCATCACAATGTTGGCGTCGTCGCACCCCGAGGCGGCAAGCACCAGACAATCTGGGTTGCGTTTGTGCGCGGCGCGGATAATGTCGGCGGGACTGCCGTCGGGCAGCATGCTGTTGGTGACGATGAAGTCGACGGGGCGTTGGGCCAGATACGACAGAGCCTCACGTTTGCCGGCGACGGCACAGACAACATCCAAGGTTTTGTCGCGGGAGAGTTCCAGCACATGCCGCTGGCGCCGATACGACTCGGGCTCCACGATGAGCACGGTTCGTCTCGGCGCAGCGGGGGCTGCGTCTAAAGAGCGATCGGTCACGTCAGACAAGGTGTGCCTGAAGTTTTTCGGTGTCGACGGCAAAACTGCGGATGCCGGCGGCCAGTTTTTCGCTTGCGACGGCGCTCATGGTGAGCGCAAGCAGAAAGTCCGGTTCCGAAATTGAGATCGGAGCGGTGGCTTCAAGCCCCTCGGTCGTGAGAGCAGGTTGCACAACCGCGAAGGATGAGTCGAGTTCGGTGAGCAGCTTGGGCGAGATCGTGAGCAGATCGCAGCCGGCCAGCGCAAGAATTTCTCCTTTGTTGCGAAAGGAAGCCCCCATGATTTGCGTTTTGCTCCCGGCCGCCTTGAGGCGCTTATAGATGGCGGTGACGGATTGAACGCCCGGATCTTTGAGGCCGCTGTTGGCCGCTTCGTCCCAGCACGCGCCCTCGGAGGCTTTGAACCAGTCATAAATTCGGCCGACGAAGGGGCTGATTAGCGTGGCATGAGCTTGTGCGGCTGCTTCGGCCTGCGCCGTGCAGAAAATAAGCGTCATGTTGCAATGAATGCCTTCGGCTTCAAGCACGCGGGCCGCTTCGCAACCCTGCCAGGTTGCTGCGATCTTGATGAGAATGCGTTCGCGGGAAATGCCCATGGCTTCGTAAAGTCCGATGATGCGACGCGCTTTGGCAATCGTTGCATTGGTGTCAAAACTCAGGCGTGCGTCGACTTCGGTCGAGACGCGTCCGGGAATGTGTTCGAGAATGGCTGCGCCAAACCCCGTGAGTACACGATCAATTCTTTCTTGAGCCGTCTCGTTGACACTGCGGGCGGCTTCAAGAATGTGACCGTACTTGCCGCCCGTAGCCGCCTTCAGAATCAAGGACGGATTGGTGGTGGCTTCGGTGGGTTTGAGCTGCGCGATGGCATCAATGTCGCCCGTATCGGCAACCACGACCGTCATGGATTTCAATTGTTCGAGTTCACTTGCTTGCTGCATCGTTGTGCTCTTTTTTTGAAAAAAGTCGGAATTCGGTTGAGCGCGGAGACGAAAACGCCACCGACTGATAAGACGCAAAACCGGCGAGCCGACGCGTCTGAGCCGATGATTTTGCAGGAGGATTTCGTCCGATACGGCCCAGCCTCCAAGGTATAATGGATCAATTTTAGCCTGAGCTCGGAGAGCTCTGATTCTCAGGCAAAATGTTTTGTCGAGGGAAATCCACGATCTGCTTGCAAGAGCCTGTGAATTTTCCGAACAAAGCTCAAACCAATCGAGTCAGTTCAAGAACAAAGATAGGGAGGAACCTTGAGTCTGATTATCACAGATACGCGTCCGCAAGCAGCCCTCGTGCTTGCCGACGGCGAAGTCTTTCTCGGTCGCGGATTCGGTGCGTCGGGAAGCGTGACGGCCGAAGTGGTATTCAATACGGCCATGACAGGCTATCAGGAAATTGTGACCGACCCGAGCTATACGGGACAGATTGTGACACTGACGTACCCGCACATCGGCAATGTCGGCGTCAATGCGCAGGATGAGGAAAGCGGTGCCGTTTGTGCCGCAGGTCTGATCATTCGCAACGAAAGTCCGGTGGTGAGCAACTTTCGCTCGGAACAGAGCCTTTCGGATTACCTGCGTCAGGCAGGTGTTGTCGGTCTTTGCGATATCGATACCCGTAAGCTCACTCGTATTCTGCGCACCAAGGGCGCGCAAGCCGGCACGATTGTGGTGGCCGCTAACGGAACGCTTACGCCTGAAGAAATCCAAGCGGCCGGCCGAGCAGCAGCGCAGTGGGGCTCTATGGTCGGTCGTGACCTTGCGTCCGAAGTGACCTGCAAGGCACCCTATGAATTCAAGGAAGGCACCTGGACGCTTACCGCCAATGACGGAACGCCCGGATTCAAGAAACTTCAGAACCCGACCTACAAGGTTGTTGCCTACGACTTCGGCGTCAAGCGCAACATTCTGCGCCTGATGGTCGATCGCGGTATTGAACTCACCGTTGTGCCGGCTCGTACGCCTGTGCAAGATGTGCTTGCCATGAATCCCGACGGCGTCTTCCTTTCAAACGGCCCGGGCGACCCCGAGCCCTGCACGTACGCCATTGAAGCAGCCCGCGAGTGCCTGAAGCGCCGCATTCCGCTTTTCGGCATCTGCCTGGGTCATCAGATCATGGGACTGGCAGCAGGCGGCAAAACTCTCAAGATGAAGTTTGGTCATCACGGCGCCAATCATCCGGTGCTCGACAAGCAGAGCGGCCGCGTACACATCACAAGCCAGAACCACGGCTTTGCGGTGGATGCGGACACATTGCCCGAGAACGTCGAAGTCACGCACGTGAGTCTTTTTGACGGTTCGCTGCAGGGGATGCGCTTTATCGACGCTCCTGCCATGAGTTTTCAGGGACACCCGGAAGCTTCGCCCGGTCCGCACGACATCGAGACGCTTTTTGACAAGTTTGTTGAATTGATGAAAAGCGCTCGCGCATAAAGAAGCAGACGCTATAAAGAAACGAAGCAGCAACATGAACGCAGTTGATCACGTCAAGGCCGCTCTGACGGACGCGCAAAACGCGCTTGCCGCCCTGATTGAAAACGAAGCCACGCTTGAGACCATCGCTCAGGCCGCGCATGTCATTGCCCAAAGCCAGCGTCAGGGAGGCGCTGTTTACTCCTGCGGCAACGGCGGCAGCTTGTGCGACGCCATGCACTTTGCCGAAGAAATGACGGGTCGTTACCGTCAAGACCGCAAACCTTATCGGGCGGCGGCCATTTCCGACGTCTCTCACATGGCCTGCGTCGGCAACGACTACGGTTACGAGCACGTGTTCTCGCGCTGGATCGAAGCGATGGGTACCGACAAGGACGTGCTGATTGCCATTACCACCTCGGGGACGAGCAAAAACATTGTGGCGGCAGCCAAGGCCGCCAAAGCCAAGGGTGTGACCGTGGTGGCGCTGACAGGCAAGTCCGGCTCTCCGATCACGGAATTGGCCGACATTGCCGTGGTGACGCCTGCGGGCCGATGGGCCGACCGCGTTCAGGAACTGCACATCAAAGTGATTCATATTCTGATCGAACTCATCGAGCGTGAGCTCGACGCTCAGAACTACAACGAAGGCGCGTAAAACATGCCTAAACGTACAGACATCAAAACCATCATGATTCTCGGGGCCGGTCCGATCATCATCGGGCAGGCCTGCGAGTTCGACTACTCGGGTGCACAGGCTTGCAAGGCTCTCAAGGAAGAGGGCTACCGCGTGGTTCTCGTCAATTCCAACCCGGCCACCATCATGACCGATCCGGTGATGGCCGATGCGACCTATATCGAGCCTCTGAACTGGAAAGTGCTCGAGCGCATCATTGCCAAGGAAAAGCCTGACGCCATTTTGCCGACCATGGGCGGTCAGACGGCTTTGAACCTTGCCATGGACTTGAACCGCGAAGGCATCCTTGAAAAATACGGCGTGGAGCTGATCGGTGCCAAGCCCGACGTGATCGACAAGGCTGAAGACCGCCAGCGCTTTAAGGAAGCCATGGAAAAGATCGGTCTGGAGTCGGCTCGTTCCGGCATTGCCTATTCCATGGCCGAAGCTCTGGAAGTGCAGCAACGCGTTGGGTTCCCTGCCGTGATTCGTCCGTCCTTTACGCTGGGCGGCTCAGGCGGCGGCATTGCCTACAACATGCAGGAATTCGTGGAAATCTGCGAGCGAGGTCTGGCGCTTTCGCCCACCCATGAGTTGCTCATTGAAGAGTCTCTCTTGGGCTGGAAAGAGTACGAGATGGAAGTCGTGCGCGACAAGGCCGACAATTGCATCATCATCTGCTCGATCGAAAACCTTGACCCGATGGGGATTCACACGGGCGATTCGATCACGGTGGCGCCGGCTCAGACGCTTACGGATCGCGAGTACCAATTGTTGCGTGATGCTTCCATTGCCGTGTTGCGCGAAATCGGCGTGGATACGGGCGGCTCCAATGTGCAGTTTGCGGTCAATCCGAAAAACGGCCGTCTGATTGTCATCGAAATGAATCCGCGCGTCTCGCGCTCCTCGGCACTGGCCTCGAAGGCAACGGGGTTCCCGATTGCCAAGATTGCCGCCAAGCTTGCCGTGGGCTATACGCTTGACGAACTCAAAAACGACATCACGGGCGGCGCAACCCCCGCGTCGTTTGAGCCCACCATTGACTACGTGGTCACCAAGGTGCCGCGTTTTGCCTTCGAGAAATTCCCGCAGGCCAACGATCGCCTGACGACGCAGATGAAGTCCGTGGGCGAAGTGATGGCCATCGGCTCGACCTTCCAAGAATCCATCCAGAAAGCCCTGCGCGGTTTGGAAACCGGTAAGGACGGCTTTACGCCGATTTCGAACGATCGTGAAGAAATCGTTCACGAAATCAGTGAAGCCGGTCCCGAGCGCATCTTCTATGTGGCAGACGCTTTCCGCATCGGCATGACGCTCGATGAAGTGCATCAGATGACCGACATCGACATGTGGTTCCTTGTGCAGATCAAGGAACTCGTTGATATTGAAAAGCGCGTGGCACAGGTCAAGTTGGAAGACATCACCAAGGAAGAAATGCTCTTTGTCAAGAAGAAGGGCTTTTCGGACAAGCGATTGGCGAGCGTTCTCGGCGTAAAGGAAGCCGATGTTCGCCGTCGTCGCCACGCACTGGATGTGCATCCGGTCTACAAGCGCGTCGATACGTGCGCGGCTGAATTCGAAACCCGTACGGCCTACATGTATTCGACCTATCAGGACGAGTGCGAGGCCATGCCCACCGATCGCAGGAAGATCATGGTTTTGGGCGGCGGTCCCAATCGCATCGGGCAGGGCATCGAGTTTGACTACTGTTGCGTGCATGCCGCCATGGCCCTGCGCGAAGACGGCTACGAAACGATCATGGTCAATTGCAACCCCGAGACGGTTTCGACCGACTACGACACGTCCGATCGTCTGTATTTCGAACCGGTGACGCTCGAAGACGTACTCGAAATCTGCCGCATCGAAAAGCCAGAAGGCGTGATCGTGCAGTACGGCGGCCAGACGCCCCTGAAGATTTGCCGTGCGCTCGAAGCCGAAGGCGTGAGAATCGTCGGCACGAGTACCGACGCCATTGATTGCGCCGAGGACCGCGAGCGCTTCCAGAAGCTCATCAACGAACTCGGTCTGCGTCAGCCGCCCAACGCCACCTGCCATACGCAGGAGGCGGCTCTGGAAGCGGCCGAACGTATCGGCTATCCGATCGTGGTGCGTCCGAGTTATGTGCTCGGCGGCCGCGCGATGGACATCGTGCACAATGCCAAGGAATTGACGCGCTACATGCACGAAGCCATCGTGGTGAGTGAAGACAGCCCCGTGCTGCTCGATCACTTCCTCGATGATGCCGTGGAAATGGACGTTGACGCCGTGTGCGACGGCAACGAAGTGCGTATCGGCGGCCTGATGCAGCACGTGGAAGCTGCGGGTGTGCATTCGGGTGACTCGGCCTGTTCGCTGCCGCCCTACAGTCTGCGTAAGGATATTCTCGACGAAGTGCGCCGCGAAACGACGCTGATGGCCAAGGCCCTGGGCGTTGTGGGCCTGATGAACGTGCAGTTTGCCATCAAGGGGGCCGTGACGGAAAACCCGCTTGTGTACGTGCTCGAAGTCAATCCGCGTGCTTCGCGTACGGTGCCGTTTGTGTCGAAAGCCACGGGCGAACCGCTCGCGAAGATTGCAGCGCGCTGCATGGTGGGCAAGACCTTTGCCGAACAGGGGGCCAAGGTGGAAGTGACGCCGTCTCGCATCTGCGTGAAGGAAGCGGTGTTCCCGTTTGCCAAGTTCTTGGGCGTGGATCCGGTCTTGGGACCGGAAATGCGTTCCACGGGCGAAGTGATGGGCGTGGGTAAGACTTTCGGTGAAGCGCTCTTTAAGAGCCAGTTGGGTTCCGGATCGATCCTGCCGCCTGCGGGCACCGTCTTTATTTCCGTTCGCGATGAAGACAAGCCGCGCGCCATTGTGGTCGCTTCCGAACTGCTCGACAAGGGCTACAGTCTGGTGGCAACGCGCGGCACCGCTGCCGCGCTTGCCAAGGCCGGCATTCCCTGCAAGGTCGTCAACAAGGTCTCCGAAGGCCGTCCGAGCGTGATCGACAAGATCAAGAACCATGAGATTCAGCTGGTGATCACCACGAGCAACGAATCCCGCGGCGAAATCAGCGACGCTCGCGACATCCGTATGGCGGCCTTGGCCAATCGCGTGACTTATTACACGACGATTGCGGGCGGCCGCGCTGCCGTTGAGGGCATCAAGCACTTGACGGACGCTCAGGTTTGCTCGCTGCAGGAAATGTACGCTGAGGCAGCCAAAGCCTAAAGCGGTTTCTCCAAACGTAACAAAGCCTGTCCAGAGTGCCGGACTCTTCACCGAAGAGCCCGGCACAATGTAAAATTGCGCCCTTCTAAGAAGGGCAAAATTCTTTTTTCAAGTCAAAACAAAGATATGCAACAGCGAATTCCGATTACCGCCGCCGGTGCCGAAAAGTTGAAGGCTGAGCTCGACGAACTGAAACGCGTCAAGCGTCCGGCCGTTGTGCAGGCGATTGCCGAAGCGCGCGAAAAGGGTGACCTTTCCGAAAACGCCGAGTACGATGCCGCCAAGGAAATGCAGGGCCACATTGAAGGCCGCATTGCGGAACTTGAAGGCAAGATTCCCGCGTTGCAGATTATTGACCCGAAGACGCTGCAGGCAGGAGACCGCATTGTGTTCGGTGCGACGGTTGAGCTTGAAGACGAAGACGGCAAGATCAACGTCTACCAGATCGTGGGTGATGACGAAGCCGACATCAAGCAAAACCGCATTTCGATCTCGAGCCCCGTGGCCCGCAGCCTTATCGGCAAGTATGAAGGCGATGAGGTGACGTGTCCGGCTCCGAAGGGGCTGATTCACTACGCGATTGTGTCGGTGAAGTACATTTGATCGTCACCGGTAGATTTGCAGTCCAAGCGAGCGCTGAGGAAGAGATTCCGAGGCGCTCGTATCGTTTGGTGGGTTTTGAATTTGCCTCTATCACTGAAAAAGTTTTCTCGTTTGCCCGCAAATGCTGAAAGCGATTCAACGACAGGAGTCGAATATGCAAGGCGCGAAGTTGGCAGAGGTTCTCCGGCAGCGAATCTGACACGCCTAAGGTTATTCGAATAATCTCAGCAGATAAGGCAAAAGAAACGGTGCGGCAAAAGCTGTGAAAAGACCGGTCAATCCCATGGCCAACCCGGAGAAGGCACCGGTATCGCGATTCATTTGAAAAGCGGTTGCGGTGCCGACGCCGTGGGCAGCCAAACCGATGGAAAAGCCGCGAACCGCATCGTCTTTTTCACGAAGGATGCCCAACAGGCCTCGAGCCATCAAAGAGCCGACAACACCGGTGATCACGACCAGTGCTGCAGTCAGAGCAGGAATGCCGCCGAGGTGCTCGCTTACTGCCATAGCAATCGGAACAGTCACGCTCTTGGGAGCAAGCGAAATCATGGTTTCGGGGGAGGCTCCGAGTGCTCCGGCGATTAGAACAGCCGAAACGATGGCGACGGTACCTCCGGCCACAAGTCCGCAGATGAGCGCCACCCACATTTTCGCCAGACGCAGACGCTGCTCGTAGAGCGGAACGGCTAAGGCAACCGTTGCGGGCCCCAGCAGGAAATTGATGTGCTGTCCGCCGTTGATATACGTCTTGTAGTCGGTGCCGGTGACTTCAAGCGTTACGACAAGTAAAACGATGGCAACCAGCAACGGCGTACAGATGGTTTTGTAGCCGCTTTTCTTGTAAACCCACATGCCGAACGCGTAGGCCAAAAGCGTAGCGCACAGCCACAGAGCCGGATCGGCAAGCAGGGTGTCGGCCGTCAAACCGAAACGCGAGAGAATCGACTCAAGCACGGCGCTTCTCCTTGGTGTTGGATCCCTTCAGCAGGTGCGCAACCAAACGCGTTACCAAAACGGTCGTAACCATGGCAAGGATGGAGGATCCGATAATAGACGCCGTAATCGGCAACCATTCGGCCTGAAGACGATCAACGTGTTCAATGATGCCGACGCCGGCCGGGACAAACAAAAGCGCGAAGTGAGCAAGCAGTACGTTGACGACGGGCAGCGTTTTTTCCAGAAGACCGTTGACCGTCATCAGCGCAAAAAGAAAAAGCACCATGCCCATTACGGGGCCGGGAACCGGCAACCCGAAGAGCGTTACAAGTAAAAGCCCTGCCAGCTGAAAAGACAGCAGCAGGGCAATTGTTAGAATCATTTGGTATGAGTCCTGCGAACTGGGAAAGTTCGCAATACTAATCCGTTTCTTTCATGTCGCGCAGGTTGCGGCGAAGAATTTTTCCGACGGCGGTCTTCGGCAGTGCTTTGACGAAGACGATCGTGCGCGGGCACTTGTAGCCGGTAAGACGTGCACGGCAGTACTTCACAACGTCGTCGCGGGTGAGCGCGGGATCCTTTTTCACGATCACAGCCTTCACCATTTCGCCGACGCGCGGATTGTTGACGCCGACAACACCGCATTCGAGCACGCCCGGCATTGATGCGATCACGCTTTCGATTTCATTGGGATAGACGTTAAGGCCGTTCACAATGATCAGATCCTTCTTGCGGTCCGTGATCGTGATTGTGCCGCGTGCGTCCATAAAGCCCACGTCGCCCGTACGCAACCACCCGTCGACGAGAACGTTGGCCGTTTCTTCCGGTTTTTCCCAGTAACCGGCCATAACCTGCGGACCCTTGACGCAGATTTCGCCCGTGTGTTCGGCAATTTTTTCCGGATCGGAACATACGCCGAGGTCAACGAACTGTTCGCCGCGGATGGACACAAGAGTGGAAGGCAGGGGGTAACCGACGGAGCCGTCCCAGGGAGCGTCGGGCAGGTTGCCGCACACGCCGGGGCTGGTTTCCGTGAGACCATAGGCTTCCAGAATGTGGCAGCCCGTGGCGTTGTACCACTTTTCAGCCACAGTACGCTGCACCTGAGCGCCGCCGCCCACGGTCATCTTGAGGCGCGTGAATTTGTGTTGCTTGAATTCCTTGTTGTTGACGAGGGCGTTAAAGAGGGTGTTAACACCCGGAATGATCGAGAAGTCCCACTTCTTGATGAGCTCGACCAGGCCGGGAATGTCGCGCGGATTGGGAACCATCACCTGAGTGGCGGCAAATTTGGAAAAGCACAGCGTCGCGGTGAAGCTGAAGATGTGGTAGAGCGGCAAAGCGGTCATGGCCACTTCTTTGCCCATTTCAAACGTCTGGCTGATCCAGGTGCCCGTCTGTTCGACGTTGGCAAGCACGTTGCGGTGCGTGAGCATGGCGCCCTTGGCAACTCCCGTGGTGCCGCCTGTGTACTGCAGCAGCGCAACGTCGGTGTTTTTGAGTTCCACCGGAGTAAAGCCTTTCGCGCGGCCGATTGAAAGCGCCTTGCGGAAGTTGATGTGACCGGGGAGACTGAATTCCGGGACCATCTTTTTGACGTAACGCACGACAAAATCAGCGGCGGTGCGCTTAAGCCAGGGAAGCATGTCGCCTACCTTGGTGGTCACGATGTGCTTGACGGGCGTTTCCGAGAGCGTGTTTTGCAGCGTCTTGGCGAAGTTTTCAATGATGATGATGGCTTTGGCACCGCTGTCAGCAAGCTGATGACCAAGTTCGTGCGAGGTGTAGAGAGGGTTGACGTTGACCGCAATCATGCCCGCGCGCAGGATGCCCAAAAGGCTGATGATGTACTGCTGCAGATTGGGCATCATGATGGCCACGCGATCGCCCGGCTTCATGTCGGGCAATGACTGCAGGTAGCCTGCAAAGTCCTTCGAAAGATCGCAGACTTCTCGGTAAGTAAGCACCTTATCCATGCAGATGAAGGCAGGTTTGTCGCCGTAGGTTTCGGCAACCGTATCGAAAAGCGCCGGGATGGAAGCGAACCGATCGGGATTGATTTCGGCAGGAAAGCCTTCGGGATAGTGCTTGAGCCAGGGAAGAGAGGTCTCGGACATGGATGAGTGATCCTTCTTGTAACGTTGTGTCAGGGCGAAACGCTGCGACACATCGCCTTATTTCAGTCAATCGGGTGGTGACGCCGGGCGTCTGACAAGCGTCACGCAAATACGCTTAACGACGGGGCGAGCGGCGGGCCTGCAGTTTGTCGAGCTGCAGACAGTGGCGCGCGTAGGCTTTGACGTCGTTGTAGTCGGTGTAGTCGATGGCGACGCTCGAATCCGTGGGACCGTTGGTGATCTTCATGATGATGCGGATCATCATGCGCTCGAAGAAGTTCCAATTGGGGTAGTCCACCTTGCCGGCAAAGCACTTCAGGTCGCGGGGTTTCCAGGCGCTGCGTTTGACGAACTTCTGCAGATAACGGTTACCTTCGGGCGTTGCCTTTTCGGGCGAGCGGGCCACGACGGTGACGTTAAAGAAGCTGTTGGGGCGCGACTCGATTTCGTTTTTGTACATCGAGCAGAATTCCCAGACGATCTTGTTGTAGACGCCGTACACAATGGGAGAACCTACGATCACGATGTCGTATCTTGCCCAATCCACACCTTCGCGGACAGCCTCCATCATGTCCACCATGTCGCACGCGTGTCCCTCGGCAACAATCGTTTCCATGATGGTGCGTGCGATGCGGGCCGTGTGGCCGGCGTGACTGTAATAAGCGACGAGAACGTGATGAGACATTGCGATTCCAACTGAGTCTGCAGGAAAGGCGAGCCAAATCGACTCAACCTTCTAATTTAATTTGTATCCACGGCAAAAGGGATAAGGCGAAAAATCGGTACAAACCCGATTGTTACGCTCGAATTTTAGCGGTCGCCCGATGAAAATTGGACAAAACAAGCCGGCGGCGGCCTTTTTGACGTATTTTCGCCTACCGATGTTTTCTGAAGCTGAACGGCGTCCAATCGAGCCAAAATTTCCCGACAGGCCACGCCGATCAAAATTCCCTTAAAAAATCTTGGAAAAACAGCGGTTCGCTGACTAAAATGGCGCCTTCACTAAACGGTTGCGTGAAAAATGAATCGACAATCGGGTCGAATGCGCCGCAGCCGCTATTTATCACCAACCCAACCCCAGCACGGCCTGCTGATCTTTTTGTTATTCTGCCGTGCTCTACAGGATTTATGGCAAAAGAAGATCTGATTGAAATGTCGGGCCAGGTGCTCGAAGTTCTCCCCGACGCCCGCTATCGTGTCAAGCTTGAAAACGGTCACGAGCTCATCGCCTACACCAACGGCAAGATGCGCAAGCACCACATTCGCATCCTCGCCGGCGACAAGGTTTCGCTCGAGCTCTCTCCTTATGACCTCACCAAGGGCCGTATTACCTTCCGCCACATCGAAGGTCGTCCCTCTCCGGCTCCGGCTGCCGGCAACCAGTCGCGTCGCCGTTAATTCTTCCTGCCGACGGTTATGCAGCATTTTGTTCTGACGTACCGTTACGTTGACGACTACATGGCTCGGCGCGACGCTTATCGTGCTGAGCATCTCGCGCGCCTGCAAAAGGCTGTCGACGACGGTTTTGTGCTGGCGGTCGGCGTTTTGCCTGAGAGTCTCTCGGCTCTCATTGTCTGCTACGCAAACTCGGCTGACGAAGTGCGCGCGTTTGCCAAAGACGATCCTTATAACCACGCAGGGCTCATTACATCCTTTGAAGTTGAGCCCTGGATGGTGGCCGTCGGATTGCCCGCGATCGTCAAGCCGCAATGACTGCAGACGAAGATCAATCCCTGCAATTGCCGCCTGCGGTTGGCGTCTCTTCAATTCTGCGCCGCATCAAGGGCGGCTTGAATCGTCTGGGATTGATTCGCATCGAAGGCGAAATCCATTCCATCAAACCCTATCCGTCCGGTCACGTCTATCTGGATCTCAAGGACAACGAAGACGAGGCGATTTTGCATTGCGTGATCTGGCGCCGCAATGCCTATCGATTGGAGAGACTGCCCAATCAGGGTGATGCGGTGGTTCTCACCGGCACGCTTGATGTCTTTGAGGTGCGGGGTCAATTGCAATTCAACGTCGTTGCCGTGCAGGCTGCCGGCGACGGTGCGCTTTTTGCCAAATTCGAAGCGCTCAAACGCAAGCTTTTGGCCGAAGGTCTCTTTGACGCTTCGCTTAAAAAAGAATTGCCGCGCTATCCGCAGACGGTTGGCGTGGTCACAAGCACCGAAACGGCGGCGCTTCAGGATGTTCTCAAAACCCGGGCCAATCTCGCTCCCTGGGTTCCCTTTGTGATCTATCACGCGGGGGTTCAGGGGGAGTCGTCCGAATCGGAGCTCCTCTGCGCACTTCAAAAGGTCCGAGAAAAGAACGAAGTTGACGTGCTGTTGCTTGTGCGAGGCGGGGGCTCTCTGGCCGATCTCTGGAGTTTTAATTCCGAACCGCTTGCTAGAGAATTGCGGGCGATGCCGATGCCGGTTGTCACAGGTATCGGACACGAGACCGATTTTACGATCGCCGATATGGCTGCCGACGTGAGAGCTCCGACGCCGACTGCGGCCTGTTCTTTGGTGCTGCAGCACTGGGCCGCGGCGCCGCAATGGCTTTCTACGTTGCAGACGCGTCTTGAAACGGCCATGCATTCCGGACTGCGTTTGAGTAAGGCGCAACTCACTCAGGCTGCTCGTTTGCAGTCGGCCATGCAAAACGCCATTTTGAGATGGCAGGCGCGTCTGCCGGCTCAAAAAGAGTGGCGTGAGCGTTATGAGCGCTATCTCGACGCACTCACCGAACGGCTCGATCGCAATGCGATGGCTCTGGCGGCCGAACGACGCGTGACGCTGCAAGCGGCTTCAGGCAAGGTCGCGTTGGCGCAGATGAATCTGCGGCGGGTGCGTCCCTCTTTCGGGCAAGCGCAGGCCGAGACCGTGCATCTTGAAAAACGCCTGAAGCAATCCGTTTGTTTGCGTATTGAAGCCATGCGTGCAGAACTCGAGCGATTCACCCTCTCTTTGAACGCTTTGGACATCACCAAAACGTTGGCACGCGGCTTTTCTCTGACGACCGACAGTCAAGGTCGTCCGGTACGCGCTGCCGAACAGCTCACCGAAGGCGAAATGGTATCCATTCTGTTCGAGAAGGGATCGGTGCGCGCACAGGTGACCGAACGCAAGCCCAAATTTTGAAAAAATTTCCTTTAAAAAGAAAGGAATTTACGTTCGGCAAGCGTTGTTGCACGGAATCCCGAAGATTTCGGACTATTATCTGTTAGTGACAAAGGGCGTTTCGTGAGGCAGTAATGGATCGTGTCCGATCCGGCCTCCATCCCCGGAGGGCAATTTTGGAGCTCACGCGCCCTGTATGCAGAGAAATCCGATCGATAACCGATTCTCGAGGAGAAGTCCAATGAGCCAGTTCGTTTTGCCCAAGCTTGATTATGAAATGGACGCCCTTGCCCCGGCCATCAGCAAGGAAACGCTGGAATTCCACTACGGCAAACATCACCAGACTTACATCAACAATCTCAACAGTCTCATCAAAGGCACGATGTACGAAGCCGAGTCCTTGCGTGAAATCATCAAGACGAGTCAGGGCCCGATCTTCAACAATGCTGCTCAAACCTACAACCACGCTTTCTACTGGAAGTGCCTGACCCCCAACGGAGGCGGCCAGCCGACTGGTGCGTTGCTGGAAGCCATTGTCAAGCAGTGGGGTTCTTTCGAGGGCTTCGTGGCGGACTTCTCGGCCAAGGCAGCCAACAACTTTGGTTCCGGTTGGACGTGGCTCGTGAAGCGCCTCGACGGTCAGCTTGAAATCTATTCGACTTCCAACGCCGGCACGCCTCTGACGGAACATTTGAAGCCCTTGATGGTCATCGACGTTTGGGAACACGCCTACTACATCGATTACCGCAATGCTCGCGCCGGATACATCCAGGCCTTCTTTGACAAGCTCGTCAATTGGGACTTCGTGCAGCGTCGCTTCAACGGTGAGCCGTGCGACTGCGACTGCCGCGGTGAAGAAGGCTGCTGCTGCGGGTCCTGCGGTTGCGGCGCCTAAAAACGCATAGACAATTCGGACGCGCATCTCGTGTTTGGTGCGCGTCGTCGTTTCCAGCAATAACGGAACAAAGAGAGGCAGTTCGATTCGGTTCGTTCTGCTTCTTTTGTTGTCAAAACGAACGATAAAAGCACAAGGGGTGCTTATTGGGCGGCGGTATCGGCGTTTGTGTGTTTGCAGTAGCGATTGTCCGCGAGTGCCGGGATCAGGGTGCCTGCCTTGACGTTGTTGCGGGCAAACCAGCCGGCGTTCATTTCGATGACGCGGGAGGCGGCAACACGGGAATGGTGCAGTTCAAGGGAGCCTTTTTGCATCGAGACGATCTGCGTGATGCGACCGCATGCATCGATAAAGGCTGCATCCAGATCAATCAGGGTGTTTTTCATCCACATGGCGGTGGGACGCGGTGCGGCAAAAACAAAGAGCATGCCGTGATCGGCCGGAAGATAGGAGCGGTTCATCAGACCGGTGCGGTGCTCAACTGAGGTGCGCGCGACTTCGAGTTCGACGATTTTGTTGCCGATCTTAACGGCCACGGTTTCATCAAATGTCTGTGCTGCAAGCGCACAGCTGATGAACGAGAATGTCAGACCGAGAAAAAAACGCGACATGATGAACAATGAAGGAAAGGAAAAACGCCCTAGGTAATATATCGTATATTTGCGCTCTTGCGAAGTAGTGTTGTTGCCGATTGTGTGTCCGACAAAGCACACGATGCAAAAAGACAAGTCCGCCATGCGCGTGAAAGCCGCAAGATGGCGTAATGTTGAACATTGAAAAAGAGAGTTTGCGTCGCTGCAGACGCCTAAAACCGCCAACGGACGCGAAGACTCTTACGAAATCAAACCAACATATAAAAAGAGGAAAGATATGGCACAGGGAGTGGTCAAGTGGTTTAACGACGTCAAGGGCTTTGGTTTCATTACGCCCGATGAGGGCGGCGAAGAGCTTTTTGCTCATTTTTCCGCCATCGAGATGAAAGGGTTCAAGAGCCTCAAGGAAGGTCAAAAGGTGACCTTTGAAGTTGTCGAAGGCCCCAAGGGCAAGCAGGCCACGCACATTAAGCCGGTCGAAGAGTGAGTTTTGGCAAAGGCGGGCGGATCGCGTGTTCTGCCGGCCGATGCCTGTCAACAAAAGCGTAATAAAAACAAGGCGGTTGCCGGTGTTCGGACATTGGCAATTCTTTTCTTGATCGTGTATTATTGCGCGTCTGATTTTCACCGTGCTTTCAGTTTCCCCGTTTTCCACTGGACTGATGGCGACAAGCGGCAAAAAGAAAATCAACAAGAAATTCCCGGTAAAAGGCACTGAATTCGGTGCACGGCGAAGTTAGAACGCAGTGCGCTTCGGTGGTTTTTGCCTCGTTTTTGTTTATTGACGCGAGCAGGCCGTTTAACAGCTCCAACCTGTGCAAAGTGCAGGCGCCACCCTGTGCGAGGCGGTTCGAAACTCATCTGCTGCGTCCTTTTGTGAATCAGGTGACAACAATGAAGACCTTCTCTGCCAAGCCGCTCGAAGTACAGCGCGACTGGTACGTGGTCGATGGCAGCGACAAGGTGCTTGGCCGCCTTGCTGCCGAAATCGCACTCCGCTTGCGCGGCAAGCACAAGCCCGAATACACGCCGCATGTCGATACGGGCGACTACATCGTCGTGATCAACGCTGACAAGCTCAAGCTGTCTGCTGAAAAGGCCGGTAAGAAGACGTACTACCGTCACACCGGCTACCCGGGCGGTATCTACGAAACCACCTTCAAGGAAATGCAGGCCAAGCACCCCGGCCGTGCTCTCGAAATCGCGGTCAAGGGTATGCTCCCGAAGGGCCGTCTCGGCTACGCCATGATCAAGAAGCTCAAGATCTACGCCGGCGCCGAACACCCGCACACCGCACAGCAGCCCAAGGTTCTTGACATTTAAGGTGGAAAAAAGATGATCGGTAACTACAACTACGGCACCGGCCGTCGCAAGAGCTCTGTGGCTCGCGTCTTCATCAAGCGCGGCACGGGCAAGATCGTGATCAACGGCCGTGATCTCAACGAATTCTTCAAGCGCGAAACCGGCCGCATGATCGTTATGCAGCCCCTGCAGCTCACCGAAAATGTCGAAACGTTCGACATCATGGTGAACGTGACCGGCGGCGGCGAATCCGGCCAGGCTGGTGCTGTGCGCCACGGCATCACCCGCGCTCTGATCGACTACGACGCTGGTCTCAAGCCCGTTCTGTCGGCTGCCGGCCTCGTGACCCGCGACGCCCGCGAAGTCGAACGTAAGAAGGTTGGTCTGCGCAAGGCCCGCCGCGCCAAGCAGTTCAGCAAGCGCTAATCGTTCGTTCGCAAGCGTTTTGCCTCGGTATACTTTTGCAAACTTTGTTTTGCGAAGAAGACCGGGGCAAGAAGCGAAAAAACCGTCTCCCTTTCCCGGGCGGCGGTTTTTTTATGCTCGTTGCCGGAAGGGTTTCTTTTTGCCAAAGACATCACAACAAAAGAGTCTTCGGGGAGCTTTCGACATGCAAGAAAAGAACATCAAGGCCGGTATTGTGGGAGGAACAGGCTACACAGGGGTGGAGCTGTTGCGTTTGCTGAGCCGCCATCCAAAAGTTAAGGTTTGCGCCATCACGTCGCGCAAGGATGCGGGAACCAAGGTGACGGCCATGTATCCGTCGCTTCGGGGTTTTATGGATGATCTGGTCTTTACGACACCCGAAGAAGCCGAACTCACAGCTTGCGACGTGGTGTTTTTTGCAACGCCGCACGGAGTGGCCATGAGCATGGCGCGCGAGTTGACCGTTGCCGGCGTCAAAATCATTGATCTGGCGGCCGACTTCCGTTTGCGCGATACGGGTGAGTTCAAGACCTGGTACAAGCTTGATCACGCTTGTCCGGATCTGTTGGAGGAATCGGTCTATGGTCAACCCGAGACCATGCGCGAGAAGATGAAGAACGCTCGAATTCTCGGCATGGCGGGCTGCTATCCGACGTCCATCGAATTGGGCTTGTTGCCCCTGATGGAGTACGAAAAGGTGCATCCGGGTACGTTTGATTTGAAGACCATCATTGCCGACAGCAAGTCAGGAATTTCCGGCTCCGGCAAGAAGGCTGACGTGTCGATCATCACCGCCGAAATGTCGGACAACTTCCATGCTTATGGTCTCAAAGGGCATCGTCATACGCCCGAGATCGAACAGCAGCTGAAGATCCTAGCCGGTACGGACGATCTGAAGCTCACGTTTGTGCCGCACCTGTTGCCGACCATTCGAGGGATTCATTCGACGATCTATATTCGCTTGAAGGACGCGTCGACCGAGATTGACCTTCAAAAACTTTATGAAGATCGCTTTGCCGACGAGTATTTTGTGGATGTGATGCCGGCTGGATCCACGCCTGAAACGCGAAGCGTGCGTGGCTCCAATTTCCTGCGCTTGGCGGTTCATCGACCGGGGAATAGTGATCTGATTATCGTGCTGGCGGTGGAAGACAATCTAGTCAAAGGTGCTGCAGGGCAGTCTGTGCAGGCGATGAACATTCTCTTCGGGTTGGATGAAAAGACGGGACTGGATGCACCGGCGCTGGTGCCTTGAGTGACTAAAAAAGTCTTCAGTTCATTGAAGGTTTTTAATATAAAATTCTTCAATCCATTGAAGAATTTTTACGGTCAACCATGCAGACTCCATATTCCAAACCGATAGATGAAGCGTTAGTCGATCGAGCCATACAAGATATGGTTGCGGCGTCAACGCCACCGAAGGCTGTTGCTATCTTTGGACCTCGACGCATAGGCAAAACAACGCTTCTCGAGCAGATCACCCATGGACAACAAACGAGTTGGTATGTCGGAGAGTATCTGGGAACTATCGAGGCGCTTAGTTTTCGAACACAAGGTGATGTTGTCAATGCACTGACGGCGGCGCCGTATCTGGTGATTGACGAAGCGCATAAGATTCCCGACATCGGAACGATCATCAAGATCCTTGTGGATACAAACGAACGGCTTGCCAATCCATGCCGCATCTTTCTTACGAGCTCATCGGCAATTCATCTGCAGGCAGTCAAGGAGACTGCAGTGGGTCGTGTGGCGTCGAGGCAGATGTGGCCTTTTTCGCTGTATGAAATGGCCGGTAAATTCGGCTGGGGTATGGTTAATTCCTTTGTTGAGAGGTTTCTCATCTACGGCTTGATGCCTGTCTCTGCTTTGAAACCTCAGGAGGCGCGTGACTTTCTTGAAGACTATTGCTCCGGGCATCTGCTGAAGGACTTCTATGATCTCTATCCGGAGAAAAATCCTCGGCTTGTATCCAAAATTTTGGTCCGGTTGGCTCATTACATGGGCTCGGAAATTTCCTATGAAGGTCTGGCTCAGGAAATCGGAGTCAGCAGGAACACTTTGGAAGACTACATTCTCAAGCTTGAGGAGTGCTCCATTATCCGCATCTGTCCTTCCTACTCAAGAAATCTTGCCAATGAATTGAAGAAAGGAAAGAAAATCTACCTCTTCGATAACGGTGTTCGAAATGCCCTGATTCATGATTTTTCGCCGGTGTCCTCACGAGCGGATTCGGGAGCGCTTTGGGAAAACTTCTTCTTTATGGAGCGAAGCAAGCTTCACGATACGGTTAGGGATTTCAAGTCAATGTATTTTTGGCGAACGACCGGCGCATATCCCAAAGAAATTGACTTTCTGGAAGTGCTCGACGGGGCGATAGAAGCTTTTGAATGCAAGCTATCTCCCAAAGTTCAAGTATCACGGCATGAAGCGTATTTCAAGGAGAAATATCCCGGTAGCACAATCTCCGTAGTTAGACCGTCCGATTGCATGCGTATCTTTAAGGAAGCCTACAGCAGGCCGAAAAACGATGATGAAGGACTTGACGCCTACCTTCAGGCACTAAACGCCGTTGAGGGCAACTGATGCCGAACAACGCGAGTAAAGCTCGGACAGACACTCAAACAGGGTGGTGCAAAGATGTATATCGATACCGTAAAGCTGACGAACTTCAAGAGATTTGAATCACTGGAACTGCACCTTGATGAAAAGATCAATGTGTTTATTGGGATTAACGGGACAGGTAAAACGTCAGTTTTACAAGCAATCACATACGCGTTAAATCCATTTTTGGCTCACCAGCATCGTCTGATTCTTACCCTTCCTAAGGGGAATGAACTCGTTCACAAGCGCGGGGAGAGAATAAATTACCGCGTGCGGCTTGAGTCCGTTTATCCTGTTGACATTATGCTTTTGATTAAGGATGGTGATACGACCATTTGGGCAGACCTCGGATACAAGGATGAGAATGACTGGAGTGGCTCCCACGGTACACCCCAAGGTAGCTACAGACAGAAAAGTGAAATAGGTTGGACTTTGCCCGTATTTGCGTTTTATGAGGCTGGTCGTTTTGTGGTTAGCGCTCACTCCATTGACTTAAGGGCTAATTTGCGACCAGAGGAACGTATACAGGCTTATAAAAACTGGAACAAGGCTTCAATTTCAGATGAATGTGCGAAGACGCTTTCGTGGATAGTGACAAAGACAACCGAACGGATGCAACTTGCGATTGAGTCGCAAACGGCATTTGAAGCAGTTTCAGGGGACGATTTGTCAATATTGAATCAAGCACTTGGGACTGCATTCGAGGAGTTTCAATCTATTTATTATGATTGGAAGTCGAAGTCCGTACTAACGTTGTGGCGGGGTGATCGGTTCAAGGCATTTGAAGATTTAAGTGACGGGGAGCGTGGCATCATCCTACTTTTTGCCGATATCGTGCGCAGGGTAGCTCTGCTAAATCCGCATTTGGGTGATAAGGCTGCTCTTGAGACCGACGGTGTGGTTTTGATTGACGAGATTGATGCTCATCTGCATCCTTCATGGCAGCAGAAGATTGTTCCGGGATTGAATAAGGCGTTTCCGAAGATTCAGTTTATTGTTTCTACCCATTCGCCCTTTGTTGTCGGGGAGGTGAAGCCTTCTTCGCTCTTCATTCTGAACGAGGATGAAGTTCGGCAACCTTCGCAGTCGTACGGACTCAACAACGACGAAATCAATCTGCAACTTTTCCAAACCGTGGGCCAGAACAAAGAAGTTAGAGAGCAAGTAAAGCAAATTCAGAATCTGATTGACGCGGGCAAGCTCAATGAGGCTCGTGCGGGTATTGCCTCACTTGAGGCTTTACTCAATGGGACCAGTCAGGACACGCGAGACTTAGAAATGCAGTTGGAGTGGGCCAGAATGGGGCAGGATGTCTGATGTTGTGGATTGCCAGACAGGAAGAGCCGATTGAATTGATTGATTGGCGGAGGGAAAATAAAAAATGTGTGAACCAAAGCTACCAATCCCTGCCAGGAAATGTGCATCGGGCGGTAAAAGCAGCGTTGCTTAGGGATCAGCGGTATCTCTGTGCTTATACTATGCGGCGTATTGCGGCAGAAACCTCGCACATCGAACATTTCAAAGCAAGATCCAAACATCACGATGATGAAGTAATCTACGGCAATATGTTAGCTTGCTATCCTGGTGGAAGCGATGAGATCCCGTACGGAGCTAAAATTAAACGCGCAGAAGAAAATATTCTAAATCCGCACAATCACGAGGTTGACAAAGAATTTCGGTACGCAAGTGACGGTCAAATCATTGGAAATTCAGAGCTGGCCAAACGCACAATTGAGGTGCTAAATCTGAACCATGAGTTGCTTTGCGCTAATCGAAATAAAGTTATGCATAACTGGAAGCGGAGACTCTTAGATGAAAAGCCAAGTCCTGGGAGATGCCGGCAATTGCTGACTACTATGGAAGCATCAGGGAGATGGCCAGAATACTACGGCGTCATTCGGCAGGTGCTATGTGATCATGCAAAGCATCAGGCGAAACGGGCTCAACGACTTAAACGGGAAAGAAGAGAGTAGTCCGAGAGCTTGTCATAGGACAATTGAGAAATTGCAAACGACACCTGACAATGGTAAATCTCTAATGCATTTTTTCGTGGCACAGCAAGGATTTTCCGTATAATCCGTAGGCTTTGCAGTGCATGCCGCAAGGCGTTGCACGACATGATTTTTTAACGAGAAAACATCTAAGAGGTAAGAAGTGTTTTTCATTTCTGACGCAATGGCTCAGACCGCAGGTGCGGCCGCTGCCGGTGGTACCGGCGGTTTGCTGATGCAGATCATTCCGATCATTCTGATTTTTGTTGTGTTCTGGTTCTTCCTGATCCGTCCGCAGCAAAAGCGCCAGAAGGAACATCAGAAGATGTGCGAAGCGCTCACCAAGGGCGATGAAATCGTGACGATCGGCGGCTTGGCCGGCCGTATCGCCGAAGTGAGCGAACAGTATGTCGTGATCGAAATCAGCCGCGTTGAAGGCAATCCTGTGACGATCACGATGCAGCGCGGCGCCGTGCAGACGGTTTTGCCCCGCGGCACGCTCAAGTCGATCGACAAGTAAAAGCGGCTTTTATGCAGCGGGCGGGCCGTATCCGACAAAAAAGGATATGGCTGACGCCCGCTTTGCCGTTTAGTTAATGCACCGCAATTGGTCAATGACCTGTTGCGGTTGTTGCGCAAAAAACGGAAGTGTTTGCACAATCACCTCGTTTTTTGCCGAAACAAAACTCTCCGCGGGAGAGTTTTGTAGGCTAAGAGGGAAATCCCTTTTGCCGATTTGATTTTCGCAACGAAAGGCAATTGTGACTGATCTTGAGGACAATCGAAAGAAAGGATCACGGAATGGCCCGGAGTTTTTAGTATGAATCGATACGCTCTTTGGAAGTACATCGTCATCGGAGTGGTTCTGCTCATTGCGGCGCTGTACACCTTGCCGAATTTTTACGGTGAATCGCCTGCAGTGCAGGTGAGTTCCGGCAAGTCGACGGTGAAGATCGACGAGACGGTGCTTGCACGTGTGGAAAAGGCGCTTGCAGACGCGCAGTTAAAGCCTAACGGCGTTTTCTTCGAACGGGGTGCTCAGCAGAACACCGTTCGAGTGCGCTTTGATCCGACGGAAGCTGAAAAGCAGCTTCAGGCCCGCGAAGTGCTCGAACGCGCGCTTAACCCCGATCGCACGGATCCTTCCTACATCGTCGCTCCCAACTTGGTTCCCAACACTCCCGAGTGGCTGTTGAAGATCAATGCTCTGCCGATGTATCTCGGTCTTGACCTTCGCGGTGGTGTGCACTTCTTGCTGCAGGTCGATATGCATTCGGCCATTGAAAAGCGCGCCGAATCAACGGCAGCCGATCTGCGTACCCAGTTCCGTGACAAGCGTATTCGCCATGCCGGTATCTCTCGACAGGGCAACACCGTTGTGATTGCCTTTAACGACGAACAAGAGCGCGCTCGCGCCAATGACCTTCTGCGTTCCACGCAGCCTGATCTGGTTGTGACGGAAGGTAATCGTGCCGGCAAGTTCATCCTCTCGGCGGAGCTTTCGCAGAAGGCTATCCAAAACGTTCAGGAATATGCCTTAAAGCAGAACATCTCCACGCTGCATAACCGTATTAACGAATTGGGTGTGGCTGAACCCGTGATTGCGCAACAGGGTGCTGACCGTATCGTGGTGCAGTTGCCCGGTGTTCAGGATACGGCCAAGGCTAAGGACATTTTGGGCCGTACCGCAACTCTGGAAGTGCGCATGGTCGACGATTCGCCCGAAGCGTTGACGCAGATGGCTCAGGGGAATGTCCCCTTCGGCGATGAAAAATATTTTGACCGTGAAGGCCGCCCGATTCTTGTGAAGCGTCGTGTGGTGCTTACCGGTGAAAACTTGAACGACGCGCAGCCTGGTTTCGATTCTCAGACGCAGGAACCCACGGTGAACCTGACGCTTGACAACAAGGGTGCCCGCATCTTCCGCGATGTGACCCGTGACAATGTCGGCAAGCGCATGGCCATTATTCTCTTTGAAAAGGGTAAGGGTGAAGTGGTGACGGCTCCTGTCATTCGTCAGGAAATCGCCGGCGGCCGCGTGCAGATTTCCGGTCGTATGACGACGATTGAAGCGACGGACACCGCATTGCTCCTGCGTGCCGGTTCTTTGGCTGCTCCGATGGAAATCGTCGAAGAACGACTGATCGGTCCGTCCTTGGGTGCCGACAACATTGCTGCCGGTTTCCGCTCGACGCTTTACGGCTTCGGTTTCGTTGCGGTCTTCATGATCCTTTACTACCAGGTCTTCGGTATCGTGACGGCCATCAGCCTGATGTGCAACGTGATGTGTCTGGTGGCATTGCTCTCCATGCTGCAGGCGACGTTGACGCTTCCCGGTATTGCCGCTATTGCACTGACGCTGGGTATGGCCGTTGACTCGAACGTGCTGATTAACGAACGTATTCGTGAAGAACTTCGAATAGGGCGAACGCCGCAGCTGGCCATCAGTGAAGGCTATGGCATGGCATTTGCGACGATTGTCGACTCCAACGTCACCAGTTTGATTGCCGGTATTGCCTTGCTGATCTTCGGTTCCGGTCCGGTGCGAGGCTTTGCTGTGGTGCACTGCTTGGGCATTATGACGTCGCTCTTTACCTCCGTGATTGTCTCGCGCAGCATGGTGAACTTCATCTACGGTCGCCAGAAGAAGTTGACGCGAGTGCATATCGGTCAGGTCTGGCGCCCGGATACGGCGCAGACGCAGTCGAAGTAAAGAATTAAGAGAGGAAAATCATGGAGTTTTTCCGAATTCACAAGACGATCCCGTTCATGCACTACTCGCATATTCTGAACGCGATCTCTTTGCTTTCATTTATTGTTGCCGTGTTCTGGATCTTCTATCACGGTCTGGCTCTGTCCATTGAGTTTACGGGCGGCACCCAGGTTGTGGTGCAGTATCCGGAAGCTGTTCAGACGGAACAGATCCGCGAACAGATCCAAAGCAAACTCGGTGTTGAAGCAGCCGTGCAGAACTACGGTACGGCTCGTGACATCATGATTCGTCTTCCGATGAAGGAGGGTGAAACGTCCGGTCAGATGGCCGGGGAACTTTTGAAGGCGCTTCAGGAAACCGCTCCCGGCGTCAAGATGCTCAACAACGAGTTCGTGGGTCCGCAGGTCGGTGAAGAACTTGCGACCGACGGTTTGACGGCTTTGTTGCTCGTTGTGGCCGGCATCATCATTTACCTGTCGATGCGATTCGAATGGAAGTTCGCTATTGCCGCCATCATCGCCAACTTGCACGACATCGTGATCGTGGTCGGTATCTTTGCCGTGATGAACTGGGAATTTTCGCTTCCGGTTCTGGCGGCTGTGTTGGCCGTGTTGGGTTACTCTGTTAACGAATCCGTGATTATTTTCGACCGTGTGCGTGAACACTTCCGCAAGATGCGCCGCACGGAAACGGTTGAGGTGATCAACTCGGCTATTACGGCCACGATTTCGCGTACGGTGATCACGCACGGTTCGACGCTTGCGATGACGCTTGCGATGTTCTTCTTTGGTGGTCCGGCGTTGCACTATTTCGCACTGGCGCTGACGATCGGCATTCTTCTCGGCGTTTACTCGTCGGTGTTTGTGGCAGCTGCGATTGCTATGTACCTCGGCGTGAAGCGAGAAGATCTCGTGAAACCTATCAAGAAGGATGAGGTGCAGGAGATGGTGCCTTGAGTCTGAAGATATGGGCTTCTTTTTAATATAAGTCAGAC